>NZ_JBBBBJ010000013.1:107849-157162 GCF_037120545.1 Nocardioides sp. CCNWLW216
AGCCGTCCCCCGCTGGTCGAGGCGCGAAGGCCGCCAGGCCTGAGCCGTCCCCCGCTGGTTGAGGTGCGAAGGCCGCCAGGCCTGAGCCTCGAAACCCGGTGACTCGACCGTCGGCGTCGAGAGGTCATCCACAGCCCCAGTCGACGTCGTTGCCGCGGACCGAGCACCCGGGAACGCTTCAGGCATGCCCTACGCCTATCTCCTGCGCTGCTCGGACGACTCCTACTACGCCGGCAGCACGTGGGACCTGGAGGTGCGGCTCTGGCAGCACAACGAGAGTCCCGACCTGGGCGCGGCGTACACCCGCAGGCGACGGCCGGTGGAGCTCGTCTGGAGCGCGTGGTTCGACTCGGTCGAGGAGGCGTACCTGTTCGAGAAGCGCATCCAGGGGTGGAGCCGGCGCAAGCGCGAGGCGCTCATCAGAGGTGAGTACGACGCGCTGCCGAACCTCTCACGCCGTGCGGCCGTGCAGCGGCGGGCTGCGACTTCCGAGGGGACCGGGTCGGCACCGACTCCCGGCTCACCGGGTTTCGAGGCTCGGGCCTAGCGGCCCTCGCACCTCAACCACCGGGAGAGGGGCCCGGGGCTGGCGGCCCTCGCACCTCAACCACCGGGAGGAGGGCCCGGGGCTGGCGGCCCTCACACCTCAACCAGGGGAGAAGAGCCGACCGCTCGTCGTACGAGAACGACCGCTCGCCGACGCGGCACGCCCGCTGGGCGAACGTCGGGCGCGCACCCCTCTCCGTCGTACGACGACCGCTCCTACGGTGACGGCGATCACACCCCCTCGTCCGAGAGGACCCACCGTGGCGTCACGACCCGATCCGAAACAGGCCTCCCCGCACGACCCCGTCTACCAGGAGCTGCACGCCCGGCCCGAGTTCACCGAGCTGCGCCGGCTCTACCGCGGCTTCGTGTTCCCGGCGACGGTCGCGTTCCTCAGCTGGTACCTGCTCTACGTCGTGCTCTCCAACTGGGCGCACGACTTCATGAGCACCAAGGTCGTCGGCAACATCAACATCGCGCTGGTGTTCGGGCTGCTGCAGTTCGTGACCACCTTCCTGCTGGCCTGGCTCTACAGCCGGTTCTCGACCGCGAAGCTCGACCCGCTGGCCCGCCAGCTCGACGACGAGTACCGCGAGCACCAGGCGAAGGGGGCCTGACATGGACGACCAAATGCTCACCACGACCCTGTTCCTCGCCGTCGTCGCCCTGACGGTCGGCATCACGTTCTGGGCCAGCCGGCAGAGCTCGGGCACGGCCGACTTCTACGCCGGCGGCCGCTCGTTCTCCGGCGTCCAGAACGGCCTCGCGATCGGCGGCGACTACATGTCGGCCGCCTCGTTCCTCGGCATCTCGGGCGCCATCGCGCTCAGCGGGTACGACGGCTTCCTCTACTCCATCGGCTTCCTGGTGGCCTGGCTGGTCGCCCTGCTCCTGGTCGCCGAGATGCTGCGCAACTCCGGGCGCTACACGATGGCCGACCAGCTGGCCTACCGGATGCGGCAGCGGCCGGTGCGGATGGCGGCGGCCAGCTCGACGGTGATCGTGTCGATCTTCTACCTGCTCGCCCAGATGGTCGGCGCGGGCGCGCTGGTCACCCTGCTGCTCGGCGTCGACGACCAGGCGGTCAAGAACCTGACCATCGTGGCCGTCGGCGCGCTGATGGTCTTCTACGTCACCGTCGGCGGCATGAAGGGCACCACCTGGGTGCAGATCGTGAAGGCCGTGCTGCTGATGAGCGGCTCCGCGCTGATCGTGGTGCTGGTCCTCATCAAGTTCAACTTCAACATCTCCGACCTGCTCGGCTCCGCCGCGAACAACTCGGGTGCGGGCTCGGCGTTCCTCGAACCCGGCCTGAAGTACGGCGCCACGATGACCAGCAAGATCGACTTCCTCAGCCTCGGCATCGCCCTGGTCCTCGGTACGGCGGGCCTGCCGCACATCCTGATCCGCTTCTACACGGTCCCGACCTCCCGCGACGCGCGGAAGTCGGTGCTGTGGGCGATCGGCCTGATCGGCGTCTTCTACCTCTTCACCCTGGTCCTCGGCTTCGGCGCGGCGGCCCTGCTCGACACCAGCACGCTCGACGCGGCCGGCAACCTGGCCTCGCCGAAGCTGGCGGAGGAGGTCGGCGGCGGTGCCGGCTCGACCGGCGGCGCGATCCTGCTCGCCCTGATCGCGGCGGTGGCCTTCGCGACCATCCTCGCGGTGGTGGCCGGACTGGTGCTGACGTCCTCGGCGTCGGTGGCCCACGACATCTACAACAACGTGGTGAAGAAGGGCCAGGCCACCGAGCAGCAGGAGATCCGGATGACCCGGATCGCGGCCGCCGCCATCGGCGCGATCGCCATCCTGCTCGCCATCCCGGCCCAGAACCTGAACATCGCGTTCCTGGTCGCCCTGGCCTTCGCGGTCGCCGCGTCGGCCAACCTGCCGGCGATCGTCTACAACATGTTCTGGCGCCGCTTCAACACTCGTGGCGCGGTGTGGAGCATCTACGGCGGCCTGATCTCCTCGGTCGGCCTGGTGATCTTCTCGCCGATCGTCTCCGGCAAGGGCGAGGACCCCACCGGCAAGAACCTGTCCCTGCTGCCCACCAGCATCGACATCTCCTGGTTCCCGCTGGAGAACCCCGGCATCGTCTCCATCCCGCTCGGCTTCTTCTTCGGCTGGCTGGGCTCGGTGACCTCCCGCGAGCCCGAGGCCGAGGAGCGCTACAACGAGCTCGAGGTCCGCGCCCTCACCGGTGCGGGCGCCGAGCAGGCGATCAAGCATTAGCAACTCGTTGGTCGAGTGGCCAGGCCAACGCGGCGGGTCTCGATACGCCACCTCGTTCCTCGGCGGCTACTCGACCAACGAGACCTCAGATCGTTGGTCGAGTCCAACGAGACCTCAGATCGTTGTTCGAGTCCAACGAGACCTCAGATCGTTGGTCGAGTCCAACGAGACCTCAGATCGTTGGTCAAGTCCAACGAGACCTCAGATCGTTGGTCGAGTAGCGAGCGCCAGCGAGCGTATCGAGACCCCACGCGACGCTCTCGATGCACCTGACGACAGTCGCCGACGCAACCGCAACGCGACCCGGCCTAGTGTGGGCCGCGTCACCGATTCCCAACCCAGGAGACCGAGCACCGTGAGCGACGAGACCCTCTCGAACCTGCTGAAGGAAGACCGCCGGTTCGAGCCGCCGGCCGAGCTGGCGGCGAACGCCAACCTGAAGGAGGAGGCCTACGAGCGGGCGGCCGCGGACCGCGAGGGCTTCTGGGCCGAGCAGGCCGACCGGCTGAGCTGGGACCAGAGGTGGGACACCGTCCTGGACTGGACCAACCCGCCCTTCGCGAAGTGGTTCGTCGGCGGCCGGCTGAACGCGGCGTACAACTGCGTGGACCGCCACGTCGAGGCCGGCCACGGCGACAAGGTGGCCTTCCACTGGGTCGGCGAGCCGGCCGACGACAAGCGGACCATCACCTACAGCCAGCTGAAGGACGAGGTCAGCCAGGCCGCCAACGCGCTGACCGACCTCGGCGTCGGTGCCGGCGACCGGGTCGCGATCTACATGCCGATGATCCCCGAGGCGGTCGTCGCGATGCTGGCCTGCGCCCGCATCGGCGCCCCGCACACCGTGGTCTTCGGCGGCTTCTCCTCCGACGCCCTCGCCTCCCGGCTGACCGACTGCCAGGCCAAGGTCGTCGTCACAGCCGACGGCGGCTACCGCCGCGGCGCACCCTCGGCTCTGAAGCCCGCGGTCGACGAGGCCCGCACCAAGACCGACGTCGTCGAGAAGGTGCTCGTCGTACGCCGGACCGGGCAGGACGTCGCCTGGGACGACGACGTCGACGTGTGGTGGCACGAGTCGGTCGAGCAGGCCTCCACCGAGCACGCGCTGGAGTTCTTCGACGCCGAGCACCCGCTCTACGTCATGTACACCTCCGGCACGACCGGCAAGCCGAAGGGGATCCTGCACACCACGGGCGGCTACCTCACCGGCGCGGCGTACACGCATTGGGCGGTCTTCGACCTCAAGCCCGAGACCGACGTCTACTGGTGCACCGCCGACATCGGCTGGGTGACCGGCCACTCCTACATCGTCTACGGGCCGCTCGCGAACGGCGCCACGCAGGTGCTCTACGAAGGCACCCCCGACTCCCCCGAGCGCGGGCGCTGGTGGCAGATCATCGAGGAGTACGGCGTCACGATCTTCTACACGGCGCCGACCGCGATCCGGTCGTTCATGAAGCAGGGCCGCGAGATCCCCGACGGGCGCGACCTGTCCAGCCTGCGGCTGCTCGGGTCGGTCGGCGAGCCGATCAACCCGGAGGCCTACGTCTGGTACCGCCACGTCATCGGCGGCGACCGCACCCCCGTCGTCGACACCTGGTGGCAGACCGAGACCGGCTCGATCATGATCAGCCCGCTGCCCGGCGTCACCCACGGCAAGCCCGGCTCGGCGATGATCCCGATCCCCGGCGTCGCGGCCGACGTGGTCACCGAGGAGGGCGAGTCGGTGCCGAACGGCTCCGGCGGCTACCTCGTCCTCACCGAGCCGTGGCCCGCGATGCTCCGCACCATCTGGGGCGACGACCAGCGGTTCAAGGACACCTACTGGTCGCGCTACGCCAAGCAGGGGTGGTACTTCGCCGGCGACGGCGCGAAGAAGGACTCCGACGGCGACCTGTGGGTCCTCGGCCGCGTGGACGACGTCATGAACGTCTCCGGGCACCGGCTCTCCACCACCGAGATCGAGTCCGCCCTGGTCTCGCACCCGAAGGTCGCCGAGGCGGCGGTCGTGGGCGCCAAGGACGAGGACACCGGCCAGGCCGTCTGCGCGTTCGTGATCCTGCGCGACGAGGCGGGCGACGGCGGGGCCGACATCGTCGAGGAGCTGCGCAACCACGTCCGCAAGGAGATCGGCGCGATCGCCAAGCCGCGCCAGATCATGATCGTCGCCGAGCTCCCCAAGACCCGCTCCGGCAAGATCATGCGCCGCCTGCTCCGCGACGTCGCCGAGAACCGCGAGGTCGGCGACGTCACCACCCTCGCCGACAGCTCCGTGATGGACCTGATCTCCGCCAAGCAGAGCGAGGGCA
The DNA here is from genome assembly GCF_037120545.1 of Nocardioides sp. CCNWLW216. NCBI lineage: Bacteria > Bacillati > Actinomycetota > Actinomycetes > Propionibacteriales > Nocardioidaceae > Nocardioides > Nocardioides sp. CCNWLW216. Next base: position 112,940 of record NZ_JBBBBJ010000013.1, read on the forward strand.
AGGGCGAGGACTGACTCCTCCCCTCGCCGATCGTCGAGTCGGCGTGAGCTTGCTGCCGAGTCGGCGCGGGTTCGCGCCGACTCGGCGGGCCGGGCGCTCGCGGATAGGGTGGGGCGTGGTGCGCCGGGAAGTCTGGTCGGCAGTCCTGTCGCCGACCCCTCGAAGGGCCCCATGTCCCAGCACCGCTCCCCCCGCCTGTTCTCCCGCGGCACGTTCCTCGAGAGCTCCCGGATCGCCGAGGTCCTGCGCGCCGAGACCACCGGCGGCTTCCTGCTCATCGTCGGCGCCCTCATCGCGATCGTCTGGGCGAACACGCCCTGGGCGCCGTCGTACGCCGACCTCCGCGACCTCCGGGTCGGCCCGGAGTCGCTGCACCTCGACCTGTCGCTGGGCACCTGGGCGGCGGACGGGCTGCTGGCGATCTTCTTCTTCGTCGCCGGACTCGAGCTGAAGCGGGAGTTCGTCGCCGGCGACCTGCGCGATCCGCGGCGGGCCGCGCTGCCGGTCGCGGCGGCGGTCGGCGGCATGGCTGCGCCCGCGATCGTCTACGTGCTGTGGAACCTCGGCGCCGACGGCGACCTGACCGGGTGGGCGATCCCGACGGCCACCGACATCGCGTTCGCGGTGGCCATCCTCGCGGTCATCAGCACGCACCTGCCGTCCGGCCTGCGGACCTTCCTGCTGACGCTGGCGGTCGTCGACGACCTGCTGGCCATCACCATCATCGCGATCTTCTACACCGACGAGCTGCGGCCGTCGTACCTCCTGCTGGCGCTGGTGCCGATCGCCCTGTTCGCGGCGCTGGTCCAGCGGCGGATCCGCTCCGGGTGGCTGCTCGTGCCGCTCGCGCTGGTCGCGTGGGTGCTGGTCCACGAGTCGGGGGTGCACGCGACGGTGGCGGGCGTCCTGCTCGGGTTCACGGTGCCGGTGCTGCGCAGCGAGGCCGCTGGCGGACCGGACGCCGGTCCCGGGCTGGCCGAGCACCTCGAGCACCTGGTGCGACCGATCTCGGCGGGAGTCGCCGTACCCGTGTTCGCGTTCTTCGCGGCCGGGGTGGACGTCGGGGGTCTCGCGGGGCTGACCGACGCGCTGACCGACCCGATCGCGCTCGGCATCGTCACCGGGCTGGTGGTCGGCAAGACGGTCGGCATCGCCGGATCGACCTGGCTGCTGGCGACCTTCACCCGCGCGGACCTCGACGACGAGCTGTCGTGGGTCGACGTGGTCGGGATGGCGATGCTCGCGGGCATCGGGTTCACCGTGTCGCTGCTGATCGGCGAGCTGGCCTTCGGGACCGGCTCGCCGCAGGACGACCATGTCAAGGTCGGGGTCCTGGTCGGCTCGCTGGTGGCGACCCTGCTGGCCGCGGCGGTGCTGCGCACCCGCAACCGCGTCTATCGGCGCCTCTGCGAGGAGGAGGGGATCGATGCGGACGGCGATGGGGTACCCGACGTCTACCAACGCGACCACCGACCCGGTCCCACGGGCTTGTAGGGTCTGCACACCGCATCCCGCTCGCCCTCAGGAGAGGTCCGCATGGCCACCGAACCCGTCCCGGCACCCCGCAAGGACGACCCGACGATCGGCAAGCTCGTCGCCGACGCCAGCCGCGACATCTCGACCCTGATCTCCAAGGAGATCGAGCTCGCCAAGTCCGAGCTGAAGGTGAGCGTGAAGGCCGGCGGGATCGGCATCGCGATGTTCGCCGCGGCCGGCTTCGTCGCCGTGCTGGCGATCATCATGCTCTCGGTGGCGATCGCCTACTTCATCCACTGGAACGGCAGCGGCCTGAGCCTGCACTGGGCGTTCCTGATCGTCTTCGGCCTCTACCTCGGCATCGCCGGGCTGCTGGTCTTCGTCGGCATCAAGAAGGTCAAGCAGGTCGGCCCGCCCGAGAAGGCCATCGAGCAGGGCCGCGAGATCCCGAAGGCGTTCAAGGGCCAGTCGTGACGTCGCCGGTGACCGGGTCGTAGACGTAGACCTGCTCACCCGCCCGCTGGTCGCGGGCGTGCAGCACGTGGCAGACCGGTGACGGGCCGTCCAGGTCGACCACCGAGGCGCCGGCGCCGAGCACCGCCCGCACGAGCGGTGGTGGGGCGGTCAGGTCGATCCGGGTGACGTCGGGGCCCGTGGCGCTGACGTGGGTATCGGACAGGTGCAGGATCCGGTGGCCCATCCGCACCGCCTACCCGGCGCACTCCCCGGTGGAGACCTCGCTGCTGCGCGTGATGCCCTCGGCGGCCGTGCCGGCGACCTGGGCGGCGGTCAGGGCGTAGCCGGTGTCCTCGTCGGTGACCGACGCGGCGAAGACGACGCCGACCACGTCGCCGTCACGCGCGACGATCGGGCCGCCGGAGTTGCCGGGGCGGACCAGGCCGCGCAGCGAGAAGACCTCGCGGATGACCGAGCCCTTGCCGTAGATGTCGGGCGAGCGGAGCCGCTGCTCGGCGCGGATCCGGCCGGCCTGGGCGTCGTACGGGCCGTCCTGGGGGTAGCCCAGGATGACGACCGGGTCCTGCGCCTCGGCGGTCTCGTCGAGGTCGAGCGGGGTGCGGCCCTCGGCGTCGAGCTGGAGCACGGCGAGGTCGAGCTGGGGGTCGTAGAGGACGACGGTCGCGGGCACCGAGTCCTCGCCGAGCAGCACCTCGGGCTCGTCGACGCCGGCGACCACGTGGGCGTTGGTGAGCAGACGGTCCTCGGCGTACAGGAATCCGGTGCCCTCGACGCCGCGCCCGCAGCGGTTGCTGGCGCGGACCTTGAGCACGCTCTCCTGGGCGACCCGCACGCGACGCCGTTCGAGGAGCTTGTTGTCGCCCGGGGCGACCTCGACGATCCGCTCGGGGGCGAACGGCTCGAGGTAGCGCGGGAAGAAGCTGGTGCCGACGACGTCGTTGAAGGCGTTGAGGACGTTGGGCGCCGAGCGGGGCAGCACGCCGTTGACCTTGGCCAGCACCGTCGACTCGCGGACCAGCGGGGTGACCTCGCCGATCCGGCTGCCGGAGACCGCGACGCCGAGCGCCCAGGCGACCAGCAGGACGGCGGCCGCGCTCAGCAGGGCGCCGCCGATCGCGTCGAGGGCGCGGATCGGCTGCCAGGTGATCTTGTTGCGGATCTTGGCGCCGGCGAACTGGAAGAGCGCCTGGCCCAGGGAGGCGGCCAGGATGACGATGAACAGCGCCCCGAGCGAGACCCACATCGACGGGGAGGCGTCACCCAGCGCGACCGGGGCCAGCCAGACGCCGAACAGACCGCCCAGCAGCAGGCCGGCGGTCGCGAACGCGCCCGTGATGAAGCCCTGCCAGTAGCCCGACAGCGCGTAGGCGACGACGAGCGCGACGAGCAGCCAGTCCAGCAGGTTCACCCCGGCTCCTCGTCCTCGTTCTCGTCGTGCGGGTCGTCGTGCTCGATGTCCAGCATCCCGGCCCGGGCGTTGCGCTGCGTGCGCGAGTCGCCGGCCAGCATGTACGACGGGAGGTCGCGGACGCGCGCATCGTCCCACGGCCGGGACCACCCGAGGTAGTCGAACAGGCGCGCGATGATCCCGCCCGTGAAACCCCACAGGATGACGTCCTTGTCTGGACCGATCAGGAAGCCCGGACTGGTGTAGCCGTTGGGGTGACGGACGGTGATCCGGTGCTCGGGATCGACCAGCTCGCTGATCGGCGCGTGGTGGATCGCGTGCACCTCGGCCCGGCTGACCACCGACGCACCGCCCGGCTCGCGCCACCAGCCGAGCACCGGGGTGACCGCGAAGTTGCTCGGCGGCAGCCACAACTCGGGCAGGAACCCGAAGACCTCCACCGAGGACGGCGCCACGCCGACCTCCTCCTCGGCCTCGCGCAGCGCCGCGTCGACGACGCCCTCGCCCGGGTCGAGCGAGCCGCCGGGGAAGGACACCTGGCCGGGGTGGGACCGCATGTCGTGGGCGCGCTCGGTGAGCAGTAGCTCGCCGCCGGACGGGCCCTCGCTGAACAGCATCAGCACCGCGCCCAGCCGGGCGCCTGCGCCCTCGGGCGGGACGAACCGGGTCAGGTCGGAGGCCTGGATGCGCTCGGCCGCCGCGCGGACCGGGACCAGCCAGTCGGGCAGGACCACCGGCTCGGTCACAGGGTGACCCCCAGGTGCTCCTGGACCAGCGCCGTCAGCTCGGCGACGGAGTCGATCCCGCCGGCCGACATCGCGACCGTGCCGTCCTCGCGGAGGAACGCGAAGGTCGGGTAGCCGCGGGGGCGCAGGTCGGTGCCCTGGACGTCGTTGCCGGGGTCGGCCAGCTGGGGGTACGTCGCGCCGGTGGTCCGGGCCAGCTCCAGGGCCTGCGCGGGGAACAGGTCGTTGGTGATGCCCACGACCGGGACGCGGTCGCCGTGCTGCTCGTGGAACGCCTGGATCGCCGGCATCTCGTGGCGGCAGGGGCCGCAGGCGGCGTACCAGAAGTTGAGGACCAGGGGCCCACGCAGCGTGGCGAGGTCGACGTCGGGGCCGCCGCCGAGGCAGGCGAGGGTGAGGTCGGGGAGGCCTCCGACGTCTCCGTCGCCAGGCACGCAGTCCTCGACCCCGATCTCGGCCTTCAGCTCACGCAGCTCGGGGGTGTCGACGTCGACGCGCGAGGGCCGGGCGCCGCCGATGGTCGTGTCCTCGGCATCGGGCGCGCAGCCGCTCGCGAGGAGCAGCAGCACGGCCGCCGCTCCGAGGGCCTTCCTCATGCGCGACCCTCGGTCTTCACCAGCTTGGCGGCGGCCTCGGGGTCGGTCGGCCCGGCCCCGAACGCCGGGCACCACTGGGAGACCGGGCACGCGCCGCAGGCCGGCTTCTGGCTGTGGCAGCGACGACGGCCGTGCCAGATCAGGTGGTGGCTGAGCATCGTCCAGTCCCGCTTCGGGAAGAGCGCGCCGACCGCGTGCTCGACCTTGACCGGGTCGGTCTCCTCGGTCCAGCCGAGCCGGCGGGCCAGCCGCCCGAAGTGGGTGTCGACGGTGATGCCGGGGACGTCGAAGGCGTTGCCGAGGACGACGTTGGCGGTCTTGCGGCCGACGCCGGGCAGCTTGACCAGGTCGACCAGCCGGCCGGGCACCTCGCCGCCGTGGTCCTCGACCAGCGCGGCGCTGAGCCGCAGCAGCGACTCGGTCTTGGCCCGGAAGAACCCGAGCGGCCCGACGATGCCCTCCAGGGTGGCGCGGTCGGCCGCGGCCATCGCCCGCGCGTCCGGGTAGGCCGCGAACAGGGTCGGGCGCACGGCGTTGACCCGCTTGTCGGTCGTCTGCGCGGACAGCACCGTCACGACGAGCAGCTGGAACGCGTCGTCGAAGTCGAGCTCGCAGCGCGCGTCGGGGTAGGTCTCGGCCAGCACCCGGTCGACCTTGCGGGCTCGGCGGACCAGGCTGGTGTCGGGCTTGATCGCGGTCACCGGGGTCACAGGCACGACTTCAGGGTACGGCGGGGCACCGACAGTGCGGCCGGCGTACCCGCGACTCGCGGGGGTCCGGTGTCGCCTGTGAGATACCCCACTGGCTAGGATCACGACGGAATGCCTTTGCGCAGGTGAGGGCGGACATCCGGTCAACCAGGAGGACCCGTGGACAACGACGTACTGCGTCAGGCGCCGCTGTTCAGCGCCCTCGACGACGAGGCCGCGACGGCGCTGCGCGCGTCGATGGCCGAGAACCGGCTGCGCCGCGGCGACGTGCTCTTCCACGAGGGCGACTCGGGCGACAAGCTCTACATCGTCCTCGACGGCAAGGTGAAGCTCGGCCGTACGTCGTCCGACGGCCGCGAGAACCTGCTCGCCATCCTCGGCCCCGGCCAGATGTTCGGCGAGCTGTCGCTCTTCGACCCGGGCCCGCGCTCGGCCACGGTCACCGCCGTCACCGACGCCGCGTTCGCGTCGCTCTCCCACGAGGACCTGCTGCGCTGGCTCGAGGGCCGCCCGGTCGTCGCCCGCGGTCTGCTCGCCCAGCTCGCCGGCCGGCTCCGCAAGGCCAACGACGTCGTCGCCGACCTGGTCTTCTCCGACGTGCCCGGCCGCGTCGCCAAGGCGCTGCTCGACCTCGCCGACCGCTTCGGCCGCACCGCCGACGACGGCGTGCACGTCCACCACGACCTCACCCAGGAGGAGCTGGCCCAGCTGGTCGGCGCCTCCCGCGAGACCGTCAACAAGGCGCTCGCCGACTTCGCCTCGCGCGGCTGGCTTCGGCTGGAGCCGCGCTCGGTCGTGATCATGGACGTCGAGCGGCTGGCCCGGCGGGCCCGCTGACACTTCCCCGGTTCACCGGATAACTAGGACGTTGCCGGGCGTTGCTTCACCCAGGAACGTCCGGGTTCGGCTGAAAAGGTCGGAGAAAGTCGGCCCGACCGACCCCCCGGACACCCCCTGCCCGGCGTAGGAGGGGGTGAGAGGGGGTCGGGTGACTCACGAGGACGACTTCGACGCGTTCGTGGTGGCGCGCACGAGCGCGCTGGCGCGGACGGCGTACCTGCTCACGGGGGACGCGCACCTCGCCGAGGACCTGGTCCAGACGGCGCTGTTCAGGGCGGCCAAGGCCTGGTCGCGGATCGAGGGCGACCCCGAGCCCTACGTCCGCCGGATCCTCTACACGCAGAACGTCTCGTGGTGGCGGCGCCGGCGGCTGTCCGAGGTCCGCCTCGGCTCGTACGACGCCCCCGCCGTCCCGTCCGACCCGGACCTGCGGCTCAGCCTGGAGAGCGCCCTCGCCCTGCTGACCGTGCGGCAGCGGACCGTGCTGGTGCTGCGCTACTTCGAGGACCTGACCGAGGTCCAGACCGCGCACGCCCTCGGGATCTCCCCGGGCACGGTCAAGTCCACGACCCGGAACGCGCTGGCCCGGCTGCGCACCCTCGCGCCGGAGCTCGGCGACCTGGTGGGAGGAGCGTCATGAGCATCCACGACGAGCTGGAGCGGATCGCGGCCCGGGCTCCGGAGGTCGTCGTACCCGATGACACGTGGGCGCGGGCGCGACGTGCCCGTCGGCGCGACCGGCTCGGGGTCGTGGCCGCGGTCGTCGCCGTGCTGGCGATCGCCGGGACCCTGGTCTGGCTGCCGACGCGGGACGAGGTCGAGCCGGTCGACGGGCGGTCGCTCGGGGTGCCGAACCGGTTGTGGGCGGTGCCGGAGCGGATGTCGGACCGGGAGAACGACGACTCGTGGATGCGGGACGAGGTCTCGTCGCAGCTCGATGTCGGGACAGCCGCCGCCGCCTGGACGACGCCCGGAGGACTGCCGGTGGTCGTGGGGGCCGCGGACGGCGCGTACCACCTGCTCGATCTCCCGGACTTCGGCGGCAACAACTTCCTCCTGAACTACGGCCTCGGCGGCTCGCCGGTCGCGCTGTCACCGGACGGGCTGCGCCTGGCCTACGCCTACGCCCACTTCGGCCCCGACGCGGCAACGGAGCCCATCCCGAGCGGCGTGCGGGTGCTCGACCTCGAAGAGGGTTCGGTGACCGACCACCCGATCCTCGGAGCGGAGGGCACGGCCGTCGGGTCCCTGACCTGGTCCTCCGACGGTCACTGGCTCGGCTGGACCGGTGAGCGCTACGCCTCCTGGACCGAAGGCTCCACCGGGAGTGCGACGCCGGTCGCCGGGCGGATCGATCTCACGAACGGTTCGGTCGACCAGATGCGGATCGGCGAGCCCAGTGCCATGACGGTGGCGATCGCCGCCGACGGGGTGCTGAGCATCGTCGGCAACGACCGGGTGATCCGCTGGGACGGAGAGCATCGGGAAGCGCGTCGCCTCCGCGGATTCTGGTCGGGCCGCGGCGTCGTCACCGCCGACGGTTCGATTGCCGCCGGGATCGACTCCGAACTCGCCGTACAGCTGCTCGATCGCCGCCTGAAGGTCTCCACCATCGACGCGAGCGGCGAACTGAACCCCGTCGCCGGCGGCACCGCCACCGTCCTCGGCATCACCGCCGATCGGCTCGTGGTCCGCACCAGCACTCTCGACTCGTCGGACGGCGCCCTGCTGCTGCTCGAGCGCGACGGCACCAGCGCCACCGTCGCCGCCGTCGACGCCGGCGTCCCCGACACTCTGACCCTGGCCACCGACCTGATGACCACCGAAAGGCCCACCGTCGACCGCCCCGAACCCGACTGGCCGACCGACTGGGGCCGGGTCGTGACGATCGGCGGATGGATCCTGGTCGTAGCCGCCGCGCTGGCCCTCCTGGCCTGGACCTTCCTGCTGCGGACCCGGCGCTCGCCGTACTCCTCCCCTGGCGTGCGGCGTCCTGTCCCCTGAACAGCGCAATTGCGCCGGTTGTGGGACCTGACGCGCCGTACTGGCCCGTAACTGGCGCAATTGCGCCACTCCCGGGTGGCGGGGTAGCCGCCCGGCCGCTCAGACGAAGTGCTCGCGCCAGGTCTCGTCGAGCTCGGGGACGTCGGTCATGCCGCGCTTGGCCAGCAGCCCGCGGATTCGCTGCAGGGTGCGCTCCGGCTCGCGGTAGACGCCCTTCGAGGTCACCAGCAGAATCCGCCAGTCCTCGTCGTCGAGCTCCTCGCGGCGCTCGATGTCGCGCTCCCACTGCTGCGGGTCGTCCGCGTGCTGACGGCCTTCGTACTCGATCACCAGCTTCAGCTCGGGATAGCACAGGTCGTAGCGGCGCTTGATGGTGTTGACCTCGTCGCGCACCTGGACGTTCACGAGCGGCTCGGGCAGGCCGGCCAGCACGATCAGCATCCGGAGGCGGGTCTCCATCGGCGAGTCGACGCCCTTCCGGACATACGACGCCGCCCGGGCCGCCGCCTTCGCGTAGTAGTCGCCGGACGCCCGACACTTCCGCAGCAGCCCCGACGGGCTGACGTGACCGGCGGCGACGATGGCGTCGCCCAGGACCACGAGGTCGACCAGGCTCAGCCAGCCGGCCAGCTCGATGAAGGTCGTGACGACGTCGGTCGTCGGGATGCCCCGGACCGACGCGGGTCGGCGCGCGCGGATGGTCACGTGAGACTTCAGCTCGGGGCGTTCGCGACGGTCCTTGCGCCGGCGTACGGTCACGTGCTCGAAACGGTGGTCGGGGACCGGCAACCCCCACAGCCGCGCGGCGCTGAAGTGGCTCGCGAAGGCACCCGTCGGGTGGATCAGCAGGGCCGCGAGGATGCGGGTGTCGTCGTCGACGCCGTCGCGGTGGACCCAGGCGGACCGCATGACCTGGACGTACTCCTGGCGCCGCAGCACCTCCGGATCCCGGCCGGCCTTCCGCAGCTGGGCACGCGTGAACGGACGGTGCTCGTCGAGGTCGTCCGCGGCCATGCGCCCACGCTGCCCGCTGCGCCGATCGGCGGCATCCCGCTATCCACAGGCCCAGCCACCGGCGCCGTCCACGCCACTGCCCGCAACCGGCGCAATTGCGCCGGTCGGGGGACTCAGATCGCGCTACTCGCCCGTAACCAGCGCAATTGCGCCGGTCGTGGGACCGAGGGACCGACGGACCCGCGCCGCGCCGCGCCGCCGCTCAGCGCAGGAACACCCACCACAGGACCGGCAGCGACGACAGCGGTACGGCGAGCACGCCGACCACCCAGTCGCGCCGCGTGGCGGCGTCCCAGTCGGGGACGGCGGGACGCTCGCCGAGGGTGGAGGGGACGGCGGGGAGACGGCGACCGGGCGCGCAGAGCAGCGGGAGGCCGGTGTCGCCGGGCTCGCCGACCACCTCGGCGACGGCGAGGGGCGGGCCCTCGCCGGTGATCGACGAGTCGCGGGTGCCCCAGGAGGTGTTGCGCTGGGTGAGCATGGCCCAGTAGATCTGCCAGCTGATCACGGCCGAGTAGGCGAAGGCGTAGGCGATGCCGCCCCACCAGTGCGGGCTGCGCTTCACGCCGGCGTAGAGCAGGCCGTAGAGCACCGCGACGACCTGCAGGCCGACCAGGTAGAGCCAGGGCGAGCCGCCGAGGAAGACCGGGCGGATGACCAGGGAGTGCAGGGCGACCAGCGGGCCGAGCAGTTGGAAGAGCACGCTGGCGTAGACGCCGAACGCGGCGATCAGCGGCCAGCGCCAGGCGAAGCGGACGACGTACAGGGTCTCCCGCAGCCAGGACTTCTTCCAGCGCAGCTGCTGGGTCAGGAACGCCTTCCAGCGGTCCGGGACGAGCGTCGCGCTGACCGCGGTCGACTGGTAGCGGACCTCGCGGCCGCGGCGCAGCAGCGCGTTGGTGAGCGCCCGGTCGTCGCCGAAGGTGGCCTCCTGGCCGAGGAAGCGCTGGTTCTCCCACTCGTGGAGGACCTCGAGGAGCTCGGAGCGGCGGTACGCCGAGAAGCAGCCGGACGCGCAGGTGACCGCGCCGTACCGCGACTCCGCGGCCTTGATGACCCGGAACGCGGCGAAGTAGCGGACCTGCTGCAGCCGGGTGAGCAGGTTGGTGCCGGGGTTCTGGACGTCGGCGTGGCCGGTCACGGCGGCGACCCGCCCGGTTCGGTCGCCGAGGAACGGCTTGACCAGCTCGCGCAGCGCCTGCGGCTCCAGGACCGAGTCGGAGTCGACGAAGACCACCAGGTCGGCGCCGTCCGCGGCTCGTACGGCGGCCGCCATCGCGGCCCGCTTGCCACGGTTGCGGGAGAACTTGATGCCGTCCAGCAGCGGGTGCCGCACGGCGCTGGTCTTGATCCGCGCCCAGGTGTCGTCGCTGGAGCCGTCGTCGACCACGACCACGCGCAGCTTGTCGGCCGGGTAGTCGACCCGGAAGAGCGCGTCGATGGTGTCCTCGACGTGCGCCTCCTCGTTGAAGGCGGGCACGGCGATGACCAGGCTCGGCAGGTCGGCATCGGGCACGGTGGTGGTGTCGGGGCGGTAGCGGAAGGCCACCGCCACCCGGGTGACCAGGTACGCCGCGAGCAGGTAGGCGTAGACCTGCAGCACCAGCGAGGTGGCCAGCGCGTCGCCGACCTTCAGCGACAGCACGAAGACGAGCAGCGCGGCGGCGTACGCGACGACGGTGAGCCGCCACAGGGCGTGCGCCCAGCCGACGCGACGGCGCGGGGCCGGGGCGGGCGCCGGCTCCGCGGGGACGACGAGCTCCGGCTCGAGGACGGCGGTCACGGCTTGCTCCCCTGCAGCTCGGCGAGGTTCCAGATGGTCTGGTCCTCGCGGCCCAGCCGCCAGAACCCGAGGTTCCAGCCGCGGTCGGCCGCGAGGGCCGCGCGCCGCTGGATCGTGCGGTCGTCGACGTACCAGAGCACCCGCTGGGCGCCCGGGACGGACGGGTCGGCGGCGGTCATCACGTTCTCCGCCGAGTCGGTGTCGAACACGTGCGACGTGAACTGACCGAGCACGGCGAGGACGCCGTCGTACTCGCGCGTCGTCGCGGCGCGGCTCAGGCACACCCACTCGACGACGAGTGTGCCCGCCCCCGGCGTGCCCTCGTACGACGTCCGCGCACGGGCCGTGCGAGTCGGCACCGGGCAGGCCGGGGCGGTCGGGAACGGCGTGCCCGGCCAGGCGATCCGGTCGGTGCGGACGACGGTCTCGGACCAGTCCATGGCGTAGAGGTTGGTGCCGAGCGTGAGCTCGGCGGTGACGTCCGGCCGGTCCTCCAGCAGGTCGTGGAAGTAGTCGGTCACGGCCGCCAGCCAGCGCGCGTCGGCCACCGGGCCGGACTCGCTGGTCGACCAGTGCAGGCCCCAGGACATCACCCAGAGCTCGTCGACGACGGCCCCGAGCCGCGCGTAGTCGAAGAGGTAGGCGCGTGGGCGGACCGTGCTGGCGGAGGCGGAGTCGGTGCAGTAGAGGACCGCCCGGGTCTGCGGGTCGGTGCGGGTGCACCAGTTGGGCGAGACGGCCACGCTGACCAGGCCGCCGTCGGCGTGCACCAGCGCGGTGATCTCCTCGACGAAGGCGCTGTAGCCGTCGCGGAGCCGCTGCCAGCGCTGCATCTTGGTCAGGTCGCCGACGCCGGTCGCCGGCATGTTCATCTCGAGGTCGAGGCTGGCGCCGTCGTACCCGCCGTCGCGGACGATCGCGGCGATCGTCGCGGCGCCGTGGGCGCGCGCGGCCGGGTCGGCGACCAGCGCCTCGATGGCCCCGGGGTCCTCGGAGTGGAAGCGGGGCAGCACCTTCACGCCGCGGTCCCGGAACCAGGTCGTGAGGGCGGGCCGGCCGGTGCCGGTGACGTCCCCGGCGCGGGAGACCTCGAAGAAGGTCGGGAAGACCCGGTCCAGCCGACGGTAGTGGCGCTGCGCGTCGGTGAACGACTCGCCGTCGCTGGTCAGCACGTAGGCGCGGACGTCGCCGGTGGCCTGCTCGGGCCGGCCGGAGGTGGTCCGGAGGGTCACCGGCCGGGACAGGTTGCCGGCGCGGTCGCGGGCCCGGACCGCGAAGGTGTACGTCGTGCTGGGGCGGAGGTTGCGGGCGACGTACGAGCGGGTGGCCGAGCCGCCCAGGACGACGCCGTCGCGGTAGACGAGGTAGCCGGTGACGCCCACCCGGTCGCCGGCGGCCGGCCAGGTGAGCCGGACCTCGCTGCCGGTCCGACTCGTCGCGGTCAGCGACGCAGGCGCGCTTGGAGCGGTGCGATCGAGGCAGGCGGGGGTGCGCAGCCTGGCCCCGGGCGAGGCGGCGGAGCGGCGGCCCCGGCGGTCGACGGCCACGGCGGTGACGCGGTAGGTGCGGCCGCAGGCGAGCGGCACGGCGACCCGGGAGGTACGGCGGGTGGTGGCGACCGTCTTGCCGCCGGCCTTGATCCGGTAGGTGAGCCGGCCGGCGCCCCGCGAGCGGCCGAAGTCGACGACGGCACCCTGCTGGGTCACGGTCGCGACGGTGAGCGGTCCGGGGCGGGTCGGCCCCGGGGTGGGAGCGGCCTCGGCCGGGGCCGCGGCGAGCAGGCCCAGCCCCAGGCTGGTGAGGAGGGCAGCGACCACGGTCGCGGCGGACGACGGCACGTTCGGGCTCCTGGGGGTGCGGGCGACCCGGGGGCGCACGGCCCCCGGGTCACCCGGGACGGGATCGGTCAGCGCTTCTTGGCGGACTTGACGGTGACCGAGTACTTCACCGGCCTGCTCGCCGAGACGCCGTCGGACGCCTTCAGGGAGAACGAGTCCTTGCCCTTGTAGCCCTTGTCGGCCACGTAGGTCCAGGACGCGCCCTTGCGGACCAGGTCGCCGTGCTTCGGCTTCGCGGCCACGGAGATCTTCAGCGCGTCGCGGTCGGCGTCGGCGCAGGTCAGCTTCACCGCGATCTTGGCCTTCTTGGCCTTGCTGGCCGCCCGGGCCGTGAGCCGGGTGGCGCCGGTGCAGCGCGGGAGCGCGTTGGTCACCTGGACGGCGAAGGCCACGGGGGCCGAGGCCTGGATGCCGTCGGTCGCGGCCAGGGTGAACACGTCGGTGCCGACGTAGCCGGCGGCCGGCTTGTAGGTCGCCGTCCCGCCCTTGACCGTGACGGTGCCGTGCTGGGCCTTCGCGACGACCGAGCGGGTCAGCGCGTCGCCGTCGGCGTCGGCGCAGGAGACCGCGAAGGCGGCGGTCCGGTCGTGGACGGTGCGCAGGGCGCCGCCGGTGCAGGCCGGGCGGGCGTTGGTGACGGTGACGGCCACGGAGGCCGGCGTCGAGACCAGGGCGCCGTCGGTGGCGACCAGCGTGAAGGAGTCGGCGCCGGTGTAGCGCGGGGCCGGGGTGTAGACGGCCTGGCCGCCGACCACGGCGACGGTGCCGTGCGCGGCGCCCGTCGTACCGGTCTGGATCTGGAGGGTGTCGCCGTCGGCGTCGGTGCAGACCAGCGGGACGGCCACGGAGGCGTCGTGCTTGACGGTCAGCGGGGCGACGGTGCCGCAGGTGGGCCGCTCGTTCTCGATGGTGAGGACGGCGGTGGTCACAGGGCTCTCCGCGAGACCGGTGCGCACGCCCTTGAAGGTGAAGGTGTCGGTGCCGGTCGCGTTGGCGAGCGGGCGGTAGCTCACGACGCCGGTCGCGGCGTCGACCGAGAAGGACTGCGCCTTGGTCGGCTGCGTGACGACGACGTACTGGTCGACGGCGTCGCCGTCGGTGTCCAGGCAGCTGAGGGTGAAGGTGTTCGCCTGGTCGCGCTGCACGTCGACGTTCGAGGAGGAGCAGACGACGGCGTACGACGGACTGGCGGCCTGGACCGGCGCGACCGCGGCCACCAGGCCGAGGACGGTCGCGGCGACGGCACCGAAGGCGGTGCGGCGGACGGGGGATGAGGTCATGGGAAGTTGTCTCCTGTGAAGGGGGCGTCCCCCAGGAGTCGGCCCGGTCCGGGCGGGCCTGAGGACATCGTGTGGATTCACTCAAGATGCCGCCGACACGACCGATGCCGTTGACATGTCGCAGACCCAGGAGCGCCCGACCACCGGCGCCACCCTCGTCCCGACCGACGTCCCGACCCTGGCCGTCGTCGGCCTCGGGTACGTCGGCCTGCCCACCGCCCTCGCCTACGTCGCCGGCGGCGGCCGGGTCGTCGGGTACGACGTCAGCGAGCCGCGGCGTACCGCGATCGCCCGCAACGACGTCGACCTGCTCCCGCGCGACCTCGACCGGCTGGCCGGCCTGCAGGGCGACAAGCGGCTCGTCGTCACCGGCGACGCCGACCGCCTCACCGAGGCCGACGCCGTCATCGTCTGCGTGCCGACCCCGGTCGACCACCACCTGACCCCCGACCTGACCGCGCTGCGCGCGGCCTGCCAGGTCGTCGTCGAGCGCGCCCGCCCCGGGCAGCTGCTCGTGCTCACCTCCACGACGTACGTCGGCACGACCCGTGACCTGCTCGACGGCCCGCTGCGCGCCCGCGGCCTGGTCCCCGGCGTCGACGTGCACGTCGCGTTCTCCCCCGAGCGGATCGACCCCGCCAACGTCGACTTCCCCGTCGAGGCCACCCCGCGGGTCGTCGGCGGGCTCACGCCGGCCTGCACCGCGCGGGCGGCGGACGTGCTGCGTCGTACCGCTCCGCTGGTGCACGAGGTCAGCTCCCCCGAGGCCGCCGAGATGACCAAGCTGCACGAGAACACCTTCCGCGCGGTCAACATCGCCTACGCCAACGAGATGGCCGACGTGTGCCAGCGCCTCGGCCTCGACGTCACCGAGGTGATCAGTGCCGCCGCGACCAAGCCGTACGGCTTCATGGCCTTCAACCCGGGCCCCGGCGTCGGCGGCCACTGCATCCCCTGCGACCCGCACTACCTGCTCTGGCAGCTGCGCGCCGACCGCGCCGAGGCCCCGGTCGTCGACGCCGCCATGCGCGCCGTCGCTGCCCGACCCGGCCGGGTCGTCCAGCGGGCCAAGGACGTGCTCGCCGAGGCCGGCCGCCCGCTCGCCGGCGCGCACGTCCTGGTCGTCGGCGTCTCCTACAAGCCGGGCGTCGCCGACGTCCGCGAGTCGCCCGCCCTGGAGATCATCGAGCGCCTGCGCCGCGGCGGTGCCGAGGTGTCGTACGCCGACCCGTACGTCGAGCACGTCGCCGTCGACGACGGCGTCCTGTCCAGCACCGGCCAGCCCTGGCGCCGCGCCTGGGACCTCGTCGTCGTGCACACCCTGCACCCGGACGAGGACGTGCACTGGCTCGCCCACGCCGGCCTGGTCCTCGACGCGACCTACAAGCTCCCCGCCAACCTCGGCACCCGCGTCTGACGCCCACCGTTGCTTGAGGTGCGAGGAGCGCTAGCGACGAGCCTCGAAACCCGGTGAGCCGAGAGTCGGCCAGCACCACCGGCTGCCTCTCGGCCTGCGGAGGTTTCGAGGCTCCTCCGCTCCTTCGTCGCTCCGGAGCACCTCAACCAGCGGCGAGGTAGGCGAGCTGGGCCCGGACGGACATCTCGGCGGCGAACCAGACCGCCTGGTCGACGTCGGCGTACACGACCTCGACCACGCGGCGCGGGAGCGTCTCGTCCTCGGCGAGCTCGGGGGTGAGCGGCTCGCCGAGCTCGCGCAGCGCGGCCTCGACCTGGCCGAGCCGCTCGCGGCGGTGCACCAGGTAGTGGTCGAGCACGGCGCCGGCGTCGTCGAGCACCGGGCCGTGAGCCGGCCAGATGGCCTCGACCTCGCCCGCGGCGACCAGCGCGCGCATCTTCTCGATCGAGTCGAAGTAGGGGCCGAGCTGGCCGTCGGGGTGGGCGACGACCGTCGTACCGCGGCCGAGGACCATGTCCCCGGACAGCAGCGCCCTCTGCGCGGGCAGCACCAGCGAGATCGAGTCGGCCGTGTGGCCGGGGGTCGTCACGACCCGCAGCCGCAGGCCGTCGACGTTGAGCTCCTCGCCGTCGACGACCGGCTCCGCCCCGAGGCAGTACGCCGGGTCGAGGGCCCGGACCGCGCAGCCCTTGGCCTCGGCGAACGCCGCCGCGACCTCGGAGTGGTCGAAGTGGTGGTGGGTGAGAAGCACCAGCCCGACCTCGCCGGTCTCCTCGACCAGCCGGTCGAGGTGGCCGTTCTCGATCGGACCGGGATCGACCACGACCGCGCGCGCCTGCCCCGCGGACGACGGCTCGCGCAGCACCCAGGTGTTGGTGCCGTCGAGGGTCATCACCCCCGGGTTGGGAGCGAGCAGGCAGTCGGCGCGCGGCGGGAACGCACCGCCCGACCAGGGGGTCACGCGCGGCGCTCCGCGACCAGCGGTCGCAGCCGGTCGGGCATCGACAGGGTCCAGCCCTCGGCGAGCGGCTCGACGCTGGGCGTGAACATCTCGACGCTGCGGCCGGCGGCGACCTCGAGGACCGCGGCCGGGCCGTCGTACGTCCCGATCTCGAGGCTGGTGAGGTACGTCGGCGGCATCAGCGCGAGCTCGCCCGCGTCGGCCTGGGCCGCGGCGACCCGCGCGGGGATCCAGGCCACCGACGACGACTCGGTCGACACGTCGCGGGTCCGCTGGCCCTCGGGCAGCAGCGCGACGAAGAACCAGGTGCGGTAGCGCTTCGGCTCGAAGACCGGCGTCAGCCAGGCGTCCCAGACGCCGAGGAGGTCGGTGCGCAGCACCAGCCCGCGGCGGTTGAGGAAGTCGGTCATGGCCAGCTCGCGCGACTCCAGGGCGACCCGGTCGGCCTCCCAGTCGTCGCCGGTCGTGTCGGCGACGACCGCGTCCGCGGAGGTCCCGGCGAGCAGGACCCCGGACTCCTCGAAGGTCTCGCGCACCGCCGCGCACACCAGGGCGCGGGCGGTCTCCTCGTCGCAGTGCAGCCGGGCGGCCCACTCCGCGGGCGACGGGCCGGCCCAGCCGACGGTCGCGTCGAAGTCGCGCGGGTCGACGCCGCCGCCCGGGTAGACGCACATGCCCCCGGCGAAGTCCATCGTCACGTGGCGGCGCATGTAGTAGACCTCGGGCCCGTCCGCGGAGGGGCGCATGAGGACGACGGTCGCGGCGTCGCGCGGGTCGACCGGGGTCTTGCGGCCGTCGTCGTACTCCTGGGCGACGGCGACGATCTTCTCCGGCAGCGGGACGGGCGGCAGTGGGATGCGCACCCTCAGACTTCTACCAGGATCTCCACCTCGACGGGGGCGTCCAGCGGCAGGGCCGGGACCCCGACCGCGGACCGGGCGTGGATGCCGGCGTCGCCGAAGACCTTGCCGAGCAGCTCGGAGGCGCCGTTGGCCACGCCGGGCTGGCCGGTGAAGTCGGGGGTCGAGGCGACGAACGCGACGACCTTGACGACCCGCTTCACCTCGGACAGCTCGCCGACGATGCTCTTGACGGCGGCGATGGCGTTGAGGGCGCACTGCTGGGCGCAGTCGTAGGCCTCCTCGGCCGTGACCTCGCCCCCGACCTTGCCGACCGCCATCAGCTCGCCCGAGCGCATCGGCAGCTGGCCGGAGGTGAAGACCTGGTGGCCCGAGCGGACGGCGGGGACGTACGCCGCCACCGGCTTGGGCACCTCCGGGATGCTCAGGCCCAGCTCGGCCAGGCGCTCCTCCGGGGTGGCCATCTCAGCCCGCCAGCGGGCGCTTGAAGTAGCCCACCAGGTTCTCGGGGTTCATGCCCGGCGCGATCTGGACGAGCTCCCACCCGTCGGCGCCGAAGTTGTCGAGGATCTGCTTGGCCGCGTGCGTGAGGATCGGCGCGGTGAGGTACTCCCACTTGGTCATGCCGAGGACCCTACTCGCGGATCATCCCGTGGACTGACGCGCTCGCGGGTCCTCGCGTCTACGGTGGCTCGCGTGGACCGGCAGCCCTGGCGACTCGACCCGCGCTGGCACCGCTGGTTCGACCTCCTCCTCGTCGGCGGGCTGCTGCTGCCGGTGCCGCTGCTGGGCGTCGCCGTCGGTCCGGCCGAGGCCGGGCTCTCGCTGCTGCAGATCGCCCCGCTGGCCCTGCGACGGAGCCGGCCGGTCGCGGTCTTCACGACCGTCGCAGCGGCCAGCGTGCTGCAGGCGGTCCTGATCGACCAGCCGGTGTGGGGGCAGGTCGCGTTCCCCGTCGCCGTCTACTCGGTCGCCCGCTTCTCGCGCGCCGCGCCCGCCGCGGCGGCCCTGGTCGTCGGGTTCTGCGGCGCGGTGGTGGCGTCGTACGACTGGCTGAACGAGTTCGACACCACCGGCTGGCAGGCGCTGGTCTCCTACGTCTTCTTCGTCTCCGCGATCGTCGCGACGGCCTGGGCGCTGGGCACCCTCGGCCGCACCCGGGCGGCGTACGTCGCCACCCTGGTCGAGCGCGGCGAGCAGATCCGGCGCGAGGCCGAGCAGCAGGTCGAGCTGGCGGCCGGCGAGGAGCGCGCGCGGATCGCCCGCGAGATGCACGACGTGGTCGCGCACGGGCTGTCGGTGATCGTCGTCCAGGCCGACGGGGCGCGGTACGCCGCCGAGCACGACCCCACGATCGCGACCCGCACCCTGGAGACGATCTCCGCGACGGGTCGCGAGTCGCTCACCGAGATGCGCCGGATGCTCGGCCTGCTCCGTGCCGGCGACACCGGGACCCGGCCGCAGCCGCGGCTCGACGACGTCGCGGTGCTGGTCGCCGAGGCGCAGACCGCCGGCGAGCAGGTCGAGGCCACGCTGCCCGAGCCGGCCGTCGCCGCCACCGTGCCGGCCGGGGTCGCGCTGACGGCGTACCGGGTCGTCCAGGAGGCGCTGACCAACATCCGCAAGCACGCGGGGCCGGGCGTCCGCGCCCGCATCGTCGTCACGGTCGGCCGGGAGCTGGAGGTGCTCGTGGAGGACGACGGGCGCGGGGCGGCCAGCGACGACGACGGCCGCGGGCTGGGCCTGGTCGGCATGCGGGAGCGGGTCGGCGTCCACGACGGGTCGCTGACCGCCGGGCCCCGGCCGGGCGGCGGCTACCGGGTGTCGGCGAGGCTGCCCCTGTGACGAGACCTGTGAGCGATCCGATCCGCGTCTTCCTCGTCGACGACCAGCAGATGGTCCGCGCCGGGTTCACGATGCTCGTCGACAGCCAGCCCGACCTGCAGGTCGTCGGCGAGGCCGGCGACGGCGCCGACGCCCTCGAGCAGCTCAGGGTCACCCCGGCCGACGTGGTGCTGATGGACGTCCGGATGCCCCGCATGGACGGCGTCGAGGCCACCCGCCTGCTGGCCGCCCGCCCGGACGCGCCGCGGGTGATCGTGCTGACCACCTTCGACCTCGACGAGTACGCCTTCGCCGCCATCAAGGCCGGCGCTGCCGCGTTCCTGCTGAAGGACGCCGCCCCGCCCGACCTGCTCAACGCCATCCGCTCGGTGCACGCCGGCGACGCCGTCGTCGCCCCCAGCACCACCCGGCGGCTGCTGGAGCACTTCGCCGCGGCCCTCCCCGACGCCCCGTCGGCCGCCCCCACCGGCCCCGACCCGCGGCTCGCCGTACTCACGGAGCGGGAGCGGGAGGTGCTGGTCCTGGTCGGCCGCGGCCTCTCCAACACCGAGCTCGCCGCCCACCTGGTCGTCGCCGAGGCCACGGTCAAGACGCACGTGTCCCGGCTGCTCGCCAAGACCGGCTCGCGGGACCGGGTCCAGCTGGTGGTGCTGGCCTACGAGGCGGGGCTGGTCGGATAGCAGGGCGCTCGGTGGGGGCGAACAGCGGCGACGAGGCCCGCTGAGCCCCCTGGCCGGAGCTGTTCGCCCCCGTGGGGCGCCCTTGCCGTCATCCCCCAGTCGTACGACGGGACCAACCCGCAGCCTGACGACCCGGAGCCCCGATCCGCGAAGACTCGTGGCCATGACGCAGACCATGCCGGAGACCACCTCCACCACCGCCGCGAGCGCTCGCGGCCTGACCCGCACCTACGGCCGCGGAGACGCGCAGGTGCACGCCCTGCGCGGGGTCGACCTGGACCTGCCCGCGGGCCGGTTCACGGCGATCATGGGCCCGTCGGGGTCGGGCAAGTCGACGCTGATGCACTGCCTGGCCGGCCTCGACCAGCCCACCGGCGGCAGCGTGACGGTCGCGGACCGCCGCCTGGAGGCGATGAGCGACGACCAGCTGACCCTCTTCCGCCGCGAGCACCTCGGCTTCGTCTTCCAGTCCTTCAATCTGCTGCCGATGCTGACCGCCGGCCAGAACATCCTGCTGCCGCTGGAGCTCGCCGGCCGCCCGGCCGACCGCGAGCGCTACGACCTGCTCACCGACACCCTCGGCATCGCCGACCGGCTCGGGCACCGCCCGAGCGAGCTCTCGGGCGGCCAGCAGCAGCGGGTGGCCATCGCTCGGGCGCTGATCGCCCGACCGGCGATCGTGTTCGCCGACGAGCCGACCGGAAACCTCGACAGCGAGTCGTCCGCGGAGGTGCTCGGCTTCCTGCGCCGCTCGGTGCGCGAGCTGGGCCAGACGGTGGTGATGGTGACCCACGAGCTGGACGCCGCGGCGTACGCCGACGACGTGGTCGTCATCGCCGACGGCGCGGTCCGCGCCCATCTCGTCGACCCGACCGCCGACCAGCTGGTCGCCACCCTGCGGGGCGAGCGATGAGGACCGTGCTGCTCGCCTCGCTGCGCACCCACGCCCGGCGGTACGTCGCCGCCGCGGTCGCGGTGGTCATCGGCGTCTCGTTCGTGGTGGTCACCAGCGCGCTCTCCGCGGCCACCAAGGACGGCCTGGTGGCCGGGGTCGGCCTGCCCTACGCGGACGCCGACTCCGTCGTCTCGGCCATCGGCACCGACGACGCCGCCACCGTCGTACGACGGGCCGCGGAGGCCGGGGACAGCGCGGCCGTGCTCGGTTACGTCCCGCTGCCGGTCAGCTCCGGCGGGAAGGTCGCCGACCAGGACGCCGACATCGCGCCGATCGCCGACGATCCGGCGCTGCGCTGGCAGGAGCTCCGCGCGGGCACCTGGCCCAGCGGACCCGGCGAGGCCGTCGTCGACGTCAACGCGGCCAAGACCAACGGCCTCGAGATCGGCGACACCATCCGGGTCGGCGCGGGCAGCCGCGCCCTCGAGGCGAGGGTGGTCGGCACCGTCGACAGCCCGTCGGCGTCCGCGGGAGGGTCGGTCTACCTCTTCTGGTCCGACCTCGAGCGCTGGTCGTCCTCGTTCTACGTCGAGAGCGTCGCCTACCTCGGCGCCGGCGCGGAGCAGGCCGCGGCCGGCACCGGCGCGACGGTCCAGCCCGCCGCCGAGTTCGTGCAGGAGCGCCAGGCCGAGCTGACCCGCGAGGTCGACGTGATCGCGATCCTGCTGCTGGTCTTCGCCGCGATCGCGCTCTTCGTCTCCGTGCTGGTCATCGCCAACACCTTCACGATCCTCTTCGCCCAGCGCACCCGCGACCTGGCCCTGCTGCGCTGCGTCGGCACCACCCGGCGCCAGCTGCTGCGGGCCATGCGGGTCGAGGCCCTGGTCCTCGGCGTCGCCGCGTCGGGCCTCGGGCTGGTCGTCGGCACGGTCCTCGGCTGGGCCCTGGTCGCGATCGCCCGCTCCCAGATGCCGACGGGGACGATGGGCAGCGCCGCGGTCTCGCCGGCCTGGTACGCCGGCTCGTTCGCGGTCGGTCTCCTGGTCACCGTGGTCGCCGCCTGGCTGCCGACCCGCAAGGTCGTGCGGGTCAGCCCGCTCGCCGCGCTGCGCCCGGACAGCGGCGTCGACGTCCGCAGCACCGCCGGCCGGGTCCGCACCGCCTCCGGGGTCCTGGCGCTCGTCCTCGGCGCGGGCCTGCTCGTCGTCGCGATGTCGTCCGACTCCGTCCCGGCGATGCTCGCCGGCGGCATGGTCTCCTTCACCGGCGTGCTGGTGCTCGGCCCGCTCGTCGTCCCGGCGCTGGTCCGGGCCGCCGGTGCACCGGTCCGCGGGACCACGGCCCGGCTCGCGACCGGCAACGCCGTGCGCAACCCCCGTCGTACGGCGGCGACGACGGCCTCGCTGCTGATCGGCGTCACGCTCACCACCGCGGTGCTCACCGGGCTGGCCAGCTCGCGGACCGCCGTCGCCGGCGACCTCGACACCGACCACCCCGTCGACCTGGCGATCACCTCCGCGACGGGTCCGCTGCCCGCGAGCCTGCTCGGCGACGTCCAGTCCACGGCCGGGGTGAGCGAGGCGGTCGCCCTGGACGGTATCGACGCGGAGGCGGCCGGTCTGGGCACCCTCCCCGTGATCGCCCCCGACGGCGTCGACGGCGTGGTCCGCGACACCGGCCTGGTCGTCCCCGAGCCCGGGACCATCGTGGTCCCCTGGGACCTGCTGCCCGACGGCAACGTGCCCGAGCGACTGGCCGTGACCGTCGACGGTCGGACCGAGCGGCTCCAGGTGTCGCTCTCCGAGGGCTGGGGCGAGGCCGCGCTGGTCGCACCCGAGACCCTCGCCCGGCTCACGGCGGACCCGCTGCCGCGCGCCGTGTGGGTGCGGGCCGACGACGCCGCGGACGCCGAGGACCTCGCCGGCGACCTCGGCGCCCTGGCCACCAACGCCGGGGTGGACCTCACCGACGGGTACGCCGAGCGCCACTGGGTGGAGCTGCAGCTCGACATCCTCACCGGCGCGGTGGCCGCACTGCTCGGCATCGCGGTCGTGATCGCCCTGATCGGCATCGGCAACACCCTCGGCTTGTCCGTGCTGGAGCGCGCTCGCGAGAACGCGCTGCTGCGCGCGCTCGGGCTGACCCGGCGCCAGCTGCGCCGGATGCTGGCCGCGGAGGCGGTCCTGCTGTCCGTGGTGGCCACCGTGCTGGGCACGCTCATCGGCGTGCTCTTCGCCTGGGTCGCGGTGCGCACGATGGTCGACGTCGCGGTCGAGGACGTCTCGGTGGTGCTGCCGTGGGGCCAGCTCGCGGTCGTCGTGCTGGTCTCCGGCGTCGCTGGGCTGCTGGCCGGGGTGCTGCCCGCGCGCCGGGCCGCCCGGATCGTGCCCGCGGCGGGGCTGGCCCTGGACTAGGACGAGGGCTTGGCCTTCTGCGGGTAGAACGTCTCGTGCCGGGCCAGCATCTCGACGAACTCGCGGATCTTCCGCTCCCGGGTCTCGGCCCGCTTGACGGCGCCGAGCCGGTGGATCAGCGCGAAGCGGTTGGCGCTGGTCAGCACGTCGAGCATCGCCTGGGCCTCGGGGTTCGCCGCGACCGCCGCCAGCAGGTCCTCGGGGACCACGGCGGTCGACGGTGGGGCGTACGCCGCCGCCCACCGTCCGTCGGCCTGGGCCGCCTCGACCGCCGCCCGGCCGGCGGGCGCCATCCGGCCCTCGGCCTCCAACCGGCCGATCAGGCCGACGTTGACCTGGGACCAACGGCTGCGGGCGGTGCGTGGCGTCATCCGCTGGTACGACGTGGCCGCGTCGCGGCTGCGGGCCTGCCCGTCGATCCAGCCGAAGCAGAGCGCCTCGTCGAGCGCGTCCGCCCGGGTCAGGGCGGTGGTGTCGCCGCCCTTCTTGGTCAGCACCAGCCACACGCCCGGCACGTCGGCGTGGTGCTCCTCCAGCCAGGCCCGCCACGCGGCGGCGTCGGGGACGAGCAGCTCCTCGAGATCAGTCACGTCGTACGGCATACCGCACCTGGGTGGCGCAGGTCGAGGGTGGACGCGTCGGCTCAGACGTACGGCGAGATCGTCTCCCGGATCTCGTTGACCGCCAGCGCGAGGAACAGCAGCGCGCAGAGCACCATGAACCCGTTGGAGAGCCAGCCGTTGCGCCACTGGTCGGGCACCTCGGAGTGCGGCAGCGCGCCGTCGCGCCGCTTGTTCAGCAGCACCAGCAGGGTGATCGCGAGGAACGGCATGAACAGCGCGCCGAGGGTGCCGTAGGCCAGGATCAGCCCGACCGGCTCGTCGAGCAGCAGGAGCAGCATCGGCGGGAAGGTCAGCCAGAGCATGTAGGCGCGGAAGTAGCGGCCGCCGGTGCGGGTGTCGGGGTGGCCGGAGGGCAGGTCGCGCAGGTTGCCGACGTAGTCGGCGAACATCAGGCTGACGCCGCTCCAGACGCCGATCAGGGACGAGAACGACGAGGCGAAGAAGCCGATGAGGAACACCTTGCCGAAGACCGTGCCGTACCGGTCCTCGAGGATGTCGGACAGCTGCACCAGCGCCTGGTCCCCGGTCTGCGCGGCGATGCCGGCCGAGTAGTAGAGCTCGGCGCCCAGGATCAGCATCGAGACGACGAAGACGCCGGTGACGGCGTAGGCGACGCCGTTGTCGATCCGCATCACCCTCATGAACCTCGGCGTGGCCCAGCCCTTCTCGCGCAGCCAGTAGCCGTAGGCCGCGAGGGTGATGGTGCCGCCCACGCCGCCGGCGATCGCGAGCACGTTGACTACCGAGTCGTCGGGGAAGACCGGGCGCAGGCCGAGCACGATCTCGCCGAGGTTCGGCGTGGCCAGCAGGGCCGCACCGACGACCGTGACGAACATGATCCCGACCAGCGCGGCCATCACCTTCTCGAACGCGGCGTACGACCCGAGCCACACCAGGGCCAGCCCGATCAGCCCGATCGCCATCGCGGTCCAGCGCAGCGAGAGGTCGGGGAACAGCGCGACCAGCGGCAGCGCCGACGACGACATCGCGGTGGCGCCGTACACGAGGCCCCAGACGACGATGTACGGCGCGAAGTACCAGGTCGTCCAGCGACCCAGGCTGCGCCAGCCCTCGAAGATGGTGCGGCCGGTGGCCAGCGAGTAGCGGCCCGCGCCCTCGACGAGCACCACCTTGATCACGGCGCCGAGGACGGCGACCCACAGCAGCGTGTAGCCGAACTTCGCGCCGGCGACGAGGGTCGCGACCAGGTCGGCAGCGCCGACGCCGGTCGCCGCGACCACCAGGCCGGGCCCCACCACCTTCCAGCGCGGCGGGCGGGCGTCGGTCTGCTGGCCGGTGTCCGTCATCTCGGGATGGTGCCCACTCCGCTCAGTCGGTGAACGCGCAGAACTCGTTGCCCTCCGGGTCGACCAGGATCGTCCACGAGACGTCCGCGTCCGGCCGTCGTACGACGCGCGCGCCGGCGGCGACGAGCGCGTCGACCGACGAGGTGTCGACGTCCCAGTGGATCCGGTTCTTGACCGTCTTGGGCTCCGGCACCGCGACGAACACCAGTCCTTCGAACGGGGCGCCCTCGATGTCCTCGACCGTCCACCACGGGCCCTCGTCGTCCGCGTCGGACACCACCCGGGCGCCGAGGACGTCGGCCCACCACGTGGCCATCCGCTCCGGGTCGGCGCTGTCGACGCCGATCTCGTAGAGCCGGTCGTCGGGCAGCCGGTCGCGCTCGAAGACGCAGAGCTCGCCGCCCTCGGGGTCGCGCAGCACCTGCCAGCGGAACCGGTCGACGACGTACGGCGTGGCGCCTAGCGCGAGCACGTCGTCGACCGACGCGACGTGCAGGTCCAGGTGCACCCGCTGCTTGACGGTCACCGGCTCCGGGACCGGGTTGACCCACACGGTGTGGTGCCGGGTGCGGCCGGTGAGCTGCACCAGACCGTCCCCGCGCTCGGCGTAGCCGAGGTCGAGCGCGCCGGCCCAGAACCGGCCCATCCGGGCCGGGTCGACCGCGTCGACGCAGAGGTCCTTGAACGTGGCGAGGGGGCTCACCCGCCCCATCCTCTTCGAATCCGGTTGACCTCAACCCGGCTTCAAGTCCTAGCGTTCCCCGGGTGATCGTCACCGCCCCACCGCGCCCGCGGCTGCTGTCCCCGTCGTACGCCGCCACGACGGCGGGCATGTTCGCGCTCTGCGCGCTGGTGGCGTTCGAGGCGACCGCTGTGACGACGGTGATGCCGGGCGTGGCCGACCGGCTGGACGGGGTCGGGCTCTACGCGCTGTCGTTCGCCGCGCCGCTGGCCAGCGGCGTGGTCGGGATGGTGGCGGCGGGCGGCTGGAGCGACCGGCGCGGGCCCATGCTGCCGCTGGCCGTCGCGCTGGTGCTCTTCTCGCTCGGGCTCGTCGTCTGCGGCTCCGCGCCCGGCATGGAGGTCCTGGTCGCCGGCCGGGTGCTGCAGGGCCTCGGCGGCGGGGCGCTGACCGTGTGCCTCTACGTCTCGGTGGGCCTGGTCTTCCCGGCCGCGCTGCAGCCGTCGGTGTTCGCGTCCTTCGCCGCCGCCTGGGTGCTGCCGTCGCTCTTCGGCCCCGCGCTCGCGGCGCTCGTCGCCGACACGGTCGGCTGGCGGTGGGTGTTCCTGGGCGTGGTCGTCTTGGTCGCCCTGGCCGCCGCGCTGGTCCTGCCCGCGCTGCGCCGCGTCGTCGTCGCGCCCACCGCCGCCCCGTTCCCGGTCCGCCGCCTGCAGTGGGCGGTGACCGCCGCGGTCGCCGTCCTGGTCCTCGAGCTGCTCGGCTCCCGGCGCGGGCCGCTGCTCCTGCTGGCCGGCGTCGCCCTGGTGGTCGTCGGGATCGCCCTGCGGCGACTGCTCCCCGCGGGTGCGCTGAGCGGGGCCCGCGGGCTCCCGGCCGTGATCGCCACCCGCGGCCTGCTCAGCGCCGCGTTCTTCTGCGGCGAGGCCTACATCGTCTTCGTGCTGCAGGAGAGCTGGGGGCTGAGCGCCGGCCGGGCCGGCCTCGCGCTGACCGTCGTCGGCGTGGTGTGGGCGGCGTCCAGCCAGCTCCAGGGCCGGCTCGGCGACCGGGTCGCCGACACGACCGCGATGGGGGCGGGCACCCTGCTCGTCCTGGTCGGGACCGCCGCCCTCGCCCTGGTCGTCGCGACGCACCTGCACCCGGCGCTCGCGGTGGCGTCGTACGTCGTGGCCGGGGCGGGCATGGGCTTCGGCTACCCGCGCACCGGCGTGGCGATGCTGGCCGCCTCCTCCGACGCCGACCGCGGCTTCAACTCCTCGGCCCTGTCGATCGCCGACTCGCTCGGCGGCGCGTTCGCGCTGTCGGCGTCCGGGATCGTCTACGCCACCGCCGAGCGCTCCGGCGCCGACCCGTTCCTGCCGGTGTTCGTCCTCGCCGCCGCCCTGGCCGTGCTCGGCGTGCTGGCCGCGACCCGGACCCGGACCTGAGTGTCGCCGGGTCACGCCCAGGTCGGGCGGTGCCGCGACCCCGCAAGCAGCGCAATTGCGCTGGTTACGGGCGAGTAGCACGCCTACCGGCCCGTAACCAGCGCAATTGCGCCGGTCAGGGGCGGCGCGCGGCGGTCAGGCCCGGCGGTTGACCCGCACCTTGTTGCCGGCACCGACGACCTTGACCTGGGTGCGGCCCTTGGTCACCACGACCTTGTTGCTGGCGCCGCGGACGGTGACCTGCGGGACCCGGGTCAGCCGGGCCTGGTTGCCGGCACCGCGGATGGAGAGGCTCTTGGCCCGGCCGACCTGGAGCCTGGCCGTGGAGCCGATGACCCGGACCACGCCGGCGTTGCCGCGGACCCTCACGATCGTGTTGCTGGCCCGGAGCGTGACCCGCCGGGCGGAGGCGAGGGTGACCTTCAGGCCGCTGCCCTTGATCGTCACCGTCGAGCAGGCGCCGGTCAGCGTGTAGGTCTCGGCCGAGCCGCGGAGCGTGACCGGGCCGGTGGAGCAGTCGACCGTGGTCGCGGCGGAGGCCGGCGACGGGGTCCAGACGAGGGTGGCGGCGGCCAGCGCGGCCGCGGTGGCGAGGGTGCGGAAGGTCTTCACGAAGGTCTCCCTGCCCGTGAGCAGCGGTGCCTAACCCAGCACCACCCCGGCCAGCTTGTCGGGCGCGCGCACGAGGTCGACCCGGACCACCCGCTCCCCGTCGACGGTCAGCGAGGCGATGGTGCCGACCCGGCCGGACGGGTCGACCACGGCGAAGCCGGTCGCCCCGTTGACGAGCACCACCTCGACCCGGGCGTTCTCGCCGCGCGCGAAGGTGCCGAGCAGGAACCGCGCGACCCGGTCCGGGCCGAGGACCGGCCGCCGGGCGGCGCTCACCACCCCGCCGCCGTCGCTGGTCAGCACCACGCCGGGGTCGAGCGTGCTGACCAGGGCGGCCAGGTCGCCCCCGGCCGCCGCCGCGGCGAAGGCGGCGACCACCCGGTCGTGGTCCCCGCGGTCGACGTCGAGCCGCGGCGTACCGGCGGAGACGTGCCGCCGAGCCCGGCTGGCCAGCTGCCGTACGGCGTCCGGGGTCCGGCCCACCGCGTCGGCCACCTCGGGGAACGGCATCCCGAACAGGTCGTGCAGCACCCAGGCCGTGCGCTCCGCGGGACTGAGCTGCTCCAGGACGACGAGCAGCGCGTAGCGGACCGACTCGTCCAGGGTCACCCGCTCGGCCGGGTCCGGACCGGTCACCACCGGCTCGGGCAGCCACGGGCCGACGTACGCCTCCCGACGGACGCGGGCGGAGCGGAGCACGTCGAGGGCCGCCCGGGAGACCGCGACGGTCGCCCAGCCGAGGACGTCGCGGACCGGGTCGCGCCGGTCCGCCTCGACCAGCCGCAGCCAGCAGTCGGCGACCACGTCCTCGGCCTCGGCGTGGCTGCCGAGGATCGCGTAGGCGACCCGGACCAGCCGCGGGCGCGCGGCGTCGTACTCCTCGACGAGGGCGAGGTCCCAGTCGCTCACGACCCCGCCACCCACGTGTCGAAGGTGATGGTGCCGCGCGGGCCGTCGCCCGCGGGGCAGAGCGACCCGTCGCGCATCCCGCGACCCACCGCACCCGGGAGCCGTACGCCGACCACGCGCCGTCCCAGCCCGCGGGCCCGCGAGACGCGCCGGGCCAGGCCGACCATCTCCAGCCGGTCCGGACCGGCGAGGTCGGCGACCCGCCCGGACGGGCCGGCCTGGACCAGGTCGACCAGAGCGCCGGCGACCTCGACGGCCGCGACCGGCTGGCTGAGCATCCGCGGCACCAGCGAGAACGGCCCGACCCGCACGAACCCGAGCGCCTGCTCGGCGAACTCGTGGAACTGGGTGGCCCGCAGGATGCTCCAGCCGACCGGCGCCTCGACGACCAGCCGTTCCTGGAGCTGCTTGCCGCGGTAGTAGCCCGACGGGACGTCGTCGATGCCGACGATCGACAGCGCGACGTGGTGCCCGACCCCCGCCGCCCGCTCGCCGGCGAGCAGGCTCCGGGTGACGCCCCCGAAGAACGCCTCCGCCTGCTCCTGCCGCTGCGTGGCCACGCTCGTGACGTCGACGACCGCGTCGACCCCGGTGAGCCGCGCGGCCAGCCCCTCGCCGGTGGTCAGGTCGACCCCGCGGCCCCGCGCCAGCTCGACCACCTCGTGCCCGCGCTCGCGGGCGGCCTGCACGACGTACCGTCCGACCGTCCCGGTCGCCCCGGCCACCGCGATCCTCATGTGCTGAGTGTTCATGGAAGGAGGACGAGACGGCCACCCGCTCTGTGACACACAATCTCGTCATGCCGTACGACGAGCAGCTCGCCGCCCGCGTCCGCGACCTGGTCGCCGAGCACGGGCCGGTCGAGGAGAAGCGGATGTTCGGCGGGCTGGCGTTCCTGCTCGGAGGTCATCTCGCGGTCTGCGCGAGCCACGAGGGCGGGCTGCTGGTGCGCACCGACGGCACCGAGTCGGAGGAGCTGCTCGCCCAGGAGCACGTCGGCCCGATGGTGATGGGCTCCCAGTCGTCCCGCACCTGGCTGCACGTCGCCGCGCCCGCCCTCGCCGCCGACGACGACCTGGCCACCTGGATCGCCCGCGGCGTCGCCACCGCGCAGGCCCTCCCACCCAAGCCGTAGCCACCGGCTCACCCATGCCTGAGGAGGTCGCGCAGCGACCCGGCTTTCCGGTGGTTGAGGAGGTTGCGCAGCAACCGTCTCGAAACCCGGTGAGCCGACAGTCGGCCTCCCGGACGCCTACCCCGAGCTCGCCGGGTCTCGAGACGGGACTTCGTCCCTCCTCAACCACCAGGACGGGCGTCGAGACGGGACTTCGTCCTTCCTCAACCACCCGCGGTCAGCGCAGCACGGGCTCCGTCTTCTCGCGGATCTCGTCCTCGGAGACGCCCGGCGCCAGCTCGACGAGCCGCAGCCCACCCCCCTGTGACGCGGGCTCGACGTCGATCACGCCCAGGTCGGTGATGATCCGCTGCACGACCCCGCGCCCGGTGTAGGGCAGCGAGCACTCCTCGACGATCTTGTAGGAGCCGTCCCTGGCGACGTGCTCCATCAGCACGATCACCCGCTTCGCGCCGTGGACCAGGTCCATCGCGCCGCCCATCCCCTTGACCATCTTCCCGGGGATCATCCAGTTCGCGATGTCGCCCGCGGCCGAGACCTGCATCGCCCCGAGGATCGCCGCGTCGATCTTGCCGCCGCGGATCATCCCGAACGAGGTCGCCGAGTCGAAGATCGACGCCCCCGGCCGCAGCGTCACCGTCTCCTTGCCCGCGTTGATCAGATCCGGATCCTCCTCGCCCGCCAGCGGGTAGGCACCCGTCCCGAGCACCCCGTTCTCCGACTGCAGCACCAGCTCGACGCCGTCCTCGACGTAGTTCGGCACGAGCGTCGGCAGCCCGATGCCGAGGTTGACGTACGACCCGTCCGCCAGCTCGCTCGCCGCCCGGGCGGCCATCTCCTCGCGCGACCACGCCATCAGGAACGCACCGTCCTCTTCTCGATCCGCTTGTCCGCGGCCTGCTCCGGGGTCAGCGCCACCACCCGGTGCACGAACACCCCCGGCGTGTGCACCTGGTTGGGGTCCAGCTCACCCGGCTCGACCAGCTCCTCGACCTCCGCCACCGTCACCCGCCCGCACATCGCGGCCAGCGGGTTGAAGTTGCGCGCGGAGTCGCGGAAGACCAGGTTGCCGTGCCGGTCGCCGCGCCAGGCCCGGACCAGTCCGTAGTCGGCCACGATCGCGTGCTCGAGGACGTACTCGCGCCCGTCGAACTCCTGCGTCTGCTTGGCCGGACTCGCCACGACCACGTTGCCGGCGGCGTCGTAGCGCCACGGCAGGCCGCCGTCGGCGACCTGCGTCCCCACGCCGGTGGCGGTGAAGAACGCCGGGATCCCGGACCCGCCGGCGCGCATCCGCTCCGCCAGCGTCCCCTGCGGGGTCAGCTCCACCTCGAGCTCACCGGCGAGGTACTGCCGCGCGAACTCCTTGTTCTCCCCGACGTACGAGGCCACCATCCGCCGCAGCCGGCCCGCACCGAGCAGCAGCCCGAGCCCCCAGCCGTCGACGCCGGCGTTGTTCGACACCGCCTCCAGGTCGGTCGTCCCGGCCTCCAGCAGCGCCGCGATCAGCACCGACGGGATCCCGCACAGCCCGAAGCCGCCGACCGAGATCGTCGCGCCGTCGGGGATGTCCGCCACGGCCTCCGCGGCCGAGTCCACCACCTTGTCCATGCCCCCCATCACAGCCAGGCCCGGGCGGCTCGTCAACGAACGCCCACCCAGCAGACGTGGATCAGTCGGCGAGTGGACCCGGGACTGAGCTAGCGTCCACTGGGTGAACGCACCGACCGACGTCCTCGGCCGGGCCGGCGCGGTCCTCCGCGCGGTCGCGGCCCAGGAGCCGACCGGGACCACCACGTCGGCGGCCGCGCGCGCCGCGGGCCTCGCCCGTCCCACCACCCACCGCTTGCTCGTCTCCCTGCAGTCCGAGGGACTGGTCGACCGCGACCCCGGCTCCGGACGCTGGCTGCTCGGCCCCGAGCTCTACTTCCTGGGCGTCGCCGCCGCCCCGCGGTACGACGTCACCGCGCTCGCGCAACCGGTCGTGCGCCGCCTCGCCCGGACCACCGGCGAGAGCGCCTTCTTCTCGGCCCGCCGCGGCGACGAGACCATCTGCCTGGTCCGCGAGGACGGCAGCTTCCCCATCCGCAGCCACGTGCTCAGCGAGGGGGTCCGCTTCCCGCTGGGTGTCGCGTCGGCGGGCATGGTGCTCCTCGCCCACCTGCCCGACCGCGAGGTGGACGCCTACCTCCAGCGCGCCGACCTGGACCCCGCCGCCGCGCGGGAGCACGTCGAGCGCACCCGGGAGACCGGGTACGCCGTCAACCCCGGCCTGGTCGTCGAGGGCAGCTGGGGCCTGGGGGCCGCGGTCTTCGACGCCGAGGGCCGGCCGCGCTGGGCGCTCAGCCTCACGGGCGTCGCCCACCGGTTCGCCGACGACCGCCGTCCCGAGCTCGGCGCCCTGCTGCTGCGCGAGGCCCACGAGCTGACCCGGACACTCGCGAAGCGTTAGCGGCGAGGCCGATCTGGCTAATCTTCTGGCCATGACGGACGCGGCGTGGGCGAAGGTGCGCCTGCACGTCGTCACCGGCAAGGGCGGCACCGGCAAGTCCACCGTCGCCGCCGCGCTCGCGCTGGCCCTCGCCTCCCACGGCAAGCACGTGCTGCTCTGCGAGGTCGAGGGCCGCCAGGGCATCGCCCGGATGTTCGACGTCGACCCGCTCCCCTACGCCGAGCGGCGCATCGCCGCCGGCCTGGACCCCGGCGACGGCCGGCGCGCGGGGGTCGTCCACGCCCTGCACATCGACCCCGAGGCCGCGCTGCTCGAGTACCTCGCCATGTACTACAAGCTCGGCCGGGCCGGCCGGGCGCTCGACCGCTTCGGCGTCATCGAGTTCGCCACCACGATCGCCCCCGGCGTCCGCGACGTGCTGCTGACCGGCAAGGTCTTCGAGGCGGTGCAGCGCAACAGTCGCAACAAGGGCGCCATCGAGTACGACGCCGTCGTGCTCGACGCCCCGCCCACCGGCCGGATCTCGCAGTTCCTCAACGTC
Source organism: Nocardioides sp. CCNWLW216 (assembly GCF_037120545.1). NCBI lineage: Bacteria > Bacillati > Actinomycetota > Actinomycetes > Propionibacteriales > Nocardioidaceae > Nocardioides > Nocardioides sp. CCNWLW216. Next base: position 145,872 of record NZ_JBBBBJ010000013.1, read on the forward strand.
AGCGGCGAGCTGGCCGGGCTGGCCAAGGTCGGCCCGATCAAGAGCCAGTCCGACACCATGATGACGCTGTTCCGCTCGCCGCGGACCGCCGTGCACCTGGTGACCGTGCTCGAGGAGATGCCGGTGCAGGAGACCGCCGACGGCATCACCGAGCTGCGGGCCAACGGGCTCCCGGTCGGCGCGGTCGTGGTCAACCAGGTCCGCCCCCGCGACATCGCCGCGGACGACCTTCTCGCCGCCCGGTCCGGCGGCCTCGACAAGGAAGCGGTCCGCGAGGACCTGGAGGCCGCCGGCGTGACGGCCACCAAGACGCTGGTGGACGGGCTGGCCGCCGAGGCCCGCGACCACGCCGAGCGCCGGGCGCTCGAGGACGCCCAGCGCGCGTTGGTGGCCGAGCTGGACGCGCCGTCGTACGAGCTGCCGCTGCTGGCGGGCGGCATCGACCTGGGCGGGCTCTACGACCTGGCCGCCCGGCTCCGCGAGCAGGGGATGGCCTGATGGCCGCGCGCAGCTCCCGCACCCGGGTCGGCCCGCTGGCCGCCCGCCCCGGCGCGGCGCCGGCCCTCGACGTCGACGCGCTCCTCGACGACCGGTCGACCGGGATCATCGTCTGCTGCGGCTCGGGCGGGGTCGGCAAGACCACCACCTCCGCGGCCCTGGCGCTCCGGGCGGCCGAGCGCGGCCGCAAGGTCGTGGTGCTGACCATCGACCCGGCCCGGCGGCTGGCCCAGTCGATGGGCATCGAGCAGCTCGACAACACGCCCCGGCCGGTGACCGGCGTCGACGCCGCGGCCGGCGGCCACCTCGACGCGATGATGCTCGACATGAAGCGCACCTTCGACGAGGTGGTCGAGGGTCAGGCCAGCCCGGAGAAGGCGCAGCAGATCCTGGAGAACCCCTTCTACGTCGCCCTGTCGAGCTCGTTCGCCGGCACCCAGGAGTACATGGCGATGGAGAAGCTCGGCCAGCTCCACGCCGACGCGCAGCGCGACGGCAGCTACGACCTGATCGTGGTCGACACCCCGCCGTCGCGGTCCGCGCTGGACTTCCTGGACGCGCCGGAGCGGCTCTCGAGCTTCCTCGACGGCCGGTTCATCCGGCTGATGCTCGCCCCGGCCAAGGGACCGGCCCGGCTGATGAGCGCCGGCATCGGGCTGATCACCAACGCGCTCACCAAGATCCTGGGCGGGCAGGTGCTGCGCGACGTGCAGACGTTCGTCGCCGCCCTCGACACCGTCTTCGGCGGCTTCCGGGCGCGCGCGCAGAAGACCTACGCGCTGCTCCAGGCCGACGGGACGGCGTTCCTCGTCGTCGCCGCGCCCGAGCCGGACGCGCTGCGCGAGGCGGCGTACTTCGTCGAGCGGCTCGGCGAGGACCGGATGCCGCTCGCGGGCCTGGTCGTCAACCGGGCGAGCCCGGCCCCGCGCGGGCGGCTCTCCGCCGACGAGGCCACGACCGCAGCTGCCCGACTGCGCAAGCTCGACCCGACGTCGCTGACGGCCGGACTCCTCCGGCTGCACGCCGACCGGGTGCGCACGACCGAGCGCGAGGCGGTGCTCCGCGAGCGATTCGCGGCGGCGCACCCGCACGTCGCGACGGCCGTCGTACCGGCGCTGCCGACGGACGTGCACGACCTCAAGGGTCTGCGGCGCGTCGGCACCCTGCTCGCCCAGGGCTGACGCCCCGGACGAGTCGACCGGGACCGGTCAGGCGTGGACGGCCGGGGTGACCGGCGTGGTCGCGGGCTGGCCGCCCTGCTCCCGCGCCGTCTCCAGCACCGAGCGCCACGACGCGGCCGGCCGCCGGCGCAGCAGCGCCCGGCGCTCCCGCTCCGTCATGCCGCCCCAGACGCCCCACTCGATCTGGTTGTCGAGCGCCTCCGCGAGGCACTCGGTGCGCACGGGGCAACCCGCGCACAGCTGCTTGGCCTTGTTCTGCTCCGCGCCACGCACGAACAGCTGGTCCGGCGAAGCCGTCCGGCAGGCGGCGCGCGGCGTCCAGTCCTCAACCCACATGTTTGATGTCCCCACATCATCCGAGCCAGACCGCGTCCCCATGACGCACTGTTCTCGGGATTCCCTCAGGGACAAAGTTAAAGAATGCTGAGAGGTCCAGACAGACACAGAGGAACCAATCTCACTAGTCCGAACTGACTAGTCATAACGGGCCACTCCAACCTCGGGGAAGCGGCTGGGGTTCCCGCGCTCCCGTACCCTGGGAGCCATGCCGTCGTCGCCCCTGCCGCCGTCCTCGCCGCCGCCGACCTCCGGTGGCGACCGCCTGACCGCCGGCCGGGTGGTCTCGCACGTCGTGGTGATGCTGGCCGTCTCGGCGGTCCTGGGCGTCATCGTGGCCGGCCTGGCGATCCCGTTCGCCGGCGTCGCGGGCGTGGGCGCGCGCAACGCCTCGGAGGCGCTGGCCGACCTGCCCGAGGAGCTCGACACCGGCGTCCTCCCGCAGCGCACCCAGATCCTGGACAGCCAGGACAACGTGATGGCGACCATCTACGACCAGAACCGCGTCGAGGTCTCCCTCGGCCAGATCTCGCGCACGATGGTCAAGGCGATCGTGGCCATCGAGGACTACCGCTTCTACGAGCACGGCGCGCTCGACCTCAAGGGCACCCTGCGCGCCTTCGTCACCAACGCCGCCAACGACGGCGCCACCGTGCAGGGCGGCTCCTCGATCACCCAGCAGCTGGTCAAGCAGACCCTGGTGACCCAGGCGAACACCGACGAGGAGCGGCGCGAGGCGACCGCGACCGACTACTCCCGCAAGATCCGCGAGCTGCGCTACGCGATCGCGATGGAGGAGGAGCACAGCAAGGACTGGATCCTCGAGCGCTACCTCAACATCGCCTACTTCGGCGACGGCGCCTACGGCATCCAGGCCGCGGCCAAGCACTACTTCAACGTCAACGCGCGCAAGCTCGACCTCCGTCAGTCCGCGATGCTCGCGGGCCTGGTGCAGAGCCCCGACGCGCTCGACCCGACCGACAACGAGGACCGGGCCCTGGCCCGCCGGAACGTCGTCCTCGACCGGATGGCCCAGCTCAACGTCATCCCGCAGGAGCGGGCCGACCGGGTCAAGGAGCGCTCGCTCGGCCTGCGCGTCCAGCCCGCCAACAACGGCTGCACCTCCGCCTCGGCTCCGTTCTTCTGCGACTACGTCCTGAAGTACCTGATGCGCGACAAGTCGCTGGGCCGCACCCGCGCCGACCGCGAGCAGATCCTGAAGTCCGGCGGTCTGACCATCCGGACCACGCTCGACCAGCGCTTCCAGGACGCCGCCGACAAGGCCGTGACCGACACCGTCTCCTCCCCTAAGGCCAACGCCATCGGCGGCCTCGCGATGGTCGAGCCCGGCACCGGCGAGGTCCGCGCGATCGCCCAGTCGCGCCCGATGGGTCGCAACAAGAAGGCCGGCCAGACCTTCATCAACTACGCCGTCAACGAGAAGTACGGCACGGCCAAGGGCTTCCAGGGCGGGTCGACGTTCAAGGCCTTCGTGCTCGCCCAGGCGATCGAGGACGGCATCCCGCTCTCCGAGGCGATCAACTCGCCCTCCCCCGGCACCTTCCAGGAGGAGGACTACGAGGACTGCGACGGCGAGCCCTACGGCTACGGCGAGTTCCAGGTGCCCAACTCCACGACCGGCAGCATCGTGGCCAACATGTACAACGGCACCCGACTGTCGGTGAACACCTTCTTCCTCGGCCTCGAGAAGATGACCGGCATCTGCGAGCCCTACAACCTGGCCAAGAAGATGGGCCTCGACCTCACCAACCCGACCGGCGACAAGCGCGGCAACGGCGCCGAGCGGGTGCCCAACTTCACCCTCGGCGTCGCCGACGTCAGCCCGCTGGAGATGGCCGAGGCCTACGCCACCTTCGCCGCCCGCGGCAAGCACTGCGACACGCGACCGGTCACCTCGATCGAGGACAGCAAGGGCAACGTCCTCAAGGAGTACAAGCCGACCTGCACCCGGGTGATGCAGGAGAGCACCGCCGACGCGGTCAGCGACGTGCTCCGCGGGCTCCTCGAGGGCTCCGGCTTCGCCGCCGCCCAGAACCTCGGCCGTGACGCCGGCGGCAAGACCGGTACGACGAACAACGGCAACTCGGTGTGGTTCGCCGGCTACACCCCGACGATGGCGGCAGCGGCGATGATCGCCGGCGCCAACCAGGAGGGATCCCCCTCGAGCCTCAACGGGGTCGACATCGGCTCGCAGACCATCTACGGCGCCGTCTCCGGCTCCCGCCTGGCCGCCCCGATCTGGGGCTCGGCCATGCGCGCCACCCTCGACCTCTACGAGAACAAGGACTTCGTCTACCCCTCGGGGGTCGCGGGCGCCGGCGTCACCGCGCCCGCCCCGCAGCCCACGAAGGGCGGTCGCGGCGGCCGCGACAACGACAACGACGGCCGGGGTGGTCGCGGCAACGGCGGCCGCGGGAACGGTGGCGGTCGCGGCGGTCGCTGACCGGCTCAGCCGAGCTGGCGGCGTACCTCCGCGGCGACGGCGGAGCCGTCGGCCCGGCCCTTGACCTGGGGCTGGACCACGCCCATCACCTTGCCCATCGCCTTCATGCCCTCGCCGGCGGCGCCGACCTGCTCGACGGCGGCCGTCACGATCGCAGAGATCTCCTCGACACTCAGCTGCTGGGGCAGGTAGTCGGCGAGCACCGCGGCCTCGGCCCGCTCCTTGGCGGCCATCTCGGGCCGGTTGCCGTCGTCGAAGGCGACCGCGGCCTCGCGCCGCTTCTTCGCCTCGCTGGACAGCACGCCGACGACGTCGTCGTCACTGAGCTCGCGAGCCTCCTTGCCGGCGACCTCGGCGTTGGTCAGCGCCGTCAGCACCATCCGCAGGGTGGAGGAGCGCACCTCGTCACGACCCTTGATGGCGGTGGTGAGGTCGGCACGGAGACGGTCCTTCAGGGAGCTCATGAGGGCCATTGTGGCAGCCTTGCCACGTGCTCCTCGACCGAGTTGTCCCCCGCCTGCTGGGCGCGGGCGCCGTCGTGGGCGCGGCCCTCACGACGTACGCCCTGGTCGAGGCGCGGCGCTACACGCTGCGGCGGGTGACCGTGCCGGTCCTGGCCCCCGGCCGGCCGTCGCTGCGCGTGCTGCACCTCTCCGACCTGCACGTCACCCCCGCCCAGACCCGCAAGCTCGAGTGGCTCTCGAGCCTCGCGGTGCTGCGCCCCGACCTGGTCGTCGACACCGGCGACAACCTGGCCCACCGCGACTCCGTCCCGGCCGTCCGCGACGCGCTCGGCCCGCTGCTCGACGTCCCCGGCGTGTTCGTGATGGGCAGCAACGACTACTTCGAGCCGTCCTTCCGCAACCCGTTCCTCTACCTGCTCCCCGACACCGGCAAGCGGCACACCGACGTCGCCCAGCTGCCCTGGCGCGAGCTGCGCACGACGTTCACCGACCGCGGCTGGGTCGACCTGACCAACACCCGGGCGACCGTCACCGTCGGCGGGACGACGATCGCCTTCGCCGGCGTCGACGACCCGCACCTCGAGTACGACCGCCTCGACCAGGTCGCCGGCCCCGCGGACCGGACCGCCGACCTGCGGCTCGGGGTCGCGCACGCGCCGTACCTCCGGGTGCTGGACCAGTTCGCCACCGACGGGTACGACGCCGTCCTCGCCGGCCACACCCACGGCGGCCAGGTCTGCCTGCCCGGTGGCCGCGCCCTGACCACGAACTGCGATCTGGAGCCGGCCCGCGCGCGCGGCCTGCACCGGCACCCGGCCGACTCCCGCCCCGGCGACCCGGGCTCGTCGTGGCTGCACGTGTCGGCCGGCCTCGGCACCAGCCCCTACGCCCGGATCCGGGTCGCCTGCCGTCCCGAGGCGACCCTGCTGACCCTGGTGTCTCGCAGCTGACCCTCGATTGGGTTCGGCCTGACCCGCTCCGGTATGCTCCCGTGCTTGTGAGCCCGGCTTCGGCCGGAGGTCATGGATCGGGCTGTGGCGCAGCTTGGTAGCGCGCTTCGTTCGGGACGAAGAGGCCGCAGGTTCAAATCCTGTCAGCCCGACCGATCACCGGGTGCCCCGGACCTTCAGGTCCGGGGCACCCGCTCATTTCGTCGGTTCGTGGCGGCCCGCTTCCCCGCAGATCGTCAGGGATCTCCTGCGCCCGTGGCACACTCACCGGCATGGCAGACGACCGCGACCCGGCAGCGCCGCCGCCGTCCCTCGAACCGCCCTCGCTGTTCCGGCGTCGACGCAAGCCGAAGCCGGCGCCCGCGGACCCACCCGCGGACGAGCAGCCGACCGAGGTGGTCGAGGTGGTCGAGCCCGCTCCTGCCGAGCCGACCGAGGTGCTGGATGCGGTGCCGGCCGTGGAGCCCGAACCCGTGCCCGTGCCCGCGCCTGAGCCGATCGCGGAGCCGGAACCGGTCCCCGAGCCCGAGCCGACCCCCGAGCCCGAGCCGGTCCCCGAGCCGGAGCCGGTCCCCGAGCCGGAGCCGGTCGCGGCCGCGGAGTCGCGGCCGATCCAGCCGGCGCACGAGGCGCCGCCGCTGTACGCCGACGAGGTCGAGCCCGCGGCCGTGGTACCCGCCCCGGAGCCTACGCCCGCGCCGCGGCCGGAGAAGGCCGCCAGGACGCCGCGCGGACCGATCGTCACCGGCCTGACCGCGGCGGTCGTGACGGGCCTGCTGGTGGGCGTGCTGATCGTGCTGCTGACCGCGGGCGGGCAGCAGGTCTGCGAGGCCGCCCAGGGCACGTCGTCGTGCGGCGGGGCGGGCTACCCGCTCGTCCTGGCCATCCTGATCGTCGCCGTGATCGCCGGCGGGGCGCTGCTGCGCTGGTCCGCCGTCCCCGACCCGACGAGCACCAGCTTCCTCGGCGTCGGCCTGCTGGCCGTGATCGCGCTGCTGTTCCTCGTCGAGTCGCTCGACTCGTGGTGGATGCTGCTGGTCATCCCGGTGGTCTCGACGGCGACCTACGCCGGCAGCCACTGGGTGACCACCGCGGTCATCGAGCCCGCGCGGGACTAGCCCCCGTCGGCCGGCTCAGCGCGCGGCGGCGACCAGCTCGGCGATCTGCACGGTGTTGAGGGCCGCGCCCTTGCGGAGGTTGTCGTTGGAGATGAACAGCGCCAGGCCGCGGCCGTCGTCGACGCCCTCGTCCTGCCGGATCCGGCCGACGTACGACGGGTCCTGGCCGGCCGCCTGCAGCGGCGTCGGGATGTCGGACAGCTCGACGCCCGGCGCGGTGGCCAGCAGCTCGGTGGCGCGCGCGGGCGAGAGCGGCGCGGCGAACTCGGCGTTCACCGACAGCGAGTGGCCGGTGAAGACCGGGACCCGCACGCAGATGCCGGAGACCTTCAGCTCGGGGAGGCCGAGGATCTTGCGGGACTCGTGTCGGAGCTTCTGCTCCTCGTCGGTCTCGTTCAGCCCGTCGTCGACGAGGGAGCCGGCCAGCGGCAGCACGTTGTAGGCGATGGTGCGGGCGTACTTGACCGGGTCGGGGAACGCGACCGAGGAGCCGTCGTAGGCCAGCTCGCGAGCCTTGTCGCCGGCCGCGGCGACCTGGGTGGCCAGCTCGTCGACGCCGGCGAGGCCGGAGCCGGAGACGGCCTGGTAGGTCGACACGACGAGCCGGACCAGGCCGGCCTCCTCGTGCAGCACCTTCAGGACCGGCATGGCGGCCATGGTGGTGCAGTTCGGGTTGGCGATGATGCCGCGTCCGGCCGCGATCACGTCGGCTGCGGCGTCCGGGTTGACCTCGGAGACGACCAGCGGGATCGCGGGGTCCTTGCGGAAGGCGCTGGAGTTGTCGACGACGATCACGCCGGCGTCGACGAACCTCGGGACCAGCGCGCGCGAGGCCGTGGCACCGGCGGAGAAGAGCGCGACGTCGAGGCCCGTGGGGTCGGCGGTCTCGGAGTCCTCGACGACCACCTCGCGGCCGGCGTACTGGAGCACCTTGCCGGCCGAGCGGGCCGAGGCGAAGAACCGGATCTGGTCGACCGGGAAGTCCCGCTCCTCCAGGATCTGGCGCATGGCGACGCCGACCTGGCCGGTGGCGCCGACGACACCGATGTTCAGGCGGGCGCTCATCGGCCGGTCCCGCCGTACACGACGGCCTCGACCTCGTCGGCGTCGAGGTCGAACGCGGTGTGCGTCGCGCGGACGGCCTCGTCGACCTGGGCCTCGTCGACGATCACCGAGATCCGGATCTCGGAGGTGGAGATCATCTCGATGTTGACGCCGGCCGAGGCCAGCGCGGAGAAGAACTTAGCGGTGATGCCGGGATGCGAGCGCATGCCGGCGCCGATCAGCGAGACCTTGCCGATCTGGTCGTTGTAGAGGAGCTGCTCGTAGCCGACCTCGTCCTGGATCCGCGCCAGCGCGGCCATCGCGGTCTGGCCGTCGGTGCGCGGGAGCGTGAAGGAGATGTCGGTGCGGCCGGTCGCGGCGGCGGAGACGTTCTGGACGACCATGTCGATGTTGACCTCGGAGCCGGCCAGGGCCTCGAAGATGCGGGCCGCCTCGCCCACCTTGTCGGGCACGCCGACCACGGTGATCTTGGCCTCGCTGCGGTCGTGCGCGACCCCGGCGATGATCGGCTGCTCCATGGGTTCTGCTCCCTCTTGCTGGTCGGGGATGACCCACGTCCCCTCCTTCTGCGAGAAGGAGGAGCGGACGTGGACCGGCATGTCGTAACGGCGGGCGTACTCGACGCACCGCAGGTGCAGGATCTTGGCGCCGTTGGCGGCCATCTCGAGCATCACCTCGGTCGAGACGCGGTCGAGCTTGCGGGCGGCGGGGACGATCCGCGGGTCGGCGGTGAACACCCCGTCGACGTCGGTGTAGATCTCGCACACCTCGGCGCCGAGCGCCGCCGCCAGGGCGACGGCGGTGGTGTCGGTGCCCCCGCGGCCGAGCGTGGTGATCTCCTTGGTGTCCTGCGAGACGCCCTGGAAGCCGGCCACGATGACGATGTGGCCCTCGGCGATCGCCGACTCGATGCGGCCCGGCGTGACGTCGATGATCTTGGCCTTGCCGTGGACCGAGTCGGTGATCACGCCGGCCTGCGAGCCGGTGAACGACCGGGCGCTGTAGCCGAGGTCGGAGATCGCCATCGCGACCAGCGCCATCGAGATCCGCTCACCCGCGGTGAGCAGCATGTCGAGCTCGCGGGCCGGCGGCGCGGGGCTGACCGCCTGCGCCTTCTCGATCAGCTCGTCGGTCGAGTCGCCCATCGCCGAGACCGCGACGACGACGTCATGGCCCGCCTTCTTGGCCTCCACGATGCGTCGGGCGACGCGCTTGATCGCGCTGGGGTCGGCGACCGACGACCCGCCGTACTTCTGCACGACAATGCCCACGGGGTTCTACCTTCGGGGTTCGGGGGTGTACGACGGCCGCACCTGCTCGCGACCGGCCCCGAGTTTACCGGCCCGTGACGTCGCGTCCGGCGAGCATCTCATCGGCGACCGCGACCACCTCGGCGTCGACCTCGTCGTCGGCGTCCAGGCGCGAGTGGGTGACGATCGAGTGCAGCGCCCGCAGCGACGCGCTGGCACTGGTGCCCCACGACGAGACGTAGGAGAACTGCCACCACCACAGCGCCTCGGCGACGTCGCCGTTGCGGAAGTGGCGCAGCCCGTTGGCCACGTCGGTGGCCACGCTGGTCAGCTCGTCGGACAGGTTGGCCGTGTCGAGCTCGGGCACGTAGGGGTCGAAGACGTAGCTGTAGGTGTCGACCGGCCCCAGCAGCGTGGCCAGCCGCAGCCGCATCGCGTCGAGGTCGGGGTCGGGGCCTACGTCGGGCTGGTACTCCTGGTCGGGCTCGAAGTCGGCCTGCGCGCCGAGCCGGGCGCCGGCCAGCAGCAGCTGGCTGACCTCCAGCAGCAGCAGCGAGATCGCACCGCTGCCTTCCTCGTCGCGCGAGATGGCCTGGATCGCGACCAGGAAGCTCTCCACCTGGTCGGCGATCTGCTGCGCGAAGTCCTCGGTGGCGGTCGTGTCAGTCATCTGCGGATCGTCTCCCTGCGAAGGCTCGTCCCAGGGTGACCTCGTCGGCGTACTCGAGGTCACCCCCCACGGGCAGTCCACTCGCCAAACGGGTCACGCGCAACCCGATCGGCTTCAGCATCCTGGTGAGGTAGGTGGCGGTCGCCTCGCCCTCGAGGTTGGGGTCGGTGGCGAGGATGGTCTCGGTGATGGTGCCGTCGGCCAGCCGGGTCATCAGCTCGCGGATGCGGAGCTGCTCGGGCCCGATGCCGTCGATCGGCGAGATCGCCCCGCCGAGGACGTGGTAGCGGCCGCGGTACTCGCGGGTGCGCTCGATGGCCACGACGTCCTTGTACTCCTCGACCACGCACAGCACGGTCGGGTCGCGGCGCGGGTCACGGCAGATCCGGCACTGCTCGTCCTCGGACACGTTGAAGCAGATGCTGCAGAACTTGACCTTGGCCTTGACCTCGATCAGCACGTCGGCGAGGCGGCGTACGTCGACGGGGTCGGCCTGGAGCAGGTGGAACGCGATGCGCTGCGCGCTCTTGGGACCCACGCCCGGCAGCCGACCGAGCTCGTCGATCAGGTCCTGGACGACGCCTTCGTACAACTCAGAACCCGAGCTGTCCGAGGCCCGGGAGGCCCCCGGGCTGGTCGCCGCCGGGCAGGCCGCCGGCCAGCGGGCCGAGGGCCTCGCCGGCGAGGGCGTCGGCCTGGGCCTTCGCGTCGCGGAAGGCAGCCACGATCATGTCGCCCAGGTCGGAGAGGTCGTCGGCGTCGCCGCCGTCGAACTGGCCGGCCTTGATCTCGACCCCGACCAGCTCGCCGACGCCGCTGACGGTGACCGTCACGGCGCCGCCGGCGACCGTGCCGTCGACCCGGGCCTCGCCGAGCCGCTCCTGGGCCTCCTGCAGCTGGCTCTGCATCTGCTGGGCCTGCTGGAGCAGGGCGTTCATGTCGAAGCCACCGCCGCCGAGGGCGTCGAAGGGGTTCTGGGTCATGGGGTCACCTCGGGGAAGTTGATGGTCACTGGTGGCGGATCTCCTCGACCACGCGAGCACCGAGCTCGCGGGCCAGCAGCTCGGAGGCACCGAGCTGGTCGGTGTCGGCGTCGAGGTCGTCGGGGTGGACGTCGGCGTCCGCGTCGTAGGCGTCCGGGTCGGGCGCGGCCGGCTCACCCTGGCCGGCCGGCCGGGTCTGCTGGACGGCCTCGCGAGCGCGGGCGATCGCGTCGGGCCCGGGGCGCTCGGGCCGCTCCGGGGGCGGGGCGGCCGCCTCGGGCGCGGGCTCGGCCGCCCAGTCGGGCGGCGCGC
>NZ_JBBBBJ010000014.1:0-21804 GCF_037120545.1 Nocardioides sp. CCNWLW216
TGGCCCGCTCGGTCCAGGTCTCGATACGCCGTCCGCGACTTCGTTCCTCAGTCGCGCCCCGCTACTCGACCACCGATCACCGGGACTGAGCTCGTGGCCCGCTCGGTCCAGGTCTCGATACGCCGTCCGCGACTTCGTTCCTCAGTCGCGCCCCGCTACTCGACCACCGATGACCTCGACTGAGCTCGCGCCTCGCTCAGTCCAGGTCGGGCGCCCAGGCGGCGCCGTTGATGTGGCTGCCCCCGTCGACGAAGAGGGTGTTGCCGGTCAGGTAGCGGCTGCCCTCGCTGGCCAGGAAGACCGCGACGGGGGCGATGTCGTCGTACGCGTCGCCCATCCGGCCCATCGGGTTGGCCGCGTCGGCGAGCGCCTCGAGGTCGGGGTACTCGCTGATCGCCCGGAAGAAGGCCTGGCTCTTCGCGGCCGGGCAGATGGCGTTGACCGTGATGCCGGTGGCCGCCCACTCCCGGGCGGCCGTCCGGGTCAGGGTGCGCAGCGCCTCCTTGGCGGCGTTGTACTCGAGCGAGCCCATGTGGGCGTTGACCCCGTTGAGGCTGCACAGGTTGACCACGCGGCCCCAGCCGCGCTCCTTCATGTGCGGCAGAGCGGCGGTCATCGCCCAGAACGGGCCGTAGTAGCCGACCGCCATCCCGTGCCGCAGCTGCTCGTCGGTCTTCTTCTCGAGTCGGCCGATCGCGCCCCCGCCCCAGGCGTTGTTGACCACCACGTCGATCGCGCCGTACGACGCCACCGCCGCTGCGACGGCCGCCTCGACCTGGACGCGCTCTGAAACGTCACAACGGACGAACAGGCCGTCGACCGACTCGGCCGCCGCGCGACCCGCCTCCTCGTCGTACTCCGCCACGACGACGCGGGCTCCCTCCGCAGCGAAGCGGCGCACGATGCCCTCGCCGATCCCGGCGCCGCCGCCGGTCACCAGGGCGACCCGGCCCTCGAGCTGGCCGCTCATCGGGCACCGGCCAGGAGCTCGCGGGCCTCGGCGGAGCCGTCCAGGGCCCGGGTGGTGCGGTGCACCACCCGCCAGCCCTCGGCGAGTCGTCGGAGCCGGAAGTGGTTGGCGCCGGCCCGGCGGACGCTGAACGCGCCCTCGCGGTGCCGGACCAGCAGCGACTCGCAGACGGCGACCGCGTCGTCGCCGTCCAGGGTCACGTGGGCGGGGCCGAGGAAGTGTGCGCAGCCGGCGGTGATCAGGTGCTGGTGGCCATCGGAGAGGACCATCGCGTGCACGTCGGCGCGGCTGCGCATGTGCCAGCCCTCGACGTCGTACTCCCCGTCCTCGGCCCAGATCGCGGCGACGTGGTCGGCCGCGCCGGCGTCGACCAGCGGGCCGTACGACGCCACCAGCCGGGTGATCGCCAGCTCGTCCTCGACCCGCTGGAGGCGTGCCTCGAGGGCCGCCAGTCGTTCTTCCATGCCTCAGTCTCCGATCTCGTCGGCCAGGTCGCGGAGCGCGCCCAGCTGGTCGCAGCAGTGGTCGACCGAGTCGGCGCGGACCGCGCAGGACGCGACCGTCGCGCCGACGTCGCGCAGCGCGATGAGCCGACGCCGGGCGCGGTCGGGGTTGCCGAGCGGGTCGAGCGGGCGTCCGGGCCCGAGCACGACCTCGAAGCCCGGGGGCAGCTCCACGCGAGCCAGCAGCGCGCCGAGCTCGTCGGGGGAGAGGCCGAAGGGCATCCATCCGTCACCCAGCTCGACGGCCCGGCGCAGCGAGCGCGCCGTACGGCCCCCGACCCAGACGGGGACGTGCGTGGACGTCGCGTGCGGCTCGATCACCAGGCCGTCGACCTCGGGTCGGCCCCACGCCGCACGCAGGGAGCGGAGGGTGTCGTCGGCGCGCCGGCCGCGGTCGTCCCAGACCGCGTCGAGCAGCGCGAACTCCTGCTCCAGGGACCCGACCCCGACGCCGAGGACGACCCGGCCACCGCTGAGCCGGTCGAGGGTGCCGTAGCGCTTCGCGAGCGCGAGCGGGTGGTGGTAGCCGAGCACCAGGACCGACGTGGCCAGCCGGATCCGGGTGGTGCGGGCGGCGAGGAAGGACAGCGTCGCGAGCGGGTCCCAGTACGTCGCGCCGCGGGTCGCCGCCGTCTCGACGGGCACGGCGACGTGCTCGGAGCAGGTGAGGTGGTCGAGGCCGAGCGCGTCGGCGGCCGCGGCGACGCGCGCGAGGTCCTCGACCGTCGCCCGCTCCTCCCAGTCCGAGCGGTGCCCGGGGAGCTGGACCACCACGGGGGTGGACAGGCCGATGCGCACCTGTTCCTTCTATGCCCCGCGTGTCTGGCGATTTCCTGGCGTCCCGGTCATCGGGAGCGCTACTGTGCGGCAAAACTAGAATTCGTTCCAGTTTTGGGACGGACGGGTGAGGGAGGGTCGGATGACTGCGACTGCGGTACCGGACGAAATGCTGCCGACGATGCTGGGGCGCGCGACGCTGATCCTCGACGCGTTCGAGGAGCCGGAGCGCCGGCTCACCCTGGGGCAGGTCGCGGTGCACACCGGACTGCCGCGCTCGACCGCGCACCGGATCCTCGACCAGCTGGTCGGTCTCGACTGGCTCGCCCACACCGACCGCGGCTACGTCCTCGGCCGGCGGGGCCGGACCTGGGGCCGCCCCGGCCAGACCCGCGTCGACCTGCAGGAGGTGGCCGCCCCCGAGCTCGCCCGCCTCGCGACCTGCGGGGGAGTCGTGCACCTCGGCCTCCTCGACGGCGCCGACGTGGTGCTGCTCGACGGCCGTGGCGACGGCGCCGGGCGGGTCGGCAGCCGCCGGCGCGCCGAGCGCTCGGCGCTGGGCCGGGCCGCGCTCGCGACCCTCACGCCCGAGGAGGTCGACGACCGCGTCGGCGGCGTCGACCTCGCGCGCCTGTACGCCGACCTGCACCGCGCCCGTCGTACCCAGCTGGTCCGCGGGGAGCTCGGCGGCGGCCTGGTCGCCATCGCCTCGCCCGTCGCCTCGGGTGCGGCCCTGGAGCTCGTCGTCCCCGCCGGCCGCGCCGACCGGCTCGGCCCGCTCGCCCGGGCCGCGGCCTGCCGGGTGCGCGAGGCGCTCGGCGCCTAGCTGCTGCCCACGTACGACGCGTCGCGGCGCAGCCCGACGCTCCCGGCGACCGTGAGGACGACGAGCGCGGCGACGGTGACGAAGAAGCCGGCGGAGAGCCGGGTGCCGGCGTCCTCGGCGAACGTCTCCCGTCCGACCGCGAGGGTCCACGACGTCCAGACGACGATGCCGACGACGAGGGCCGATCCGCTGAACGCGTCGGTGATCCGGGCCGCGAGCGACGGACGTGCGCTGGGTCGCCGTCCCGAGGCCGGCGGCGACGCAGATCGCGAGCAGCAGCCAGAGGAGCGGGGCGCGCGGGGTCCGGTCGCCGATCAGGGTCGTGGTTCCGTCGCCGTGGTCTCAGTGGTCGAGGTTCATCAGCTTCCGCATCATCCGGTGGGCGCCGAGGACGACCTTGGCGCGGTCGGGGTCGTTGCGGTGGGCCACGCCCGTGTCGTTGCCGCCGGCGACGTGGACCGGGCCGTGGGGGAGACGCTCGAGTCCCTCCCGGGCCACGTCGTCGGGCTCGGCGACGAGCATGCCGGGGACGTCGAAGTTGAGACCCACCCGCTCCATCGCGGGCGTGCGGGTGACGCCGAGGACCAGCTCGAGCACGTCCACGCCGTGCTCGCGCAGCTCCAGCCACAGGCTCTCGGCGAAGATCCGGCTGAACGCCTTCACCCCGCCGTAGACGGTGTGCCGCGTCGACCCGAGGTAGCCGGCCATCGACCCGACCAGCAGGATCCCGCCCCGCCCGCGCGTCCGCATGGGCTCGGCGTAGTGGTGGATCAGGCCGAGCGGCGTGGTGACATTGAGGTCGATCACCTGCTGGAACGCGGCGAGGTCGCCGTCGACGAACTCCTCGCTGTGCGTGTTGGCGCCCGCGTTGAGGACCAGCAGGCCGACCTCCAGGTCGGCGGTCGCCTCCGCGACCCGTCGTACGGCGTCGGTCGCGCTGAGGTCGAGCGCCAGCGTGCGGACCTCCACCCCGAGCGAGCGGCACTCGGCCGCGGTCAGCTCGAGCGGCTCCGGCCGTCGGGCCAGCAGGACCAGGTGGATCCCGGCCTCGGCCAGCTGCCGGGCGAACGACGCCCCGACGCCCTCCGACCCGCCCGCCACCACTGCCCACGGGCCGTATCGCGTGAGGTCCATGGGGCGCAGCCAACACCGGCCCCGGAGCCGCTTCGGGCGCCGGTCCCGGTGACCGGTACGACGCGGCGGCGACCCGGACGACCCGCGGTGACGATGAGCCATGGCCCGCCTCGGAGAGACCCGCGCACCGGCCCAGCCGGCGACCGGGGACCAGGTGGAGCGGCGTGAGCGGATCCGCCGTGCAGCCTCGCGACTGGTCGCCGAGCGGGGTCTCGAGCAGGTCCAGATGCAGGAGATCGCCCAGGAGTCGGGGGTCGCCCTCGGCACCCTCTACCGCTACTACCCGTCCAAGCACCTGCTGCTCGCCGGCGTGATGGAGGGCCAGATCGCCGCGATCGGCCGGGTGATCCCCGACGGGCCGACGCTGGACCCGGTCGCCGAGGTCTCGGAGCTGCTGGTGCGGGCAGCGCGGGGGCTGATGGCCCGCCCGCTGCTGGCCCGCGCCATGGTCACCTCGATCAACATCGTCCGCTCGGCGTCGGGGCCCCAGAACGACACGTCCTTCCGTGACCTGGTGTTGCGCAGTGCGGGGATCGTCGAGCCCACCGACGACGACCAGGACCTCGCACGGCTCGTCGAGCAGTGCGCGTACGGCGTCCTGACCTGGGCGGTCGCCGGCGAGATCACCCTCGAGGAGGCGGAGGCCAGCCTGCGCCGGGCCTGCCGGCTGCTCCTCACGGCCGATTGGGGGTAGGAGGGCCGCATGAGCGATCCGAAGGCCACCCTGGTCGAGTACCTCCAGTCCGCGCGCGACGCGATCGTCTGGAAGGTCGAGGGCCTCTCCGAGTACGACGCCCGCCGCCCCCTGACGCCGACCGGCACCAACCTGCTCGGCCTGGTCAAGCACCTGGCCAGCGTCGAGCTGGGCTACTTCGGCGACACCTTCGGCCGGCCCAGCGGCATCGCGCTGCCGTGGCACGACGACGCCGCGGACCCCCACGACGACCTGGTCCTGACGGTCGACGAGACCCGGGAGTGGGTCCTGGGCCTCTACCGGACCTCCTGGGAGCACGCGGCGCGGACCTTCGCCGAGCTCGACCTGGACGCCGAGGGCCGGGTGCCGTGGTGGCCGGGTGACCGGGGCCGGGTCACCCTCCACCAGGTCCTGGTGCACATGCTCGCGGAGACCAGTCGGCATGCGGGCCACGCCGACATCCTGCGCGAGTCGGTCGACGGCGCCGTCGGCCGGCGGCCGCAGGACGCCAACATCGCGGACGGGTACGACTGGGCCGCGCACCACGCCCGGGTCGACGCCTCCGCACGGCACTTCTCTTAAAACAAGAACGTGTTCTAGTATTGCTCCTGTCCGACCACGACAGGAGAAGTCCATGTCCCAGGCTGTTCTCGACGGCGTCCGCGACCTGCTGCCCACCTTCCGGGAGCGCGCTGACGAGGCCGAGCGTCTTCGGGTGGTGCCCGAGGCGTCGATCAAGGAGCTCGACGAGACCGGCTTCTTCCGGCTGCTGCAGCCGAAGCGGTTCGACGGCTTCGAGGCGGACCCGGTCACCTTCTACACCGCGGTGCGCGACATCGCCTCGGCGTGCGGCTCCACCGGCTGGGTCTCCAGCGTGGTGGGCGTGCACCCGTGGCAGGTCGCGCTCTTCGCCGACGAGGCCCAGCAGGCGGTGTGGGGCGAGGACACCACGACCCGGCTGAGCTCGTCGTACGCCCCGACGGGCAAGGCGACCGTCACCGACGGCGGCTACACCCTGAGTGGCAAGTGGAGCTTCTCATCGGGCTGCGACCACTGCCAGTGGGTGCTGCTCGGTGGGCTGGTGTTCAACGCCGACGGCCAGGTCGTCGACTTCAAGACCTTCATGGTCCCGCGCGAGAAGTACACGATCGTCGACGTCTGGCACATGGTCGGGCTGGCCGGCACCGGCTCCAACGACATCGTCGTCGACGAGGTGTTCATCCCCGAGGCCTTCACCCTGTCGATGGGCGAGACCGGCCAGTGCCGCGGCCCGGGCCAGGCGCAGAACACCTCCGACCTCTACAAGCTGCCGTTCCACTCGATCTTCACCGGCACGATCACCACGCCGATCATCGGGATGGCGCGGGGCGCCTACGCCGAGCACGTCGAGATGCAGCAGAAGCGCACCCGCGCGGCGTACCTCGGCGAGAAGGCGTCGCTCGACCCGTTCTCGGCCGTCCGGATCGCCAAGGCCTCCTCGGAGATCGACGCGGCCTGGGCGCTGCTGACCAACAACATCCGCGAGGAGATGGCCCACGTCGAGAAGGGCGAGAAGATCCCGCTGGAGCTGCGCCTGCGGGTCCGCCGCGACCAGGTGCTGGGCTCCCAGCGGGCCATCGACGCGATCGACGCGCTGTTCGAGGCCTCGGGCGGGCGGGCGCTGGCCAACGGCACCTACCTCCAGCGGGCCTGGCGCGACGCCCACGCGGGTCGGGTGCACGCGGCCAACGACCCCGAGCGGGCACTGCAGGTCTACGGCGCCCACGAGTTCGGCCACAAGGTCGACCCGGGGATGTACTGATGGCCGACCTCTCCCAGGAGGCGACGCGGCGGTCCGCCAAGGCCCGCGACATCACGCTCAACTACTACGAGGCTGGCGAGTCCGCCGAGGGCGCGCTGCCGCTGCTGATGCTGCACGGCGGCGGCCCGGGCGCCTCGGCGTGGTCCAACTTCGGCCGCGCGCTGCCGCACTTCGCCTCCCGCTTCCGGACCCTGCTGGTCGACCAGCCGGGCTTCGGCGGCTCCGACAAGCCGCCGGTGGTCGGCAACTTCTACCGGCACGCCGCCGACCACGTCGTCGCCCTGATGGACGAGCTCGGGATCGAGCGGGTGCACCTGCTCGGCAACAGCCTCGGCGGCGGTACGGCGATGCGCCTCGCGCTCACCTACCCCGACCGGGTCGGCCGGCTGATCCTGATGGGTCCGGGCGGGCTCTCGCTCAACCTGTTCCACGCCGACCCGACCGAGGGTGTCCAACGGCTGATGGACTTCGGCGCGAACCCCTCGCGGGAGGCGCTGCGGGCCTTCATCTCCACGATGGTCGTCAACCAGGAGCTGGTGACCGATGAGCTGGTCGAGGAGCGGTTCGCTGACGCGACGGCGCCCGGTGCGCAGGAGGCGATGCGCTCGATGGGCCTGTCGTTCTGGAACCCCGAGACGGCCGAGGACGGCATGCTCTGGCGCGAGGCCCACCGGCTGCGCAAGCACACCCTGCTCACCTGGGGCCGCGAGGACCGGGTCAACCCCCTGGACGGCGCCTTCGCCGCCCTCAAGCTGATCCCGAAGGCCCAGCTGCACGTGTTCCCCAACTGCGGCCACTGGGCGCAGATCGAGGCGGCGGAGGAGTTCGCCGAGATCTCGACCGCGTTCCTGGCCCGCCACGTCGAATCTCGACAGGCTCGATCACCGGAGGAGTCGCCATGACGATCGACATCAAGTCGATGGGCTACGTCCGCGTCGACTCCACCGACCTGGCCCAGTGGGAGACGTTCGCCGGCAAGGTGCTCGGGCTCGCCAGGGGCCGGGGCCCGCACCCCGAGCACCAGTACTGGCGCATCGACGAGGTCTCGGCGCGGCTGGTCGTCGTACCCGCTGACGTCGACCAGCTGTCCTGCGTGGGCTGGGAGGTCGCCGACCACCGGGCGCTGCAGGAGGCCCGCGAGCACCTGCAGAAGGCGGGCGTCGACTTCGAGGAGGGCACCCGCGAGGAGCTCGACGAGCGCCGCGTGCAGGAGCTGGTCCGCTTCTCCGATCCCTTCGACAACGTCTTCGAGCTGTTCCACGGCATCACCTACGAGTCGCGGCCGATCGTCACGCCGTACGCCGCCACCTTCGTGACGGGTGACCAGGGCATGGGGCACATCGTGCTGCCGGTGCTCGACGACGTGGAGGCGCTGCGCTTCTACACCGACGTGCTGGGCTTCCGGCTGCGCGACTCGATGAGCATGCCCGGCGAGTTCGTCGGCAAGGAGCCCGGCTCGAAGGTCTGGCTGCGCTTCCTGGGCGTCAACCCCCGCCACCACTCGCTGGCCTTCCTGCCGATGCCGAACCCGTCCAAGTGCGTCCACGTGATGCTCGAGGTGGACCAGCTCGACCACGTCGGCCGCGCGCTGGAGCGGGTCCGCAAGCACGGCGCGCCGCTCTCGGCGACGCTCGGGCGGCACATGAACGACGAGATGGTCTCCTTCTACGTGAAGTCGCCCGGTGGGTTCGACGTCGAGTTCGGCACCGAGGGCCTCACGGTCGACGACGCCCGCTGGGTGGCCCGCGAGTCGACGGCCGTCTCTTACTGGGGCCACGACTTCGGGGGCGGCCAGTAGTGCCCGACGGGGTACAGACGGCCATGGCCATGAGCTCGGGAGCACACCGCGGGACCCCCGACATCCCCGACGGGATGTCCTCGGACGCGCGTGAGACCTGGCCCAGCCCGGAGCTGATCAGCTCCTGGCTCGGCGACGCCGGCTACGAGTTCGAGCTGCGCCCCGGCGAGGACGTCGAGATCCCGGAGGACCCCGAGGCGCAGGCCGCCGCCCGGCAGTTCCGCGACGTGCTCGGCCGGTTCGCGTCCGGGGTCACGGTCGTGACCTCGACCAGCGGCGGGGAGCCGGTGGGGATGACCTGCCAGTCGTTCTCCAGCGTCTCGCTGGAGCCGCCGCTGGTGCTCTTCATCCCCGCCAAGACCTCGCGCGCCTGGCCGCTGATCCAGCGCTCCGGCCGCTTCTGCGTGAACTTCCTGGGCGCCGAGCAGGCCGAGCTCTCCAACCAGATGGCCAGCCGCGGCGTCGACAAGTTCGCCGGCGTGGACTGGACGCCGTCGGCGGCGACCGGCTCGCCGGTCCTGCCCGGCACCCTCGGCCACGTCGACTGCACGATCCACGCCGTCCACGAGGCCGGCGACCACTACGTCGTCCTCGGCCGCGTCCTCGAGCTGGCCAGCTCCGACGTCGCCGACCCGCTCCTGTTCTTCCAGGGCAAGTACCGCACCACCGACTGACGCTGACCCGTCACTGGATGACCGGTTCTCGCGGTGTGTCGGTCGCGAGTTGACGGGTCGATGTCGGGCCTGTGGATGAGCAGTACGACGACCCGCGCGGCTGCGCAAGCGTGTCCGCATGGATCTGCTCCCCGACCTCCCGGACCTGCCCGATCGGCGTGCCGAGCTGCCGCTGGACGTGCCGTTCACGACCGCGCGCGCCGCGGAGCTCGGCGTACGACCGCGGGTGCTGGGGCAGCTGGTGCGGGCCGGGCTCGTCCGCCGCGTGGTCGAGGGGGTGTACGTCGATGCCGTCGTCCCCGACACCACCGAGATCCGCGCGCGGGCCGTGGGACTGGTGATCCCGCGCACGGCTGTCGTCTGCGACGAGTCGGCGGCCTGGCTGCACGGTGTCGATGTCGAGCCGCCCCAGAGCCACGTCGTCGCGCCGCCCGTGAGCGTCTTCCAGGAACCGGGCCGCACCCGTGTCCGCAAGACGGGCTGCGTCGGCGGCGAGCGGACGTTGTTGCCGAGCGACGTGACGGAGATCGACGGGGTGCGCGTGCTGACACCGTTGCGACTCGCCTGCGACCTGGGTCGGCTGCGGCCCCGCGACCAGGCGCTCGGTGCGATGGACGCGCTCGCCCGAGCGGGCGGCCTCGACGCGGCCGACGTCGTACGGGAGACGGAGCGGTTCTCGGGCATGCGCGGGGTGGTCCAGCTCCGAGACCTCGGACCGCGGGTGGACGCCCGGGCCGAGTCACTGCCCGAGTCCTGGACGCGTCTGCGCTGCCAGGACGGGGAGCTGCCCGAGCTGACGCCGCAGCTCGAGGTACGCCGCGGAGGCACCTGGGGTGAGTCGGCCTTCCTCGACCTCGGCAACGGGGAGCTGCGCTTCGCCGTCGAGTACGACGGCGCCGACTGGCACACCACCGACGAGCAGCGAGCGCGGGACGGGCGCCGCCGGGGCTGGCTGACGAGGGAAGGTGGTTGGGGCATCGTCGTCCTGACGCGGACGCACGTCCCGACCCTGGACCGACAGCTGACCATCGACGTCGTACGACGGGGACTGGATCGCCACCTGGCCGGTCGACCCGTCGATCCGTGACCGACACACCGCCGGAACAGGGCACTGAGTGACGGGTCGGCGGTGACCTAGGGTCGGCAGCATGGAGACCCACCCGCTCTGGCGGCCGTACGACGTCCCGACCGACGAGCAGATCGCGGCGGCGCGGGTGCAGGCGCACGTCCCGGAGCCCGTCGTGGTGGTGCCGCCCGACCCGGCGTGGCCGGCCGCGTACGACGCGGTCCGGGCCCGGGTGGTCGACGCGCTGGGGGAGCGGGTGCTGGCGATCGAGCACGTCGGGTCGACGTCGGTGCCGGGGCTGCACGCCAAGCCGGTGATCGACGTGGACCTGACGGTGGCCGACTCCGCACGCGAGGAGGACTGGCTGCCGGACCTGGAGGCGGCCGGGTTCGAGCTGCGGGTACGCGAGCCCGAGTGGGAGCAGCACCGGCTGGTGCGACTGGCCGCGCCGTACGCGAACGTGCACGTGTGGGGCGTCGGCGCCCAGGAGCCGCAGCGGCACGCCGCGTTCCGCGATTGGCTGACCGTTCACGCCGACGACCTCGCGGCGTACGCGGACCTGAAGTGCGCGCTGGGCGAGCGCGGCTTCACCGACGCGATGGACTACAACAACGCGAAGGCGGCCCTGATCTACGACATCTACGAGCGGATCTTCGCGGCCGACCCGGCGCACCCGCACACCCCGCGGCCGCGGGAGTGATCGTCGAGAGACGTCAGATGGCTGGCTGAGAGCCGGCGGGACGACCATCTGGCGTCACTCGAACGGTCCCCGGCCGGAGGCCGGGCGTGGGTCAGAGGCGGGTACGGCGCGGGTTGGCGACCATGCCGACGTTGAGGTCGTTGGTGGTGGGCTTGGAGGTCTTCGTCGTCATGTCCTGAAGCCTGGCAGCGGAACCTCAGCGGATCCTCAACGTGTCCGCAAGGCTGCCGCGAGGTTGGCTCAGTCCTGGGTCCGGTCCTCGAAGGTGACGTCGACCTTCTCGAAGCCCTTGTGCCGCTGGGCTCGGGCGTAGCCGGTGTAGGCGCGGCGGTCGGCCTCGGTCAGATCTACCGCGTCGGTGAACGGCGTGAGCAGGGCCCGCGGCCACAGCCTCCGGCGTACGACGACGTTGACCTCCATGCCGATCACCCCGACGAGCGCCGCGGCGTACGTGACGGCCAGCAGCCCGAGGACGAGGCCGAAGGTCTGGTTCATCGACGACGCCTGATCGGCCGCCTGCCGGGCGACGGCCGCGCTGCCCAGCTGCAGCAGGTGCCAGAGCAGGGCGATCACCACGGCCCCCGGTACGACGGCGCGCCACGGCTCCCGCCGCGCGTTGCCCATCCAGAGCAACGCGCTCAGGATGCCGGCGACCAGGGCCAGGCTGGCGAGCAACAGCAGCCATCGCGAGACGGCGCCGCTGCCGAGGAAGCCGGTGACGAACTGGGTCAGGGTCGACAGCACCGACACAGCGACGAGAGCGAGGCCGCCGGTCGCGAGCAGGACCAGGCTCCGGAGGCGGACCAGGAACGGGTTCGGGCGGCTGTTGCGCGGCACGGCCCAGGTGGTGTTGATGGCGTTCTGCAGGGCGGTCCCGAGACCCAGCGAGCCATAGAGCGCGGTGAGACCGCCGATGACGATCGCGGTGGTCGACCCCTGGAGTCCCTCGGGCCGGCCCAGCTGATCGCCCACCACGGGGAACCCGGCGATGGCGGAGTCGAGGACCCGCGCCCGCAGCTCGGGGTCGTCCTGGAGCAGGAAGCCGAGGACCGAGGTCGCGAGCAGCAGCAGTGGCACGACCGACACGAACGCGTAGTAGGTGATGACGACGGCCAGGTAGACGCCCTGGTCGTCGAAGAACTTGTAGATGATCGCCAGGGGGAGGGCGACGACGGGATGCCGCCGCTGCCAGGCGTCCCACCGGCTCAGGGGCAGCTCGCTGTCGACCTGCGGTCCGACGTCCGGGACGGCGGGATCGGCGGGATCGGCGGGCGCCGCAGCGGGGCGCGGAACGGGTCCGTCGGACCCCCGCCACGGCGTCGTGCTCACTTCTTGAACGCGTCCTTCACGTCCTCGCCGGCCGACTTCAGGTTGGCCTTGGCCTGGTCCTTCTGGCCCTCCGCCTTGAGGTCGTCCTTGCCGGTGACGTCGCCAGCGGCCTCCTTGGCCTTGCCGAGCGCGTCCTCGGCGGCGTTCTTGGCCTTCTCGGTGAATCCCATGGTGGTTCCTCCTGCGGTGGTGGTTGTTGCCGTACCCGGCCGGTGGGCCGGGCAGTCTCGGGGTGGGTGGATCACTGCACGCGCACGGAGGCGCGGGCCGAGCGGACCGTGCGGCGCGGGCGCGGGGCGCGCCAGCGGGTCTGGAGCACGACCTCGTCGTCGGGAAGGACCTGTCGCAGCTCCCTCGCGAGGTCCTCGGCGACGCCCACCAGGCCGTCCAGGTCGGTGTCGTCGTCCGCGCGAGCGTCGAGCGTGGCCACCAGTCGGCCGCGCTCGTGGCGGAGGTCGACGCGAGCATCGGTCGTCGTCCCGCTCGCGTCCAGGCGATCGGCGAGGGCCGCGCGCAGCGAGTCGAGGTCGACGGTGACCGTGCCCGTCGGCCCGCTGGCCCGCGTGCCCGTCGTACGAGGGCCACGGTGCGGGCGGTGCGAGAGCAGCCACATGAGACCGACGAGGGCGATCAGGACGCCCCCGGCGCCCTGGGCCCACGGCCACCAGCCCTCGGCCATCAGGTCGGTGACGGTCGTCGTCGAGAGTCGCCGACCAGACGGGACCACCAACCCCAGCCGCCAGTCGAGGAGCAGGAGGCCGAGGCCGCTCACGACCAATCCGCTGAGCAGCACCGACGCCCGGTCGCGCCCGTAGTGCCTCATGTCGACTTCCTCCGTCGTACCTCGACCGTCGGACCGTCCAGGCGATCCAGCTCCTCGACGGCGGCCTCGCGCGCTCCCTGCAGGGCCGCGGAGTCGTCGAGCGTCCGCGGGACCGCCCCGATCACGAGGCGGCGCCGTCCACTCCGCTCGACCCGGGCCTGCAGCACGCCCGGCTGCCGCTCGGCGGTTCGCGCGGCCAGGGCCGCCGCGGCGCGCGGAGTGATCCACACGTCCGCCTCTGACTCGACGCGCAGGTGGGTACGACGGCGCGGGGCCAGCCCGATCGCGAGAAGCAGGAGGCCGACGGCCGCGAGGGCCACTCCGACGGCGGTGCTCGCCGTGGACGCGGTGGCGCCGTCGAGATCGGTCATCGCACGGTGCAGGATCGAGTCCTGCGTCGTGGTCGCCGCCCGCACCGCATCGGTCACGAGGAGGACGCCGAGCGTCGTCACGACGAGGGCGAGGCCCACCGCCGTCCCGGTGGCGGCCGGCCGCCGACGTGGCTCGGGCGATCGTAGGGTGCTCATGCCACCCTCCGGGACCGGGCCCCTGCGCCGTCCTCCGCCGCGAGGAGGACGTGCACGACGATGTCGGCCGCGCGGACCCGGAGACCGGTGAGCCGCTCGGTCTCGGCGACGACGGCGTCCCGGACCCGCTCGCCGAGCGGTCCGGCGGGCTCGGGCCAGGGACACCCGATCTCCGCCCGGATCCGGACGGTCCGACCGGAGACCCGCACGTCGACGCGGGGCAGGGTGCGTCCGGCGACCCGGCCCAGGGTGGATCCCAGGGCCGACGTCCGTGCCTGGGTGCCGTCCGCGGAGGTCACGACGTGCTCGACGATCCGCGTGATGGCCGACAGGCGCAGGTCCAGGTGGCCGCGGAGCCCGGCCTCCGTGAGCTCGTCGGCGGTCTCCGGCTCAGCCACGACGGCTCCTGAGGAGCTCGCGCAGGTCCAGCTGGCCGTCGAGGTGGGCGCCGACGAGGTAGCCCGCGCCGCCCAGCACGACAGCCAGCAGCAGGCCCACGAGACCGCCGGCGACGATGGCGATGGTGAGCAGCAGCCCGGCCAGCAGGCCGAGGGTGGAGGTGGTCATGGTGTTCCTCTCAGATCTGTGCGTAGCGACGCGAGCCCGGCAGCCGCCGGGGGAGCGTCACGCGCACACGGGTGACGGCGCGGCGCCCGAGTCGCCTCC
Source organism: Nocardioides sp. CCNWLW216 (assembly GCF_037120545.1). Lineage (NCBI taxonomy): Bacteria > Bacillati > Actinomycetota > Actinomycetes > Propionibacteriales > Nocardioidaceae > Nocardioides > Nocardioides sp. CCNWLW216. The sequence goes on from NZ_JBBBBJ010000014.1 coordinate 14,289, forward strand.
ACCGGCCGCCCCCCAGACGGCCGGTGAAGACGGTCGGGGCGCCGGACCGCGGGTGGTGTTCGGAACTGACCGGCGCATCGACGGCTGCGAGGAGCCGGGCGAAGGCCTCGGGGTCTCCTCCGGCGTCGGGATGGTGGAGGCGGATGAGGGCCCGACGCTCGGTCCGGGGGTCGCGCTGGCCCGTCACGGGTGCTGCCCCTCGCTCACGGCGACGTCCTCCACGAACACGTGGACGGGCGCGTCGACGATCGGCCGCAGGGCCGCGCGGATCCGGTCGGTGGTGTCACCGAGCGGTGCGGTCCAGTCGAGGACGACGTGGACCTCGCACCCCGGCTCCAGGAGTCGGACCCCCCGGACCCGACGCCCGGGCAGGTACGTCGCCACCTCTCCCGGCGCCCCGCCGTGGAGGTCGAGGACCCCGGGCACGGCCAGGACCGCGTGCGCGACCAGGTCGGCCGGGTGGTCGTCGGACGCGCTCACCGTCGCCTCACTCCACGCGGGAGGACGACGCCTCCGGGTCGGCCTCCGACCCGTCGTCGACGAACACGTCGTGGACGGTGATGTTGACCTCGGTGACCTCCAGGCCGGTCATCCGCTCGACCGAGCTGATGACGTTGCGACGGATGGCCGCCGCGAGGTCGGCGATCGCCACGCCGTACTCGGCGACGACGTCGAGGTCGACGGCGGTCTGACGCTCGCCCACCTCGACCGCGACCCCCTGGCTGTGGTTGGTCCGGGAACCCGGGATCCGCTCCCGGATCGCGCCGACCGCCCGGGCCGTCCCGCCGCCGAGGGCGTGGACGCCGGAGATCTCGCGGGCGGCGAGCCCGGCGATCTTGGACACCACGGTGTCGGCGATCGCGGTCCGGCCCTGCTCCGAGACCAGGGCGCTGGACGCCCGGCGCTCCAGGTCGGTCGTGGTGGCCGTCGCCGGTGCGGACGTCGTGACCGTGCTCTGCTTCTCGCTCATGGTGCGTGTTCCTCTCGGTCGTGGATGTCCGTTGGTCGTTTCGGCGCCGACGGATGTCACGCTCGCCCGGTGTGATGAATGTCACGACAGGTGGGAGCGTGCCGGTCGGGGGGTTCGGCAACGTGGGAGTCGTGTCGACCACCCGCGACGCGGGTCGAGACCCCGAGGAGACCCCGAGCGACGAGGCCCTCGTGCGTGCCGCCCGTCTCGGCGACGAGGTCGCCTTCGCGACGATCGTGGACCGGCACGGTCCGGGGATGCACCGCTACGCACTCCGACTGGTCGGGGGTCGCGACGCCGACGCCGCCGAGGTCGCCCAGGACGCGCTGGTCTCGGCGTGGCGCAGTCTCCCGTCGTTCGGCGGGGACTCCGCGCTGCGCACCTGGCTCTTCCGGATCGTGCACCGCCGGGCGGCGGACCTGACCCGGCGCCGGCGTCCGGTGCCGATCGACGACCAGCTCCTGTCGCACCTCGTCCCCGAGGCGTCGGAGAACGCGCTGCGCTCGATCCTCGACGAGGAGCTCCTCGAGGCGCTGCAGCGGTGCCTCGACGAGCTGCCCTGGCATCAGCGGGCGGTGTGGCTGCTGCGCGAGGTCGAGGGGATGTCGTACGACGAGATCGCATCGACGTTGTCGCTGAGCGTCGGTAGCGTGCGGGGACACCTGCACCGCGGCCGCCGCACGATCTCGGAGAGGATGGCGAGATGGCGCTAGAGCCCGAGAGCGAACCACTGGCGCGCGCGCTCGAGATCGCGCGCCGTCCGGACCCGGCCTGGCCGGAGATCCGCGAGACCGCGCTCCGACGCATCCGCTCGCTGGTCCCGCCCGGGGAGCCGGTGACGGTGGTGACCTCCGCTGGATCGCCCGACCGGGACGCGGCCGGGTCGCGGACCTCGGTCTCGACCCGGGTCCTCGCGGCGGCGCTGCGCCGCGTGCTCACGGTCTCGCCCACCCACGCGCCCCGCGCGGTCGACCTCGTCGTGGAGGCCGGACGGCTGGACCGCGTCGACCTCGAGCTGGTCGTCGCCTACGGCGTCGCGGTGGAGGAGCTCGCGCCCCGCGTGCACGTCGACGTGCGCGCCGAGCTCGCCCGGCTCCTCGGAGCAGGGGCCGTCGCGCCCGACGCGGTGACGCTCACCGTCGTCGACGTCGTGTCCGGCGACCCGACGGTGACCTGACGCTGCCCGACACCGCCCCGGTCAGGCAGTGAAGTAAGGTCATCCTAACTTCCGTCGAGCCGAGGAGAGCCCGTGTCTGACGTCCCCCACCGGATCCACCGCGCCGAGGTGCTGTCGGTGACCGACCTGGTGCCGGGGCTGCGCCGTTTCGTCTTCGGCGGTGAGGGCCTCGCGGACTTCGAGACCACCGGGGTCGGGGACGAGTACCTCCGGATCTTCCTGCCCGACGAGCCCACCGGCGAGCCGCGGATGCCGTTCGCCGTCGGTCGCGGCTGGGACTGGCCCGAGGGTGTCGAGCCGTCGCCGCTGCGCACCTACACGGTCCGGGCCTGGGATGCCGAGCGGCACGAGCTGACGGTCGACGTAGTGCTCCACGACGGCGGCCTGGCCGCCGAGTGGGCTCGCACCGCGGCCGTCGGCGCGGTCGTCGCGGTCAACTCCCCGAACGGCATGTACGACGCCCCCGCCGACCTGGAGTGGCAGGTGCTGGTCACCGACCTGACCGGGCTGCCCGCGGCGACCCGGATCCTCCAGCAGACCGACCCGCGGGTGCGCTCAAGGCTGATCGTCGAGGCGCCCAGTGCCGCCCAGCGCTTCGGCGACGAGATCCCGTCCGCGGTCGACGTGCAGTGGGTGACCGGCGGCAACGGCGTGGCGCCGAGCCGCATCGAGCAGCTGGTCCGCGGCCTGGAGCAGCCCGAGGGGGTCGGCTACCTGTGGGTCGTGGGCGAGTCGCGGGTGCTGCGCAACGTGCGCAAGCACGTCCGGCACGAGCTCGGGCGACCGGCGTCGTCGTACAAGATCGTCGCCTACTGGACCGAGAACGCCGAGGAGTGGAACGCGCGCTGGGCCGCGCTCGACCCCACCGTCCGCAAGGAGCTCGAGGACATGTGGGACACCGAGCGCGACGAGGAGGAGATCGAGGACGAGTACTTCGCCCGGCTCACGGAGCTCGGTCTGTAGCAGTCAGGACCGGGCGGGCAGCAGGCAGAGCTCGTTGCCGGACGGGTCCGTGTAGGACCGCCAGGGCAGGTCGCCCCACTCCACGACCAGCTCGTGGCCGCCACGCGCGATCAGCTCGGCCGCCACGGTGTCGTCGCCCTGCTCGAGCCGGAGGTCGAGGTGTCGCCGATTCTTGGCCGCGCCCTTGGGCGCGGCTTCGACGACGAGCGCGAGGAGCGGGCCGCGTCCCGAGGGGTGCCGCAGTGCGTGCGGTGCGCCCGGGCCGGGCGTCCAGCCCGTCAGCCAGGACCAGAACGCGGTGTCCCGGTCGGGGTCGGCGGACTCGAGCCGGATCGCCGCGAGCGGGCTCGCCCGGTCGTACGACGGCCCGGCCGCCACGACCCGGAGCGGGCTCCCCTCGGGGTCGGCGAGCGTCGTGTCGTCGAGGCGGTGGGCACCCAGGGCGAGCAGCCGCTCGACCTCGGCCGTCGGGTCCGGGCCACCCGCGACGTCGAGGTGCACGCGCGGCGACGCGGTGGCCGGCTCGGGCACCCGCTGGAAGCACAGGTCGAGCTCGGGCCCGTCCGGTACGGCGAGCGTCGTCTCGATCCCCTCGGGCGCGTCGGTGATCCGCACGCCGCCGACGACCGCCTCCCAGAACCCACCCAGCCGGTGCGGGTCGAGGGCGTCGAAGACGATGTTCTCGAAGTACATGCGCCCCACCGTAGGGCGCGTCGGGCTACCGGTCCCAGCGTCCCGGCGGCGGGTCGACGTTGACCGTGGGGATCCCGCCGCCGGCGCGCACGATGACGGCCAGCGAGGGGGCGTCGGTCGGATTGCTCTCGCGGTGCACGGTGTGGGCCGGCACGTGGATGAAGTCGCCGGGGCGGGCGTCCAGCCAGCCCTCGTGCCCCTCGAACTCCAGGCGCAGGATGCCGGAGACGACGTACAGGCTGGACTCGTTGACGTCGTGGTGGTGCCAGCCGGAGACCGCGCCCGGGGCGGTCGTGACCTGCCCTGTCCACACCTTCGCCAGCTCGAACGCCCGTCGGCGCTGCATGCCGGAGGTGGGGTCGGCGTCGAGGAGGTCCTCCGCGCGGTAGACGCGGACGGGGGTGGGCTCGCTCATGCGGCCCATGATGCCGTCGCCGAGGACGGCCACCCGGCCGGTCTCAGATGCGGACGCGGGTCGGGTTGGCGAGCATGCCCTCCGGGAACGCGGCGGACGCGTTCTCGGTCTGCTCGGTCTCGGTCACCTCGGTGTTCCTCATGCCGTGAACCTATCGATGCTCGAGTTACCTCACGGTCACGGGTCTCCCACGGCTGGTGAACACCGGGCAACGAATCCTCGGCTCAGAGCGCGACCTGCCACCGGTGCTCGTGGCTGGCGCCGAAGAGGGTGCCGAGGCTGTGGGCGCGCTTGAGCACCAGCTGGGCGTCGTGCTCCCAGGTGATGGCGATGCCGCCGTGCAGCTGGACGGTCTCGCCGGCCACGTGGGTCAGGGCGTCGCCACAGTAGGCCTTGGCGACGTGGGCGAGCTGCTCGGCGTTCGGCGCGCCGGCGGCGACGGCGTACGACGCCGCCCACGCGGCCGAGCGGGCCATCTCGACCAGCACCAGCTCGTCGGCCATCCGGTGCTTGAGGGCCTGGAACGACCCGATCGGCCGGCCGAACTGCACCCGCTCCAGGCTGTAGGCCACGGTCATCTCGAGTCCCCGGGCGGCGGTGCCGACCTGCAGCGCGGCGACCGCGACCGCGCCGACGAGGGCGGCCCGCTCGCGGGCCGGCCCGGCGTCGCCGATCCGGGTCGCGGCGGCCGGGTCGGTGACCACCCGGGCCAGCCGGAGGGTCTGGTCCATGGTGGGCGTCCAGGTCCGCTCGGCGGCCGCCGGGTCGACCTCGAAGAGTCCGTCGTCGGCGGCGACGACCAGCACCGTCGCCAGGTCGCCGTCGAGGACCCGCTCGGCCTCGGCGCCGTCGGCGAACGCGGCGACCTCGCCCGCCGCGATCCGGGGCAGCAACCGGGCCCGCGCGTCGTGGTCGGCGCCGGCGAGCAGGGCCTCGGCGGTCACCACCGAGGAGAGCAGGGGCGTGGGCGCGAGGGTCCGACCCAGCTCCTCCAGCACAACGCAGGACTCGACCAGGGTCGCGCCGAACCCGTCGTACTCCTCGGGAACGGCGAGGGCCGCGACGCCGATCTGCTCGCACAGGGTGCGCCACAGCTCCTCGTCGTACCGCTCGACGCGGGGGTCGGCGCGCTTGGTCAGCAGCGACCGGACGGTCGCGGCCAGCTCCTGCTGCTCCTCGGAGAGCGCGAACTCCATCAGCCGACCAGCCCGTCGAGCAGCCGGGCGCGGTGGAAGGCGGGCGTGCCCCAGGCGGTCATCAGCGCCCGGATCTTCGTCAGCGACAGGCTGAGGTCGAACTCCTGGGTGTAGCCGATCGCGCCGTGGACCTGCAGGCCCGTGCGCGAGGCGAGGTACGCCGCGTCGCCGGCGGCCACCTTCGCCGCGGCAGCCGGGACCTCGCCGAGCGCGGCGCCGAGCACCAGCGGGCGGGCGAAGTCGAGGGCGATCCGGACGTCGGCCAGCGCGTGCTTGATGGCCTGGTAGGAGCCGATCTCGCGGCCGAACTGCTTGCGCTGCTTCACGTAGGTGACCGCGTCGGCCAGCACCCGCTCGCCGGCGCCCAGCAGCTGCGCGGACGTCGCGAGCACCGCGAGGTCGAAGGCGTCGTCGTCGGTCTCGCCGTCGCCGGTCACCCGGAACAGGCGCCGGGTGCGGTCGACCGAGGTGACCTGGTCGCCGACCTCGGCGCCGGGGGAGCTGCCGACGTACACCTCGTCGGCGACGTCGGCGTCGAGGGCGTAGGGCACGTGCGGCGGCAGGGCGAGCGTGGCGATCCCGTCGACCTCGCGGCGGAGCGCGGTCGGGAGGTACGCCGCGGACTCCACCCAGGGCCCCGGGACGGCGTACCGTCCGAGCGCCTCGAAGGCGAGCGCGACCTCGACCGGAGTGGCCTCGGTCGCCAGCGAGGTGACGCCGAGCTCGGCGAGCCGGCTCCACAGCCTGCGGCCGGGCTCGTGGTCGCCGTCGGCCCAGGCGCGGGCGACGGCGACGGTGTCGGACGCGGACAGCAGGGACTCCAGCGCGGCCGCGAAGTCGCGCTGGTCCTCGTCGAGGACGAATCTCACCTCTGGGCCCCCTTGGGCTCGCGGGGCAGGCCGAGGATCCGCTCGGCCACGATGTTGCGCTGGATCTCGTTGGTGCCCGCGTAGATCGGACCGGAGAGCGAGAAGGTGTAGCCGTCGAGCCAGCGGGACCCGACCTCGGCCTCGGGACCGAGCAGGTCGAGCGCCGTCTCGTGCAGCGCGATGTCGAGCTCGGACCAGAAGACCTTGTTGACCGAGCCGGCCGCCCCCATGTCGCCGCCGGCGGCGAGCCGGGTGACGGTGCCCCAGGTGTAGAGCCGGTAGGCCTGCGCCTTGATCCAGGCGTCGACGACGCCGTGCGCGAAGGCCGGGTCGGGGCGCTCGCCGTACAGCTCGACGAGGCGGTCGGCCGCGGCGCAGAACCGGCCGGGGGAGCGCAGCGAGAGGCCGCGCTCGTTGCCGGCCGTGCTCATCGCGACCCGCCAGCCGTCGCCGGGGGCGCCGAGGACGTCGGCGTCGGGCACGAACACGTCCTCGAAGAAGACCTCGGCGAAGCCGGCCTCGCCGTCCAGCTGGGCGATCGGGCGCACGGTGATCCCGTCGGCGTCGAGCGGGAACAGGAAGTAGGTCAGCCCGGCGTGCCGCTGGGCCTCGGGGTCCGAGCGGAAGAGCCCGAACCCCCAGTGGGCGAACGACGCCCGCGAGGACCAGGTCTTCTGACCGTTCAGCACCCAGCCGCCCCGCCCGTCGTCGCGCCGGGCCGTCGAGCGAAGCGAGGCCAGGTCGGAGCCGGCCTCGGGCTCCGACCAGCACTGCGCCCAGACCTGCTCGCCGGTGGCCATCGTCGGCAGGAAGCGGTCCTGTTGCTCGGGCGTCCCGTGGTCGAAGATGATCGGCGCCAGCAGGAAGATGCCGTTCTGGGAGACCCGCCCCGGGGCACCGGCGCGGTAGTACTCCTCCTCGAAGACCACCCACTCGACGAGCGAGGCCTCCCGCCCGGAGTACGACGTCGGCCACGACACGACCGACCAGCGGTCGTCGGCGAGCTGCCGCTCCCACTCCTGGTGGGCGACGAAGCCCTCCGCCGTGTCCAGGGACGGCAGCGGCTCGGCCGGCACGTGCGCGGCCAGCCACGCCCGGGCCTCGGCCTGGAAGGCGAGCTCGTCCTCTGAGAGCTGCAGGTCCATCAGGTCCCCTCTCGACCGGTGGAAGTGGAGGTCGTGTTCCGGCTGACCGGGTGTCGACAGGGTCGCTGCGCGACCTGCTCAACCACCG
>NZ_JBBBBJ010000014.1:21904-146898 GCF_037120545.1 Nocardioides sp. CCNWLW216
GTGGTGCTGCCGCCGTTGGTTGAGCAGGGAGGAGCGCTAGCGACGAGCGTGTCGAAACCCCCGCAGGCCAGGAGGTGGCGGTGATCGAGGTCGTCGTACGGCGCACCGGGTGTCGACACGGTCGCTGCGCGACCTGCTCAACCACCGGTGGTGCTGCCGCCGTTGGTTGAGCAGGGAGGAGCGCTAGCGACGAGCGTGTCGAAACCCCCGCAGGCCAGGAGGTGACGGTGATCGAGGTCGTCGTACGGCGCACCGGGTGTCGACACGGTCGCTGCGTGACCTGCTCAACCACCGGTGGTGTCCCGGAGCTCGTTCTTCAGGACCTTGCCGGAGAGGTTGCGGGGGAGCGCGTCGACCAGCGTCACCTGGCGCGGGACCTTGAAGTTGGCCAGCCGCTCCTGGGCGAAGGCGATCACGGTGTCGGGGGCGACGCTGCCGACGACGTACGCCCGGCCGACCTCGCCGAGCCGCTCGTCGGGCACGCCCACCACCGCGACGTCCTGGACGCCGTCGAGGCGGGCCAGGGTCTGTTCGACCTCGGCGGGATAGACGTTGAAGCCGCCGGAGATGTACATGTCCTTGAGTCGGTCGGTGATCGCCAGGTTGCCGTCGGCGTCGAGGGTGCCCGCGTCACCGGTGTGCAGCCAGCCGTCGGCGTCGATGGCGGCGGCCGTGGCGTCCGGGTCGTCGAGGTAGCCGAGCATCACGTAGTCGCCGCGGACCAGCAGCTCGTCGGTCTCGGGATCGATCCGCGTCTCCATGCCCGGGATCGCGCGGCCGCAGGTGCTGGCCACCAGGTCGGCCGGGTCGCCGTCGCGCGCCATGGTGACCACGACGGCCTCGGTCATCCCGAACGCGGTGACGACCTGGTCGATCTGCAGCTCCTGCCGCATCCGCTCGATCAGGACGACGGGTACGACGGCCGCACCGGTGACGGCGAGGCGCAGCGACGACAGGTCACGCTCGGCGCGCCCCGGAGCGCTCAGCAGCGAGGAGTAGATGGTCGGCGCGCCGGGGAGCACCGTGATCCGCTCGTTCTCGATGATCCGCATCGTCTCGTCGAGGTCGAAGGTGGTCAGCGGGTAGAGGGTGGCGCCGGTGAGCAGGCCGGTGACGATCCCGACCTTGTAGCCGAACGAGTGGAAGAACGGGTTGATCACCAGGTAGCGGTCCTGGCCGGTGACCCCGCCCAGCTCGCCCCAGGCGCGCGCCACGCCGACGGTCTGGCGGTGCGCCGACATCGCGCCTTTGCTGCGCCCGGTGGTGCCGGAGGTGAACAGGATGTCGGCGACGTCGTCGGCCGACACCGCCTCGGCGATCGCGTCGACCTGCTCGGTCGTCACGGAGCCCCGGTCGAGGTCGGGCAGGTCGGCCAGGTCCAGGACGGTGACACCGGTCAGCTCGCCGGCGGCTCGGAGGTCGGCGATCTGGGTGCGCCCGAGGAAGCCGTCCTCGACCACGACGAGGCGGGCGCCGGTGCGCTCGACGACGTCGGCCACCTCGTGGCCGGTGTAGCGGGAGTTGACCGGGACCAGCACCCCGCCGGCGTACGACGTCGCGAGGGCCGCGACCACCCAGCCGATGCTGTTGGGCGCCCACACGCAGACCCGATCGCCGGGCTGCAGCCCGAGCGCGACGTAACCCCGCGCGGTGCGGCGCACCCGGCGCAGCAGCTCCAGGAAGGAGACGACCTCGCCGTCGGCGACGTACGCCGGGTGGTCGCCGAAGCGGTCCGCCGCGTCGCCGAGCGCGGCCGGGATCGTGTCTGCCATGCCTTGCCTCACGTCTCGGTGGTTGAGGTGCGAGCGGAGCGAGCCTCGAAACCCCCAACCAAGCAATTGCTTGGTACTGTAGCACTCGTGGACCTGAGCTACTCGGCCGAGGACGAGACCTTCCGTGCGGAGGTCCGGACGTTCCTCGAGGACTCCCTGAGCGGCGAGTGGGGATCGTTGCGCGGCCTCGGAGGTCCCGGCAAGGACCACGAGGCGATCGACGAGCGGCTGGCCTGGAACCGCCACCTCGCCGCCCACGGCTGGACCTGCGTGGGCTGGCCGACCGAGTACGGCGGCCGCGGGCTGAGCCTGTGGCAGCAGGTGATCTTCCACGAGGAGTACGCCCGCGCCGAAGCGCCTGCGCGGGTCAACCACCTCGGCGAGGAGCTGCTCGGCCCGACGCTCATCGCCTTCGGCACGCCCGAGCAGCAGCAGCGGTTCCTGCCCCGGATCGTCGCCGTGGAGGAGCTGTGGGCCCAGGGCTACTCCGAGCCGAACGCCGGCTCCGACCTGGCCAACGTGCAGACCAAGGCGCGCCTCGACGCCTCGTCGGGCACGGAGGAGTGGGTGATCGACGGTCAGAAGGTGTGGACGTCGAACGCGCACTTCTCCCAGTGGCTCTTCGTCCTCGCTCGCTCCGAGCCCGGCTCCGAGCGTCACCACGGGCTGAGCTTCCTGCTGGTCCCGATCGACCAGGACGGCGTCGAGGTTCGCCCGATCGAGCAGCTCACCGGCGGGTCGGAGTTCAACGAGGTCTTCCTCACCGGGGCCCGCACGTCCGCGTCGCTCGTGGTGGGCGAGCCGGGTCAGGGCTGGCAGGTCGCGATGGCGCTGCTCGGCTTCGAGCGGGGCGTCTCGGTGGTCGGCCAGGTGGTCGGCTTCGCCCGCGAGCTCGCCGGCGTCGTCGCCCTGGCCCGCGAGAACGGCGCGTACGACGACCCGGTGCTCCGCGACCGGCTGGCCGGGCTGAAGGTCGAGCTCGAGGTGATGCGGCTGCAGGCGCTGCGCGGCCTGTCGGCCGCCGACGACGCCGGCGCCGCCTCGATCTTCAAGCTCGTCTGGGCCGGCTGGCACAAGCGGCTCGGCGAGGTCGCGATGGCCGTCCTCGGCGCGGAGGGGCTGACCGCCCGCGGCGCGCCGTACGACCTCGACGAGTGGCAGCGGATCTTCCTCTTCTCGCGCGCCGACACGATCTACGGCGGCAGCGACGAGGTGCAGCGCAACATCCTGGCCGAGCGGGTGCTCGGCCTTCCGAGAGAGGCACGTGGATGACGACCCTTCGCCCCGAGCAACCCGTCCCGGCGTACGTCGCGGGCCACGACCTGCTGGCCGGCAAGGTGGTGGTCGTGACGGCCGCCGCCGGCGCCGGCATCGGCGCGGCCGTCGTACGCCGGTCGCTGGAGGAGGGCGCGAGGGCGGTCGTGTTCAGCGACACCCACGCCCGCCGGCTGGCCGAGGCCGAGGCCGCGCTGGCGGAGGAGTTCGGCGCCGACCGGGTCCGCCAGGTGGTCTGCGACGTGACCGACGAGGCGCAGGTGAGTGCGCTCCTCGACCTGGCCGACTCCGTCGGCGGGGTCGACGTGATGGTCAACAACGCCGGTCTCGGCGGCACGGCGAGCGTGCTGGAGATGACCGACGAGCAGTGGCTGAAGGTCCTCGACATCACCCTGACCGGCACCTTCCGCTGCGTGCGCGCCGCGGGCCAGCGGTTCGTCGCCTCGGGACGGCGCGGGGTGATCGTGAACAACGCCTCGGTCATCGGCTGGCGGGCCCAGGAGGGGCAGGCCCACTACGCGGCGGCCAAGGCCGGCGTGATGGCGCTGACGCGGTGCGCGGCCGTCGACCTTGCCCCGCACGGCATCCGGGTCAACGCGGTCTCGCCCAGCCTGGCCATGCACCCGTTCCTCGCCAAGGTCACCTCCGACGAGCTGCTGGCGGAGCTGAAGCAGCGCGAGGCGTTCGGGCGCGCGGCCGAGCCCTGGGAGGTCGCCAACGTGATGGTGATGCTCGCGAGCGACTACGCGTCGTACATGACCGGCGAGGTCGTGGCGGTCAGCAGCCAGCAGGCCTAGGACAATCTCTCCCATGACCGCCGAGGCCGCGCCCACCCGTCGTACCGAGCTGCTCGCCATCGCCGCGCAGCTCTTCGCCGACAAGGGCTTCAAGAACACCACCGTCCGCGACATCGCGGAGGCGGCGGGGATCCTGTCGGGCAGTCTCTACCACCACTTCGACTCCAAGGAGTCGATGGTCGACGAGATCCTGTCGACCTTCCAGGAGCAGCTCTTCGCGTCGTACGACGCGGTGCTGGCCAGCGACGTCGACGCGCGCACCAAGATCGAGCAGTGCGTCCGGCTGTCCTTCGCCGCGATCGACGAGCACCCCCACGAGGTCGCGATCTTCCAGAACGAGGCGGCCTACCTGCTGACCTTCGACCGGTTCGGCTACCTCGCCGACCGCAACGCCCAGTCGCGCAACCTCTGGATGACGCTGCTCACCGAGGGCGTGTCGTCCGGGGCGCTGCGCGGCGACCTCGACGTCACCCTCACCTACCGCTTCATCCGCGACACCGTCTGGGTCGCGGTCCGGTGGTACCGCCCCGGCGCCGGCCACTCCCACGAGGCCATCGCCGACCAGTACCTCACCATCCTGCTCGACGGGATAGCGAAGGAGTAACCCATGCCCGAGGCCTACATCGTCGACGCGGTCCGCACCCCGGTCGGGAAGCGCGGCGGAGCGTTGGCGGGGGTCCATTCCGCCGACCTCGCCGCCCACACGCTCTCGGCGCTGATGAGCCGGACGGGCGTCGACCCGGGTGCCGTCGACGACGTGATCCTGGGCTGCTGCGACACCATCGGCTCGCAGGCCGGCGACGTCGCCCGTACGGCGTGGCTGGTGGCCGGGCTGCCCGACCACGTGCCCGGCGTGACCATCGACCGCCAGTGCGGCTCCTCGCAGCAGGCCGTGCACTTCGCCGCCCAGGGCGTGCTGTCCGGCACCCAGGACCTGGTCGTCGCCGGCGGCGTGCAGAACATGAGCGCCATCCCGATCTCCGCGGCGATGCTGGTCGGCCAGCAGTACGGCTTCACCACCCCCTTCGCCGAGTCGCCCGGTTGGGTCGAGCGGTACGGCGACGTCGAGGTCTCGCAGTTCAACAGCGCCGAGATGATCGCGGAGAAGTGGGACATCTCGCGTGCGGACATGGAGGCCTACGCGCTGGCCTCGCACGAGCGGGCCCGCGCCGCGATCGCCGGGGGCCGGTTCAAGAACGAGATCGAGCCGGTAGGCGACCTCGACACCGACCAGTGCCCGCGCGAGACGTCGCTGGAGAAGATGGCCGGCCTCGAGCCCCTGGCCCCCGGCGGTCGGATCACCGCGGCCGTCGCCTCCCAGATCTGCGACGCCTCGAGCGCGATGCTGATCGCGTCGCAGGCGGCGGTCGAGACCCACGGGCTGACGCCCCGGGCGCGGATCCACCACCTGTCGGTCCGCGGCGACGACCCGGTCTGGATGCTCACCGGCCCGATCCGCGCCACCAGCCACGCGCTCGAGAAGACCGGGCTCACCGTCGACGACATCGACCTCTTCGAGTGCAACGAGGCGTTCGCGTCCGTCGTGCTCGCGTGGATGAAGGAGCTCGACGTCCCGCACCAGAAGGTCAACGTCAACGGCGGCGGCATCGCCCTGGGCCACCCCATCGGCGCCACCGGCACCCGCCTGATGACCACCCTGCTCAACGAGCTCGAGCGCACCGGCGGCCGCTACGGCCTGCAGACCATGTGCGAGGGCGGCGGCCAGGCCAACGTGACGATCATCGAACGCCTCTGACCGGGCCGCCTGTGGATGACCTCGCCGAGTCGGCGCACATGTGCGCCGACTCGGCGGGACTGTGCACAGGTCAGGGGCGCATCAGGACCTTCACGCAGTCGGCGGTGCGGGCGGCGACCGCGGCGTATGCCGACGCCGCGTCGGCGAGCGCGAACTCGTGGGTGAAGATCCCGGTCGTGTCGATCCGGCCGCTCCCGATGAGTGGGACCAGCGAGGCCCAGGTGCCCTGGATGGGCGCGGTGGTCATCCGCAGGGTGATGCTGCGGAAGAGCGCCCCCAGGATCGGCAGCGGGTACGGCGCGAGGTCGTGCACGCCGATCACCGACACCGTGCCGCCGGGCCGGACGGCGTCGAACGCGTCGTCCAGCGTGGCGTCCAGCGCGACCGCGTCGATGACCGCCTCGGCCCCGCGACCGCCGGTGGCCTCGAGCACCGCCTCCACCGTCGGCCCCTCGATCGCGACTGCCCCGGCCGACACGGCCCGGGCGCGCCGACCGGCCACGGGATCCGCCACCAGGACCTGCCCCGCCCCCAGCGCGTACGCCGCCCGCACGGCGCACTGACCGACCGCGCCCAGGCCGAGCACCACCACCGTGGCCCCGGGCGCGAAGTCGGCCCGCTGCGCCCCGGCCCAGCCGGTGGCCAGGTTGTCGGTCAGCAGGAGCGCGGCCTCGTCGGTCATGCCGTCGGGGATCGCAAGGAGCTGGAAGTCGGCCGCCGGCACCGCCAGCAGGTCGCTCTGGGCCCCGCCCAGCTCACCGGCGCCGAACACCTTGCCGCCGTGCACGCAGGTGACGGAGTCGCCGAGCGCGCAGCGGTCGCAGGCGCCGCAGCCGGCGACCGACGCGACCAGGACCCGGTCGCCGACGGCGACGCGTCGTACGTCGGGGCCGGCCTCGACCACGGTGCCGATCGCCTCGTGGCCGACGGCCACCGGGAAGAGCGGCAGGTCACCGTCGTAGAAGTGCAGGTCGGACCCGCAGATGGACGTCGCCGACACCTGGACGACGGCGCCGTCCGGGCCGGGCAGGGCGGGGTCGGGACGGTCCTCGACGGCGACGACCCCGGGGGCCTCGATCACGACGGTGCGCATGGTCGGGACGGTAGACAGATTTCGACATCTGTGCACCAATGCGTCCCATGCAGAGGAACCACGGCCGGAACCCGCACGCCGGTGCCCCGTTCACCGCCGCCGAGATGGACGACGCGGCCATCGGCCGGGCGCTCGAGGACGTCTCCGTGCCGACCCTGCTGCTCTCCTGCGTCCACATGACCGACGATCCCGCGGTCGTCGAGGAGATCCTCACCGGACCGCTGCGCCCGCAGGGGCTGTTCCTCAACGAGGTCCAGGGCTTCATGTCGCCCGAGGACCAGGCCGCCGCCCGGGCCTACGCCGCGGGAGTCGTCCGCGACTGGCGCGACCGCGGCTGCCCCGAGCCCGAGCCGGTCGGCCCGGACCTGCTGAAGCGGATGATGGACTGGATCACCTGCGAGGACGTCGGGGCGGAGTACGTCCCGATGCTGCTGGAGGAGATGGAGCTCGACGGCACCGACGCCCGGGCGGCGGCGCGGCCGGTCGACCCGGCCACCGCGGCCGCGCTGCCGGTCGTGGTGATCGGCTGCGGCATGTCCGGCCTGCTGGCCGCGATCCGCCTGCAGGAGGCGGGCTTCCCCTACACGGTGGTCGAGAAGAACGACGGCGTCGGCGGCACCTGGTGGGAGAACACCTACCCGGGCGCGCGGGTCGACGTCGGCAACCACTTCTACTGCTACTCGTTCGAGGGCTCGGACCACTGGACCGAGTACTTCGCGCGCCAGCCCGAGCTGCAGGCCTACTTCCAGCGGGTCCTGGAGAAGTACGACGTGGGCCGGCACGTCCGCTGGGGCACCGAGGTGACCGGCGCGACCTGGGACGACGCGAGCGGGAGCTGGACGGTGCACCTCGACACGGGGGAGACGCTCAGCGCGCGGGCCGTGATCTCGGCCGTGGGCATGCTCAGCCGACCGGCGCTGCCCGCCGTACCCGGCGAGTTCGGGGGGCCCTCGTTCCACACCGCGCGCTGGGACCACGACGTCGACCTGGCCGGGAAGGACGTGGTGATGGTCGGCGCCGGAGCGACCGGCTTCCAGGTGGCGCCCGCGATCGCCGACGAGGTCGGCAGCCTGACGGTGATCCAGCGCAGCGCGCAGTGGATGTTCCCGAACCCGAACTACCACGGCGAGGTCGGTCCGGGCGTCCGGTGGGCGCTGCGGCACCTGCCCTTCTACGCGCGGTGGTACCGCTTCCTGATCTTCTACCCCGGCTGCGACACCGGGCTGGTCGCGGCCAGGGTCGACCCGGCGTGGGCGCCGCAGGAGACGTCGGTCAGCGAGGCCAACGACCTGGCCCGGATGATGTTCGCCGACTGGATCACCAGCCAGGTCCCGGACGACCCGGAGCTGCTGGCCAAGGTGCTGCCCGACTACCCGCCCACCGGCAAGCGCACCCTGCAGGACAACGGCAGTTGGCTGCGCACGCTGCAGCGCGAGCACGTCGAGCTGGTCCGGGCCGGCGTCGACCGGCTCGAGCCCGACGGCGTGGTCGACAGCGACGGGACCTTCCACCGTGCCGACGTCCTGGTCTGGGCGACCGGCTTCCGGGCCAACGAGTTCCTCCTGCCGCTGCGCATCACCGGCCGCGACGGCGTCGACCTGCGCGGGCACTGGGGCACCCGGCCGCGCGCCTACCTCGGCATGACCGTGCCCGGCTTCCCCAACTTCTTCTGCCTCTACGGCCCCGGCACCAACCTGGCCAGCGGCGGCAGCCTGATCATCAACTCCGAGATGGAGGTCCGCTACGTCGTGCAGTGCCTGACCGCGCTCGCCGACGGCGGCCTCACCGCGCTCGAGCCCCGTCAGGAGAAGTACGACGAGTGGTACGACCGCTGCCAGGCCGAGCTCCGGCAGACCGTGTGGGCCTCGCCCCACATCGAGCACAACTACTACACGAACGACGACGGCGAGGTGCACGTGCTGAGCCCCTGGCGGATCGTCGACTTCTGGGCCTGGACCCGCACCGTCGACCTGGCCGACTTCGAGGTCCGGTGAGCGCGGCGACGAGCACCCGCGAGCGCCTGCTCGACGCCGCGGAGGCGTGCCTGCGCCGCGACGGCATCCGTCGTACGACGGTCGCGGGCGTGGCCGAGGAGGCCCGGGTGTCGCGGGCCGGCCTCTACAAGCACTTCCCCGACAAGGCGACCCTGCTCTCGGCCGCGCTGATCCGGCGCGACCAGGCCTTCTGGGCCGAGGCGCACGAGCGGGTGGGGCGCGCCGCGGGGATGGCCGCGAAGGTGGCGGAGGCCGTGGTGATGTCGCGCAGCTCGCCGCTCGGGCCGCTGGCCCTGGAGCTGCAGGAGGCCGAGCCGCAGGCCTTCGCGTCGGTGATGGGCACCTTCGCCGACGACATCGTCCCGGGCCTCTCCGGCTTCTGGGAGCACCACCTGGCCCGGGCCCAGGAGGCCGGCGAGGTCCGCGCCGACCTCGACCTGACCGGCGCCGCCGAGTGGATCCTGCGGATCGTCATCTCGCTCGTCCAGGTGCCGGGCCTCGCCGTCGACACCGCCGACCGCGCGTCGGTCCGCGCCTACCTGCAGACCTACCTCGTCCCCGCCCTGACCTGAGGATTGCCATGGACACCACGCCGTACCCCACCCTGGACGCCGAGCTCCGGCCGATCGTCGAGCTGCTGCCCGACCTGGCGGACTCGCTCACCGACGTCGCGGGCGCGCGGGCGCTGCTCGCGGGCTTCGTGCCGGAGGGACCGGTGCCGGGCGAGGAGCTGGTCGAGACGACCGAGGAGTCGATCGGCGCCGCCGCGCGGGTCCGGTTCTACCGACCCCGGGATGCGACCGGACGGCTGCCCGGCCTGCTCTACGTCCACGGCGGCGGCTTCTGCCTCGGCGACATCGAGCTCGAGCACGGGCTCGCCGTCGAGCTGTGCCACACCCTGGGGGCGGTGGTCGCGAGCGTCGACTACCGGCTGGCGCCGGAGCACCCGTACCCCGCGGGGCTCGACGACTGCTACGCCGCGCTCGGGATGCTCGCCGGCCACGCGGACGTGGACCCCGCCCGGGTCGCCGTGCACGGCCAGAGCGCGGGCGGAGGACTGGCGGCCGCCGTCGCCCTCCTGTCCCGCGACCGCGGCGGGCCGGCACTCTGCTTCCAGGCGCTCGGCATCCCCGAGCTCGACGACCGGCTGGACACGCCGTCGATGCGGGCGTTCGAGACGACCCCGATGTGGAGCCGCCGGCAGGCCGAGCTCTCGTGGCGCTACTACCTCGGGGGCCGGGACGCCGACGCGTACGCCGCCCCGGCGCGGGCCGAGGACCTCGCCGGGCTGCCGCCGGCGTACGTCGTCACCTGCGAGCTCGATCCGCTGCGCGACGAGGGCCTGACCTACGCGATGCGGCTGCTCGCGGCCGGGGTGTCGGTGGAGCTGCACTCGTTCCCGGGGACGGTGCACGGCTCCCAGCTGGTGCGCGACGCCGCCGTCGTCAAGCGGATGGACGCCGAGCTGGTGGACGCGCTCCGGCGGGCGCTGGCTCAGGCGTAGCAGATGACCAGGCCGATGACCGTCGGCACCAGCCCGAGCAGCAGCCAGGCGGAGGGGAGCGGCTTGCGGTGGATGACCAGTGCCACCGCGACCGCGATGATCCCGAAGGCGCCCGCGATGACGTTGAGCCCGATCCGGGCCGCGTCGTTGGTCTCGTCGACGAAGACGGCCGCGATGACCAGGCCCGCGGAGAGGTGGAAGATCGTGGTCGCGACCAGGACCGAGAGCACCCACTTCTGGACGCCCTCGATGGCCTTGCTGCCCGGCGGCGGGGGAGCGGGCTGCGGGTTGCTCGGGTCCATCAGGTGCCGGCGCCGGCGGGGCGCCTGCTGCTCGGTCATATCGCCAGCCTACGGCGGCCGGCGGTCAGGCTGACCAGCAGTGTCACCCAGGCGACCAGGCTGGCCACGGCGGCCACGACCGCCAGCAGGAAGCTGAGGTCGTACAGGCTGTCGGAGTAGCCGAAGAGCTGGGTGAGGCCCGAGCGCATGCTGTCGTCGGCGTCGCCGAAGTCGGGCATCACGGCCCCGAGGACGAACAGGCTGAGCCACAGCATGAGCTGGGAGAGCGTCTGGAAGACGGTCAGCTCCTTGGGGCTGCCGTCCTGGGTGAAGGCGAGCACGGTCGTGACGATCAGCATCACGAGCAGGATCAGGACCACCGGGAACAGGATGAGCATGAACCAGCCGCCCACGCCGAACACCAGCCGACCGATCCAGACCCACCCGCAGAGCAGGAGGTTGAGCGGGATCATCAGCCACAGCGTCACTCGGTTCACGACCGGAGCGTAGGGCCTCGGGAGCCGTCAGGTGCGCTGCGGCGCGATCCACCACGGACTGGTGTAGGCCACCCCCAGGTCGTTGCCGGGGTGCCCCGCCGGTCCGGGCGTGGCGTTGGGCTGCGTCGGGTCGGCGATCCTCAGCAGCAGCCAGTCCCCGTCGGCCTCGTCGACCCGCACCCGGAGCCGGACCACGGGGCCGACCTCGAACTCCTTCACCCGCACCACCTCCGGTACGGCGCGGCCCGGCCGGAGCACCTGCACGCTCAGCGGCCGTCCGACCCAGGACGGGTCCCGGGCCAGGTCGAGCCGGATCGTGACGACGCCGCGACGCATCGGCAGCCGACCGCCCATCCGCACCCAGCGGCCGTCCGGCGTACGTGCGGTCGCGTCGACCCGCAGCCCGGAGGTGCGGGTCGCGAAGAACCGGCGCTGCAGCATCGCCCGCTTCACCCCGGCCCGGCTGTGCTCGGCGACCCAGAGGCCGGTGCGGCCCTTGCCCTCCGGGTGGCCCCAGTCGGTGCCGTGCTCGTCGGTCACGCCGGTGATCCCGGTGCGCCAGCCGGCGTTCAGGCAGGCCACGAGCGGGGAGGTCCGGCCGTCGGCGTACCCCTCGAAGAGGTAGTCGTCGCCGCGGTTGAACATCTCCAGCGAGACCACCTGGCGTCGTACCCGCGGGTCGTAGTGGAACTCCTGGAACCGGCCCGGCTCGCGGCCCGGGTGGTTGAACCCGGCGAGGCCGCCGGCGCCACCGTCGAGGACCAGGCCGGGCTCGCGGCGCAGCCACTCGAGGAGCGGCTGCATCAGCCCCGCCTGCAGGACGTCGACGTAGTGCTCGGTGAACCAGACGTTCACGTGCCCGATCAGCGGCTCGGACCACTCGAAGCCGCGGAGCGCGGTGAAGCGGCCGTCCTGGTCCGCCTGGTCGGCCAGCCGCTGGGTCCGCGCCCAGTCCGAGCGGGTCAGACCGGCGACGTCGCGGTACTCCGGTGGCAGCAGCCCGGCCAGCACGTCGCCGAGCAGGTGGTCGCTCAGGGTGGCGTGGTCGGTCAGCGCGGCCACGTCGAGGCCGGCGCTGCGCATCGAGGCGAACGCCCGCGCCGGGTCGCCGTCGCCGTCCGACATCAGGGTGTGGTTGTGCAGGTCGGCGTGCACGAGGCGGGTGCCCCGGCTGATCCGCGAGCGGCGCCGGGCGCCCGGCCGTGGGGCCGGCCCGTGGTCGGCGATCGCGCCGGTGGCGGAGCCGAGACCCTGGGCGAGCAGCAGCGACGAGCCGGCGCCGAGGGCGGCGCGGCGGGAGAGGCCGGTCATACCGGGCGCCTTCCCGCTGGGGGTGCCGTTAATCAGGTGCGCGGGTAAACGCTCGGGGTCATGCTCGGGAGGTGAGGCTCGAGCAGGTCGACCCCGACGACGACGCGACCGTCGAGGCGTACGTCGCGGTCTCGAACGCCGTCCGCGCCGCCGACGCCCCGTGGGAGCACCCGCTCACCCCGCAGGAGGCGGCCGGCCAGCTGCGGCACGGCTGGGACGGCGAGCCGGAGGTCGGCTTCCTCGCTCGCGTCGACGGCGTCGCGGTGGCGACCGCGACGTACGAGACCAGTGAGTACGACAACCTCCACCTGGCCTGGGTCGGCGTGCAGGTGCACCCCGGCCACCGGCGTCGGGGACACGGGACCACCGTCTTCGCCGCGCTGCGGGACCGCGCGCGTGCGCAGGGCCGCACCTCGATCGGCATCGCCGGCTGGGACTCCCCGGCCACGGTCGGGTTCGCGACGGCACAGGGGCTGGCCCGGAAGGCGGTCGAGGTGAACCGACGCCAGTCGCTCGGCGAGCTCGATCGCGTCGCCCTCGACACGGCGTACGACGAGGCCCGGCCGTACGCGGCCGGCTACGAGCTGGTGCGGATGTCCGGCCGCAGCGACGATGCCGAGCTGCCCGCGCTGGCCGAGATGACCGCGGCCATCAACGACGCCCCGACCGACGACCTCGACATCGAGGACAACGTCTTCCCGCCCGAGCGGGTCCGGGCCTACGAGGACGCTCAGCTCGCCCGCGGGCAGGTGCTGCTCCGCGTGGTGGCCCGCGAGACCGCCACCGGCGCCCTGGCCGGACAGAGCGTGGTCGCGGTCGACGGCGAGCGCCCGACCCTGGCCGAGCAGCACGACACCTCTGTCGTCGCCGCCCACCGCGGTCACCGGCTCGGGCTGCTCCTCAAGCTCGTGATGCTCCGCTGGCTCGCCGAGGAGCACCCCCGGGTCGAGACCGTCGACACCTGGAACGCCGAGTCCAACGGCCGGATGATCGGCGTCAACGAGCTGCTGGGCTACCGGGTGCTGGGGCGGGAGCTGGTGTTCCAGGGTTCGGTCGACCGCTGAGACCTACACGACGTACGACGCGCCGCGGCGCAGCTCCTCGACCGCCCGGGTGACCACCCGCTCGATCAGCTCGGCGCAGCTCGGCAGGTCGTCGAGCACGCCGACCACTTGGCCGGAGGCGAGCACGCCCGCGGTGGTGTCGCCCTCGACCAGGCCGGCCCTGAGCATCGTCGGGGTGTTGGCCGCGAGCGCCATCTGGGCCAGCGAGCGACCCTGCGCCTTCTTCATCGCGCGGCCGTCCTTCAGCAGTGCGGCCCAGGACATCTCGCTGTCCCGCTTGAACTCCAGGGTCCGGCGCACGGTCGGGCCGAGGCGCTTCAGGGCGCTGGTCTCCTCGATCTCCTCGACCAGCTTCGTGCGCAGCATCCGGTGGGGCATGCCGTCGACCTTGGCGGTGACGACGGTGCCGGTCAGGTCGTGGGAGAGGTAGAGCTCCTTGACCGCGTCCGGCACGGCGGAGTCGCGGGTCAGCAGGAAGCGGGTGCCCATGCCGATGCCGGCGGCGCCGTACGAGAGGGCGGCTGCCAGGCCCCGGCCGTCGAAGAAGCCACCGGCCGCGATCACCGGGATGTCGACGGCGTCGAGGACCGACGGGAGCAGCAGCGTGGTCGGGGTGGAGCCGGTGTGCCCGCCGCCCTCGCCGCCCTGGATCATCACCGCGTCGGCGCCCCAGGAGGCGACCTTCTTCGCGTGCTTGGGCAGGCCCACGCTCGGGATCACGACGATGTCGTGCTCCTTGAGCCGGGCGATCAGCTCGGGCTTGGGTGCCAGGGCGAACGACGCCACCTTCACCCCGTGGTCGATGAGGAGCTGGCAGCGGGCGGGCGCATCGCCCGCGTCGGCCCGCAGGTTGACCCCGAACGGCTGGTCGGTGCGGCCCTGCACCTCGACGATGGCCTTCTCGAGCTCCTCGATGGTCATCGTCGCGCTCGCCAGGATGCCGAGCCCGCCGGCCTTCGCCGTACCGCTGACGAGGCGGGGGCCGGCGACCCAGCCCATCCCGGTCTGCACGACGGGGTGGCGGACGCCGACCAGGTCGGTGAGCGGGGTCCGGAGCTGCTGCTCAAGCATCCTGGGGGACCTCCTTGAAGCGCAGCCCCTTCGGGTCGAGCACCTCGCGGATGATCACCTGCTCCTCCGGCGTGGGCTCGCGCGTGGTGGGGATGTCGGCGTGGACGTCGATCTCGAAGCCGGTCGCCTCGCGGACCTCGTCGACGGTGACGCCCGGGTGCACGCTGAGCAGTCGCACCGTGTCGTCGGGGCCGCCGACGTCGAGCACGGCGAGGTTGCTCACGACGCGGTGGATGTCGTTGAAGCGGGCCGCCGCCGGCCCGGCCGCCTTCGCCCGGGCCGGGCCGACGCCGGAGACGATGTCGACCTGCTCCACGAAGACCCGCGAGGAGTGCTTCGGGACCCAGTACGACGTCCGGTTGTTGACGGTGTTGCCGGGCGCGCCGCGCGAGCCCAGCAGCTGGCGCTTCGGCCGGTCGAAGTCGCCGATCGCGGAGATGTTCTGGTTGCCGTGCCGGTCGACCTGGGTGGCGCCCATCATCACGTGCCGGGGGCCGTTGGCGACCACGTCGAAGACCTTCCGGAACGGGATCCAACCCTCGACCACGTCGGCCTTCGCGAACAGCGGCGGCGTGCCGGCGAGGAAGAGCGACTCTCCGTCGGAGATCACCAGGTCGGGGTTGCTGGTCAGCCGGGCCAGCCGGACCCCGAGCATCGGCAGCAGCCCCATCGGGCTGGCGAAGATCTCGCCGTCGTCGGCGAAGGCGTCGGCGATCGCCGCCGCGCACACGTCCGCGCGGGTGGTGCTCATGCCTGCTCCTCCTGGAACTCGCGGACGGCCGCCTGGTACGCCGCCTCGTCACCGGCCAGGAACCGCTGCTCGAAGGCGGTCCAGTCCTCGTCGCTGCCGGACGCGGCCTTCGCGTAGGCCCGCTGGAACCGTTCGTCCCGCTCGTAGTCGGGCGTGCAGGTCGTGAAGTGGGCGCCGTTCGGCGTCTCGACGACGCCGTCGACGAGCATCCGGCTCAGCAGCAGCCGTTGCACCGGGGTGTCGACGGTCAGCCCGGCGGTGTCGACGACCTCCTCGACGGACAGGTAGGTCTTCTCGGAGGCCATCGCGAACAGGTCGTCGAAGTAGGGGTCCGGACCGAGGTACGTCGCGTTCCCGTGGCGGTCGGCCCGGTTGAGGTGGACCAGGGCGACGTCGAGCCGCAGGGCCGGGACGGCGACCAGCTCCTCGTGGCCGTGGCCCTCGTCGTACGGGCTCTCGACGGTCTTGATCCACGGGTTGTGGACCAGGACGTCGGAGCCGAGCCCCGCCCTCATGGGCAGGAACGGCAGTCGCTGGGCCGCGGCGCGCAGACCGGTCTGGAACATCCCCTCGTCGAGCTCGACGACCTCGGGGATCGTGCCCTCCTGGCGGGCCTTCTGGAAGCTGGGCTCCAGCGGCACCGAGTCGAGGCTGACGAAGGCGTAGACCAGCCGACGGATCTTGCCGGCCCGGGCGAGCAGACCGACGTCGGCGCCGCCCCAGCTGACGATCGTCAGGTCGGTCAGGTCGCTGTTGAGGATCGCGCGCACCAGCGCCATCGGCTTGCGCCGCGGCCCCCAGCCGCCGATGCCGATGGTCATGCCGCTGCGCAGCTCACCGACGACGTCGTCGATGCTCATCCGCTTGTCGCGGGGGCCCCTGCTCATCGCTTGCTCTTCTCCGTTCCGGCGAACTGGTCGCGCAGCTCGTCGCTGACGCCGGCGAGGTTGAGCTCCATCGTGAAGCCCTGCTCGAACCGGTAGCTCTTGTTGACGTCGATCGGGTCGATGCCGTTGAGGCACTCCTTGGCCGCTCGGATGACGCGCGTGTCGTGAGCCGCGATGTCGGTCGCGACCCGCAGGGCCGCGTCGTCGAGCTCGGCCCGGGGGACCACCTCCAGGACCGAGCCGAACTGCACGAGGTCCTGTGCCTTGATGGTGCGGGCGGTGAAGTAGAGGGTGCGCATCATGTGCTGGGGCACCAGCCGGGCCATGTGGGTGGCCGCGCCGAGGGCGCCCTGCTTGACCTCGGGTACGCCGAAGAACGCGTCGTCGCTGGCCACCACGCAGTCGGCGTTGCCGACCAGGCCGACCCCGCCGCCGAGGCAGAAGCCGTTGACCGCCGCGACGACGGGGACCGCGCACTCGTAGACCGCCTTGAAGGCGGCGAAGCAGCCCTTGTTGGCGCCGATCAGGGCGTCGAACCCGGTCGTGTGCTGCATCTCCTTGATGTCGACGCCCGCGTTGAACCCGCGGCCCTCGGCCCGGAGCACGACCACCTTGGTGTCCAGGTCGGTGGCGGCCTCGTCGAGGGCCGCGGCCACGTCGTACCAGCCCTGGACGGTGAGGGCGTTGACCGGGGGGTGCTCCATCGTGACCACGCGGATGCCGTCGTCGCGCAGCTCGGAGGTGATCGCCATGAGTGCCAACCTAACATTTGCTTGGTACGGTTGCAGCATGTCGCTCGCCCTGGATCTCTCCGGCCGCGTCGCGCTGGTCACCGGCGGGGCGCGGGGCATCGGGCTCGGCATCACCCGGGCGCTCCAGGCCGCCGGTGCGACCGTCGTGACCTGCTCGCGCTCGGACGTCGAACCCGTGCCGGGGACCACGCACCGGGTCTGCGACGTCCGGGACCCCGAGTCCGTGCAGGCGCTGGTGGCCTCCCTCGACCGGCTCGACGTGCTGGTCAACAACGCCGGGGGAGCACCGGCCGTCGACGCGGCCACCGCCTCTCCGCGCTTCCACGAGAAGATCGTCGGGCTCAACCTGCTCGCCCCGCTGCTGGTCGCGCAGGCCGCCAACGCGGTGATGCAGCAGCAGGACTCCGGCGGCACGATCGTCAACATCTCCTCGATCTCCGCGAGCCGACCGGCGCCGACGATCGCGGCGTACGCCGCCGCCAAGGCCGGTCTCGACTCGCTGACCGCCTCGCTGGCCATGGAGTGGGCGCCGCGGGTGCGCGTGAACGCGATCGACGTCGGCCTCTGTCGGACCGAGCAGACCGACGACCACTACGGCGACGACGCCTCGGTCGCCACCATCGAGCGGACCATCCCGCTCGGGCGGATGGCCCGGCCCGAGGAGGTCGGCCACGTCGCGGCCTTCCTGGCCAGCGACCTCGCGTCGTACGTCTCCGGGGCGAGCGTCGCCTGTCACGGCGGGGGAGAGACGCCCGCCTTCCTGTTGGTGCAGAAGGGACTGTCATGAGCCTGTTGGAGGGTCGCGTCGCGATCGTCACCGGAGCCGGCCGCGGCATCGGCCGCGCCCACGCGCTGGAGCTGGCCCGGCACGGGGCGGCGGTGGTCGTCAACGACTACGGCGTCTCGCTGGCCGGCGAGGACACGGGGGAGACCCCGGCCGAGTCGGTGGTCGCCGAGATCGAGGCCGCCGGCGGCCGGGCGGTGGTGAACCGCGCCGACGTCGCGGACTTCGAGGCGGCCTCGGACATGGTGCGCCAGGCCATCGACACCTTCGGCGGCCTCGACGTCCTGGTCAACAACGCCGGGTTCGTCCGCGACCGGATGCTGGTGAACACCTCCGAGGAGGAGTGGGACGCCGTCGTCCGGGTGCACCTCAAGGGCCACTTCGCCCCGCTGCGCCACGCGGGCGCCTACTGGCGCACGGAGTCCAAGTCCGGGCGTGAGCGCTCGGCGCGGGTCATCAACACCTCGTCGGGCGCCGGGCTGCAGGGCTCGGTCGGCCAGGCGACGTACTCCGCCGCCAAGGCCGGCATCGCCGGCCTCACCCTGGTCGCCGCCCAGGAGCTGGGCCGGTACGGCGTCACCGTCAACGCGATCGCCCCCGTCGCCCGGACCCGGATGACCGAGGGCGCGTTCGACACCTCCGCCATGGCCCTGCCCGAGGACAACTCCCCGATCGTCGCGTGGCTGGCCTCCGTCGACGCCGGCGACGTCACCGGTCGCGTCATCGAGATCGAGGGCGGGAAGATCACCGTCGAGAACGGCTGGTCCCACGGCCCCGCCCGCGACCTCGGCACCCGCTGGTCGGCCCCCGACGTCGGCCCCGCGCTCCGGCAGCTGCTCGCCGACGCGCCTGCCCCGGAGCCGGTGTACGGGGCGTGAGGGGTCGTCGCCGCCGCCGCAAAGGTTCATCGGCTGGCCGATGAAACTCACGCCGGGACGATGAAGCTTTGTCGTCCGGGCGGGAGGTTCGTGGTGGTCAGCTGGCCGGGCGGCCGTAAAGGTTCATCGGCTGGCCGATGAAACTCACGCCGGGACGATGAAGCTCTGTCGTCCAGGCCAGAGCTTCGCGGCCGTCAGCTGGCCCGACGCTGCTGGGCCACCCGGCGGACGCGTTCCGCCATGCTGCTGGGTCGGTCCAGGTCAGCCCAGACGAACCGCACCATCCTCAGGCCCGTGAGTTCCTCCAGCAGGACCTCGCGGGCGCGCTCGTCGCGGATGACGTCGGAGATGGTCTGACCGGGCTTCAGGAGCCGGCCGTACTTCACCGCGCCGTCGAACTCGACCATGACGCCCAGGTCGGGGAGGAGCGCGTCGACCAGTCCGGCCACGCGTCCGGACGGGTGGAGGACCTTCCACTGCGGTTCGGTCACGATGTGGTGGTCGTTCAGGTTCAAGCGCGTCCGGGTCTCGCCGACGGACTCCGAGCGTCCGTCGGCTCTCGCGACAGCACGGGGGAGCCCGATGCTGCCGGGCCACTCGCGCATGTGTGTCTCGGCGTACGCCGCGAGCTCATCCGGGGTCGCGAGCTTCTGCTGAAGCGTCCAGTCGAGCACGCAGACCGCGGCGACGTGCTCGGCCGCGGCCGCCGCCTCGACCGCGGTCCGGCCCGGCGAGGTGATCCAGTGGGGCTCGTGACGCGTGATGTCGCCGACCCGTACGGTCCCGTGGTGGTGGGTGATGCCCGCCTGGGTCCGGTCACCGCGCCCGAACAGGTTCGTGAGGTTGACCGTGCTCAGGTCCAGCCCCCAGTCCGGGCCGCCGCGCAGCAGGTGCGCACTCGCATGTGAGAGCGCGACGCGGTCGTCGTACTGCTGGAGGACGGCTCTGCTGAGCACGACGTGACGTTCCGCAGGGGTGAGGTGCGTCCACACCGACGGATCGGCGTAGGCGCCGTGCCGGATCCGGACGACGGCTCCGGCCTTGAGCATGCGGTTGAGCCAGTTGTCGTCGTACCCCGCGCGGATCGCCGTACGGCGCAGCAGGATGCCGTGCTGGTCGAACGGGATGTCGGGCATGGCCGACAGGCTGCCTGCCCGGACGGGCGATCGGGGGCGCTCCGGGGCATCTGTGGATAGGCGGTTCCGCGAGGCCCATCCCTGGACGACAAAGGTTCATCGGCTAGCCGATGAAACTCACGCGCCCCCGCCCGCCCCTCAGACCCGCTCGATGACCGTCCCGGTCGCCATGGCGCCGCCGGCGCACATGGAGATGAGGGCGGTGGAGGCGTCACGGCGCTCGAGCTCGTGGAGCGCGGTGGTGATCAGGCGGGTGCCGGTGGAGCCGACGGGGTGGCCGAGGGCGATGGCGCCGCCGTTGACGTTGACCTTGTCGAGGTCGACGTGGTGCTGGCCGGCCCAGGAGAGGACGACGGAGGCGAAGGCCTCGTTGACCTCGAAGAGGTCGAAGTCGGAGATCGCCATGCCGGTCCGGTCGAGGATCCGCTGCGTCGCGTCGATCGGTCCGTCGAGGTGGTAGTAGGGGTCGGAGCCGACCAGGCAGTGGCTGACGATCCGGGCGCGGGGCTGCAGGCCGAGGGCGGCGGCGCGGTCGGAGTCCATGATGAGTACGGCGGACGCGCCGTCCGAGATCTGCGAGGACGTGCCGGCGGTGTGGAGGCCGTCGGGGAGCACGGTGCGGAGCCCGGCCAGGCCCTCGAGCGTCGTGTCGCGCAGGCCCTGGTCGGTGTCGACCACCCGGGTGGACCCGGTCGGGGTGCCGTCCTCGCCGAGCACCGGCGCCTCGAGGGGCGCGATCTCCCGCTTGAACCGACCCTCGTCGACGGCGACGCGGGCCTTCTGCTGCGACGCCAGGCCGAACGCCTCGAGGTCGGCCCGCGACAGGCCCCGGTTCTTGGCGATCCGGTCGGCCGCCTCGAACTGGTTGGGCATGTCGATCGACCAGTCGTCGGGACGCGGGTCGCCGGTGCCGGGCGGCACGTTCGCGCCCAGCGGGATCCGGGTCATCGCCTCGACCCCGGCGGCGATGCCGATGTCGATCGTGCCGGCGGTGATCATGTCGTTGACCAGGTGGGCGGCCTGCTGACCCGACCCGCACTGGGCGTCGACCATGGTGCCGGCGGTGTGCTGGGCCAGGCCGGCGTGCAGCCAAGCGCGGCGGGCCATCCCGTTGGACTGCTCGCCCGCCTGCGTGACGCAGCCGGCCACGACCTGGTCGACGAGCTCGGAGTCGAGGTCCGACCGGGCCAGGACCTCACGCATCGCGTGGCCGATGAGGACGGCGGGGTGCACGCCGGCCAGCCAGCCCTTCCGCTTGCCGAGGGGGGTGCGGACCGCGTCGATGATCACAGGGGTGCCCATGCCGAGAAAGTAGAACAGGTTCTCGTTCCGCGACAAGTGTGCTTGGCAGGACGTACCGAGAGTATGTAACCTGGGCCACTAGAACCTGTTCCACCTCTCGTCGACCGAAGGAACCCACGTGACTGCTACCGATGTCCTCCCCGAGGGGTTCGACTTCACCGACCCGGACGTGAACCAGCGGGGGATCCCGCACGACGAGTTCCGGGCTGCACGGCAGAACGAGCCCATCATCTGGATCGAGCAGGACCAGATCTGGCGCAGCGGCTTCGCCCCGGAGTCCGGGACCGGCTACTACGCCGTCACGCGGCACGAGGACGTCGCCGCGATCTCCAAGGACAGCAAGAACTGGTCCACCGCCGAGAACGGCGCGATCATCCGCTTCCCCGGCGAGATGTCGCGCGACCAGATCGAGCTCCAGCGGGTCATCCTGATCAACCAGGACCCGCCCGAGCACGCGACGACCCGGCAGATCATCTCCCGCGGCTTCACGCCCCGCTCGATCAACGAGCTGGAGGAGACGATGATCAAGCGGGCCGCGCAGATCGTCCAGGACTCGGTGGCCAAGGGCACCGGCAACTTCGTCGAGGACGTGGCCGCCGAGCTGCCGCTGCAGGCCATCGCCGACCTGCTCGGCGTCCCGATGGAGGATCGTCACAAGCTGTTCGAGTGGTCCAACCTGATGCTCGCGGGCGAGGACCCCGACTACGAGGGCGCCAACGACGTCGCGGCCGCCGAGATCCTCGGCTACGCGATGATGCTGGCCGCGGAGCGACAGGCCAACCCGCGCGACGACCTGATCACCAAGCTGATCAACGCTCACAAGGGCGAGCGGGGCCTGAGCGACGACGAGTTCGGCTACTTCGTCATCCTGCTGGCGGTGGCGGGCAACGAGACCACCCGCAACGCGATCACCCACGGCATGAACGCCTTCTTCGACCACCCCGAGCAGTGGGAGATCTGGAAGCGCGATCGTCCGGCGACCATGATCGACGAGGTCGTCCGGTGGGCGACGCCGGTGACGGTCTTCCAGCGCACGGCCCTCAACGACGTCGAGCTCGGTGGGGTGCAGTTCAAGAAGGGCCAGCGCGCGGCACTCTTCTACGCGAGCGCGAACTTCGACGAGACCGTCTTCGAGGACCCGTTCACGTTCGACATCACCCGCGAGACCAACCCGCAGCTCGGCTTCGGCGGGCACGGCAACCACTACTGCCTGGGTGCCAACCTGGCCCGCCAGGAGATCAAGGTGATCTTCGACGCGCTGGCCGACTACGCGCCCGACATCACGCGGCTGGCCCCGGCCGCGCGGCTGCGGCACTCCTGGGTCAACGGCATCAAGGACCTGCAGGTCCAGTACGGCGCCTGACCCCGTCGTACGACGTGCTCAGCCCCGGGCGGTCAGCACCTGCGGACCGTCCGGGGTGATCGCCACGGTGTGCTCCATGTGGGCGCCTCGGGAGCGGTCGGCGCTGCGCAGCGTCCAGCCGTCGGGGTCGGTGTAGATCTCGTCGGTGGTGTGCAGGAACCACGGCTCGATGGCGATCACCAGCCCGGCCTGGAGCTTGAAGCCCCGGCCGGCGCGGCCGTCGTTCGGGATGTGCGGGTCGCCGTGCATCGTCCGGCCCACGCCGTGCCCGCCGAACTGGGTGTTGATCGCCAGGCCGGCCTCCCGGGCGACCCCGGCGATGGCCGCCGAGATGTCGCCGACCTTGTTGCCGACGGTCGCGGCGGCGATGCCGGCCTCGAGCGCGCGGCCGGTGGTGGCGATCAGGTCGAGGTCCTCCTGGCGCGGCGTACCGACGACGACGCTGAGCGCCGAGTCGGACACCCAGCCGTCGACGCTGGCCGCGAAGTCGACGCTGAGCAGGTCGCCGTCCTGCAGGACGTAGTCGTGCGGGAGACCGTGCAGCACCGCGTCGTTCACCGACGTGCACAGCACCTTGCCGAAGGGCGAGGCCCCGAACGACGGGTGGTAGTCGATGTAGCAGGACTCCGCGCCGCGCTCCCGGATCATCTCGTGCGCGACCGCGTCCAGCTCCAGCAGGTTGACGCCCACGTCGGCGACCTCGGCGAGGCGGGTGATGACGTCGGCGACGAACCGCCCGGCGGGGCGCATCTGCTCGATCTGGGCGGGGGTGCGGAGCTCGATCACGCGGCCAGCCTAGGCGGCGGATCTGCCCAGGGCAGAACCGCCGGCAGCAGAATCGCTGGGGTGGCGCCGTACGCCGGACCACGCTGGCTCCATGACCACGACGCTCTCACCCTCGGCGGCCGACCGGCTGCTCCACCAACGGATCCTCGTCCTCGGCCAGCAGGTGGACGACGAGATCGCCAACCGCCTGTGCGCCGAGCTGCTGCTGCTCTCGGCAGAAGACCCGCGGCGCGACATCAGCCTCTACATCAACAGCCCCGGCGGCTCGGTCTCGGCCGGCCTGGCCGTCTACGACACGATGCGGCTGATCCCCAACGACGTCAGCACGCTGGCCCTGGGGCTGGCGGCGAGCATGGGCCAGTTCCTGCTCTCGGCCGGTACGCCGGGCAAGCGCTTCGCCCTCCCGCACAGCCGGGTGCTGCTGCACCAGGGCTCGGCCGGGATCGGTGGCACGGCCATCGACATCGAGATCCAGGCCGAGAACCTGGAGCACACCAAGAACGTGATGATCGGCCTGATCGCCGAGCACACCGGCCAGCCGGTCGAGAAGGTGGAGCGGGACGCGCTGCGGGACCGGTGGTTCACCGCGCAGCAGGCCCTGGACTACGGCTTCGTCGACGCGATCCTCACCGACGTCGCCGACGTGACCCCGTCGTACCCGTCGCAGCGGATGGGGCTGAGCCGATGAGCTCCTACACGATCCCCAGCGTGGTCGAGAAGACCGTGCGCGGCGGCGAGCGCGCCGTCGACATCTACAGCCGGCTGCTGTCCGACCGGATCGTCTACGTCGGCACCGAGGTCGACGACGGCGTCGCCAACGTGGTGATCGCGCAGCTGCTGCACCTGGAGTCCGAGAGTCCCGAGGCGCCGATCAACCTCTACCTCAACAGCCCCGGTGGCTCGGTGACCGCGATGCTGGCGGTCTACGACACGATGCAGTTCGTCCGGCCGCCGGTCGGGACCACCTGCATCGGCCAGGCCGGCTCGTCGGCCGCGGTGCTGCTGGCCGCGGGGGACCCCGGGCGGCGGATGGTGCTGCCGCACGCGCGCGTCGTGCTGCACCAGCCCTCGGGTGGCGGGCAGGGCAGGCTGCCCGACCTGGCCCTGCAGGCCAAGGAGATCGTCCGGCTGCGCTCGGAGATGGAGCAGATCCTGGTCCGGCACACCGGGCAGGACCTGGACCGACTGCGCGAGGACACCGAGCGCGACCTGGTGCTCACCGCCCCGGAGGCGGTGGCGTACGGCGTCGCGGACGGCGTCCTCGACAGCCGCAAGCTAGTGGCGCGCGTCAGAAGTTCTTGAGCCCCTCGCGCACCCAGGACGCGCCCCTCGCGGCGTTGCCGACGCTTGCTGGACGAGCCAGTACGGCGGCGCGCCGGCGCCTTACGACGGCCACGCCCTGAGCACGCCAGGCACTCACAACTTCCGACGCCCGCCACGAGCGCTACCGTCGCTGGCATGACCCTTCTCCTGGACCGCGCGATCGCCTCGCTGCGCGCGCACCACGACGACCTGGCCCTGCTGGTGCCGACGCTGACCGACGAGCAGCTCGCCGGCCCGAGCGGCGCGTCCGAGTGGACCGTCGCTCAGGTGCTGTCCCACCTCGGCAGCGGAGCGGAGATCAGCCGCAAGCCGGTGGCCGCGGCGTCCGGCCAGCCGTTCGACGAGGAGGACAACCAGTCGGTCTGGGCCCGCTGGGACGGCTCGACGCCCCGCGAGCAGGCCGAGGCGTACGTCCGCCACGACGCCCGCTACCTGGAGACCCTCGCCGCGCTCACCCCCGAGCAGAAGGGGAGCATCAGCGTCGACATGGGGTTCCTGCCCGCCCCGGTGCCGCTGGTCGTCGGGGTCGGCATGCGGCTCAACGAGGTCGCCGCGCACGCGTGGGACGTCAAGGTCGGCTTGGACCCGGCGGCGACGGTCGACGGGGCTGCTGCGGAGGTGCTGCTGGAGCTCTTCGCGGGCGACCTCGGGTTCCTGCTCGGATTCTCCGGCAAAGCCGACCAGCTGGCCGAGCCGGCCACGGTCGCCGTGCCCGGCGCGGCGATCGTGGTCACCGACGCCGTGACCGTGACGACGGGGCCCGTGACGTCGACGGCGACCTTCGACGGTCCTCAGGAGGCCGTGCTGCGACTGCTCACCGGCCGGCTGCGCGCGCCGTACGACGGAGGCGTGAGCGTCACCGGCAACGTCAGCCTGGACGACCTGCGCCGGGTGTTCCCGGGCTACTGAGCCAGCGAGGCCAGATGAGGTCTCGACATGCCGGTCGCTCGCTCGACCACCATCGACGGATCCACTGGCGCGTCTCCGTCAGGCTGCCAGGCAGAGGGGGCCGGTGGGGCGGCCGGCGGCGATCGTGCGGGTGACTCGCGCCGTCAGGTCGACGAGCCGCAGGCCGAGCGCGCCGGCGACGGCGCCGAGGATCTCGGAGCTGGGCTCCTTCAGGCCGCGCTCGACCTCGGAGAGGTACTGCATCGAGACGCTCGACCGCTCGGCCACGTCGGTGAGGGTCCGGCCGGCCCGCTGGCGCTCGGAGCGCAGCTCGTGGCCGACGGCCTCGCGCCACAGCGGCTCGGGGCGGGACGGCTCGGGAGCCTGCGGAGCCGGGAATGCGACGACGTCACCCATGGACCGACCCTAGACGTCCGCGGACGGCGACGGCCGGCCGTTCGCCGCGGGCGAACGGCCGGGCTTCAGCCATTGACCGAGGTCGGCGTCGGTCAGGAGCTCACGCGCCTCGGCCTCCCGGTCGTCGGGGACCAGGACCCGCATCTGGAGGAAGTTGAGGCTGCCCTCGAGGAGACTCGCGTGCCGGTCCGCGACGTGGCACGGGATCCCTGCGTCCTGCAGGAGCGCCTCGACCACCGAGATGAGCGCGACGTCGTTGGTGCGGATCAGCTCGCTCATGCCCGTTCCAACGTACGGCGGGCCGCGGTGGTGCCCGGCCGGCACGCCCTCCCAGATCGCGCCGGCCGGAGACCGTCCCCCGGTCCGCGAGCGGGTCAGTTCGTCGGCTTGTCCGCGCCGACGACCCACATCGCGAAGAACTGCGAGCCGCCGCCGTACGCGTGGCCCAGGGCCTTGCGGGCGCCGTCGACCTGGTGCTCGCCGGCCGCGCCACGCACCTGCAGGGCGGCCTCGCCGAAGCGGAGCATGCCCGAGGCGCCGATCGGGTTCGACGACAGCACGCCGCCCGAGCAGTTGACCGGGATCTTGCCGTCCATGGCGGTGCCGCCCGACTCCGTCAGCCGCCAGCCGCCGCCGTTCGCGTCGGCGAAGCCGAGGCTCTCCAGCCACATCGGCTCGAACCAGGAGAACGGCACGTAGATCTCGGCCGCGTCGATCTCGTCGATCGGGCTGGTGATCCCGGCCTGCTTCCATAGTGCGGCCGCGGCGTCGCGGGACGCCTGCGGGTTGACCTGGTCGCGCTCGGCGGCCGAGGTGGCCTCGGAGCGCATCACGGTGCCGTGGATCCAGGCGGGGTTGGGCGAGGCCTTCGCGGTGTCCTCGTCCACGATGACCAGCGCGCAGGCGCCGTCGGAGGAGGGGCAGGTCTCGTCGTACCGGATCGGGTCCCAGAGCATCTGCGAGGCCAGCACCGACTCCACAGTGGTGCCCTCGTTGTGCAGGTGGGCGTAGGGGTTGCGCAGCGCGTTGTTGCGGTCCTTGGCCGCCACGATCGCGCCGATGTGCGTGGGCGCGCCGGAGCGGCGGATGTAGGAGCGCACGTGCGGAGCGAAGTAGCCACCCGCACCGGCGTGCACCGGCATGTTGAACGGCACCGGTACCGACAGGGCCCACATCGCGTTGGACTCCGACTGCTTCTCGTAGGCCACCGTGAGCACCCGCTTGTGCACCCCGGCCTGGACGAGCGACGAGGCGACGATGGCGGTCGAGCCGCCGACGGAGCCGGCCGTGTGCACGCGGAGCAACGGCTTGCCGGCCGCGCCGAGCGACTCGGCCAGGAAGAGCTCGGGCATCATCACGCCCTCGAACAGGTCGGGAGCCTTGCCGACCACGATCGCGTCGATGTCGTCCAGGGTCATGCCGGCGTCGAGGAGCGCCCGGTCGATGGCCTCGCGGCACAGGCCGGCCATCGAGACGTCCTCGCGCTTCGCGCGGTGGTGGGTCTGACCGATGCCGACGACGGCAGCAGGCTGCTTGGCCATCTCAGGACCCCTTCTGCTCGGCGTCGAGGACGCACACGAGGTTCTGCTGGAGGGCCGGGCCGCTCGTGGCGTGTCCCAGCGTGCGGCCGGCCTCGCCGGACCAGATCTTCCTCGCCGCCTCGCCGATCCGGATGCCGCCGGCGGAGAACATCGGGTTGCCGGAGAGCGCGCCGCCCGACGGGTTGATCGCGACGTCGTCGCCGAGCCCGAGCTCGCGGCGCAGGATCAGCTCCTGGTGGCTGAACGGCGCGTGCAGCTCGGCCACCTCGACGCCGGCGGTGCCCGCCGCGGCGGCCGCCCGCTCCGCCGAGGGGGACCGGGTGAGGTCGCGGGTGCCCATGCTCATCGGGTCGACGTAGTGCGCGAGCCCGCTGATCCAGGCCGGTCGGTCGCACACCTCGCGGGCCTTGTCGCCGGCAGCGAGCACGATCGCCGCGGCGCCGTCGGTGACGGGGGCGCAGTCGTGCTTGCGCAGCGGGTCGGCGTACAGGGGGCGCGCCAGCAGCTCCTCGACCGAGGAGCCGCCCTTGCGGACGGCGTACTCGTTCTTCTCGGCGGCGGTGAGCGAGCGGTTGACCACCTCGGCCATCGCGCGCTCGTCCCAGGCGCCGGCGTCGAGGCCGACCCGGGCCTGCAGGCCGGCGAGGCTGACGGTGTCGGGCCACAGCGGCGTCATCGTGTAGGGCTCCAGCTGGAGCGCGAGGGTACGGCGCAGCACGCCGGCCGAGCTCTTGCCGAACGCGTAGACCAGCGCCGTGTCGACCTCGCCGGTCTGGATCTTCAGCCAGGCCTCGTAGAGCGCCCAGGCCAGGTCCATCTCGACGTGGGACTCGTTCACGGGCGGGATGACGCCGATCGCGTCGACCGCCTGCACGAACGAGAACGACCGGCCGGCCAGGTAGTCCGAGGACCCCGAGCACCAGAAGCCGACGTCCTTGCGGGTCCACCCGGTCTGCTCGTAGCACTCCTCGAAGAGCGGCACGAGCAGCTCCACGCAGGTCGGCGACCCGTCGAACTCCTCCATCTGTCGCTGGGCGAACCCGACGACGGCAACGTCACGCAATGTTCTCGCCCTCTCAGAGGTGCTGCTTGTAGGACTCGTAGTCCGCGTCCGGGTCACCGGTCGGACTGAAGTGGCTGATGTTCTCGATCGTGGTGCCCCACTCCTCGCGGGGCTTCCAGACCGCCTTGACCCGCATGCCCATCCGGACCTCGTCGGCCGGGATGTCGAGGATCAGGTGCAGGATCGCGATGTCGGCGCCGTCCAGGAGGACGTACGCCGAGACGTACGGCGGCTTGATCTTCTGGCCGAGGAACGGGACGTTCACGATGCAGAAGGTGGTGATCGTGCCGACCTCGGAGAGCTCGACCTCCTCGGTCGTCGCGACGCCGTCGACCGGGCAGGCGCTGCGCGGCGGGACGTAGACCTTGTGGCAGGCCGGGCAGCGCTGGCCGAGGATCCTGCCCTCGGCCAGGCCCCGGTAGAAGGCCGACTCCTCGGGCGAGGCGGCGTACAGGTAGTCGAGCTCGACGGGCGTGACGACGCCGGTGACCAGGTGGTCCTCCAGCAGCCCGCCGCCGGCGGGGGAGGCGCTGTCCTCGTCGGCCAGCGGCACGAAGGCCTCGATGTCGGTGACCGCGCCGGTGCGCTCGCCGCGCCAGCGCACCTGCACCCGCATCCCGGTCGAGACCTCGTCGGGCGAGGCGACGTCGAGCGCGTGCAGGAACGGCGTGTCCGCCCCGTCGAGGGTGACCAGCGCGAACGCGAACGGGTGGTCGAGGGGCTGACCCTTCACCGGCTCGGGGACCCAGGTCCACGAGCTGACCGTGCCGGTGGCCGCGACCTCGACGAAGTCGGTGAGCGCCTCGTGGGTGACCGGGTCGAACTCCGGCGGGGGTACGACGACCCGGCCCTCGGACGTGCGTCCCGCGACGACCACCCCGTCCCGCAGACCGGTGAGGAACCTCCCCACGACGGGTCCGGTGGAGCGCGTGTAGTCGAAGGCGACCGTCACCGGCGCCGAGAGCGTGCGAGCCATGTCCGGCAAAGTAGAACACGTTCTAGCGAACGCACAAGGTCTCTGAGAGGGTGTCGGCATGAAACTGGGACTGCAGCTGGGCTACTGGGGCGCACAGCCGCCGGCCGGTGTCGGCGAGCTGGTGGCCGCCGCCGAGGAGGCCGGCTTCGACGCGATCTT
Source organism: Nocardioides sp. CCNWLW216 (assembly GCF_037120545.1). Lineage (NCBI taxonomy): Bacteria > Bacillati > Actinomycetota > Actinomycetes > Propionibacteriales > Nocardioidaceae > Nocardioides > Nocardioides sp. CCNWLW216. Next base: position 51,326 of record NZ_JBBBBJ010000014.1, read on the forward strand.
CTCCGCCGAGGCGTGGGGCTCCGACGCCTTCACCCCGCTCGCGTGGTGGGGCAAGGACACCTCGCGGATCCGCCTCGGCACCTCCATCGTGCAGATGTCGGGCCGCGCGCCGACCTCGATCGCCATGCACGCCCTGACCCTCGACCACCTCACCGGTGGCCGGGTCGTGTTGGGCATGGGCGTCAGTGGGCCGCAGGTCGTCGAGGGCTGGTACGGCCAGCCGTTCGCCAAGCCGCTCGCCCGCACTCACGAGGTCGTCGACATCATCCGGCAGGTGCTGGCCCGCGAAGCGCCGGTGACCAACGCCGGCCCCCACTACCCCCTGCCGTACGACGGCCCGGGCTCGGTCGGCCTCGGCAAGCCGCTGAAGCCGATCACGCACCCGCTGCGCCCCGACATCCCGATCTGGCTCGGGGCCGAGGGACCCAAGAACGTCGCGCAGACCGCCGAGATCGCCGACGGCTGGATCCCGATCTTCTACACGCCGAAGTCGGCCGCGATGTACCAGCCCTGGCTCGACGAGGGGTTCGCCCGACCCGGCGCGCGTCGTACCCGCGCGGACTTCGAGATCGCCGCCACCTGTCACCTGCAGATCGTCGACAGCGCCGAGATCAAGCAGCTGGTGATCGACGCGATCAAGCCGTCGGTCTCGCTCTACATGGGCGGCATGGGCGCTCAGGAGGCCAACTTCCACAACCAGGTCTTCGTGCGGATGGGCTACGAGGACCTGGCCGCGGAGGTGCAGAGGCTCTACCTGAGCGGCCAGAAGGACCAGGCCACGGCGCTGATCCCCGACGAGCTGGTCGACGACATGCACATCATCGGCACGCCCGGCGAGGTCAAGGAGCGGGTCGCGCAGTGGGAGGAGACCGGCGTGACCACGCTGATGCTCAGCTGCCGCTCGCCCGAGGAGGTCCGGCAGGTCGCGGAGCTGCTGGCCTGACAGCCGTCTGCGGGGCCGACGTACCTCATCTTGATGATGACCGGGCCCGGGCGGCGACCTAGCGTGGTCGAAGGCGGTCCAGGCGATCTCGGTGTGGTGACTCTTCTTGGAGGGAGCGGCGCCACGGGCGACCGGGTACGCGACGGACCGACCCCGGGCTCCGGGGTGCGCCCTCCCCGTGGGGTGGACCCCGGAGCCGTCCTACGTCACGGCCCGCTGAGGGCCAGGTCGACGGCGACGATGGCGCCGTCCCCGTCGGTGGCCACGGCGATCGCGAAGTCGGTGACGCAGTCGCGGTGGTCCTCGTCGGGCCGGATCCAGACGGTCCCGGCGCCCTCCCATGGCAGCCGGTAGGTCGAGCAGCCGACCGTCTCCGGCGCGTCGGTCTCCAGCCGGGGCTCGCCGCCCTCGCGGACCAGCGCGCGGACGGGGTTGAGTCCGGAGACCGGGCAGCGCCGGCCCTCGTACTCGGTCACTGCTCCGGGGCAGCGGACCCAGCCCTCGCGGCGGGCGGCGAAGTCCGGGCTGAGCTGGGCGACCTGCTCGCCGGCGATCGAGAACCGGACGCTGTCGCCCCACGGCACGTCGGTGCCGGCCCCGTCGTCCCCGGCGTACGCGACGAAGGCCCGGGCGGCGTCGTCGGCGGTGGGGGCCGCCGCGGGCGTCGGGTCGGACGCTGTCGGTCCCGACGTGCCGGCGCAGGCGGGTACGGCGGCCAGCAGGACCAGGGTGGGGAGGGTGGCGAGGACGCGCCCGAGCTTGCTCACGCCAGGGATGACGCCCGTTCGGCCGTCCGGGTTGTCCCGCGGGGGTCACGATCCGGCAACGACGGCCCGTGTGCGCGATGATCGGACGGTGAGCGACGACGGTGGGCGGGGCGAGCGGCTGGCGATCTGGCTGGAGGGTCTCGGGTTGGCCGAGCACCTGCCGGCGGCCGGGCTGCCGGTGCTCGACCGGGACGCGGACGGCCGGGCGGTGTGGACCGACCCCGGCACCCGGCGGCCGATGACCGACGACCAGCTGGCCGAGCTGGAGCGGCTGCTGCGGCAGGACGGGTCGGAGCCGGAGCACGCCGTACCCGTCTCGCTCGTGCAGCTGGCACGGCGGGCGCGGGTGCGCGAGCAGCTGCTGGCGAGCCCGTGGTTCAGCTACGAGACGCTGGCCGCGGTGCGCGGGGCGACCGTCGACGCGACCCGGTTCTCGGTCCACAAGGCGGCGTCGGCGCACCGGCTGCTGCTGGTCGCGGCCGACGAGCGCACGCTGGTCCCGGCCTTCCAGCTGACCGACGTCGGCGAGGCCCGGCCCGAGCTGGTGCCGGTCCTGGAGCCGCTGCTCGCGGCCGGGACCGATCTCTGGCACGTGTGGGCCTGGCTGACCCAGCCGGCGGCGCTGCTCGGCGGCCAGGTCCCCGAGCGGGCCGTGGCGGATCCGGACGAGGCCCCGGTCGTGCTGCACGCGGCGGTCCGACTCGCGGAGCGCTAGCCAGGAAAGTGGAACAGGTTCTAGTCTCGGCGCCATGAGCGACGAGATGCGGACCGGGACCCACAACGGCCACCTGATGGTCGCCGCGCTGAAGCGGCACCGGGAGAAGCCGGTGATGTTCCTGGGCGACACCACCCTCACCGGCGGCGAGACGGCCGCGCGCATCAGCCAGTACATCCAGGCCTTCGAGTCGCTCGGCGCCGGACGGGGTACGGCGGGCGCGCTGCTCGCGCTCAACCGCCCCGAGGTCCTCTTCATCATCGGCGCCGGCCAGACCCAGGGCTACCGGCGCACGTCGCTGCACCCGCTGGGCTCGCTGGACGACCACGCCTACGTCATCAACGACGCCGAGATCACCACCCTCACCATCGACCCGGTGCCGATGTTCGTGGAGCGGGCGCTCGGGCTGCTGGAGAAGTGCCCCAAGCTCGAGAAGGTGCTGACCATCGGGCCGGTGCCCGACGAGCTCAGCCACGTCGGGCACGACCTGAACGCCGCGGCGGCGTCGTACCAGCCGGAGCCGCTGGCGGCCGTCACCCTCGAGCCCGACCACATCGTCTCGATCACCTACACCGGCGGTACGACGGGCAAGCCCAAGGGCGTGATCGGCACCAGCCGCGCCATGTCGGAGATGACCCGGATCCAGATGGCCGAGTGGGAGTGGCCGGAGTCGCCGCGGTTCCTGATGTGCACGCCGCTGTCGCACGCCGGAGCCGCGTTCTTCGTCCCGACGGTGATCAAGGGCGGCTCGCTGTTCGTGCTGGCCAAGTTCGACCCGGCCGAGGTGCTGCGGACCATCGAGGAGCAACGGATCACGGCGACCATGCTGGTCCCGTCGATGCTCTACGCGCTGATGGACCACCCGGACTCGAAGACCCGGGACCTGTCGTCGCTGGAGACCGTCTACTACGGCGCGTCGGCGATCAACCCGGTCCGGCTGAAGGAGGCCATCGAGCGGTTCGGGCCGATCTTCGCGCAGTACTACGGCCAGTCCGAGGCGCCGATGGTGATCAGCTACCTGGCCAAGGACGACCACCTCGGCGACGACCGCCGGCTGGCGTCCTGCGGTCGGCCGTCGGCGTTCATCCGGGCCGCGCTGCTCGACGAGGACGGGAACCAGGTCCCGGTCGGCGAGCCAGGGGAGATCTGCGTGGCCGGGCCGCTGCTGGCCGGCGGCTACTGGAACCTGCCCGAGGCCACCGCCGAGACGTTCCGCGACGGCTGGATGCACACCGGCGACGTGGCCCGCGAGGACGAGGACGGCTTCTGGTACATCGTCGACCGGACCAAGGACATGATCGTGACGGGGGGCTTCAACGTCTTCCCGCGCGAGGTCGAGGACGTCGTCGCCGAGCACCCCGCGATCGCCCAGGTGGGGGTCATCGGGACGCCGCACGAGAAGTTCGGCGAGGCGGTCACCGCGATCGTCGTACTCCGCGAGGGGCGTGAGCTCACCGACGAGGTGATCGCCGAGATCCAGCAGATGGTGAAGGACCGCAAGGGCTCGGTGCAGGCGCCCAAGCAGGTCATCGCGGCCGACGCGCTCCCGCTGACCGGGCTGGGGAAGCCGGACAAGAAGGCGCTGCGTGCGCAGTTCTGGACGGGCGACCGCGCGGTCGGGTGAGTAGCATCGCGCCATGACCCGGGTGCTGGCCGCGCTGCTCGCGCTGCTGGTCCCTGTCCTGGTCTCGACGGCGGATGCTCCCGGGGCCGCCACGATCGCGGTCGTGGCGCTCGCGCTGGCCACCCTCGTCGCGGTGGCGTCGTATGGCGGCCTGCCGGTCGTGCGCGTCGCGCGTCCGGTGGCGGTCGGCGACGACGCCGTCCCTCTCGTGCTGCGCGGCCGGGTCGTCGACCCCGTCGCCCACCCGCGCCGTCCGCGTGCTCCGGGACGTGGCTGAGCCTCCTCAGCCACCCGTCCCACCACTCCTCAGGAGCACGCGCATGTCCCTGCTCGACCCGATCTCGCACGCCCTGGCGGCCGTCGTCGCCGCCACCCACGCCGGCCTCATCGCGCTCGGCACCGACCCCGACTCCGGCACCACCTGGCTGCTCTGCCTGGCCGCCGTGGTGGTCGCCGTCCGGCTGGTCCTGCTGCCGTTCACCGTCCACGGCGTCCGCCAGGCGCACGCCGGATCCCGAGCGAGGCCGCAGCTGCGCGCGCTCCGGAAGCAGTACGGCGGTCGCACCGACCCGGACAGCCTGCGGGCCCACGCCGCCGCCCGGCAAGAGGTGTCCGCGGAGCACGGTCTGTCCCGGCTCGGGTGCCTGCCGGTGCTCCTCCAGCTGCCGGTCTGGTTCGGGCTCTACCACCTGCTGGCGACCGTCGCGGACGGCACGAGCGTGGGCGCCATGGACGGCGGGCTGGTCGCCTCGCTCGGCGCCGCCACGCTGCTCGGCGTACCGCTTGCCGAGCGCGGCTACCTCGGCGCCGGCCCGGCCCACCTGGCCGTGGTGGCCGGGCTCGCGGTCGTCGCGGCGGTGCTGTCGTTCGTGACGCAGCGCTACCTGGTCGCGCCGAACACGGTCACCGACGACCTCCCGGAGACCGTCGCGCGGGTCCAGCAGCTGATGCCGGCCGTCTCCGCGGTGGGACTGCTGGTCGCGGGTGGCGCCGTACCGGTGGCGCTGCTGGCGTACTGGGTGCTCAACGGGACCTGGACCCTCGCACAGAGCGCGGTGGTCCGCTTTCTCTTCCCGACCCCGGGCTCGCCGGCCGCCCACCCCGGTGGTTGAGCAGGGACGGAGTCCCGTGTCGAAACCCCCGCAGCCCGAGCGCCGGCCTTGGTCCGGGTGGTGGGTCGGCTCACCGGGGCGGGCGCCGGTGGTTGAGCAGGGACGAAGTCCCGTGTCGAAACCCCCGCAGCCCGAGCGCCGGCCTTGGCTCGGGTGGTGGGTCGGCTCACCGGGTTTCGACACGGTTGCTGCGCAACCTGCTCAACCACCGGGGTTCGGTGGTTGAGGAGGGACGGAGTCTCGTCTCGACACCCGTCGCGCCGGGTGTCGGCCTTGATCAATGCCGAGTCTTGGCTCACCGGGTTTCGAGAGGGTCGCTGCGCGACCTCCTCAACCACCGGGGCGACGGTCGCTGCGCGACCTCCTCAACCACCGCAGGGCGGGGGTGGGGGCCGCCTCGTCCGGGGCGACAGGTGACCCCGGGCGGGGTTGTCGCGTACGACGAACACCGCGGGGGACGGCGTTCCTAGGGTCCTTCCATGAGCACCCTGAGCGAGGTGGAGGCCTGGGTCAGCGAGACGCTGCCGGGCCTGATCGAGAAGTACCAGGTCCCCGGTGCGGCGTGGGCCGTGCTGCAGGGCGACCAGGTCGTCGACGGCGCCGCGGGCGTCCTGAACAAGGCCACCGGCGTCGATGCGACGGCCGACTCGGTCTTCCAGATCGGCTCGATCACCAAGCTCTGGACCAGCACGCTGGTGATGCAGCTGGTCGACGAGGGGAAGGTCGACCTCGAGGCGACGGTGCGGTCCTACCTCCCGGAGTTCGTGATCGGCGACGAGGCCGCGGCGGCGGCGATCACGGTCCGCCAGCTGCTCAGCCACACCGCCGGGTTCGAGGGCGACATCTTCACCGACACCGGCCCCGGCGACGACGCGGTCGAGAAGTACCTCGGGGTCCTCCACGACGTGCCCCAGCTCTTCGCGCCGGGCGAGCAGTTCTCCTACAACAACGCCGGCTACGTCGTCCTCGGCCGGCTGGTCGAGGTGCTGCGCGAGAAGACGTACGACGACTGCCTGCGCGAGCTCCTGTTCGCGCCGCTCGGCCTGACCCATGCCGCCACCGGCCCGTACGACGCCATCACGTACCGCGCCGCCATGGGCCACCTCGAGCTCGCACCCGGCGAGGGCTTCCAGCCCGCGCCGGTCTGGGCGCTGGCCCGGTCCAACGCTCCGGCCGGGACGATGCTGTCGATGCGCCCACGTGACCTGGTCGCGTTCGCGCGGATGCACCTGGAGGACGGCCGGGCCGACGACGGCACCCAGGTCCTGGCGCCCGGCACCGCCGCCCGGATGCACGCCCGCGAGGTCGACGTGCCCTACCTCGGCGTGATGGGCGACTCGTGGGGCCTGGGCTTCGAGCGCTTCGACACCCCGACCGGCGCCATCATCGGCCACGACGGCAGCACCCTGGGCCAGAACGCGTTCCTGCGGATGGTCCCCGAGGCCGGGCTGGCCGTCGCGCTGCTGACCAACGGCGGCGACGTCCTCTCGCTCTACCACGACCTGGTCGGCCACGTGATCGCCGAGCTGAGCGACGCCACCCTGCCCGGCCTGCCGGTGCCACCGGCCACGCCCACGCAGGTCGACGCGAGCCGCTTCGTCGGCACCTACTCCGCGCAGGTGATGGACCTGGTCGTCAGCCAGGAGGCGGACGGCCGGATCTACGTCGAGCACGTCCCGAAGGGGCTCTTCGCCGACCTCGGCGAGCAGCCGGAGCGCAAGGAGCTGGTGCCCTTCCGCGAGGACAGCCTCATCTACGCCGAGCCGGACAACGGCCTGCACATGCCCCACGCGTTCGTCGGCGACGACGGCTCGGGACGCGCCCAGTTCGTCCACATCGGCCGCGCCGTCCGGCGCGCCGACTCCTGAACCGACCGCCAGCACCGCGACGAAGAGGACCCGCCATGAAGCCAGCCGTGCCCGCTCTCGGACTCTGCCTGACCGCCGCCCTGCTCGTGGGGTGCGGGGGATCCGACGACTCGGGCGGCGGGGGAGGCAGCGGCGAGTACGTCGACGGCGCCACCTTCACCATGGCCCTGGCCGGCGACCCCGGGAAGCTCGACCCGCACTCGTCGGCGAGCACCCAGCTCTTCACGGTCAACCAGCTCGCCTACGACAACCTGGTCTCGGTCGACAGCGAGACCGGCGAGATCCGCTCCCAGCTCGCGACCGACTGGGCGGTCGACGGCACGACGGTCACCCTCACCCTCGCGAAAGACGTCACCTGCGCCGACGGCAGCGCCCTGACGGCCACCACCGTCGCCGAGAACATCGCGTACGTCGGGGACCCGGCCAACCAGAGCGCCTACCTCGGCGTCTTCCTGCCGGCCGGGGCGACCGCGAAGGCCGACGACGCGGCCGGCACCGTGACCATCACCCTCGCCGAGCCCGCGCCGTTCGTGCTCAACGGGTTGGCCAGCCTGCCGATGGTCTGCGACGCGGGCCTGGCCGACCGGGCGTCGCTCGCGGACGGCACCTCCGGCTCGGGCCCCTACGAGCTGACCGAGGCCGTGCCCGGCGACCACTACACCTACGCGCTGCGCGAGGGCTACGCCTGGGGACCGGACGGCGCCACCACGGCCGAGAAGGGCCTGCCCGCGACCGTCGTCCTGAAGATCATCCAGAACGAGGGCACCGCCACCAACCTCCTGCTCGCCGGCGACCTCAACGCCGCGGCCGTCCAGGGGCCCGACGCGAAGCGGCTCGAGGCGGCGGACCTGTTCACCACCGAGACGCCGGCCCTGGTCGGGGAGCAGTGGTACAACCACGCCCCCGGGTCGGCGGCCAGCGACGCCGACGTGCGGATGGCGCTGACCCAGGCCCTCGACCTCGAGGAGCTGGCGTCGGTCGCGACCGCCGGTGCCGGGACCCCGGCCACCACGCTCGCCGCCATCCAGCCCACCTCGTGCCCGGGTGACTCGGTCTCGGGGTCGCTCCCGGGCCAGGACGTGGACGCGGCGAAGGCGGTCCTCGACGGCAAGAAGCTCACCTTCCTCTACTCCAGCGCGGCCGGCAGCGCGGTGGCCGCGGCCGCCGAGCTGGCCGTCCAGCAGTGGGACGAGGCCGGCGCGACGGTCACGGCCAAGGGGGTCGACGAGACCGCGCTCCAGGGTGCGGTGTTCGGGAGCGGTGAGTGGGACATCGCCTGGGTCCCGCTCAACGTGAACAGCCCCGACCAGCTGGTGCCGTTCCTGTCCGGGGCCGGTCCGGCCGACGGGGGCACCAACTTCTCCGGGATCGACAACGCCGACTACACCGCCGGGGTCGAGGCGGCCAGCGCCACCAACGGGGTGGAGGGCTGCGACGCCTGGCTGGAGGCCGAGTCGGCCCTGTTCTCCGCGGCCGACATCGTGCCCTTCGCCAACAACCAGGTGAAGACGTACGGCAACGGGGCGGAGTTCGAGTACCCCGGACAGCTGGTGCCCACCAGCATCCGGATGCTGGCGAAGTAGCACGATGGCCTCGGCGAGCTCGGTCGCCCCGGCGACCCCGCGGGTGGGCGCGGGAGTCCACCCCTGGGTGCGCTTCGGCGCACGACGGCTCGGGCGGCTGCTGGTCTCCCTGTGGGTGCTGGTCACCGCGTCGTTCCTGATGATCCACCTGATCCCGGGCGACCCGGTGCGGGGCGCCCTGGGGCCGACGGCTCCCGCGAGCCTGGTCGCCGCGAAGCGGGAGGCGATGGGGCTCGACGACCCGATCCTGGTGCAGTACTGGCACTACCTGCAGGGCCTGTTCACCGGTGACCTCGGCACCTCGCTCATCTCCCAGCTGCCGGTCTCGCAGATCGTGTCCCAGCGGTTGCCGGCGACGTTGCAGCTCGCGCTGCTGGCGTTCCTGGTCGCGGTGGCGGTCGCCGTACCGGTGGGGGTGAGCGTCGGCGTGCTGACCCGCGCCGGCCACGGCCGTCGTACCGAGCTGGTCTTCACCACGGGCAGCGTCGTGCTCGGGACCGTGCCGGACTTCCTGCTGGGCGTCGGGCTGGTCTACGTCTTCGGCGTGCAGCTGGACTGGCTCCCGGTCGCCGGCAACGACAGCGCGAGCGCGTACGTGCTGCCGGTGCTCGCCCTGGCCATCGGGCCGGCCGCGATCCTGGCCCGCATCGTCCGGGTCGAGATGGTCGCGGTGCTCGAGGCCGACTTCGTGCGGACCGCGCGGGCCAAGCGGCTGCCCCGGCGCACGATCCACCTCGGCCACGCCCTCCCGAACGCGCTCACCGCGTCCCTCACCCTGGGCGGGCTGTTCCTCAGCTCGATGGTGGCCGGCACGGTCCTGGTCGAGAACGTCTTCGCCTGGCCGGGCCTCGGCAGCACGATCGTCTCCTCGATCCTCACCAAGGACTACCAGGTCGTGCAGGCCGTCGTCCTCGTGTACGGCGTGGGCGTGCTGGTCGTGAACACCCTCGTCGACGTGGCCCTCGCGCTGCTCGACCCGCGCTCGACGATCCGGGAGGACTGAGCCGTGCAGCGCTGGAAGTCCGTGCTCCGCACCCCGCTGGGGCTGACCGCGACGATCCTCACCCTGGCCGTGCTGGTGCTGGCCGTCGTCGCTCCGATGCTCTGGACCGGCGACGCGGACGCGGTCGACACCGACGACATCCTCTCCGGCCCGTCGGCCGAGCACTGGGCCGGCACCGACAACCTGGGCCGCGACATCTTCTTCCGGACCCTGGTGGCCACCCGGCTCTCGGTCGAGCTGGCCCTGGCCGCGACCGCCATCGCCGTCGCCGTCGGTCTGGTGCTCGGCACCGCGTCGTTCCTGCTCGGTCGCCGGTCCGGACGACTGGTCACGGCCGGCATCAACATCGCCGTGGCCTTCCCGGGGATCCTGCTCGCACTGTTCTTCGCGGTCGTGTTCGGCGTCGGTGCCACCGGGGCGGTGCTCGCGATCGGCATCGCCGGCGCCCCGATGTTCGGCCGGCTGACCCAGACGCTGGTGGCCGGCGTCGAGGCGCGCGACTACGTCGCGGCGGCCCGCGTCGCCGGCGTCGGCCGGGTCCGGATCCTGCTGCGGCACGTGCTGCCGAACATCGCCGAGCCCCTGGTCATCAACGCCACCATCGGCGCCGGCGGCGCTCTGCTCTCCTTCGCCGGCCTGTCCTTCCTGGGCCTCGGCGTCCAGCAGCCGTCGTACGACTGGGGCCGGCTGCTCTTCGACGGCATCACGTCGATCTACGTGAACCCGGCCGCCGCGCTGGCCCCCGGAGCGGCGGTGCTGCTCGCGGGCCTGGCGCTCAACCTGCTCGGCGAGTCGGCGGCCAAGGCGCTCGGCGTCGGCGTGGTGGGCGGGATCCCCGCGCTCCCGGCCGTCGCCCGGGTCGCGCCGGCCGAGCCGGTGGCGGAGGGAGCCGGCCACGAGAGCTCCGACCTGGTCCTCGACGTCCGTGAGCTCGAGGTCACCTTCCCCGGGCCGACCGGTCCGATCCGCCCGGTCCGCGGCGTCACCTTCGCCGTACGACGGGGCGAGGCGGTCGGCATCGTGGGGGAGTCCGGCTCGGGCAAGTCCCTGACGGCGCTGGCCGTCAGCCGGCTGGTGGCCGAGACGGGTCGGGTCGACGCGGACCGGCTGGAGCTGCTCGGACACGACCTGCGCGGGCCGGACACCCGGGCGCAGCGACGGCTCCTCGGCACCTCGCTGGCCATGGTCTTCCAGGACCCGATGACGTCGTTCAACCCCACGCGGCGCATCGGCGGGCAGCTGGCCGAGGTCTCGCGCCACCACCACGGGCTGGACCGGCGCGCCGCGCTGGGCCGGGCCGTGGACCGGCTGAGGGCGGTGCGGATCTCCGACCCGGAGCGCCGCGCCCGCCAGTACCCGCACGAGTTCTCGGGCGGGATGCGCCAGCGGGCGATGATCGGGATGGGCCTGATGGGCTCCCCGGCCCTGGTCGTGGCCGACGAGCCGACCACGGCGCTCGACGTCACCGTCCAGCAGCAGGTCCTCGACCTGCTCGCGGCGATCCGGGAGCAGGACGACGTCGCGCTGGTGCTGATCAGCCACGACGTGGCGGTCGTCGCGCAGGTGTGCGACCGGGTGCTGGTCATGTACGCCGGCCGGATCGTCGAGGACCTGCCCGCCGCCGACCTGCACACCGCCGCCCGGCACCCCTACACGCGAGCGCTGGCGGCCGCCGTACCGGACATGGAGACGGACCTGGACCAGCCGCTCGCCGTCATCCCGGGCCGGCCGGTGGACCCGGCCGACGTCCCCGTCGGCTGCGCGTACGCCGCCCGCTGCCCGCTGGCCACCGCGCGCTGCCGCGAGCAGGACCCGCCGCTGGAGACCGACGCGGCCGGCCGTCGGGTGGCCTGCTGGCACGCCGACGAGGCCCTGGAGCTGGGGATCGACGAGCTCGGCTCGCTGGCGGAGGTGGAGGCGTCGTGACCAGCCTGCGGTTCGACGACGTGACCGTGCGATACGGCGCCACGACCGCGGTCGACGGGGTCAGCCTCACCGTGCGCTCCGGTCAGGTCGTCGGCCTGGTAGGGGAGTCCGGGTCGGGCAAGTCGACGCTGGCCCGGGCCGCGGTCGGGCTGGCGCCGGTGCACGGCGGGTCGATCCTGCTCGGCGGCGAGCCGGTGCCCACCCGCGGTCGGCACCGGCCGCTCCAGATGGTCTTCCAGGACCCCTACTCCTCCCTCGACCCGCGGATGTCCATCGGCGAGAGCATCGCCGAGGCGATCCCGCGGGGCAGCTCCCGGGCCGAGCGGCGGGCCGAGGTCGAGCGGCTGCTGGAGCTGGTCCAGCTCGACCCCGGCCGCTCGGCGGCGCTCCCCGCCCGGCTCTCCGGCGGCCAGCGGCAGCGGGTCGCCCTGGCCCGGGCGCTCGCCGGCCGGCCCGAAGTGGTCGTCGCCGACGAGATCACCTCCGCGCTCGACGTCTCGATCCAGGGCGCCGTGCTCAACCTGGTGCGCGAGCTCCAGGCCGAGCTCGGTCTCTCGATGCTGTTCATCTCGCACAACCTCGCCGTGGTCCGGTACGTCGCGTCGCACGTCGCCGTGATGCACCAGGGCCGGATCGTCGAACAGGGCCCGACCGACCGGGTGCTGGCCCAGCCCGACCACGACTACACGCGCGCGCTGCTGGCCGCCGTACCCGGGAGAAGGAGCACCTCATGACCTCACGCATGCGCCTCGACGACCTGACCGACCTCGCCGTCCCCTCGCAGCCGGCGCTGGCGCCGGACGGCTCGCGGGCCGTCTACGTGCTCCGCACCCTGGACGCCGCGGCCGACCGCAGCGTCGACCGGCTCTGGAGCGTCGACCTGCCCGGCGGGACCCCGCGACCGCTGACCGCCGGTCCCGAGGACTCGGCGCCCGCCTGGTCACCCGACGGCACCCGGCTGGCCTTCCTGCGCGCCGGCCAGGTCCACCTCCTCCACACCGGCGGTGGCGAGCCCGAACGGGTCACCGAGCTGCCGCTGGGCGCGGGCGCGCCGGTCTGGTCGCCCGCCGGGGACCGGCTGGCGCTCCTGGCGCCGGTCGACCCCACCGACGGCACCGGTCCGCTCGTGACGACCCGGCTGGACTACCAGTCCGACGGCGCCGGCCTCGTCGGCCCGGTACGACGCCAGCTGCACCTGGTCGACCTCGGCACCGGCGCCGTGCGCCAGCTGACCGACGGCCCCGAGCACGTCGGCTCGCCCGCGTTCTCGCCCGACGGCACGACCCTGGCCTTCACCCGCGGCGTCGGCGCCGACACCGACCTGACCTTCCGGTCCGCCGTGCACCTGCTCGACCTCGAGGACCCGAAAGCGCGGCCGCGGATCGTCGCCCTGGCCGACGGCGTCGCCGGCACGGTCTCCTTCGCACCCGACGGCGCCAGCCTCCTGGTGGTCGGCTTCCCGGGCGACCCGGTGGGCCACCAGCACCTGCTCCGCGTGCCGCTGGACGGCGGGCCGCTGGTCGACCTGGCCGGCCACCTGGACCGCAACGTGATGCCCGGCGGCCCGGCGTACCCCGGAGCCTTGCCGGTCGAGCTCGCCGACGGCCGGGTGCTGCTCGCCCTGCGCGACCGCGGCTGCACCCACCTGTGGGCGGTCGGCGCCGACGAGGGGCCCGTGGTCGGCGGGACCGGTCGGGTCGTGTCGGGGCTGTCGGTGGTCGGCGACACGGCGGTGGTCGCGCTGGCCACCCCCACGTCGTACGGCGAGATCGTGGCGGTCGACCTGGCCACCGGGACCGAGACGGTGCTGACCGACCACGGCGCCGCGCTCGGCGATGTCGAGCTGTTCGTGCGCGAGGAGCGCACGTTCGCCATCGGCGACGGCACCGAGGTGCAGGCCTGGCTGGTCCGCGACCCGGCGCTGCGCGGGCCGCGGCCGCTGCTGGTCGACGTGCACGGCGGCCCGCACAACGCCTGGAACGGCGCGGCCGACGAGATGCACCCCTACCACCAGGAGCTGGCCGCGCGCGGCTGGACGGTGCTCCTGGTCAACCCGCGGGGGAGCGACGGGTACGGCGAGGCGTTCTACGACGCGGTCCACGGCGCCTGGGGGGTCGCCGACGCGAACGACTTCCTGGAGCCGGTCGACGCGCTGGTGGCCGAGGGGCTGGCCGACCCGGAGCGGCTGGCGATCACCGGCTACAGCTACGGCGGCTTCATGACCTGCTGGCTGACCGGCCGCGACCACCGGTTCAAGGCGGCGGTCGCCGGCGGCGTGGTCAGCGACCTGGTGAGCATGTACGGCACCTGCGACGACGGCACCTGCCTGAGCAGCTTCGAGCTGGGCGGCACCCCCTGGGAGCAGCCCGAGCGGTACGCCGCGATGTCGCCGCTCACCCATGTCGCCGGGCTCAGCACGCCCACCCTGGTGCTGCACGGTGGCGAGGACCGGACCTGCGCGGTCGGCCAGGCCCAGCAGTGGTTCACCTCGCTGCGCGAGCGGGGCGTGCCGACCGAGCTGGTGCTCTACCCCGGCGCCGCGCACGCGTTCGTCCTCCTCGGGCCGCCGTCGCAGCGGATCGACTACGGCCGCCGGGTCGTCGACTGGGTCGAGCAGCACACGCTGCGGGCCGGCCGGCCGCGCGTCGACATCGCCCGCTGGCAGCGCCGGCTGGCGCAGCTCGCCGAGCGGCACGGCGTGCCCGGCGCGCAGCTGGGCATCCTGCGGCTCACGCCCGACGGCGACGACGAGCTGGCGACCTCGTCGTACGGCGTCCTGAACACGCGGACCGGCGTCCCGACGACCGACGAGTCGCTGTTCCAGATCGGCTCGATCTCCAAGGTCTGGACCGCCACGGTGGCGATGCAGCTGGTCGACGAGGGGCTGCTGGAGCTCGACGGGCCGATCGTCGAGGTGCTGCCCGAGCTGCGCCTCGCCGACCCCGACGTGACCAAGAGGGTGACCCTGCGCCACCTGCTCACCCACACCAGCGGCATCGACGGCGACGTGTTCACCGACACCGGTCGCGGCGACGACTGCCTCGAGAAGTACGTCGACCTGCTCGCCGACGCCGCCCAGAACCACCCGCTCGGCGCGACCTGGTCCTATTGCAACTCGGGCTACTCGCTGATGGGCCGGCTGATCGAGAAGGTCACCGGGCTCACCTGGGACGCCGCGATGCGCGAGCGGCTCTTCACCCCGCTCGGCCTGAGCAGCACCGTCACCCTCCCCGAGGAGGCGCTGCTGTACGGCGCCGCCGCGGGGCACGAGGACCAGGACGGCGTCCCGGTCACCGCGCCGATCTGGCAGCTGCCCCGCTCGCTCGGCCCGGCCGGGCTGATCACGTCCACCGTCACCGACCTGCTCGGCTTCGCCCGGCTGCACCTCACCGGCGGGCTGGCTGCCGACGGGACCCGGCTGCTGAGCGAGTCCGCCGCCGCGCAGATGGCCGAGCACCAGGCCGACCTGCCGGACAAGTACATCCTCGGCGACTCCTGGGGCCTGGGCTGGATCCGCTTCGGCTGGGGCGAGGACGGCGGGCGCCGGGTGATCGGCCACGACGGCAACACCATCGGCCAGGCCGCGTTCCTGCGCGTCCTGCCCGAGGCCGGGCTCGCGGTCGCGCTGCTGACCAACGGCGGGCACACCCGCGACCTCTACGAGGATCTCTACCGCGAGCTGTTCGCCGAGCTGGCCGACGTCGAGATCCCCGCGGCGTTCGCCCCGCCCGCGGCGCCGGTCGACGTCGACGTCACGCCGTACGTCGGCACCTACGCCCGCGCGTCGGTGCGGATGGAGGTGCTGGCCGAGGGGCCGACCCTGCGGACCACGCTGCTCGGTCCGATCGCCGAGATGGTCCCGGACCCGGTCGAGGAGCACCCGCTGGTCCCGGTCGGGCCCGGCCTGTTCGCCGTCCGGCCGGAGGGCGTGGAGACCTGGGCGCCGGTGACCTTCTACGACCTGCCGACCGGGGAGCGCTACCTGCACTTCGGCGTGCGGGCGACCCCGCGGGTCGACTGATGGACCTCGACCTGCTCCTCGACGACCTGCGCACGATGATCGAGTGCGAGGCGCCCTCGTCGGACCTGGCCGCGGTCGCCCGCTCGGCGGCGGTCGTCGCGGGCCTCGGCACCACGCGGCTCGGGGTCGCCCCGGAGACGCTGGTCGTCGATGGTCGCACCCACCTGCGCTGGCGACTCGGCGCCGGCCCGCACCGGGTGCTGGTCGTCGGCCACCACGACACGGTCTGGCCGATCGGGACGCTGCAGCGGACGCCGTACTCGGTGGTGGACGGAGTGCTGCGCGGTCCCGGCTGCTTCGACATGCTGGCCGGCCTGGCCCTGGCCTTCCACGCCCTGCCCGGCCTCGACGGCGTGACGCTGCTGGTCACCGGTGACGAGGAGCTCGGCTCGCCGTCCTCGCGCGGACTGGTCGAGGACGAGGCCCGCGCCCACGAGGCCGCGCTGGTGCTGGAGGCCTCGGCCGACGGCGGCGCGCTGAAGACCGAGCGCAAGGGCGTCTCCCTGTACGACGTCCGCGTGACCGGTCGCGCCGCGCACGCCGGCCTGGAGCCCGAGCGGGGCGTCAACGCGACCCTCGAGCTGGCCCACCAGGCCCTCGCGGTCAGCGCGCTGGCCGATCCCGCGCTGGGCACGACGGTCACGCCGACCCTGCTGGCCGCGGGGACGACGACCAACACCGTGCCGGCGGCGGGCTCCTTCGCCGTCGACGTGCGGGTCCGCACGCGGGCCGAGCAGGAGCGGGTCGACGCCGCCCTGCGGGCGCTGCGACCGACCCTGGACGGCGCGGTCGTCGAGGTCGCCGGCGGACCCAACCGCCCGCCGCTCGAGGCGGCGTCGTCCGCCGCGCTGCTGGCCCGGGCCCGGGCGCTGAGCCCGGAGCCGCTGAGCGCGGTCGCCGTCGGGGGTGCCTCCGACGGCAACCTGACCGCCGGGGTCGGCACCCCCACCCTCGACGGACTCGGAGCGGTCGGTGGCGGGGCGCACGCCGAGGGCGAGCACGTCCTCGTCGAGCACCTGCTGCCGCGGGCCACGTTGCTCCGTGCGCTCGTCACCGACCTGCTCGACCGGCCGCTGGCCGACCCGACGAACTCCCTCGCCACGGCTGGTCGGGGACGACCATGACGCAGCGCCCCGACCTGACCAGCATGGGAACCGTGAGCAACCTGACCGCCGTCGACCCCGACCTCGACCACGCCGTGCAGGCGGCCGACGCCGCCGCGCTCGCGGCCGGAGTCGCCGTCCGCGAGCTGACCGACCTGTCGGACCTGGAGGACGCGGTGCGGCTCTACGCGACCATCTGGGGCCGCGACGCGAACCCACCGGTGACCGTCGAGTTGCTCCGCGCCTTCGCCAAGGCCGGCAACTACGTCGGCGGCGCCTTCGACGGCCACCGCCTGGTCGGCGCCTGCGTCGGCTTCTTCCACGCGCCGTCCGAGGACGCCCTGCACAGCCACATCGCCGGGGTGGCCCGCGACCTGGCCGGCCGGCACGTCGGCTTCGCGCTGAAGCTGCACCAGCGGGCCTGGGCCATGCTGCGCGGCGTCTCCGACATCGTCTGGACCTTCGACCCGCTGGTCAGCCGGAACGCCTACTTCAACCTGGCCAAGCTGGCCGCCGAGCCGGTCGAGTACCTGCCGAACTTCTACGGCACCATGCTCGACACCATCAACGGTGTCGACGACTCCGACCGGCTGCTGGTGCGGTGGCGGCTGCGCGACCCGGCGGTGGTGGCCGCCTGCGCCGGCGGCCCCGGGCTCGCCCCGGTCTCGGTCGCCGATGAGCTGGCCGCCGGAGCCGTGGTCGCCCTCGGCCGCTCGCGGACGGGGACCCCGGTCGCCGGCCCGCTCGACGGACCGGTCTCGCTGGTCGCCGTACCCGCGGACATCGGGGTGCTGCGGGCGGAGGACCCGGGGCTCGCGCACGCCTGGCGCAACGCCGTCCGCGAGGCGCTGACCACGCTGGTCACGGGCGGGGGCCGGGTGAGCGGCTTCGACCGGGCCGGCTGGTACGTCGTCCGGGGCACGCGATGAAGCTCGAGGGCGTGGAGCTGCGCCGGATCTCGATGCCGCTGGTCGCGCCGTTTCGCACGTCCTTCGGCACCCAGACCACCCGGCACCTGCTGCTCCTGCGGGTCGTCACCGACGTCGGCGAGGGCTGGGGGGAGTGCGTCGCGATGGTCGACCCGCTCTACTCCTCCGAGTACGTCGACGCCGCCGTCGACGTGCTGCAGCGGTTCCTGGTCCCGGCTCTCGGTGCCGCCGGGGACCTCGACGCACCGGCCGTGGCGCGGGTGCTGGCCCCCTTCAAGGGACACCGGATGGCCAAGGCGGCGCTGGAGATGGGGGTGCTCGACGCGGAGCTGCGCGCCGGCGGCCGCTCGTTCGCCCGGGAGCTCGGCGCGGCTCACGACCGGGTCCCGTGCGGCGTCTCGGTCGGGATCATGGACAGCGTCCCGGCCCTGCTCGACGCCGTCGGCGGCTACCTCGACGAGGGCTACCTGCGGATCAAGCTGAAGATCGAGCCCGGCTGGGACGTCGAGCCGGTGCGCGCCGTCCGGGAGCGGTACGGCGACGACGTGCTGCTCCAGGTCGACGCGAACACGGCGTACACGCTCGCCGACGCGCGGCACCTGGCCCGGCTGGACCCGTTCGACCTGCTGCTGATCGAGCAACCGCTGGAGGAGGACGACGTCCTCGGCCACGCCGACCTGGCCCGGCTGATCCGCACGCCGGTCTGCCTCGACGAGTCGATCACCTCGGCCCAGTCGGCCGCGGCCGCGCTGCGGCTGGGGGCCTGCTCGGTGGTGAACATCAAGCCCGGGCGGGTGGGTGGCTACCTGGAGGCGCGGCGGATCCACGACCTGTGCGCCGCGCACGGCGTCCCGGTCTGGTGCGGCGGGATGCTGGAGACCGGCCTCGGTCGGGCGGCGAACGTGGCGCTGGCCGCGCTGCCGGGCTTCACGATGCCGGGCGACACCTCCGGGTCGGGCCGCTACTACCGCACCGACGTCACCGAGCCGTTCGTGCTCGCCGACGGCCACCTCGCGGTGCCCCAGGGGCCGGGGCTCGGCGTGGAGCCGCTCCCGGAGGCGTTGGCCGAGGTCACCACCGGCGTGGCGTGGGTCGCGGTCTGAGCGTTCGTCCGATCCGACGAATCGGGCGCTGGATGCGGTCGGATCGGACGACGTAGGGTCGCCGTACCGACCCCTACGGTCCAGAGGTGGCCACCACCATGAGCACGCCCGTTGTCCGACCCCGCGCGAGCCTCGGTCGCGTGCTCGACGACCTGGGAGCGTCGCTGCTCGACCTGGTCCACGGCGTCCCCGAGCGCGACCTCGACATCGGGGGCGTGGTGATCCACGACCCCGCGGACGAGCCGGTGTTGCCGCCCGGTGCGCTGGTGCTCGGGGTGGGCGTGGCCGCCGAGGACGTCGTCGACCTGCTGGGGTCGCTGGGGGAGCAGGACGCGGCCGGGCTGGTGCTGCGCGCTCCGGTGCCGGTGACCGACGAGGTGCGCGCGGCCGCCGACCGGGCCGGAGTGGCCGTGCTGGGGCTGAGTCGAGGTGCCCCCTGGGCCCACCTGGCCGCCATGCTGCGCTCCCTGCTCGCCGAGGGCGACGTGGCCGTCGCCGACTCGGAGTCGCTCGGCGGGCTGCCGTCGGGCGACCTGTTCGCGGTCGCCAACGCGGTCGCCGCGCTGCTCGACGCCCCGGTCACCATCGAGGACCGCAGCTCGCGGGTGCTGGCCTTCTCGGGCCGCCAGGACGAGGCCGACCCCTCGCGCGTCGAGACGATCCTGGGGCGTCAGGTCCCCGAGCGCTACTCGCGGATCCTGCAGGAGCGCGGGGTCTTCCGCGAGCTGCACCGCAGCGACCGTCCGGTCTACATCGAGCCGGTGAACGAGGCCGGCGACCCGTTCTCGATGCCCCGCGTGGCGGTCGCGGTCCGGGCCGGCGAGGAGGTGCTCGGCTCCATCTGGGCCGCCGTGCGCGGCCCGCTCAGCGACGAGCGCACCGAGGCGCTCTGCGACGCGGCCAAGCTGGTCGCACTGCACCTCCTGCGGGTCCGCGCGGGCGCGGACGTGCAGCGGCGGCTGCGCACCGACCTGCTCAGCCAGGCGCTGGAGGGCGGCCCGGGCGCGCGGGAGGCGGCCGAGCGGCTGGGCCTGAGCGGGCAGTCGCTGATGGTGCTGGGCGTGGCCGTCGTACGTCCGTCGGTGGAGGCGGCGCCCGACGCGGACCCGATCGTCGACCTGGGGGGTGATCCCGTCGTCGCGCACGACCGGCAGCGGGTGGGCGACGCGTTCGCGATGCACCTGAGCGCGCTGCACCCGCGCTCGGCGTCCGCGTTGGTCGGCGACGTGACCTACGGACTGGTGCCGCTGCCGCGCGGCGTCGCGGACGGCGAGGACCGCGCGCTCCGGATCGCCCGCGACTTCCTGGAGCGGGTCGGCGACCGGGCCACCGTGGTCGTGGCCATCGGCCCGGTCGCGGCCGAGGTCGGCGCCCTCCCCGACGCCCGGGCCGGCGTCGACCGCACCCTCCGCGTGCTTCGCGAGGGGCGCGGCGATCGCCGGGTGGCCCGGCTCGCCGACGTCCAGGTCGAGGCTCTGATGACCGACCTGCGCGACATGGTCGCCGCCCGCGGCGACCGCCCGACCGGCTCGCTGGCCCGGCTGATCGACTACGACCGGGTCCACCAGAGCCAGCTCGTCCAGACCCTCGAGGCCTGGCTGGACGCGTTCGG
Source organism: Nocardioides sp. CCNWLW216 (assembly GCF_037120545.1). Classification (NCBI taxonomy): domain Bacteria; kingdom Bacillati; phylum Actinomycetota; class Actinomycetes; order Propionibacteriales; family Nocardioidaceae; genus Nocardioides; species Nocardioides sp. CCNWLW216. Next base: position 71,635 of record NZ_JBBBBJ010000014.1, read on the forward strand.
CGACGTGGTCGCCGCCGCGGCGACGGTGTACGTCCACCCCAACACGTTCCGCTACCGGCTGCGCCGGGTCGCCGAGGTCGGCGAGCTCAACCTGACCGACCCCGACGCCCGGTTCGTGGCGATGCTGCAGCTGCGGGTGCTCGGCGCGGACGGCGGGTGAGCCGCCGGCTGACCTGAAGACGCCGCTTGGTCACAAACGGCAACTAAGAGCCCTCCTAGTCGCTGAATGTGACCAATCAGCACGACCCGACCGGCTACGAGGCGTCGAGCCGGGCCAGCTCGTCGGCGGTCAGGTCGATCTCGGCCGCGGCGGCGGAGTCGCGGATCGACTGGGGCCGCTTGGCGCCGGGGATCGGGATCACCTGCGGTGACTGGGCCAGCTCCCAGGCCAGCGCGACCTGCTGCGGGCTGACCTCGCGAGCGGCCGCGACCTCGGCGAAGGCCGGGTGCTTCTCGGCCAGCTCCTTGGCGTCGCCGAGGCCGCCGAGCGGGCTCCACGGCAGGAAGGCCAGGCCGAGCTCGTCGCAGACGTCGATCTCGGGGGCGCTGGTGCGGAAGGCGGGGGAGAACTGGTTCTGCACGCTCACCAGGTGCTCGCCCAGCACGGTGTGGGCGAGCCGGATCTGGGCGGGGTCGGCGTTGGAGAGACCGACCATCCGCACCTTGCCGGACTCGGCGATCTCGCGCAGCGTGCCGACGACCTCCTCGTACGGGACCTTCGGGTCCGGGCGGTGGTGCTGCCACAGGTCGATCTGCTCGACCCCGAGCCGCTCCCGGCTGGCGTCCACGGCCTGGTGGAGGTGCTCCGCCGAGGAGTCCAGCGCCCAGGCGCCGCCGGCGCTGCGGACGTGCCCGCCCTTGGTGGCGAGCAGGACCCGGTCCCGCACGCCGAGCTCGTCGAGGAGCGAGGCGATCAGCCGTTCGTTGGCCCCCTGCGCGTGCTCGCCCAGCTCCTCGCCGGGACCGTAGGCGTCGGCGGTGTCGAAGAGCGTGACGCCGGCGTCGAGCGCCGTACGGATCGTGTCGAGCAGCTGCTCGCGGGGCTGGGTCCCGGTCTGGTCGAACGTCATCAGGCCGAGCCCGATCGCGCCCACCTCCACGGTGCCGACGGTCTCGTTGCCCAGGGTGCGTGTCCTCATGGGTGGATCGTTACCCATTCCTCGGCGAGGACCGCCACACCTCGGTGTCCCATCGGCGACCGGCGTGCTCGAAGTCCTGGCGCAGGGTGCCGTCGTGCTTCATGCCCAGCCGTACGGCGACCGTCGGAGGCGGTGCCGTCGGCGTACCGCTGCAGGAAGGCGCGGGCGGCGTCCTCGTCGGTGATCGACACGCCCCAGGGGAGCCAGGGAGCCAGGTGCGCGCGATGGCGCTCGACGTAGGCTGCGAACGTCGGCGCCTGCCATGGCTCGAGCGGGCGGAGCTCGGCGTCGGTGCCGAGGGAGTGGGCGAGCATCGGACCTCCAGGAGCGGCGGGAGTACGGCGTGCCAAGTCGACCACGGCGCCACTAGCCTCGCCCCGTGACCGTGGGGACGACGAGGGAGCTGATCGCCGCCGAGGCGCGCCGGCAGTTCATGGCCCAGGGGTACGCCGCCACGTCGGTGCGCGGGGTGGCGGGCGCGGCCGGGATCGATCCGGCCCTGGTGATCCGGCACTTCGGGTCCAAGGAGCAGCTGTTCCTGGCGACGGTCGACGTCGAGGGTCCGTTCGCGCCGGCACTGGCCGGCCCGCTCACCGGGATGGGGGAGCGACTGGTCGCGCTGGTCCTGGACGAGCGGCTCTCGGGGGTGCTGCGGACGCCGTACCGCGCCATGATCCGGGCCACCGACAGCGCCGCCGTGCGCGAGCAGCTGGTCGCGGCGATGGAGGCCACGCTGGCGCGGCCGCTGGCCGAGCGGCTCGAGGGTCCGGACGCGGAGCTGCGCGCCCACCTGGTCGCCGCCCAGGTGGGCGGCCTGCTGGAGGCGCTGGTGATCCTGGAGGACCCGACCGTCGTCGACGCCGATGCGGCGTCCGTCGCGCGTCTCTACGGGGCCGCGGTGTCAACGCTGTTGACACCGCCTCCGGGCTAACCCACGATCGGCCCATGACCAGCCGGTACGCCGACCTGTCCCGCGAGGAGCTCGCCGTCCTCGTCCCCGAGCTGCTGCTGATCGGCCAGCTCATCGACCGCTCCGGGATGGCCTGGTGCATCTCGGCGTTCGGCCGTGAGGAGATGGCCCAGATCGCCATCGAGGAGTGGGCCGGCTCCAGCCCGATCTACACGCGGCGGATGCAGCGCGCGCTGGGCTACCAGGCGCCGCCGGGCGAGGGTGACATCGTCACGATCTTCAAGGGGCTCCAGCTCGACATCGGCGCCCCGCCGCAGTTCATGGACTTCCGCTACGCCGTCCACGACCGCTGGCACGGCGAGTTCCACCTCGACCACTGCGGCGCCCTGATGGACGTGGAGCCGATGGGGCCCGACTACGTCCGCTCGATGTGCCACGACATCGAGGACCCGACCTTCGACGCGACCGCGGTCGCGACCAACCCGCGCGCCCAGGTCCGACCGGTCCACCGCCCCCCACGGCTCCCGGCCGACCGGAACCCACACTGCGCCTGGACGGTGGTGATCGACGAGTCGCACCCGCCGGTGTCGCCGCACCCGGCCTACTACGTCGTCGAGACCACGCACGCGGCCACCGTCGACCTCGACCCGATCGATCCCGCCGACGACGGCCGCGCCGACTACTCCGGCCCGCTCCTCGCCGATCTCGACTTCGCGGCCTTCTCCCGCTCGGCGCTGGTCCGGATCGCCGACGAGGTCTGCCTGCAGATGCACCTGCTGAACATCTCGTTCGTCCACGCGGTCGAGCAGCGCGCGGCCGACACCGTCCAGCTGCGCGAGATCTGCCTCAAGCAGCTGGTCGGCATCGCGGGCGTCGCCGCCGAGCGGATCCGTCGCGCGCTCGACCTCCCGGGCGGGCCCGCGGGCGCGCTCCGGCTGCTCGCGCTGCACCCGCTGCTCAACCCGGCGGCGTACGTCGCGGCCTCCTTCGGCGACGTCACCCTCGAGGTCACCGACTCGCCGGCGTACGACGACGGCACCTGGATCGCCCTCTGCGGCCCCGACTCCCTCGCGCCGCTGCAGGCGGTCGTCCGCGCGGTCGACCCGCGCCTGGAGGTCGAGGTCAGCGGCTCCGCGCGCGACTGGTCGCTGCGGGTGGTCGAGCGCGACGAGCCCGCTCCGGAGCCGGGCGAGGTGGCCGTGGTCCGGTTCAGCACCGGCGCGGCCTTCGAGTTCGAGCCGCGGCTGAGCCTGCCGATCACGCCGGTCTGAGGCGGGTACCTCCGGTCGGTGCCCCTGCGCAACGGACCGCACGGCTACGGCGCCGTCACCAAGACCCTGCACTGGCTGACCGTGCTCGCGCTCGTCGCCCAGGTGGTCGTCGGCTACGCCATGGACGGCGACGGGTCGGGACACGGACGGGGCCGCGGGCGCGGTCGGTCGGGGGAGAGCGGCCGCGGCCGCGGGCGTGGAGGGGACGACGAGTTCTCGCTGTTCGACGGGCCGTTCGACCTGGTCGACCTGCACGTCGTGCTGGGGCTCGCAATCATCGCGCTCGCGCTGACCCGCCTCGTCTGGCGCCGTACGACGCCGCTGCCGCCGTGGTCGGCTCGCCTCAACGCGCGCGACCGGCGCCTGGTGAGCGCCACCGAGAAGGTGCTCCTGGCGCTGCTCGTCGTCGTCCCCGCGACCGGCATCGCGCTGGTGCTCGGCGACGACGACCTGCTCCCGTTGCACGTCGCCGGGCACGTCGCGCTCTACGCCACGGTCGCGCTGCACGTCGGCGTCGTCGTACGACGGCGCCTGGTCGGGCGGATGCTGCCGGATCAGCCCCGGGGTGGACCCGCGTAGGTCCCGCGGCCGGTCGGCAGCGGCAGGTCCAGCGTGGTGCGGATGCCCGGGGCGGCCGCGCGGACGTCGGGGATGGCGTTCACGATCCGGCCGCAGGCGGCGACGATCGCCGCGTGGTTGTGGTCGCCGTGCTCGCTGCTGGGGACCACGTCGACGACGTACGACGGCTCGCCGACGATCTCGACCCGGTAGGAGCCGCCGCCCGCGGCGGGCCGGGCCCAGTCGGGGCGGAGGTCGTCACGGGTGCGGGTGACGTGCTCGACGACGATCGCAGGGTGGCCGTCGACCAGGCCGGAGATGGAGAAGTGCAGGGCTGCGATGGTGCCGGCCTCGATCCGGCCGGCCGCGATGTCGTAGGACTCGGGCGCCGGCTCGGCCTCCCAGAACTCGACGATCTCGTCGACCTCGATGCCGAGCCCGGTGGCCAGCATCCGGATCGCCGTGCCCCAGGCCATGGCCAGCACGCCGGGCAGGAACAGCAGCGGGGTCTCGTCCAGCGGCTTGCCGAAGCCCATCAGGTCGAACATCACCTCGGCGCCGTCGTACGTCGCGTAGTCGGCGAGCTCATAGCAGCGGACCTGCTCGACACGCTGGCAGGTGCTGGCCAGGGCCAGGGGGACCAGGTCGCTGGCGAACCCCGGATCGACGCCGGTGACGTAGACGCTCGCGCCACCCGCCTGCGCCGCGGCCTCGACCTTGGCGATCACCTTCTCGGGCATCGTGCCCCAGGGGTACTGCAGCGTCCCGGGCGCCGAGCCGACCACGTCGATGCCCGCCTCCAGCAGCCGCCGTACGTCGTTGGTCGCCTCGACCGGGCGGGTGTCGCCCATCGCGCAGTAGACGACGCACTCGGGCCGGGCCGCGATCAGCTCGTCGAGGCTCCCGACGGCCGTGATCCCGGTGACCGTCTCGACCCCGGCCAGCTCGCCCGCGTCCCGGCCGACCTTCTCGGCGGTAGACGTCGAGACGCCCACCAGCTCGAAGCGCTCGTCGGCGATGAGCTGGCGCAGCGTGAGCCGGCCGGCGTTGCCGGTGCTGACCTGGGCGACGCGGATCGTCATGCGGAGTCTCGTTTCTAGAACCGGTTCTAGTTGCGCTGCTATCTTGCCGCACATGGGTCGTGTGGAGGGCAAGGTCGTCCTGATCAGTGGCGGCGCGCGCAACATCGGGGGCGCGAGTGCCCGGATGCTGGTGGCGGAGGGGGCGAAGGTCGTCATCGGCGACCTGCTCGACGAGGAGGGCGCGGCGCTCGCCGAGGAGCTGGGGGAGAGCGCCCGCTACGTCCACCTCGACGTCACGAGCGACGACGACTGGCGCGCGGCGGTCGCGTTCACCGTCGCCGAGTTCGGGCGCCTCGACGGCCTCTTCAACAACGCCGGCATCTTCAACGGCGGCCAGCTGCAGCGCTACAAGCGAGACCTCTGGCAGCAGATGCTCGACGTCAACCTCACCGGTGCCTTCCTCGGCATCCGTGCTGCGACCGAGGCCCTGATCGCCGCCGGCGGCGGCTCGATCATCAACACCTCCTCGATCGAGGGACTCCGGGGCACCGGGTGGGCGCACGGGTACGTCGCCTCGAAGTGGGGCCTCACCGGCCTGACCAAGTCGGTGGCCACCGAGCTCGCCCCGCACGGCATCCGGGCCAACTCCCTGCACCCGGGCCGGATCAGCACCCCCGCGACCGACCAGATGCCCGAGGGCCTGATCCCGATCCCGCTGGGCCGGGCCGGTCGGCCGGAGGAGGTCGCGTCGTTCGTGGTCTTCCTGATCAGCGACGAGTCGTCGTTCTCGACCGGCTCCGAGTACGTCGTCGACGGCGGCACCGTGATGCACATCCCGACCAACGTCTGACAGGTCCGGGCCCCGGGTGCTGCGACCCGGCACCTGCGACGGAGGTCCCGGGCGTCCCACGCTGCCTAGCGTGCTCGCGTGCTCACCTCACTCTCCCGCCCCGTCCTCACGACCCTCGTGGCCGTCGCCCTCGCTGTCGCCGCCTGTGGGACGACGGACTCCACCTCGTCCAGCGGCGTCCGGGCCCGGCCGGCCACCGACCTCCCGGCCGCCGAGCCCCCCGTCGACCTGGGCATCGACGACGCCGACCGGCTCGACCCCGACCTGCTCGCCGCCGTCCGGGCCGCGGCACGCGACGCGCGGGCCGACGGCATCACCGTCCAGGTCACCAGTGGCTGGCGCAGCCGCGAGCACCAGCAGCGCCTGTACGACGAGGCCCTGACCCGCTACGGCAGCGAGCAGGAGGCGCGCCGGTACGTCGCCACCCCGGACGCCTCGGCCCACGTCACCGGCGACGCCGTCGACATCGGTCCGACGGACGCCGCGGACTGGATGGGGCGCCACGGGTCCGCCCACGGCCTGTGCCAGACCTTCGCGAACGAGATGTGGCACTTCGAGCTGGCCACGACGCCGGGCGGCGAGTGCCCCGAGCAGCTTCCCGACGGGAGCAGCCGTCCCTAGGAGTGGGTCGTGCTGGCAGGCTGGAGGGGTGGACGACTACCGCTGGGCGACGCACGCCGACCCCGACTTCCTGGTGCTGCAGCTCCCCCCGGTCCCGGTCGTGCACGAGTCGGTCGCCCACGACGCCATGAAGGCGCTCTTCGCCCAGCGCGGCTTCCGGCCCGTGGACGAGGCCGACCGGCTCGACCTGCGGGCCGCCAACGGCTGCGCCCTCACCCGGACCGGCCCCGCCGACCTCGAGCTGCTGGTCGCGATCGGTGAGCAGGTGGGCGCCAGCCGGATCCCGCTGACCGACCTCGACCCGGCCTGGCTGGACCGCGCGGTCGCACTCGGCCACGCCGCCGTGCTCATCGCCGACGCCTCGGTCGCCGACGACGGCTCCACCTCGCGGGAGCTGCTGCGGCGCGACGTCGACGCCGGGGGAGTCCGGGCCGCGCTGGTGCCGGTCGCGGGGACCTAAAGACGCCGCTTGGTCACAAACGGCAGCTAAGAGTCGTCTCAGTTGACGTTTGTGACCAATCAGCACGACCCGGGCACCCCGCCTCAGGTCCCGGTGAACTGCGGCGCCCGCTTCTCGGCGAACGCCCGCGGCCCCTCCTTGGCGTCGTTCGAGGCGAAGACGGCCATGCCGACCTTCGCGTCGTCCGCCCAGCAGTCCTCCTCGTGCTTGCCCTCGGAATCGCGGACCGTCCTCAAGATGGCCTGGACGGCCAGCGGGCCGTTGGCGCAGATCAGGTCGGCGATCTCGTGCGCCTTGGTCAGCGCCTCGCCGTCGGGGACGACGTGGCCGATCAGGCCGATCTCCTTGGCCTCGGGGGCCTTGATGGCGCGGCCGGTCAGGAGCAGTTCGAGGGCGACCGTGTAGGGGATCTGCCGCGGGAGGCGGACCGCCGAGCCGCCCATCGGGTAGAGCGACCAGCGTGCCTCCGCCACCCCGAAGCGGGCCGACTCGCCCGCGATCCGGATGTCGGTGCCCTGAAGGATCTCGGTGCCGCCGGCGATGGCCGGGCCCTCGACCGCGGCGATGAGCGGCTTGGTCAGTCGGAACCCCTTGAGCAGGCCCTTGATGACCGACGGGTCGAAGCCCGCCTTGAAGCTGTCGTCGGGCGAGCGCTTGGTGGCGGCCTTGAGGTCCATGCCGGCACAGAAGTAGCCACCGGCCCCGGTGAGGATCACGACCCGCACGGAGTCGTCGGTGTTGGCCTTGTCCCAGGCCTCCTCCATGATCGCCATCATCTCGCCGGAGAGGGCGTTGCGGGTCTCGGGACGGTTCATGGTGACGACGAGCTTGTGCCCGTCCTGCTCCACCAGGCAGTGAGGTTCAGGCTGGGGTTCGGTCATGCCGGGCGATGCTAGCCAAGAACGAGAACGTGTTCTAGTCTCGCCGCGTGGCTCTGAACATCGCTGATCTCTTCGAACACGCCGTCGACGCCGCCCCTGAGAACCCCGCGGTGAAGGTGGGGGAGCGGACGGTCACGTTCGCCGACCTGGAGCGTGACTCCAACCGGCTGGCGCACTTCCTGCAGTCCCGTGGGGTGCGGCCCGGGCAGCACGTCGGGATCTACGCCAAGAACAGCATCGAGCACGTCGTGGCGCTGCTGGCGGTGCTGAAGATCCGCGCCGTCGGCATCAACGTGAACTACCGCTACGTCGAGGGCGAGCTCGACTACCTCTTCGACAACTCCGACATGGTCGCGCTGATCCACGAGCGCCCGTACGCCCCGCTCGTCGCCGCCTGCTATCCCAAGCACGCGAAGCTCGACACCGTCGTGGTGATGCCCGACGCGATCGAGCCCGACGACGCCAGCGACGTCTCGTCGTACGACGGGGTCCTGTGGGAGGACGCGCTCGCCGGGCAGAGCGAGGCCCGCGACTTCGGCGAGCGCAGCCCCGACGACCTGCACATCATCTACACCGGCGGCACCACCGGCTTCCCCAAGGGCGTGATGTGGCGCCACGAGGACTTCTGGCGCACCCTCGGCGGCGGCATCGACTTCTACTCCGGCGAGCCGCTGGAGGAGTTCGACCAGTCCAAGCAGGCCACCGACCCGCGGATGGTCACCTTCCCGCTCAGCCCGCTGATGCACGGCGGGGCCCAGGCCGGCCTGCTCATGCACCTGTTCGCCGGCCACCTGACGATCATGGAGCCCAAGTTCGACGCGCAGCGCACCTGGGAGATCATCGACCGCGAGAAGATCCAGCTGATCTTCATGACCGGCGACGCGATGGCCCGCCCGCTGATCGAGGAGTTCGAGCGGAAGGCCGCCACCGGCTCGCCGTACGACGGCTCGAGCCTGTTCGCCATCTCCAGCAGCGCCGCGATCTTCAGCCCGCAGGTCAAGCAGCGCTGGATCGCCGCCTTCCCGAACGCCGTCTTCACCGACTCCGTCGGCGCGTCCGAGACCGGCTTCCAGGGCATGGGCATGCAGGACAAGGAGCAGATCAGCAGCGACGGGCCGGTCGTCGGGCTGGGCCCCAGCAGCGTGGTCATCGACGACGACAACCGGGTCCTCGACCTGGCGGCCAACGTCGGCAAGGTCGGCCGGCTCGGCCGCGGCGGCTCGGTGCCGGTCGGCTACTACAAGGACCCCGAGAAGTCGGCGAAGACGTTCCTGGTGATCGACGGCGAGCGCTACTCCGTCCCCGGCGACAACGCGCGGATCGAGGAGGGCAACCGGGTGACGCTCCTCGGTCGCGGCTCCAACTGCGTCAACACCGGCGGCGAGAAGGTCTACCCCGAGGAGGTGGAGATGGCGATCAAGGGCCACCCCGCCGTGTACGACGTCCTCGTGGTCGGCATCCCCGACGAGAAGTACGGCCAGGCGGTGGCCGCCGTGGTCGAGCTGCGCGAGGGCGCGACGCTCGACCTGGAGGAGCTGCGCACCTTCCTGCGCGCCCACCTCTCGGGCTACAAGCTGCCGCGCAGCCTCACCTTCGTCGACCAGATCCCGCGCAATGCCACCGGCAAGGCGCAGTACCCCCGCGCCAAGGAGCTGGCCCTCGGCGCCCAGACCGCTGGAGCGACCCCCTGATGCGCACGCCCCTCTGCGACGAGTTCGGCATCGAGTACCCGATCTTCGCGTTCACCCCGTCCGAGCACGTCGCCGCGGCGGTGTCGCGCGCCGGTGGGCTGGGCGTGCTCGGCTGCGTGCGGTTCAACGAGACCGACGAGCTCGAGCGGACGCTGTCCTGGCTCGACGAGAACACCGACGGCAAGCCGTACGGCGTCGACATCGTGATGCCGATGAAGGTGCCTGAGGAGGTCAAGGGCCTCGATGTGTCGTCGATGATCCCGGACGAGCACAAGCAGTTCGTCGACCAGACGCTGCTCAAGCTCGGCGTCCCGCCGCTTCCGGAGGGCGAGGGTCGCGAGGGCGTGCTGGGCTGGCTGCACTCGGTCGCCCGCTCCCACCTCGACGTCGCGCTCCAGCACCGGCCGGTGCTGATCGCCAACGCGCTCGGCTCGCCGCCGGTCGACGTGATCGAGAAGTGCCACCAGCACGGCGTGAAGGTCGCGGCGCTGGCCGGCGCGGCCAAGCACGCCCTCTCCCACGTCCGCAACGGCGTCGACATCATCGTGGCCCAGGGCTACGAGGCCGGAGGTCACACCGGCGAGGTCGCCTCGATGGTGCTGCAGCCCGACATCGTCGACGCGGTCGGCCCCGACGTACCCGTCCTGGGGGCCGGCGGGATCGGCTCGGGTCGCCAGATCGCCGCCTCGCTGGCCCTCGGGTCGCAGGGTGTGTGGACGGGCTCGATCTGGCTCGGGACGGCGGAGTACCGCGAGCTCTCGGCCAACCACTCCGCGTGGGAGACCGCGTTCACCCGGGCCACCTCGTCCGACACCGTCCGCACCCGGATCTACACCGGGAAGCCGGCCCGGCTGCTGAAGACCAAGTGGGTCGAGGCCTGGGCCGAGGAGGGTGCCCCCGCGCCGCTGCCCATGCCGCTGCAGAACCTGCTGGTCGCCGAGGCCCACAACCGGATCGTGGCGGCCAACGACCCCGACGTCATCTCGATGCCGATCGGTCAGATCGTCGGCCGGATGAACGAGGTGAAGCCGGTCGCGCAGGTGATGGCCGAGCTGGTCGCCGAGTTCGAGGACACGGTCGCGCGCCTCAACAAGGTCTGACGCCGGCCGGTCCCCGCGACGGGCGGGCACCGGGACGGACCGGGCGCGACGGGATCATCGGCGCGGTCCGCGAACCAGGTCGGCGGAACGTGCATCAGACCTGGTGCACGACGCCCCGCTCGTCCCTGGAGGATCCCCATGTCCGCTGGTCGCCTCGTCCGCGCCCTGCTCGTCGTCGCCGTTCTCGCCACCTCAGGTGCCGTCGGAGTGCCGTCCGCGCAGGCGCTCGTCGAGTCCCGGTGCCAGGGGCGGGCGCCGACGATCGTGGCGACCGAGAACGGCCAGCGCGTGCGGGGCACCGACGGACCCGACGTGATCAGCATCGGGGGGTCCACCGGGGTGTACGTCGATGCGCGCGGCGGCGACGACCTCGTGTGCTCGACCGCCTGGACCCAGGCCGTCGTCCGTGGCGGCACCGGCGACGACGTCTTCGTCGACGAGCTGGGGCCCGCCTCGGACCCGGACGGCGACGTGGAGCCCACGCTGATCGAGAGCGGGCCCGGCAACGACCGCGTCGTCGGTGGACCCGGCACCCGGACGACCGCCTCCTACGGGCGATCCGCCACGGGGGTCAGGATCGACCTGGCCGCCGGTGTGGTGGCCGACCGCGACGAGCGCGACTCCCTGGTCGGCGTCCACTCGGTCTCGGGGAGCCGGCACGCCGACCGGTTCACCGGGTCTGCGGGAGAGGACGTCTATGCGACCGGCGCTCCCGAGTGGCGACGTCCCGACCCCGACGATCGCGACGTCGTCGACACCCGCGGTGGGGACGACGCCGTCTACGGGTCGAACGCCGTCATCCGCCTCGGCCCGGGCGACGACTACGCCGACGTCGCGAACTCGCGGGTGCAGGCCGGCAGCGGCGACGACGTGGTCAACCTGGCCGCGCGGGGGGTGGTCCGCGGCGGCCCGGGCAACGACCGGCTGAGCGCCGCGAGCGACTTCGAGGAGCTTCCGAGGCAGCAGGTCGCGGCGCGCCTCTACGGCGACGGCGGCGACGACACCCTCGAGCCGTCCCACGCCTGGTACGACGGCGGTTCCGGTGGTTGCCCCGGCGGGTGCCGAGCCCGTCTCGACGGAGGTGCTGGGCGGAACGCGCTCGAGCTGATCGGCTCCCGCACCCGGGTCGACCTGGAGGCCGGGACGTTCGTCGCCGACGGCGCCCGGGCCGGCCTCCGGAACCTCGACACCGTGATCGGCACCTCCGGCGCCGACGTGATCCGCGGCAGTGGCGGGCGGAACCGGATCTACGGCAAGGGCGGACGCGACACCCTCGCCGGTCGGGGTGGTCGCGACGTGCTCATCGGGGGCGGCGGTCGCGATCGGGTCGACGGCGGGTCCGGCCGCGACCGCTGCGTCGGGGAGATCCGCCGGTCCTGCTGACCGCCCCGACCGGGCGACGCGCCGGAAGCGGTACGACGACCCCCGCTTACTGAGAGTGATAATCATCCGTGTGACCAGTGCGGATCCCACCCTGTCCACCTCCCGACGCGCCATCGGCCAACCGGAGGTCGTGGGGGTGCTCCTGCTGGCCGCCCTGCTCGCGCAGGGGCGGCTGGCCGACACGCTCGACAACGAGGCGCTCGGCACCTGGTGCACGATCTTCGTGGCGGTCGTGGTGCAGTCGACGCCGTTCCTCCTCGGGGGCGTCCTCCTCTCCGCGGCCATCTCGGTGCTGCTGTCCGAGCGGGTGCTCCAGCGGATCGTGCCGAGCAACCCGGTGCTCGCCGTACCCGTGGCCGGGCTGGCCGGGATCGGGCTGCCCGGGTGCGAGTGCGCCGCCGTACCGGTCGCGGGGAGTCTGATCCGGCGCGGGCTGGCGCCGGCGGTCGCCCTCACCTTCCTGCTGGCCGCGCCGGCCGTGAACCCGGCGGTCCTGGTCTCCACCGCCGTCGCCTTCCCGGGGCAGCCCGAGATGGTGCTGGCCCGCTTTGGCGCGTCGCTGCTGACGGCCGTCGCGGTCGGCTGGTGGTGCCTGAGCCGCGGTGACCGGCTGCGACTGCGGCGCCGTCCGGACCCGCCGCACCTGCACGGACCTGGCCGGTTCGTCGCCACGGTCCGGCACGACTTCCTGCACGCCTCGGGGTTCCTGGTCCTCGGCGCGATGATCGCCGCGGCGGTCAACACCTTCGTCCCGCGCTCCGTGGTCGACACGGTCGCCGGCCAGGCGGTCGTCGGCGTGCTCACCCTCGCCGCGCTGGCCTTCGTGGTCGCGCTGTGCTCGGAGTCCGACGCCTTCGTGGCGGCGAGCCTGACGGCGTTCTCGGACACCGCGAAGCTCGTCTTCCTGGTGGTCGGGCCGGCGATGGACGTGAAGCTCGCCGCGATGGAGGCCGGTCAGTTCGGCAGCGCCTTCGCCGTCCGGTTCGTGCCGGTCGTGATCGGCACGGCCGTGCTCTCCGCCTCGCTCGTCGGGTGGTGGCTGCTGTGAGGACGACGACCCAGGGCCTGGTGCTCGCGTTCCTCGGGGCGGTGCTGGTGCGCCTGGCCTGGGAGGGGGCCTACCTCCGCTTCGTGACCGAGTGGATGCGCTGGCCGCTCCTGGTCAGCGGGGTGCTCCTGGTGCTGCTCGCCGTACGCCCGCTGCTCTCGGCCGGTCAGGCCGGCCAGGACCACGCGGACGGAGTGCCGGCGGTGACCTGGCTGCTCCTGCTGCCCGCGCTGGTGGTCTTCGTGGTCAGCCCGCCCGCGCTCGGCGCCTACCTGGCCGAGCGGCGGGCCGACGAGGCGCCGCCGGCCTCGCCCGTGGCGAGCTTCGCGCCGCTTCCGGAGGGCGGGACGCCGGTCCTCGAGGTCGAGGAGCTGCTCTGGCGGGCGCTGGACGACGACGGGGCCACGCTCGCCGGGCGCAGCGTCGAGGTGCGCGGCTTCGTCAGCCACGGCCCTGACGGCGTCTGGTACGTCACCCGGATGGTCATCGGCTGCTGCGCTGCCGACGCCGCCGTGGTCCGGGTCCAGGTCGAGGGTGCCGACCGTCCGGAGCGCGACCGCTGGGTCGCGGTCACCGGGACCTGGCGGGACGGCACGGGCGTGCGGGCGGGGGAGCAGGCGGTGCTCGACGCCGAGTCCGTACGACGGATCCGGACGCCGGCGGTCACCTACGGCTGAGCCGGGGCGCAGTCCGCGCAGGTGCCGAACAGCTCCAGGGTGTGCCGGACGTCGGTGAAGCCGTGCTCGCTCGAGACCTGGGTCGCCCAGCGCTCGACGGCCGGCCCCTCGACCTCGACGGTCCGCCCGCACTGGCGGCAGACCAGATGATGGTGGTGGTGGGCGCTGCAGAGCCGGTAGACGGCCTCGCCCGCATCCGTCTTCACCTGGTCCAGCTCGCCCGCTTCGACCATCGCTTGCAGGGCGCGGTAGACCGTGGCCAGGCCGACCGCGTCGCCCTGGCCACGGAGGGCGCCGTGCAGGTCCTGCGCGCTGCGGAACCCGTCGGACTGCTCGAGGACGGCCAGCAGCGCCCGGCGCTGCCGGGTCGATCGCTGGCGGGGGGCGGTCACCACCGCGGGCCGCGCTGGGTCGGTCGGAGCATCCGCCCAACCTACAAGGCTCGCGGGCCCGACGGCGGTGACCCGCCTCACCAGCTCGACTTCCTGATGCCGGGGAGCTCGCCGCGGTGGGCGAGGTCGCGGAACCGGATCCGCGAGGTGCCGGTCTTGCGCAGGTAGCCGCGCGGGCGACCGTCCACCTGGTCGCGGTTGCGCAGCCGCACGGGCGAGCCGTCACGGGGGAGCCGGGACAGGGCGCGCACGGCGTCCGCCTGCTCGGCCGAGCCGGGCGGCGCCGTCCGGACCGCGGCCTTGAGGGCGGCCCGGCGCTCGGCGTACCGGGCGACGACCCGCTCGCGCCGTCGCTGGGCGGCGATCTTGCTCTGCTTGGCCATCAGCGCTCCTCGCGGAACGCGACGTGGCGACGGACCCGGGGGTCGTACTTGCGCAGCTCCAGCCGGTCGGGGTCGTTGCGCCGGTTCTTCTTGGTGACGTAGGTGAAGCCGGTGCCGGCGGTGGAGCGCAGCTTCACGATCGGGCGTACGTCGCTCCCGCGGCGGGCCATCAGATCCGCCCGTCGCGGCGCAGGATCTCGGCGGCGACCGCGTCGATGCCGCGGGCGTCGATCACCTTGATGCCGCGAGCGCTGACCCGCAGCGTGATCGTGCGGCCCAGGCTCGGCACCCAGTAGCGCTTGCGCTGGACGTTGACGTCGAAGCGGCGGTTGGTGCGGCGATGGGAGTGCGAGACGCGGTGGCCGAACCCCGGCACCCGTCCCGTCACCTGGCAGGTACGTGACATCGTTGCTCCTCTCGGTCATAATGAGAACGATTCTCAGTCTAACCACATTCACAGGAGGACGCATGAAGGACGGCATCCACCCGGCGTACGGCCCGGTGGTGTTCCGCGACCGCTCGACCGGGAGCCTGCTGCTGACCCGGTCCACCCTGGCGGGCCGGGGCGCCGGCGGGGAGACCGTCGAGGTCGACGGGACGGCGTACCCGGTCGTCGACGTCGACGTCTCGAGCGACAGTCACCCGTTCTGGACCGGCCGGGGGCGGGTCATGGACACCGAGGGTCGCGTCGAGAAGTTCCGCCGGCGCTACGGGGCGGGCTCGTGAGGACCCCGGTCGTGCTGCTGACCGGCGTCGACCGCGACGCGATGGCGGCGACCATGGTCGGACTTCAGTTCGACCTACCGGCCGCGGTCGCCGTACGGCACCACATCGACGTCGAGCGCGGGGTGCTGGAGCGGGTGGTCAGCGACGTGACCGGGGTCGTCGAGCGCGTCGACCACGAGCTGGAGCACGCGTGCGTGACGTGCGCGATCCGCGAGGACGTCGTCCCCACGCTGGAGCGGCTGGCCCGCTCGGGACGGTGGTCGACGATCGTCGCCCACCTGCCGGTCGGGGCCGAGGCGGCCCAGGTCTGCCAGGTGGTCTCGTGGGACACCCGTCTGGCCCGGCACCTGCGGGTGTCCGGGGTGGTCGTCGCCGTCGACGGCCAGCGCGTGGTCGACGACCTTGTCGGTGACGACCTGCTCGCCGAGCGGGGCGACCACAGTGCGGTCGACGACCGGCGCGGGGTGGCCGAGGTGAACGGCGCGATGGTCGAGTACGCCGACGTCGTCGTCACCCGCGGTGAGCCCGACCCGACCGGCGAGGCCCTGTTGCGGGCGCTGGCCCGCCCGGACGCCGACGTCGTCGCCGGGGTCGAGCACCTCGAGGCCGCGGGCCTGACCCGCGACCGCCACCAGCACGGCCGCAGCCGCGCGTGGGTCGACGCGGTCCGCCGGGACCCGCTCCCGCCGCTCGCGTCCGACCGGGTCTGGCGGGTCGAGCTCGCCTCGCCCCAGCCGTTCCACCCCGAGCGCCTCCTGGAGGACCTGGAGAGCCTCGGCGGCGGTCGGCACCGCTCCCGCGGCAGCTTCTGGCTCCCGACCCGTCCCGGCCAGGTGCTGGTCTGGGACGGCGCCGGCGGCCAGCTGAGCATCGGCGCCGGTGAGCCGTGGCGCGACCGAGAGCCACACACCCGGATCGTGCTGACCGGCGTCGGGGCGGAGCCGGCCCACCTGCGCGACGCCTTCGCGGCGATGCTGCTCGGCCCCGACGAGGCGGCGGCCGGCGGCGGCTGGCGGGTCGCCGAGGACGGGTTCGAGCCCTGGCTCGGCCCGGTGCGGAGGGTGGCCTGATGGCGGTCCCCAAGCGTCGTACGTCGCGCAGCAACACGCGGCACCGCCGCGCGCAGTGGAAGGCGGCCGCACCCGACCTGGTCACCGTCGACCACGCGGGCGAGCGCTACCGGGTGCCCCGCCGCCTGGTCGCCGCGGTCCACCGCGGGCTCGTCGATCCCGCCAGCGGACGGCTCCGGAAGGAGGGACGATGAAGGTACGCAACTCGCTGCGCTCGCTGAAGAGGCAGCCCGGGGCGCAGGTCGTGCGCCGCCGCGGCCGCGTCTACGTGATCAACAAGCAGAACCCGCGGCTCAAGGCCCGCCAGGGCTGACGCCGACCCGTCGATCCCGATCCGACACGCCGCACAATCTGGTCATCCAATGACGGGTGGGCGGGGCTAGACGGATGCCGGCTCCGAGGCGGCGTACGACGTCCCGCGCGGCTCGCGGACCCAGAGCACGCCGCCGCCCGGGGTGGGTCCCTGGGCCGCGAGCTCGCGCTTGAGCACCTTGTTGGTGGCGGTGCTGGGCAGGTCGTCGGCGATCCGGACGAACCGTGGCCAGGCCTTGGGGGAGAGGTCGGGCTGGTCGGCGAGGAACGCCTCCAGCTCGGCCGGCGTGAGCGTGGCCTCGTCGCGGAGCACCAGGGCGGCCATCACCTGATCGCCCACGTGCTCGTCGGGGACGGCGTACACCGCGACGCGGCTGATGGCGTCGAGGCGCAGGAAGATCCGCTCGATCGGGCCGGCGGCGAGGTTCTCGCCGTCGACCCGCATCCAGTCTGCGGTGCGGCCGGCGAGGTAGATCCAGCCGTCGGCGTCCTGGTAGGCGAGGTCGCCGGACCAGTACATGCCGTGCCGCATCCGGTCGGTGTTGGCCTGTTCGTCGTTGTAGTAGCCCTGGAAGTAGCCGGCGCCCTGGGTGTTGACCAGCTCGCCGACGGCCTGGTCGGCGTTGGTCAGCGCCCCGGTCTCGTCGAAGGTCGCGACCGGGCAGCGGGTGACGGTGTCGGCGTCGTAGATCTCCACGCCCTCGAAGGGCTTGCCGATCGAGCCCTTCGGGGTGCCGGCCTCGCGGGTGATGATGATCGCGAGCTCGGTGGAGCCGAAGCCGTCGACGACCTCGCAGCCGAAGCGGCGCGAGAAGTCGTCGATGTCGCGGTCGCTCGCCTCGTTGCCGAACGCGACCCGCAGCGGGTTGTCGCCGTCGTCGGGCTGCTCGGTCGTGGCGAGTACGTAGGCGAGCGGCTTGCCGACGTAGTTCATGTACGTCGCGCCGTACTGCCGGACGTCGGTGAGGAAACGGGACGCGGAGAACTTCGTCGGCACCATCGCGGCGCCGCTGCCGATGGCGACCGCCCAGCCCGCGACGACCGCGTTGGAGTGGAAGAGCGGCATCGAGAGGTAGCAGACGTCCTCGGACGTCATGGCGAACCGGCCGATGAGGTTCATGCCCGAGAACAGCACCATCAGGTGCGCCACCTGAACGGCCTTCGGGTCCCCGCTGGTGCCCGAGGTGAAGATCATCATGAACGTGTCCATCGCCTCGACCTCGCGATGGGGCACCAAGCCGGCGACGTCCGTGGTCGAGGCGGCGAGCAGCTCGGCCCACTCCGGGCTCGAGGTGTCGAGCACCCGCACGCCGTCGAGATCGAGACCCCCGAGCAGCGGCAGGTGCTCGGCGTCGGTGACCAGCACCTGGCACTCCGAGCGGCGGACGTCCTTGACCAGGCCCTCGCCGCGGCGGGTGGTGTTGATGCCGCAGAGCACGTAGCCGCCGAGGGCCGCCGCGGCCATCGCGCGCAGCATCTCGGGGGTGTTGCCGAGCAGCACGCCGACGTGGAGCGGGCGGTCCGGGTCGGCGAGGCCGATCATCGCGGCGGCCTCGGTGGCGGCCTCGTCGAGGTGCTCGCGCCAGGTCCAGGACCGGTCGGCGGTCAGGACCGCGACGCCGTCGTCCTCGGCCCGCTCCCGAAGCAGCTGCTGCACGTTCTCGGCCACGATTCCCCCATCTCCGACGAGTTGACGCGTGTCAAAATATGGCGACGGTCACACACGGTCAAGCAGGTCCCGGTAGGCGGAGCCGCGCTGGTCGCGCGCCCAGTCGAAGCCGCCGGGAAGGCCCGCCAGCTCCCGCTTCAGCACCTTGTTGGTGGCCGTGCGCGGCAGCGTGTCGACCACCCGGACGAACCGGGGCCAGGCCTTCGGAGACAGGTCGGCCTGACCCGCCAGGTGTGCCTCGAGGTCCGCCGGCGACAGGTCGCCGCGCAGCACCAGGGCCGCCGCGACCTGGTCGCCCACGGCCTCGTCCGGGACGGCGTACACCGCGGCCTCGGCGACCGCCGGGTGGCGCAGCAGCACCCGCTCGACCGGGGCGGCCGCGAGGTTCTCACCGTCGACGCGCAGCCAGTCGGCCGTGCGGCCCGCGAAGTAGACGAACCCGTCGGCGTCGCGGTAGGCCAGGTCGCCCGACCAGTACATGCCGCCGCGCATCCGCTCGGCCTCGGCGTCCGGGTCGCGGTAGTAGCCGGCGAACGCTCCGCTGCCGGTCGTGTTGACCAGCTCGCCGGTCGCCTCGTCCGCGTTCAGCAGCTCGCCCGAGGGGCTGAACACGGCGTCGGCGGTCTCGGACATGGTCTCGGGGTCGAGGACCGCCACGCCCTCGAGCGGGCGGCCCAGGGCCCCGGGCGGCATGTCGGGCACCCGCTGGACGATGACGGCGTTCTCGGTCGACGAGTAGGAGTCGACCACGGTGCACCCGAACCGCTTCCCGAACGCGGCGATGTCGCGCTCGTTGGCCTCGTTGCCGAAGACCAGGCGCAGCGGGTTCTCGGCGTCGTCCGGCTGCTCGGGGGTGGACAGGACGTAGGTGAGCGGCTTCCCGACGTAGTTGGCGTACGTCGCGCCGTACCTGCGGACGTCGGGCAGGAAGCCGGACGCGCTGAACCGGGGCGCGAGCGCCATCGCCGCGCCGGCCGCGAGCGCCACCGCCCAGCCGGCCATGATCGCGTTCGAGTGGAACAGCGGCATCGCCAGGTAGGCGACGTCCTCGCCGGTCAGGCCGAACCGGCCGGCGAGCAGCTCTCCCGGCCCGGCCACCTTGGCGTGCGTGACCCGGACGGCCTTGGGGTTGCCGGAGGTGCCGCTGGTGAAGATCAGCATGAACAGGTCGTCCGCCCCGACCTCGACGTCCGGCACCGGTGCGTCGGCGTGGCCCGCCAGCAGTCCGGCCCACTCCGCCCCGTCCAGCCGTACGACGGGGACTCCGACGTCGACGCCGTCGAGCAGCCCGGCGTGTGCGGCGTCGGTGAGCACGACCTGGGTGTCGGAGCGCCGGACGTCCTCGACCAGCGCCGCGCCGCGCCGGGTGGTGTTCAGCCCGACCACGACCTGGCCGCCGAGGGCCGCGCCGCCGAGGACCAGCGAGAACTCCGGCACGTTGTCGAGCAGCAGCCCGACGTGTGGCGGGGCGCCGGCCGGCAGCAGCTCGTCGAGCACGGCCGCCCGGACCGCCGCCGCCCGGACCACCTCGGCCCAGGTCGACGACTCGTCGCCCGCGAGCAGCCCGGCCGAGCCGTCCTCGGCGCGGGCCAGCAGCAGGTCGCGGACGGTCACGCGGGCTCGGCGGCGAGCGTCTTCCCGACCAGCAGGGCCTGCTCGGTGGCGCCGCCGTACAGGAACTCGAAGCGCTTGGCGCCGGTGAAGTAGCGGTGCACCGGCCCGTCCAGGTCGATGCCGACCCCGCCGTGGACGTGCACGGTCGTGTGCGCGACCCGGTGACCGGCGTCCGCCGCCCAGAGCTTGGCCATCGCGACGTCGGTGTCGGCCGGCAGGCCCTGGTCGAGCAGCCAGGCCGCGCGCCACAGCATCAGCCGCTGGCCGAGGGTGTCGATGTAGCCGTCGGCGAGGCGTTGGCTCACCGCCTGGAAGGTGGCGATCGGCCGCCCGAACTGCTCGCGCGTCTTCGCGTACGACGCCGTCAGCTTCAGGGCGCCCTCGGTGAGCCCGAGCTGCTCGGCCGAGGCGGCCAGCACCAGCAGGTTGCGCAGCCGACGGTCGACGCTGCCGTCGGCCGGGCCGACCAGCCGCTCCGGGCCGAGGAGGGCGCCGTCGAGGTCGAGGCGGGCCACCGCCTCGCCGTCGGAGAAGGTCTGAGGGACCACGGTGACGCCCTCGTCGCCGGGCGTGACGAGGAAGACGCCCACACCGGCCGCGGTCTCGGCCGGGACCAGGAAGAGGTCGGCGTACGCGCCGGCCGGCACCACCGCCTTGCTCCCCGTCAGCCGGTACGACGCCCCGTCGGCCGCCGCGAGGGTCGTCGGACGCGCCGGGGCGAAGGCCCGCTCCTCCGAGACCGCCGCCGTCAGGACCTGGCGGCCGGACGCCGCCGCGGGCAGCCACTCCCGCCGCTGCTCGTCGCTGCCGTGCTCGGCCAGCAGCAGCGCGGCCGGGCCGTGAGCGGCCAGCGGCACCGGCGCGACGGTGCGACCGACCTCGACCAGCACCCGGGCCAGCTCGATCAGCCCGAGCCCGGCGCCGTCGTACTCCTCGGGCACGGCGAGGCCCAGCAGTCCGGCGCTGCCGAGCTCGGCCCACAGCTCGCGGTCGAAGCGGCTGCCGGCCTTCTCGACCTCGCGCATCCGCTCGTTGGTGGCTCGGTCGCCCAGGATCTTGGCGGCCAGCTCGGCCGCGTCGTCCTGCTCGGGAGTGAAGGAGAAGTCCATGCTCAGTCCTAGATCGCTTGCGGTGGACGGGTGTGAGGCGGGCTTTCGGTGGTCGAGTGCCCGTCGTGAGGAACGAGCGACGGGTGTATCGAGACCCGAGAGCTATCGCTTCGCGGCCGGCAGGCCGAGGCCCACGTAGCCGATGATGTCGCGCTGGATCTCGTTGGTGCCGCCGCCGAAGGTCATCACCAGCGACGAGCGATACATCCGCTCCAGGCGGCCCGCGAGCAGGGCGCCGTCCGAGGTGCCGGTCAGGCCTGCGTTCGGGCCGACGATCTCCATCAGCGACCGGTAGACCTCGGTGGCCAGCTCGGAGCCGTAGATCTTGGTCGCCGACGCCTCGGCGGGGGAGAGGTCGACGCCGTGGTCGGCGTCGGAGGCCAGCTTCCAGTTCAGCTGGGTCAGCATCTCGACCCGGGCGTGCGCCCGGCCGAGGGCGATCTGCACCCACTCGGAGTCGATCACCCGCTGCCCGTCGGGGTTCTTGGTCTCCTGCGCCCAGGCCCGCACCAGCTTCAGCGACTGGGTCAGCGGGGCGGACGAGGTGAGCGCGACCCGCTCGTGATTGAGCTGGTTGGTCATCAGCGACCAGCCGCCGTTGAGGTCGCCCACCAGGTTGCCGACCGGCACCCGGACGTCCTCGTAGTAGGTCGCGCTGGTCCCGACGCCGGCGACGGTGTGCACCGGCGTGTACGACACGCCCGGGGCGTCGGCCGGCACCAGGATCATCGACAGGCCCTTGTGCCGCGGCAGGTCGGGGTCGGTGCGGCAGGCCAGCCAGATCCAGTCGGCGTACTGGATGAGCGAGGTCCACATCTTCTGGCCGTTGATCACGAACTCGTCGCCCTCGCGGACCGCCTTGGTCTTCAGCGAGGCCAGGTCGGTGCCGGAGCCCGGCTCGGAGTAACCGATCGAGAAGTGCAGGTCACCGGCGAGGATCTTGGGGAGGAAGTGCTCCTTCTGCGCAGTCGTGCCGTAGCGCATGATCGTCGGCCCGACCGTGTTCAGCGTCAGGTAGGGGATCGGGACGCCGTGGTCCGCGGCGACGTCGGTGAAGATCAGCTGCTCGACCATCGAGCGCGCCTGCCCGCCGTACTCCTCGGGCCAGCCGATGCCGAGCCAGCCGTCGGTGCCGAGCTGGCGGATCACGCCCTTGTAGACCCCGGCCTCGCCGAACTCTCCGGTCGCGGACGCGAGACCGGCGCGCACCTCCGGGGTCACCAGGGCGGTGAAGTACTCGTGCAGCTCCTCGCGGAGGGCGAGGTGCTCGGGGTCCAGAGCGAGGTGCATGCGGTCTCCCGGCCAGAAGGTGTGACAGTCGATGATGCGGGGGTGCGCTGGCACCGCCGCCGCAAAAACTATAACCTGTTCTCGTTTTGGTCCACAGGCACGAGCGACCCCGACCGGGCCGGACTCAGGAGGCACGCATGAGCGACACCAGGTTCCTCGACCAGGGCACCCCGCCCGCGCGGTTCGCGCGCGGCTGGCACTGCCTGGGCCTCGCCGAGACCTTCCGCGACGGCAAGCCGCACGCGGTCCACGCGTTCGGCACCAAGCTGGTCGTCTGGGCGGACTCGCAGGGCGAGATCCAGGTGCTCGACGGCTACTGCCGCCACATGGGCGGCGACCTGACCCAGGGTGAGGTGAAGGGCGACCAGGTCGCCTGCCCCTTCCACGACTGGCGCTGGGGCGGCGACGGCAAGTGCAAGCAGATCCCCTATGCCCGCCGCGTCCCACTGCGCGCCCGCACCCAGCGCTACCCGGTCGCGATCCGCAACGACCAGGTGCTGGTCTGGCACGACGTCGAGGGCTCCGCGCCCGACCACGACATCCTGCCGCCGCAGCTGCCCGGCCTCGCCGAGGGCGAGTACACCGACTGGGTCTGGGAGTCCGAGCACATCGAGGGCTCGCACTGCCGCGAGCTGATCGACAACGTCGTCGACATGGCGCACTTCTACTACGTGCACTTCGCGTTCCCGACGAGCTTCCGCAACGTCTTCGAGGGCCACGTCGCGACCCAGTTCATGGAGTCCAAGGGCCGCCCCGACAAGACTGGCGGGTACGGCGACGCCGAGCTGTTCTTGAAGTCGGAGGCCACCTACTACGGGCCGTCGTACATGATCAACTGGCTCGACACCGACTACAAGGGCTTCAACACCGAGGTCGTGCTGTTCAACTGCCACGTCCCCACCGGCCCCGACTCCTTCCTGCTGCAGTACGGCATCGTGGTCAAGAAGCCGCAGGGCATGGACGACAAGACCGCCAACTTCATCGCTCAGAAGTACGCCGAGATGTTCGGCAGCGGCTTCCTCCAGGACGTGCACATCTGGAAGAACAAGGTGCCGGTCCAGAACCCGCTCCTGTGCGAGGAGGACGGTCCCGTCTACCAGCTGCGCCGCTGGTACGAGCAGTTCTACGTCGACGTGGACGACATCGCCCCCGAGATGACCGACCGGTTCGAGTTCGAGGTCGACACTACGAAGGCCAACGAGTTCTGGCAGGACGAGGTCGCCGAGAACCTCCGGAAGAAGGCCGAGGAGGACGGCGACCCGCACGGCCCGGACGGCAACGGCGCGGACGCCGACAGCCCCCAGGTCATGACGGGTACCTGAGCGCCCATGGCCTCCTTCGTCCCGACCGACGCCGACACCCTCGAGGACCAGCGCCTCTACACCCAGGCCCGGCTGACCGAGGTCGCCTGCCTGGACTGCCTGGCCCGGGTCGGTGTGAAGAAGAACAGCGAGCACCACACGTCCGTCCAGTGGAACGCCGAGGCGCGGGCGCACTGTCCCGACCTCGCCCGGCGCTCCGGTGGGCGCGACGTGCATCCCGCCTGCCCGCGGATGCTGGCCAGCATCGATGCTGCCGCACGCGACGGGCAGATCCCCATCGGAGCCGAGGACGGTTACTGAGCTGATGTCCGACGAGTCCTTCGAGCTGAAGGTCGTGGACGTGGTCGAGGAGACCGCCGACGCGCACTCCATCTCCTTCGAGGTCCCCGCCGGCGCCGAGGAGCGCTTCGCCTACAAGCCGGGCCAGTTCCTGACCCTCGCCGTCCCGTCCGAGCGGACCGGGGTGGCCGCGCGCTGCTACTCGCTGTCCAGCAGCCCGGTCGGCGGCGGAGCGCTGACGGTCACGGTGAAGCGGACCGCCGACGGCTACGCCTCCAACTGGATCTGCGACCACCTGCGCGAGGGCGACAGCATCCGGGTGCTGCCGCCGAGCGGCATCTTCACCCCCGCCTCCCTCAGCGCCGACCTCCTGCTCTTCGCGGGCGGGTCCGGCGTCACGCCGATCGTCTCGATCACCCGCACCGCGCTCCAGCAGGGCACCGGGCGGATCGTGCTGTTCTACGCCAACCGCGACGAGAGCTCGGTCATCTTCGCCCGCGAGCTGACCGAGCTGGCCGCCGAGCACCCCGACCGGCTGCTGGTCGTGCACTGGCTGGAGTCGGTCCAGGGGCTGCCCAGCCAGGAGCAGGTCCGGGCCTTCGCGAGCGCCTACCCGTCGTACGACGCCTTCGTCTGTGGTCCGGCGCCCTTCATGAAGCTGACCGTCGCCGCCCTGAAGGAGCTGGAGTTCCCACGCGAGCGCCGGCACCAGGAGAAGTTCATCTCGCTGGGCGGCAATCCCTTCGGGGATCTGCACGACCAGGAGGTCGCCGAGCACGAGATCGAGGCCGCCGAGAGCGACTCCGACGACACCGGAGCCGACCTGGACGCCGATCCCGCGGCGGCCCGGCCCCAGGGGCCGGTCCGGCTGGAGGTCGAGCTGGACGGGGAGCACCACGCCTTCGACGACTGGGCGCCCGGCACCAGGCTGCTCGACCACCTCGAGTCGAAGGGCGTCAAGGCGCCGTACTCCTGTCGCGAGGGGGAGTGCTCGGCCTGCGCGATCCGGCTCCTCGAGGGCGAGGTGAAGATGCTGCACAACGACGTCCTCGACGAGGAGGACCTGGCCGACGGGATCCGGCTGGGCTGCCAGGCGGTCCCGGTGACGGACACCGTGAAGGTCACCTACAACTGAGCCCGTTGCTGCCGATAGGGGTGGCGAGCCGGGAACAGTGGTCTCCACGTCGCGGCAACAACCGATCCGGTCGTCTGGACCAGTACCACCCGCGAAATCCACAGTTTGGTAACAGCACTCCTACAGGCCGGTGCGGTCTAGTCCACAAAACAATTTCAGACGGTTTCCCTAACCCCGAGGTTTTCGGTCCCGTTGACTGGGTCAGAACCTGCCCACGAAGTACGGACGGCTCCCCCCACAGGCCGGCACCCGCCGGCCACGGTCGTCCGTGTTTTGGAAGGAGGGGGTCATGGTCATTTTTCTTCTCGTCGCCGCTGCCGCTGTTCTCGCGGTGCCGCTCGTCACCGGTCTGCCCGGATCGTCCCCTCGCGGACGTGAGCGCGACCGTCGCCTGCGCTACGTCGCCCGGCACCCCGAGCAGGTGAACACCGGCGACATCAGCCGGATGCTCTCCCGTGAGCTCGACCGCTCGGACGTCGACCTGATCATCGACCGGGCCGAGGCACTCGGCGTGAAGCCGTGGACGATGCTCAGTTGGATCCAGCGCTTCGACGTGCACACCCTGGCCGTCGTCATCGCGGCCGAGCTGAGCCACGAGGAGCTGCTGCTCCACCTCGGCAACGGCACGCTGCCCGACCTCGGCGAGCTGGAGGTGTTCGCCGCGATCAACGGGCTGCCCGCCGCTCAGTCGAAGGCCGCTCGCGGCCCCGCCTCCCGCTCCGCGCTGTCGGGGCCCGCAGCGGTCGCCGTACGCACCGCGACGCCGGGCGTCACGGCCGAGGCCGGCCCGGTCACCTCGAAGATGCCCCCCATCTTCGAGCCGGGCTCCTGGCCCTACGACCAGTTCTCCGACCTTCCGGCCTGGCCGGAGGTCCCCGGGGACCCGGGCGAGCTCGCCGCCTGAGCCACCCAGAACCTCCCGGGCGTCCACGGCCCCCGACAGCACCCGCTGTCGGGGGCCGTGGTCGTCCTGCGGGCCGAGTCAGCAGAAGTTGCGGGCCGAGTCAGCAGAAGTTGCGGGCCGAGTCAGCAGAAGTTGCGGGCCGAGTCGGCACTACTGGTGCTGACTCGGTGCGGGCGTCGCGGGTGGAGGGGCTCGCGGGAACAGATGGGTCTCGACACGCGCCTGCTGACTTCGCGGGCTCAGTCAGAGCGCTCGCTCGACCACCATCAGCGAGCCCGCTGGCGCGTCCTCGCTACCACCCTCTCGTGCGCCACTCGCCGAGGTTGGGGCGCTCGGCGCCGAGGGTCGAGTCGTTGCCGTGACCGGGGTAGAACCAGGTCTCGTCCGGCAGCCGCTGGAAGATCTTGGTCTCGACCTCGTCGATGAGCTGGGCGAACGCGGCCTCGTCGCCGAAGGTGTTGCCGACCCCGCCCGGGAAGAGCGAGTCGCCGGTGAACAGGTGCGGGTGGCCCTGCGGGTCGTCGTACAGAAGCACGATCGAGCCGGGCGTGTGGCCGGCGACGGCGATCACCTCGAGGGTGGCGTCGCCCACGGACACGGTGTCGCCCTGCACGGCGCGGCGCGTGACCGGGACCCCGGTCTGCGAGGTGATGGCGTCCGCGTCCGGCTCGCCCGCCACCACGTCGGCGCCAGTGGCCTTCACGACGTCGGCGAGTGCGCGGTGGTGGTCCCAGTGCTGGTGGGTGGTGACCACCGTGGCCAGGCCGGCCTCGCCGACCAGCGGGAGCACGGTGTCGGGCTCGGCGGCGGCGTCGACCAGCACCTGCTCGCCGGTGCGGGTGCAGCGCAGCAGGTAGCAGTTGTTCGACATCTGCTCGTCGACGGCGACCTTGGTGATGGTCAACGCGGTCAGCTCGCGGGTGTCGGGTGCGCCGCCGGGCGTCACCTCTCCGGTGTAGGTCACCATGCTCCAATCCGGGGCAGCGTGCCGCCCTCGCTCCTCAGTCCGGCGCCGTCCCCCCGCCCCGTGAGCCACCAGCCCAGGGCCGCGGCGGGTCCGGTCACCGCCGGCCCACCGTCCCCGATGGTCCACGAACGGTCAAGATCGGAGGCCGCCGCGATCAGGCCCGCCCCCTCGTCCCGGCGATCCGCCACCGCGTCGAGCAGCAGCACCGCGAAGGCGTCCGGCCAGTCGGCCCAGGAGTACGACGAGTCGAGGTCCGCGTGGTGGATCTCCACCTCCCGCAGGCGCATGTCGAGCACGGCGGCCGCCGCGAAGGATCGGCCGCCGGGTGTCCGCTCCAACCGGGTGGGCCACGCGTCGTCCGGCACCGAGGCGGCGGCGTCGGCGAACCGGGTGATCGAGCCGAGGAGCCGATCGCGCAGTGTGGCGGGACCCGCCGAGGCGAGGGTGTCGATGTCGGAGTCGCGCGCCTCGTCGGAGACGTACATCGGCACCCGCTCGCCCGCCGCGAGCCCGCCGAGCGAGCCGGCGAGCCCCTCGGCGTTCAGGGCGAGGTGGGCGACGACGTGGGCGCGGGTCCATCCGGGCAGGCCGCTGGGCGCGCGCAGGCCGTTGTCGTCGAGGGCGTCGACCGTGCGGACCAGCCGGTGCGAGGCCGGGGCGAGGAGACCGAGGACGCGGGGATCGGGAGTGGGTACCGGCACCCCGTCATCCTCCCCCGCGCGGGGGAGGGTCGCCAGTGCCCGCGCCGGGTTGTCGGTGGCCCGTGAGATCGTGCACAGCACGGTGCCCGGAGTTGTCGCACCCCGTACGATGGCGAACGCCTGTTCGAACAAGTGAGGACCGTTTTCGTGGCCGACCAGCTGATCATCCGGGGCGCCCGGGAGCACAACCTCAAGGACGTCTCACTCGACCTCCCGCGCGACTCCCTGATCGTGTTCACCGGGCTCTCGGGCTCCGGCAAGTCCTCGTTGGCCTTCGACACGATCTTCGCCGAGGGGCAGCGCCGCTACGTCGAGTCGCTGTCGGCCTACGCGCGTCAGTTCCTCGGCCAGATGGACAAGCCCGACGTCGACTTCATCGAGGGACTCTCGCCCGCGGTGTCGATCGACCAGAAGTCCACGTCGAAGAACCCGCGTTCGACGGTCGGCACGATCACCGAGGTCTACGACTACCTCCGGCTGCTCTACGCCCGGGCCGGACGGCCGCACTGCCCGGTCTGCCACGCGCCCATCGAGCGTCAGACGCCCCAGCAGATCGTGGACCGGGTGCTCGGCCTGGAGGAGGGACGGCGGTTCCAGATCCTGGCGCCGGTCATCCGCGGCCGCAAGGGCGAGTACGTCGAGCTCTTCCGCCAGCTGCAGACGCAGGGCTTCTCGCGGGCCCGGGTGAACGGCGAGACCCACACGCTGGACGATCCGCCGAAGCTGGACAAGCAGAAGAAGCACACGATCGAGGTCGTGGTCGACCGGCTGGCGGTCAAGGAGTCCTCGAAGCGGCGGCTGACCGACTCCGTGGAGACGGCGCTCGGGCTCGCCGGCGGGCTGGTGCTCTTCGACTTCGTCGACCTCGACGAGTCCGACCCGGGCCGCGAGCTGAAGTTCAGCGAGAAGATGGCCTGCCCCAACGACCACCCGATCGACACCGACGACCTCGAGCCGCGCTCCTTCTCCTTCAACTCGCCGTTCGGCGCGTGCCCGGCCTGCCACGGTCTCGGCACCCGGATGGAGGTCGACCCCGAGCTGGTCGTGCCCGACCCGGAGGCGACCCTCGGTGAGGGCGCCATCCAGCCGTGGAGCCACGCGACGGTGGCCGACTACTTCCTCCGCCTGCTGGCGGCCCTGGGTGACGAGCTCGGCTTCGACCTCAACACCTCCTGGAACGCGCTGTCGGCCAAGTCCCGCAAGGCGATCATCGAGGGCCACCCGACCAAGGTCCATGTCGTCACCCGCAACCGCTACGGGCGCGAGCGGGCCTACTACGCCGAGTTCGAGGGCGTGCGGTCCTACATCGAACGTCGGCACCGCGAGGCCGAGTCCGACACGAGCCGCGAGCGGCTCGAGGGGTTCATGCGCGAGGTCCCCTGCCCGACCTGCGGCGGCAGCCGGCTCAAGCCGGTCTCGATGGCGGTGACCCTCGGCGGCAAGAGCATCGCCGAGGTGTGCGCGCTCTCGCTCGACCAGTCGTCGGCGTTCCTCGGCTCGCTCGAGCTTTCACCCCGGGAGAAGCAGATCGCCGAGGTGGTGCTGCGCGAGATTCAGCAGCGCCTCCAGTTCCTGCTCGACGTCGGGCTCGACTACCTCTCGCTCGACCGGGCCTCCGGCTCGCTGTCCGGTGGCGAGGCCCAGCGGATCCGGCTGGCGACCCAGATCGGTGCCGGCCTGGTCGGCGTCCTCTACGTCCTCGACGAGCCCTCGATCGGCCTGCACCAGCGCGACAACCAGAAGCTGATCGAGACGCTGGTCCGGCTCAAGGACCTCGGCAACACCCTGATCGTCGTCGAGCACGACGAGGACACGATCAAGGTCGCCGACTGGGCCGTCGACGTCGGGCCGGGAGCGGGGGAGCACGGGGGCCAGGTCGTGCACAGCGGCCCGGTCGCCGACCTGCTGACCCACCCCGACTCGATCACCGGCCAGTACCTCTCCGGGCGTCGCGAGATCGCCGTACCCCCGGTGCGGCGGCCGCGGACGACCGGGCGCGAGCTGACCGTGGTCGGGGCCCGTGAGAACAACCTGAAGAACATCGACGTCACGTTCCCGCTCGGTCTGTTCGTCGCGGTCACCGGCGTCTCCGGCTCCGGCAAGTCGACGCTGGTCAACGACATCCTCTACACCTCGCTGGCCAAGCAGCTCTACAACGCACGCACGATCCCGGGCCGACACACCCGGATCACCGGGCTGGAGCACGTCGACAAGGTCATCCATGTCGACCAGTCGCCGATCGGACGGACCCCGCGCTCCAACCCGGCGACCTACACCGGGGTCTTCGACCGGGTCCGCAAGCTCTTCGCGGACACCCCCGAGGCCAAGATGCGCGGCTACCTCCAGGGCCGGTTCTCGTTCAACGTCAAGGGCGGCCGGTGCGAGGCCTGCCAGGGCGACGGCACCATCAAGATCGAGATGAACTTCCTGCCGGACGTCTACGTCCCGTGCGAGGTCTGTCACGGTGCGCGTTACAACCGCGAGACCCTTGAGGTGCACTACAAGGGCAAGACCATCGCCGAGGTGCTGGACATGCCGATCGAGGAGGCGGTCGACTTCTTCGCGGCCGTCCCGGTGATCTCGCGCTACCTCACCACGCTGGTCGAGGTCGGCCTCGGCTACGTCCGGCTCGGCCAGCCCGCCACCACCCTGTCGGGCGGTGAGGCCCAGCGGGTCAAGCTGGCCACCGAGCTGCAGCGCCGCTCCACCGGTCGCACTCTCTACGTGCTCGACGAGCCGACCACCGGGCTGCACTTCGAGGACATCCGCAAGCTGCTCGGCGTCCTGGGTCGGCTGGTCGACCAAGGCAACACGGTCCTGGTGATCGAGCACAACCTCGACGTCATCAAGACCGCCGACTGGCTGGTCGACATGGGTCCCGAGGGTGGGTCGGGCGGCGGCACGCTGGTCGCGCAGGGCACCCCCGAGGACGTCGTCGCGGTCCCGGACAGCTACACCGGCCAGTTCCTGGCGCCGGTGCTGTCCGGCAAGGAGGCCAAACAGCCGGCCCGCAAGCTGCCGGCGGCGTCCGCGCCGGAGCCGCGGGGCCGGACCGCGGCCTCGGCCTCCAAGCGGGGCGAGCGTGTGGAGCGGTCCCGGGGTCGGGGAGCGAGCCGGTCCTCCTGACGATGAGGACATTCTCATCGAGTCCACAGGTTCCAGCCGTTGTGCTCACGACCGCCGTCGGTAGTGTCATCTTCAACGACTTCCCGCCGAGAGGACCCCGATCGTGACCACGGAGAGCCGCACCACCCGGATCCCGTCCAGCCCCGCCCCTGAGCAGGAATCCGCCGTCGAATCGCGGGCTTGCGCCTG
Source organism: Nocardioides sp. CCNWLW216 (assembly GCF_037120545.1). Lineage (NCBI taxonomy): Bacteria > Bacillati > Actinomycetota > Actinomycetes > Propionibacteriales > Nocardioidaceae > Nocardioides > Nocardioides sp. CCNWLW216. The sequence goes on from NZ_JBBBBJ010000014.1 coordinate 102,434, forward strand.
CCTGAGCCGGAGGCGCGCGCTCGCCGGCGCGGTGACGCTCGGGGTCGGCGTACCGTTCCTCGCCGCCTGCGGCTCGGACGAGGCCAGCAGCGGCACCGGCGCATCCGGCACCCCCTCGTCCGCGGGCTCGTCGGGCGCCGCGTCCTCGCCGGCGGCGCCGGCCACGTCCGAGGGTGCCGCCTCCGGCCTCACGACCACGGCCGACATCCCCGTCGGCGGCGGCACGATCTTCGCCGACGAGGGCGTCGTGATCACCCAGCCCACCGAGGGCGAGTTCAAGGGCTTCTCCAACATCTGCACCCACCAGGGCTGCCCGGTGACCGGGGTCGAGGACGGCTCGATCGTCTGCACCTGTCACAACAGCACGTTCTCGATCGAGGACGGCTCGGTGCAGGGCGGGCCGGCTTCGTCAGCGCTGGACGAGGTCGCCCTGACGGTCGAGGGCGACTCCATCAGCCTCGCCTGAGGCGATCGACGCCAGCCACCACCGGTCGCGGGTCGACGCGCGGCGGTCCAGGCGCGCGTCGATCAGCTGCCGCGCCTCGTCGTACCGGTCGGCGCGCAGGAGGGCGGCGATCCGCGCCTCCTCGACGATCTCCCGCTGCGCGTCGGACCCTCCCAGGCGGCGGGCCGCGCCCGCCAGGGCGGCCAGCTCATCGGCGGCTGCCCCCGCCCGGCCGTCGACCAGGTTGCGCAGGGCTCGGGCGAGCGGCGCGACCACCTCGCGGTGCGTGGGGTTCGGGTGGCCCTGGGCGTGGGTCGCCAGCCGGTCCAGGCCGGGGCCGTCCTCGAGCGCGAGCAGCACCACGGCGGCGTGCATCGCCAAGAACGGCGTGGCGGGCCGCTCCAGCACCCCGCGACCCGCGACCGCCGCGACCTCCTCGAGACCGGGGACGTCCTCGGCGCCCGGCGTGATCGCCCAGCGGAAGAGCAGGGACCCGGTGTCGACCAGGGCCCGGCAGCCCAGGCCCAGCTCGGGACGCAGCTGCGTGTCGTGGCGGCGTCGTACGGCGTCGAGGTCGCCCAGCGAGAGCTCGTGCAGCGCCGCGTGCCACGAGAAGTGGCTCAGGCTCTCGGTGCGCCGGCCGGAGCCGGTCACCCAGGAGTCCATCCAGGCCAGCCCGACACGGTGGTCGCCGGTCTCGTAATGGGCGTGCGCCCGGGCGTGGGCCGAGTGGCCCGCGGCCGGCTCGACCGCGAGCGAGCGGCAGGACAGATCCATCGCCTCATCGAAGCGGCGCTGCTCCTGGCGCACGAAGGCGAGCAGCCCGGTGAACCACCAGTCGTCGCCGTACGCCGGGATGGCCTGTTCGACCAGGTCCCAGGCCTCCTCGGGAACCTCGGTCGCGCCCGCGAAGGCGATCGTCGGGACGGCGGCCGACAGCAGCAGGGCGTCGCGCTGGTGGGTGCGCAGGTGCTGCAACAGCGGGCGCGAGTCGCCCCGCACGTGGGCGGCGACCGCGTGCACGTGGCTCCGTTCGCGCTCGGTCGCGCGGTTGGCGTGCAGCTCGGCGTCGCGCAGCCGGGCGTCGAGGTCGACGTTCAGGCACATCTCGTGGCCGAGCAGCGCCAGCGTGGCATGCCCGACCGCGAAGGTCGGGTCGAGGGCGACGGCGGTCGCGACGGCCTCGGCGCCGCCGCCTCGCAGTCGCAGCAGGTCGCCCAGCCCGCGGTCGTACGCCGCGGCAGCCTCGGGGCTGGTGGTGAGGGCGTACCCGTAGGAGTCGCGACACGGCATGAAAGAAGAGTAAGGCACTGGAGTAAAGGGGTGTGGCGGACGCGCGGGATGTGGCCGAGCCTGGACTGTCCCCGGTGGACCGTAGGGTTGAGTCGTGCCTCCCGCCCGTCCTCGCCGCACCTCCCGAGGACCCCTGTCCTACCGTCCCGAGCCGGGCTCGATCCCGACCCAGCCGGGGGTCTACCGGTTCCGTGACCCGCGGGGCCGGGTGATCTACGTCGGCAAGGCCAAGAACCTCCGGGCGCGGCTGTCGTCGTACTTCCAGGACATCGGCAACCTCCACCAGCGCACCGCGACGATGGTGACCACCGCGGCGAGCGTGGAGTGGACGGTCGTCAACACCGAGGTCGAGGCGCTCCAGCTGGAGTACTCCTGGATCAAGGAGTACGACCCCCGCTTCAACGTGAAGTACCGCGACGACAAGTCCTACCCGTGGCTGGCGGTGACCGTCGGCGAGGAGTTCCCGCGGGTGATGGTGGGCCGCGGGGCCAAGCGCAAGGGCACTCGCTACTTCGGGCCCTACAGCCACGCCTGGGCGATCCGCGAGACCGTCGACATCCTGCTGCGGGTCTTCCCGATGCGCTCGTGCAGCAACGGCGTCTTCAAGCGCTCCAGCCAGATCGGGCGACCCTGCCTCCTCGGCTACATCGACAAGTGCTCGGCGCCGTGCGTCGGCAACGTCAGCGCCGAGCAGCACCGCGAGATCGTCGAGGACTTCTGCGAGTTCATGGCCGGCCGCACCCGGCCGTTCACGCGCCGCATCGAGCAGGAGATGTACGCCGCGTCCGACGCCCTCGACTTCGAGAAGGCGGCGCGGCTGCGCGACGACCTGGGCGCGATGGAGCGGGCCCTGGAGAAGCAGGCGGTGGTGCTGGGCGACGGCGCGGACGCCGACGTGATCGCGCTCGCCGAGGACCCGCTCGAGGTGGCGGTGCAGATCTTCTACGTCCGCGGGGGCCGGATCCGCGGTCAGCGCGGGTGGGTCGCCGATCGGGTCGACGAGGGCAGCACCGACAAGCTGGTCGAGGACTTCCTGCTCCAGCTCTACGCCGGCGACCCCGAGTCGATCCCGCGCGAGATCCTGGTGCCCGCGATGCCGCCGGACCCGGCGACCTTCGAGCAGCTGCTCGGCGACCTGCGCGGGGCCAAGGTCGAGATCCGGGTGCCGCAGCGCGGCGACAAGAAGACCCTCCAGGAGACCGTCGCCCGCAACGCCGGTCAGGCGCTGGTGCTCCACAAGACCAAGCGGGCCAGCGACCTGACCACCCGCAACCGCGCGCTCGAGGAGATCCAGGAGGCCCTGGAGCTCGACGAGGTGCCGCTGCGCATCGAGTGCTACGACATCTCGAACCTGCAGGGCACCGAGGTGGTGGCCTCGATGGTGGTCTTCGAGGACGGCCTGGCCCGCAAGGGGGAGTACCGCCGGTTCGTGATCAAGGGCGTCGACGGTCAGAACGACGTCGCGTCGATGCACGAGGTGATCACCCGTCGGTTCCGACGGCTGCTCGACGAGCAGGCCCGATCCGAGGTGAAGCCGGGGGACGAGACGTCCGGTCCGATGCTCGTCGACCCCGAGACGGGTCGCCCGCGCAAGTTCGCCTACGCGCCGGGCCTGGTGGTCGTCGACGGCGGGCCACCCCAGGTCGCGGCCGCCCAGCGCGCGCTCGACGAGCTCGGCATCGACGACATCGCGGTCTGCGGGTTGGCCAAGCGGCTCGAGGAGGTGTGGCTCCCGGGCCAGGAGGACCCGGTGATCCTGGCCCGTTCCTCGGAGGGGCTCTACCTCCTCCAGCGGCTGCGTGACGAGGCCCACCGGTTCGCCATCACCCACCACCGGTCGCGGCGGTCGAAGACGATGGTCGACAGCCTGCTCGACGACATCCCGGGACTGGGCGAGGTCCGTCGCAAGACCCTGCTGAAGCACTTCGGGTCGTTGAAGAAGCTGCGGGCCGCGAGCGTCGAGGAGATCGCCCAGGTGCCCGGCATCGGCACCCGGACGGCGACCGCGATCAAGGACTCCGTCGCGGCCGCCGCCGAGACCCGCAAGACTGTCTCCGTGAACACCGCGACCGGCGAGATCGACGAGGGCTGAGCCATGGACCACTCCGCCACTTCCCCGGCGCCGACGGGTGAGCTGGTCGTCGTGACCGGCATGACGGGCGCCGGTCGCAGCACGGCCGCCAAGGAGCTGGAGGACCTCGGCTTCTTCGTCATCGACAACCTGCCGCCGAGCCTGCTCAGCGACGTGGTGCGCCTGGTCGACGAGAGCCGCGGCGCGCGCCAGCCGATCGCCGTCGTGGTCGACGTCCGGTCGGGGTCGTTCTTCGACTCCCTCCAGGCCAACCTGGCCCACGAGTCCAGCGGGCGGCACGCCACCCTGGTCTTCCTCGACGCCACCGACGAGGTGCTGGTCCGGCGTCAGGAGGCCGCCCGACGTCCGCACCCGCTGCAGGGCAGCGGGCGGCTGCTCGACGGGCTCGAGCGTGAGCGCGTGGCCCTGGCCGACCTCCGCGCCAACGCCGATCTGGTCATCGACACGAGCGCGCTCAACGTCCACCAGCTCACCGATCGGATCTCCGAGGCGTTCGGTACGCCCGACACGACCCGCCTGCGGGTCACGGTCCTGAGCTTCGGGTTCAAGTACGGCATCCCGGTCGACGCCGACTTCATCGCCGACATGCGGTTCCTGCCCAATCCCCACTGGATCCCCGAGCTGCGCCCCGGCACCGGTCAGGACACCGAGGTCGCCGACTACGTGCGCAGCCGGCCGGGGGCCGAGGAGTTCCTCGACGGCTATGTGCCGGTGCTGACCGGGGTGGCCGCCGGCTACCTCCGTGAGGGCAAGCGGTTCATGCGGGTCGCCATCGGCTGCACGGGCGGCAAGCACCGCAGTGTCGCGATGACCGAGGAGATCGCGCGCCGTCTCTCGGAGCAGGGCTTCGTCGCCCGGGCCGTGCACCGCGACCTGGGTAAGGAATGACCGGGCCCCGTGCCCAGTCGGTCGTCGCCTTCGGAGGCGGGCACGGCCTGCACGCCTCCCTCCGGGCCCTGCGCCGCCTGGTCGACGACCTGACCGTCGACGAGCTGACCGCGGTCGTGACCGTGGCCGACAACGGCGGCTCGTCCGGCCGGCTGCGCGGCCAGTTCGGGGTGCTCCCACCCGGCGACCTCCGGATGGCCCTCGCTGCCCTCTGCGGCGACGACGAGTGGGGGACCACCTGGTCCAACGTCCTCCAGCACCGCTTCGCGGGCGACGGCGACATGAACGGCCACGTCGTCGGCAACCTGCTGATCGTCGGGCTCTGGGAGCTGCTGGGCGACCACGTCGACGCCCTCGACCGGGTCGGACGCCTCCTCGGTGCGACCGGACGGGTGCTCCCGATGGCGCTGACCCCCATGGACATCACGGCCGACGTCCGGGGCCTGGTCCCCGGCGACCCCGACGCGCTGACCCTCGTCCGCGGCCAGGTGGAGGTGGCGACGACCGACGGGGTGATCGTCGAGATCGCCCTCGACCCGCCCGACCCCGAGCCCTGTCCCGAGGCCGTGGCGGCCGTGGAGGAGGCCGACTGGGTGGTGCTCGGACCCGGCTCGTGGTTCACCTCGGTGATCCCTCACCTCAAGGTGCCGGCGATGCGCGACGCGCTCGTGGGCTCCGACGCCCGGGTGGTCGTCGTGCTCAACCTGGAGGAGCAGGCGGGGGAGACCCCCGGCTTCGGCCCCGCCGACCACCTCGCGGTGCTCGCCGAGCACGCCCCCGACCTGCAGGTCCACACCGTGCTCGCCGACCGCGGGAGCGTCGGCGACGACCTCGCCGAGCTCCAGCAGCTGGTGACCGCCAGTGGTGCCACGCTGGTCGTCGACGACGTGGCCGAGCACGTCGGATCCGCACGGCACGACCCGGCTCTGCTGGCGGCGGCGTACGCCCGGATCCTCGAGCGGCGCTGGGGCTGAGATCCGGCTCACGGGCCGGTGCCCCTGACCTCGGACGGTGATTGACGGCCGTGGCAGGATCGGCGGCATGGCGATGACGGCACAGGTGAAGGCGGAACTCGCCAGCACCCAGACCACCAAGACGTGCTGCCGCAAGGCCGAGGTGGCCTCGTTGCTGCGGTTCGCCGGCGGTCTGCACATCGTGAGCGGGCGGATCGTGGTCGAGGCGGAGCTGGACACGGGCGCCGCGGCGCGGCGGCTGCGCACCGACATCCTCGAGGTCTACGGCCACCAGGCCGACGTCGTGGTGGTGCAGGGCAACGGCCTGCGCAAGGGCAGCCGGTACCTCGTCCGGATCGCCCGCGACGGTGAAGCCCTGGCCCGCCAGACCGGACTGCTGGACCCGCGTGGTCGCCCGGTGCGCGGCCTGCCGCCGGCCGTCGTCTCCGGGGGCGGATGCGACGCCGTCGCCGCCTGGCGCGGAGCCTTCCTGGCCCACGGCTCGCTGACCGAGCCCGGCCGGTCGTCCTCGCTGGAGGTCACCTGTCCCGGCCCCGAGGCCGCGTTGGCCCTCGTCGGCGTCGCCCGCCGGCTCGGCATCCAGGCCAAGGCCCGCGAGGTGCGCGGCGTCGACCGGGTCGTGATCCGTGACGGCGACGCCATCGGCCAGCTGCTGACCCGCCTCGGTGCCCACGAGTCGCTGATGGCCTGGGAGGAGCGGCGGATGCGTCGCGAGGTCCGCGCGACGGCCAACCGGCTGGCGAACTTCGACGACGCCAACCTGCGCCGCTCGGCCCGCGCCGCGGTCGCGGCGGGTGCCCGCGTCGAGCGGGCGATCGAGATCCTCGGCGAGGACATCCCCGACCACCTGCAGCTCGCGGGCTCCCTGCGGCTGGAGCACAAGCAGGCCTCGCTCGAGGAGCTCGGCCAGCTGCACGACCCGGTGCTCACCAAGGACGCGATCGCGGGCCGGATCCGGCGACTGCTGGCCATGGCCGACAAGCGCGCCGAGGAGCTCGGCATCCCCGACACCGAGGCCTCGCTGACCCCGGACATGCTGGTTGACGAGGCATGACGTCCTGATCTCGCCAGGACGTTCGTCGGTTACCCGCACGTAGGCCGGTCCGGCCCTCGGGTGGGCCGCCCGGGGCATATAGGGTCGGTGTGACAGCCAGAAGCCCGCGTCCTGAGGAGCAAGCGCAGTGACCGTTCGTGTAGGTATCAACGGGTTCGGCCGGATCGGCCGCAACTTCTTCCGCGCCGTACGCGCGTCCGGTCTCGACATCGAGATCGTCGGCGTGAACGACCTGACCGACAACGCGGTCCTGGCCCACCTGCTGAAGTACGACTCCATCCTGGGTCGCCTGGACGCCGACGTGTCCGCGACCGACGACGCGATCGTCGTCGGCGGCAAGGAGATCAAGGCGTTCGCCGAGCGCAACCCGGCCGACCTCAAGTGGGGCGACCTGGGCGTCGACGTCGTCGTCGAGTCCACCGGCTTCTTCACCGACGCCACCAAGGCCGCCGCCCACGTGCAGGCCGGCGCCAAGAAGGTCATCATCTCGGCGCCCGCCTCCAACGAGGACATCACCGTCGTGATGGGCGTCAACCACACGCAGTACGACGCCGCGAAGCACACCGTGATCTCCAACGCGTCGTGCACCACGAACTGCCTCGGCCCGATGGCCAAGGCGCTCAACGACGGCCTCGGCATCAACAAGGGCCTGATGACCACGATCCACGCCTACACCGCGGACCAGAACCTCCAGGACAACATCCACAAGGACCTGCGCCGCGCCCGCGCCGCCGCCCTCAACGTGGTGCCGACCTCGACGGGTGCCGCCAAGGCGATCGGCCTGGTCCTGCCCGAGCTGAAGGGCAAGCTCGACGGGTACGCCCTGCGCGTCCCGGTCCCGACCGGCTCGGCCACCGACCTCACCTTCGAGGCGGCCCGCGAGACCACGGTCGAGGAGGTCAACGAGATCGTGAAGGCAGCGGCCGACGGCCGGTTCCTGAAGTACTCGACCGACCCGATCGTCTCCTCCGACATCGTCACCGACCCGGCGTCGTGCATCTTCGACGCGCCGCTGACCAAGGTCATCGGCAACCAGGTCAAGGTCGTCGGCTGGTACGACAACGAGTGGGGCTACTCCAACCGCCTCGCCGACCTGATCGACTACATCGGCGAGACCCTCTGACCGTGGGCGACTTCGCTGGACTCGGAGACGTGAGCGGCAAGCGCGTCCTGGTCCGTTCCGACCTGAACGTGCCGCTCGACGGCACCACCATCACCGACGACGGCCGGATCCGAGCCAGCGTCCCGACCATCCGCGCGCTGGCCGAGGCCGGCGCGCGGGTGGTCGTGACCGCCCACCTCGGCCGCCCGAAGGGCGCGCCCGAGGACCGCTACTCCCTCCGCCCGGTCGCCGCTCGCCTCGGCGAGCTGCTCGGCCAGGACGTCGCGTTCGCGACCGACACGGTCGGAGACTCCGCTCGCTCGACCGTCGCGGCCTTGGCCGACGGCCAGGTCGCGGTGCTCGAGAACGTCCGCTTCAACGCGGGCGAGACGAGCAAGGACGACGCGGAGCGAGGGGCGTTCGCCGACCAGCTGGCGACACTGGCCGACGCGTTCGTCTCGGACGGCTTCGGGGTCGTGCACCGCAAGCAGGCGTCGGTGTACGACGTCGCGCAGCGGCTCCCGCACGCCATGGGCGGCCTGGTCGCCACCGAGCTCGACGTCATGAAGCGGCTGACCGAGTCGCCGCAGCGACCGTACGTCGTCGTCCTCGGCGGCTCGAAGGTCTCCGACAAGCTCGGCGTGATCGACAACCTGCTCGGCAAGGCCGACCGCCTGCTGATCGGCGGCGGCATGGTCTTCACCTTCCTCAAGGCCCAGGGCCACGAGGTCGGCAAGAGCCTCCTCGAGGACGACCAGCTCGACACCTGCCGGGCCTACCTGGCCCGGGCTGAGGAGTCCGGCGTGCAGATCGTGCTGCCGACCGACATCGTGGTCGACACCGCGTTCCCGGCCGGTGACCGGACCCCCGAGCCGCAGGTCGTGGCGGCCACCGAGATCCCGGCCGACGCCCTGGGCCTCGACATCGGCCCCGAGTCCGGTGCCGCCTTCGCGGCGGCCCTGGCCGACGCCCGCACGGTCTTCTGGAACGGGCCGATGGGCGTCTTCGAGGTCGAGGCGTTCGCCGAGGGCACCCGCGCGGTTGCCGAGGCCCTGACCAAGGTCGACGGTCTCTCGGTCGTCGGTGGCGGCGACTCCGCCGCGGCCGTGCGCACGCTCGGCTTCGACGAGGCCGCGTTCGGACACATCTCCACCGGCGGTGGTGCCTCCCTCGAGTACCTCGAGGGCAAGGAACTTCCCGGCATCAAGGTCCTGGAGGACTGACACCCATGCCCAAGGCTGCCGCCCGCGTCCCGATCATGGCGGGCAACTGGAAGATGAACCTCAACCACCAGGAAGCGGTGGTGCTGGTCCAGAAGCTGGCCTGGACGCTGTCCGACAAGCGTCACGACCATGCCAAGGTCGAGGTCGTCGTCGTCCCGCCGTTCACCGACCTGCGCTCGGTCCAGACCCTGGTAGACGGCGACCGGCTCGCGGTCAAGTACGCCGCCCAGGACGTCTCCGTGCACGACTCCGGCGCCTACACCGGCGAGATCTCGGCCGGCATGCTGGCCAAGCTCGGCTGCTCGTACGTCGTGGTCGGGCACAGCGAGCGCCGTGAGTACCACGGGGAGACCGACGAGGTCGTCAACGCGAAGGCGCGCAAGGCGCTGGACGCCGGGATCACCCCGATCGTCTGCGTCGGCGAGGGCCTGGAGGTCCGTCAGGCGGGGGAGCACGTCGCCCACTGCCTGACCCAGGTCACCGGCTCGCTGGCCGGCTTCACCGCCGAGGAGGTCGCCGGGCTGGTGGTCGCCTACGAGCCCGTCTGGGCGATCGGCACCGGCGAGGTCGCTACTCCGGAGGACGCCCAGGAGGTCTGCGCGGCCATCCGGGTGGGCATCCGCGAGCAGCACGGCGACGCCGCGGCGGACGCCGTCCGCATCCAGTACGGCGGCTCCGTGAAGGCGGGCAACGTCGCCGGGATCATGGCCAAGGACGACGTCGACGGCTGCCTGGTGGGCGGCGCGAGCCTGCAGGTCGACGAGTTCAGCGGGATCTGCCGCTTCTACGACATGCCGGTCCTGTGATCCGCGCAGACGTGCCGTAGGATTTCGCCCCGTGACTACCGTCTTCACTGTCGTGCTCATGATCACGAGCGGCCTGATGATCCTCATGGTGCTCCTGCACAAGGGTCGCGGAGGTGGCCTCTCCGACATGTTCGGCGGCGGCGTCTCCAGCTCCCTGGGCGGCTCCTCCGTCGCCGAGCGGAACCTCGACCGGCTCACGGTCGGGATCGGCGTCATCTGGTTCGCCACCGTGATCGCGCTCGGCCTGCTGCTCGCTTACCCCTGATCAGTTCCCCCTCGGGACCCCCTCGAAGAGACAGGACACCGTCGTAGTGGCTGGTGGAGGAAACGCCATTCGTGGAAGTCGGGTCGGTGCCGGCCCGATGGGCGAGGCGGAGCGTGGCGAGGCTGCCCCGCGGCAGGCCGTGTCGTACTTCTGCTCGCGCGGCCACAGTGCCGTGGTGACGTTCGCCGTCGAGGCGGTCGTCCCGGATTCGTGGGACTGTCCCAAGTGCGGCCTGCCGGCCGGGCGTGACTCGGAGAACGCGCCGCCGGCGACCAAGATCGAGCCCTACAAGACGCACCTGGCCTACGTGAAGGAGCGTCGCTCCGACCAGGAGGCCCAGGACATCCTGGACGAGGCGCTCCAGCTGCTGCGTTCGCGCCGCAAGTCCGGCGACCTGATCTTTTGACGGGGACGCGCCAGCGGACTCGTCGTCGGTGGTCGAGCGAGCGGCGCGACTGAGGCACGAAGTCGCGACCCGCGTGTCGAGACCTGATCCTGCTCCCGCGAGCAGCTCCTCAGCTCCGCAGCTCGTCCACGAACTCGCCGACCTCGGCCCGCAGCAGCTCGGCCAGCTCGGCCAGGCCCTGCATCGGACCGGCGTCCACCCCCGCGGCCGTGCTCTGGCTGCCGTCGACGGCGACCCAGACGGCGTCGACCATCGGGGACATCTCACGGACCGTGGTCTCCACGGTGCCCATCGCCGCGGTGCTGGCGACCGCGGCCTCCTGCATGGCCTGCACCTGCTCGGTGATCCGCTCGGTCGAGCGGGCGGTGGAGTCGGCGAGCGACTTCACCTCGGTGGCGACGACCGCGAAGCCGCGGCCGGTCTCGCCGGCCCGGGCCGCCTCGATGGTGGCGTTGAGGGCCAGCAGCCGGGTCTGGGCGGCGATCGAGGAGATCACCTGGACGACGTCCTGGATCTCGGTGGACGCCGCCTTCAGCCCGCGCACGGTCGTGCCGGCCTCGTCGGACTGGGTGACCGCGTGGCGGGCCGAGTCGGACAGCCCCGCGGCGGTGGCGCTCAGCTCGGTCGCGGCGGCGGCCAGCTGCTCGGCGACCTGAGCGACGGTCTGCTCCAGCCGGTCGGCGAGCTCGAGGCGTCGGGCGGTCGCGGCGTCCAGACGTTCCTGGGTCGCCGCCATCTCAGCCGTGGCGGCGTTGATGGTGGCGGCGCCGGCGCGGAAGACGCCGCGGGTGCCGGCCGCCAGGAACCGTCGGTAGAAGCGGCCGGCGCTGGCGGCCTCCAGTGAGGCGGCGGACTCGCGCACGTAGGCGTCGGTGCGGTCGAGCAGCCGGTTGAGCGCGGTGCGCAGCTCCAGCAGGTCCGGATGCCCGTCCGTGCCGGGTACGGCGGCCGCCCGCACCTCCAGGTCACCGTCGGCCGCGGCGCGGCAGGTGCGCAGCCATTCGGAGGCGGCCGCGGCGTGCACGGCGGCGGCGTCGGGACCGCTCGCGCGGCGGCGCCTCATGCCGCGCACCGCGAGGTCAGGCTCCACACCAGCTCGTCGTACGACGTGTCGAGGTCCGCGAGGTGGGCCTCCAGCAGGGCCAGTCCCGCGGCGGCGGCCTCGGGGGCCTTCGTGAAGCGGCGCTCCTCGAGGAGCATCCGCTGGTAGACCGGCTGCACGGCTCGGATCGCCTGCGGGTCGGGGAGCCGACGGTTGGAGTGGTAGCCCACCACGCGGCCCGCGGCGTCGAGGCTGGGGGTGACGTGCGCGAGCACCCAGTAGTGAGCGCCGTCGCTGGCCAGGTTCACGACGTAGGCGAAGATCTCCCGGCCCTCGGCGAGGGTCTGCCAGAGCAACCGGAAGACACCGCGGGGCATCTCGGGGTGGCGGATCATGTTGTGCGGGCTGCCGAGCATCTCGCTCTCGGGGTAGGCCGAGACACGGCAGAAGACGTCGTTGGCGTAGGTGATCCGGCCCTGGAGGTCGGTCTTGGTCACGATGACCTCGTCGGCCCCGAAGGTGCGCTCGACGCCGGTCGGGCGAAGGGTGGTCGGCATGTCTGGGCCATCGGTGGCGTCGGTCACGCGTTGAGGAGAACCCCGCCGGATCGGGACTTCTCGGGACCAAAGTCCCGAGAACTTGTCACCCGCGTGCCAACTCCCGTCGTCGTCCTCGCCGGTCGGGTGTGCGAGCGGTGCCGACGGGTCATCGTCGGTACCGGTGAGTTCGCCCGGGACGAGGGAGCCGAGCATGGGCAGCGAGGGGACCGACGTGCTGGGACGGCTGCGCGAGGGGGTGCACGGGATCGCCTGGCGTACTCCCCAGCGCCTGGTCGCGGACCAGCCAGTGGTCCTGGTCGGCGTGATCGAGCGGGTTGCGGCCGGGCCGGACCGGGTGACGGCCGCCTGGCACGGTCCGGTGCGGCACCGCGCGGTGCTGGTGGGCGTGAGCGTCCTGCAGGTGCTCAAGGACGGTGAGGGAATCGTGCATGGACCCGCGGTCGACGTCTCGCTGCCTCGGGGGGACGAGGCACTGCGGCCCGACGGGACACCACTCCGGCAAGATCCGCACCCCACGCTGGCCGAGGTGCAGGCCGCTCTGCCGGCGGGTCTCCGGGTGCTGGTCGCCTCGCGCCCCGAGCGCCGCCACGGTACGACGGACGCCGCCGTCCTGCTCGACGGCCGGCACCCCCAGAAGCTGGTCGTCGACCGGGCTGGCTGCGAGCTCCCGGAGTGGCCGGGCCGGACGTTCGCCGACCTCCTGACCGACGTCCGCCGGGGGCTCAGATGACGAGGTCCGAGGGATCGCACGCTCCGCGGTGCTCATCACGCACGCGCTGAGCACTGCTCGCCTGCACGCCCCCTCGGCCCTCGCCATCTCAGCGGACGCGGGTGAGCGTGAGCGCGGCCAGTGCCGTGGTCATCGGCACCGCGGCGACCAGGCCGAGGGTCGCGACCGCGCTGCGCACGATCTCCTGCGCGATGACCTGGTTGGTGACGACGCCTCCGAGCGAGTCGTTGCTGGCGACGATGAGGATCACCAGGGGCAGCGAGGAGCCGGCGTACGCCAGGACGATGGTGTTGACCACCGACGCGACGTGGGCCCGACCGACGCGGCTGCCGGCGCGGTAGAGCTGCCGGAAGCCGTACGACGGATCCGCCTGCTTGACCTCGGCGACGGTGGCGGCCTGGGTGATGGTGACGTCGTCGAGCACGCCGAGCGAGCCGATCACGATGCCGGCCAGCAGCAGGCCCGCGGTGTCGACGCCGTAGGTGTCCCCGACGGAGGCGGAGAGGTCGTCGGTGACGCCGGTGAGGTGCAGCGCGGCGACGGCTCCGTAGCCGAGCAGCCCGGTCAGCGCCAGGCTGCCGAGCGTTCCGACGAGCGCGACCGTCGTCGAGAGCGTGAGGCCGTGGGTGAGGTACAGGACGACCAGGGCGATCAGGGCGGAGCCGACGACGGCCACGAGCAGCGGTGACTCACCGGCCAGGATCGCGGGGACCACGAAGGCGAGGAGCACTCCGAAGGTCACGGCGAGCCCCCCGAGCGCCAGCAGGCCGCGCCAGCGGCCGAACGCGACCACCGCCAGGGCGAACGCGATCGCCAGGACCCACATCTGGCTGCCGCGCCGGTGGTCGACGATCGTGTACGACGCCCCGTCCGGCCCCGGCGTCGCGATCAGCACCACCTGGTCGCCCTCGGCCACCCGGGGCGCGCCGGCGCCGTTGGGCAGCGCGACGTCGCGCTCCCGGGTCTGCCCGCTCTCGGTCAGCTCGACCGTCGCGGTGCCGCAGCCGTTGACGTCGTCGCTGAGCTCCTCGGTGCAGGGCTGCCGGTCCAGGCCGGTCACGAGCCCCGAGAACTCCTCGGCGGCCGAGTCGGCGCGGTCGGGTCCGTCCGAGGGCCAGAGCCACACGACCGCGACGAGGGTGACGACGGCCAGGGGCAGGACGACGGCGAGGGTCAGGCGGCGCATCCACCGCGAGTCGGTCGTCGCGTGCCGCGGGTGGTGCGCCCCCATCCGTGTCAGAGCAGGGACGCGGAGGCCCGGTCGAGGAACCAGATGGTCTCCTCCTGGCCGGTCACGCCGGCCGCCGGGACGTCGTGCGGGTCGACCGGCGCGTCGGCGGTGCCGGCGTGGGCGCGGGCGACCGCCTCGGCCTTGCCCTCGCCGCTGACCAGGAACCACACCGACGCCGAGCGGTTGAGCGCGTCGAAGGTCAGCGTGACCCGCTCGGGCGGCGGCTTGGGGGAGCCGGTGACCCCGACCGCCACCTGGCCGGTGACGTCGAGCGCCGGGTGACCGGGGAAGAGCGACGCGACGTGGCCGTCGGGGCCCATGCCGAGCATCAGCACCTCGAACTGGCCGGCCCCGTGCTCGCGCAGCTCGGCGGCGTACGACGCGGCGGCGGCGTCGACGTCCGGCGCGTCGGCGGTCGACGGCATCTCGTGCACGTGCTCGGCCGGGACGCCCAGCGCGTCGAGGAACGCCGCACGGGCGTCGACCGCGTTGCGGTCGGCGGAGTCCGGGGCGACGAACCGCTCGTCGCCCCACCAGACCACGACCCGGGTCCAGTCGACCTCGGAGCCGGGGGAGAGCCGGGCGATCTCGCGGTGGATCGCCTCCGCGATGCTGCCGCCGGTCAGCCCGACGTGGGGGACCCGGCCGGCGTCCTGGGCGTCGGCCAGCCGGGACAGCAGCTCGCCCGCCACCGCCGTGGCCAGGTCGGCGGCGTCCGGGTGGACCTCGATGCGGGGGGAGACGGTCACGACGAGGCCTTCTTCCGGGTGGGCGCGGTCTGCTGGTCCTGCTGGGCCAGGTAGCGGGCGGTGGCGGCGTACACGTCGTCCTCGTCGAGGCGACGCAGCTCCTCGGCGAGCAGCTGGGGCAGGTCACGCCGCTTCAGGGCGATCGGGCGGTCCGGCCGACCGGGGGTCGCGAAGGTCGCGTTCTTGCCGTCGGCGCGCGAGATCCGGATCGGTCCCGCGGCGGTCTCCAGCACCACCTCGGTGATGCCGGGACCCGCGGTGGTGGTCCGCTCGACGGGGATCCGGAGGCGGTGGGCCAGCCAGGCGACCAGCAGGTCGGCCGACGGGCTCACCTTCTCGCCGGCCACCGAGGCACCGGTGACCTTCAGCGGGTGCTGGTCGAGGGCCGCGGCGAGCAGGGCGCGCCACGGGGTGATCCGGGTCCAGGCCAGGTCGGTGTTGCCGCGCGTGTAGCGGGCGCACTGCACGTGGATGGCCTTCGTGCGGGCCTTGGTCGCCCCGGCGGCGTCGGTGATCCGGCGCTGCGCCAGCCGGCCGAGCGGGTCGGCGGCGGGGTCCTCGGGCGGGTCGGTCGGCCACCACGCGGCGACCGGCGAGTCCGGCAGCAGCAGCGGCAGTACGACGGACTCCGGGTGCTTGACCACCTCGCCCTTCAGCCGGATCAGCGCGGTCTCGCCGGTCCAGCCCGAGCCGGTGCCGACCTGGGCGTTCACGACGCCCGCTCCGCGTGCGTCGCCGAGGATCACGCCGAGCACCCGGGCGGGGTGCTCGTGGGCGGCCTCGCGGGCGACCCGCATGGCGTCCTCGGCGTCGTCCTCGTCGACCACGATGACCAGGGTCATCACCATGCCCATCGCGGGGCTGCCGGCCCGGGTCCGGGCGCGCAGGAACTCTGCCGCGATCTTCGAGGAGTTGGTGTCCAGGAGCTCGATCATGGCCTTCTCCAGGTCCGGCCGTCGCGGGCCAGCATCTTGTCCGCGGACTCGGGTCCCCAGCCGCCGGAGGCGTACGGCTCCGGCGTCCCCTTCTTGGCCCACGCCTCGAGGATCGGGTCCAGGATCCTCCAGGACAGCTCGACCTCCTCGCTGCGCGGGAAGAGCGGCGGGTCGCCCAACAGCACGTCGAGGATGAGCCGCTCGTAGGCCTCCGGCGACGACTCGGTGAAGGTGCCGCCGTAGACGAAGTCCATGTTGACGTCGCGGATCTCCATCTGGGTGCCGGGCACCTTGGAGCCGAACCGGACGGTCATGCCCTCGTCGGGCTGGACCCGGATCACCAGGGCGTTCTGGGTCAGCTCCTCGGTCGAGTTCTCGCTGAACGGCTGGTGCGGAGCGCGCTTGAAGACGACCGCGACCTCGGTGACCCGACGGCCGAGGCGCTTGCCGGTGCGGAGGTAGAACGGCACACCGGCCCAGCGGCGGGTGGCGACGTGCAGGGTGACGGCGGCGTACGTCTCGGTGGTGGAGTCGGCGGCGACGCCGTCCTCGTCGTGGAAGCCGCCGACCTTCTGGCCCCCGGCCCAGCCGGCGGCGTACTGCCCGCGGGCGGTGGTGAGGTCGAGGCGGCGGGGGAGCGTCACCGAGGAGAGCACCTTCTGCTTCTCGATCCGCAGGCTCTCGGCGTCGAAGGACGTCGGCTCCTCCATGGCGACCAGGGCCATCAGCTGGAGCAGGTGGTTCTGGATCACGTCGCGGGCGGCGCCGATGCCGTCGTAGTAGCCGGCGCGCCCGCCGATCCCGACGTCCTCGGCCATGGTGATCTGCACGTGGTCGACGTAGTTGGCGTTCCAGAGCGGCTCGAACATCTCGTTGGCGAACCGGATGGCCAGGATGTTCTGGACCGTCTCCTTGCCGAGGTAGTGGTCGATGCGGAAGACCGAGTCCTCGGAGAAGACCCCGGCCAGCACCCGGTCGAGCTCCTGGGCGGAGGCCAGGTCGTGACCGAACGGCTTCTCGATGACCACCCGCCGCCAGGACCCGTCGGAGGCCCGGGCCAGGCCGTGCTCGTCGAGCTGGCCGACGACCTGCCCGAAGGCGCCCGGCGGGATCGCGAGGTAGAAGGCGTGGTTGCCCTCGGTGCCGCGCAGCTCGTCGAGCTCCTCGATGGTCCGGCGCAGCTGGGCGAAGGCCTGGTCGTCGTCGAAGGCGCCCGGCACGAAGCGGATGCCCTCGGCGAGCTGGCGCCAGACCTCCTCGCGGAACTCGGTGCGCGCGTGCTCCTTCACCGAGTCGTGGACGATCTGGGCGAAGTCCTGGTCGGCCCAGTCACGGCGGGCGAACCCGACCAGGCTGAACCCGGGCGGCAGCAGCCCCCGGTTGGCCAGGTCGTAGATGGCCGGCATGACCTTCTTGCGCGACAGGTCGCCGGTCACCCCGAAGAGGACCAGGCCGCAGGGCCCGGCGATCCGGGGCAGGCGGCGGTCGGCGGGGTCGCGCAGCGGGTTGACGTACGGCGGAGGCGTCATCGGCGCCGGTGCTCCTGGTAGTAGGCGATCAGGGCGCGCGTGGACGCGTCCTGCTCGGCGAGGGCGTCGGCGTCGCCGGCGATCGCCGGCCCGACCTGCTGGGCGAGCTGCTTGCCGAGCTCGACGCCCCACTGGTCGAAGCTGTCGATGCCCCAGACCACGCCCTGCACGAAGGTGAGGTGCTCGTAGAGCGCGATCAGCTGACCGAGGACCGACGGGGTCAGCTCGGGGGCGATGATCGAGGTGGTCGGCCGGTTGCCCTCGAACACGCGGGCCGGTACGACGGCCTCTGCGGTGCCCTCGGCCCGGACCTCGTCGGCGGTCTTGCCGAAGGCCAGCGCCCGGGTCTGGGCCAGGAAGTTGGCCAGGAACAGCTCGTGCACGTCGGTGTCGCCGTCCTGCAAGGGGTACGACGGGTTCGCGAACGCGATGAAGTCGGCCGGGATGAGCCGGGTGCCCTGGTGGATCAGCTGGTAGAACGCGTGCTGGCCGTTGGTGCCGGGCTCGCCCCAGAACACCTCGCCGGTGTCGGCGGTGACCGGGGTGCCGTCCCAGCGCACGCCCTTGCCGTTCGACTCCATGGTCAGCTGCTGGAGGTAGGCCGGGAACCGGTGCAGCAGTTGGGCGTAGGGGAGCACCGCGTGGGTCTGGGCGCCGAGGAAGTTGGTGTACCAGACGTTGAGCAGCCCCATCAGGGCCGGCACGTTGTGCGCGGTCTCGGTGGTGCGGAAGTGCTCGTCCATCGCGTGGAAGCCGGCCAGCAGCTCGGCGAACCGGTCCGGGCCGATCGCCACCACGAGCGAGGTGCCGATCGCGGAGTCCATCGAGTAGCGGCCGCCGACCCAGTCCCAGAAGCCGAACGCGTTGGCGGGGTCGATCCCGAAGTCGGCCACCTTGTCGAGCGCGGTCGAGACCGCGACGAAGTGCCGTCGTACGGCGTCCGCCTCGTCCTGGCCGGCCAGGCCCTCGAGCAGCCAGGCCTTGGCCAGTCGCGCGTTGGTCAGCGTCTCCAGGGTGCCGAAGGTCTTGCTCGAGACGATGAACAGGGTCGTGGACGGGTCCAGCCCGGACAGCGTCGTGGCCGCGTCGGTCGGGTCGATGTTGCTGATGAACCGGCACTCCAGGCCGTCCTGGCGGTAGGCCGCCAGCGCCTCGTAGGCCATCACCGGGCCGAGGTCCGAGCCGCCGATCCCGATGTTGACGACCGTGCGGATCCGCTCGCCGGTGACGCCGGTCCAGGCGCCGCTGCGGACCTGCTCGGCGAACGCGTAGACCCGCTCGAGCACCTCGTGCACGTCGGCGACGACGTCCTGCCCGTCAACCACGAGGGTCGCGTCGGCCGGCAGCCGCAGGGCGGTGTGCAGGACGGCGCGGTCCTCGGTGACGTTGATGTGCTCACCGCGGAACATCGCCTCCCGTCGCTCGGCCAGGCCGACCTCGTCGGCCAGGTCCAGCAGGGCGGCGAGGACGTCGGCGTCGAGCAGTGCCTTCGAGAGGTCGACGACCAGGTCGCCCGCCCCGAAGGTGAGCCGCTCGACCCGACCCGCGTCCTGGGCGAACCAGGAGCGCAGGTCGGGCTCGAAGGCCTCAGCCAGCTCGGTGAGGCGGCCCCAGGCGGCCGTCGAGGTCGGGTCCACCGGGGCGTCGGTCACGAGCGGGCCTTCTCCATCTGCCCTTCGACGGTCTCCACGAGCTCGGTCCACGACTTCTTGAACTTGTCGACGCCCTCCTGCTCGACCGTCCACAGGACGTTCTCGAAGTCGATGCCGGCGGCGGTCAGCTCGTCGAGGACCTGGCGGGCCTCGTCGGCCTTGCCGGTGACCTGGTCGCCGTGCACCTCGCCGTGGTCGGCGAACGCCTCGAGGGTCTTCTCCGGCATCGTGTTGACGGTGTCGGCCACGACCAGGTCGGTGACGTAGAGGGTGTCGGAGTAGTCGGGGTTCTTGACCCCGGTCGACGCCCACAGCGGGCGCTGCGGGTTCGCGCCGGCCTCGGCGAGGACGGCCCAGCGGTCGCTGGCCAGGACCTCGGTGAAGGCGGCGTACGCGACGCGGGCGTTGGCGACGGCGCCCTTGCCCTTCAGCGCCTTCGCCTCGTCGGTGCCGATCTTGTCGAGGCGGGCGTCGACCTCGGTGTCGATGCGGCTGATGAAGAACGAGGCGACCGAGCGGATGCCGCTGAGGTCGAGGCCGGCGTCGCGGGCCTGCTCCAGGCCCGTGAGGTAGGCGTCCATGACCTCGCGGTAGCGCTGCTCGCCGAAGATCAGGGTGACGTTGACGCTGATGCCCTGGGCGACGACCGCGGTGATGGCCGGCAGGCCCTCCTTGGTCGCCGGGATCTTGATCAACGCGTTCGACCGGTCGACGGCCTTCCAGAGGGCCTGCGCCGAGGCGATGGTCTTCTCGGTGTCGTTGGCCAGGTCGGGCTCGACCTCGATCGAGACACGGCCGTCGTCGGCGGTGCGCTCGGCGACCGGCGCGAGCACGTCGCACGCGTTGCGGACGTCCTCGGTGGTGAGCTCGAAGATCACCTTGTCGACGGGCTCGCCGGCCGCGACGAGCTTGCGGACCTGCTCGTCGTAGCGCTCGCCGTTGGCGATGGCGCTCGCGAAGATGGTCGGGTTGGTGGTCACCCCCACGACCGACTTCTCCTTGACCAGATCGGCCAGGTTGCCGGTCTCGATGCGCTCGCGGGACAGGTCGTCGAGCCAGATCGACACGCCGGCGTTGGCCAGCGCTTCCAAGCGGTCACTCATGGGTTCCTCCTGAGGTGGGTGCTGGTGGGGTGCAGCGGGTCGGACACCGGATCAGACGGTGGCGACCCGGATGCTGTCGCGGGCGGCGTCGGCCACGGCCTGCGCGGTGACGCCGTACTCGGTGTAGATGCGGGCGTAGTCGGCCGACGCGCCGTACTGGTCGATCGAGACGATCCGGCCGTGGTCGCCGACGTACTCGCGCCAGCCCTGCTTGACGCCGGCCTCGACGGCGACGCGCGCCTTGATGGTCGGCGGGATGACGGTCTCGCGGTAGGCCACCGACTGCTCCTCGAACCACTCCTGGCAGGGCATCGACACGACGCGCGCCGAGATGCCGTCGGCGGCCAGCAGCTCGCGCGCCTCGACGGCGAGCTGGACCTCGGAGCCGGTGCCGATCAGGACGACGTCGGGGTCGCCGCTCTCGGCGTCGACCAGGACGTAACCGCCCTTGGCGACGTCGTCGGTCGTGGCGAAGCCGTCGGTGCCGCGCGGGAAGACCGGCACGTTCTGGCGGGTCAGGATCAGGGCCGACGGCCGGTCGAGGTGGTGCAGAACGGCCAGCCACGCGGCGGCCGTCTCGTTCGCGTCGGCCGGGCGGATCACGTCGAGGCCCGGCATGGCCCGCAGCGCGGCCAGGTGCTCGATCGGCTGGTGGGTCGGGCCGTCCTCGCCGAGTCCGATGGAGTCATGGGTCCAGACGTAGGTCACGGCCAGCTTGCTGAGGGCCGCGACGCGGACCGAGCCGCGCATGTAGTCGGAGAAGGTGAGGAAGGTGCCGCCGAAGACGCGGGTCAGCTTGTCGGCCGCGATGCCGTTCATGATCGCGCCCATGCCGTGCTCGCGGATGCCGAAGTGGAGCACGCGGCCCTGGAGGGGGTCGGTGGACCACTCGCCGACCTCGGCGACGGCCGGTCCGACCGACGGGGCGCTGGTGATGGTGGTGTTGTTGGAGCCGGCCAGGTCGGCCGAGCCGCCCCACAGCTCGGGCAGGGCGCCGGCGAGCGCGTTGATGACCTTGCCGGAGGCGGCCCGGGTGGCCACGCCCTTGGCGTCGGCCTCGAAGGTCGGCAGCAGGTCGGCGAGGCCCTCGGGCAGCTCGCGGCTCTTCAGCCGGTGGAGCAGCTGCTCGCCCTCGGGGTTGGCCTTCGCCCAGGCCGCGTACTTCTCGTCCCACTCCCGGCCCCAGCCGGAGCCGCGGGTGCGCAGCGCCCGGGTGTGCTCGATGACCTCGGGCGGGACCTGGAAGCGCTGCTCCGGGTCCCAGCCCAGGATCTCCTTGGTGGCCGCGACCTCGGCGTCGCCGAGCGCGGACCCGTGGGCCTTCTCGGTGCCCTGGGCGTTCGGGGCGGGCCAGGCGATGATCGTGTCGAGCACGATGAGCGACGGCTTGTCGGTCACCTCGCCCGCGGCGCGGACGGCGTCGTACAGGGCGGGGACGTCCTCGACGTACTTCTTGCCGCCGTTGGTCCAGTCGACGGTCTGGACGTGCCAGCCGTAGGCCTCGTAGCGCGCGGCGACGTCCTCGGTGAAGGCGATGTCGGTGTCGCCCTCGATCGAGATCTTGTTGCGGTCGTAGATCACCGTCAGGTTGCCGAGCTGCTGGGTGCCGGCGATCGAGCTCGCCTCGCCGCTGACGCCCTCCTGCAGGTCGCCGTCGGAGCAGAGCGCGTAGACCTGGTGGTCGAAGAGGCTCTCGCCCGGCGCGGCCTTCGGGTCGAGCAGACCGTGCACGCGGCGGGCCGACAGGGCCATGCCGACGGCGTTGGCGACGCCCTGGCCCAGCGGTCCGGTGGTCACCTCGACGCCGGCGGTGTGGCCGAGCTCGGGGTGGCCGGGCGTCTTCGAGCCCCAGGTGCGCAGCGCCTTGATGTCCTCGATCTCGAGGCCGAAGCCACCGAGGTAGAGCTGCGTGTAGAGCGTGATGCTCGAGTGACCGCACGACAGCACGAAGCGGTCGCGGGCGATCCAGGTCGGGTCGGCCGGGTCGTGGCGCATCACCTTCTGGAAGAGCAGGTACGCCGCGGGGGCGAGGCTCATGGCCGTTCCGGGGTGGCCGTTTCCGACCTGCTGCACGGCGTCCATCGCCAGCACCCGCGCGGTGTCCACGGCCTTCTCGTCGAGCTCGGTCCAGTCCAGTCCAGCAGCAGTGCTCACGGGGTTCCTCTCCGGGGTGATCAGGCACCTCCGAGCCTACTCACGCCGCGCGATAGACTCACACCCGCTCCACGCTCCCGAGATCTGCTGAGGACACCTGTGACGTACGTCGGCCAGTCGGCCTCTGCAGCCCAGCAGAGCGACCCGGGGGAGCCCGGAGCCCGCGCGTCCTTCCGCGACGTCGTGATGGCGTACGTCGGCCTCACCAAGCCGCGGGTCATCGAGCTGCTGCTCCTGACCACCGTGCCGGTGATGTTCTACGCGGCCCGTGGGGTCCCCGACCTCGACGCCGTCGTGTGGACCGTGCTCGGCGGCACGTTCTCGGCCGGCTCGGCCTCGGTCTTCAACTGCGTCTACGACCGCGACATCGACGAGCAGATGCGTCGTACCCGTCGGCGGGCGCTGCCGCGGCACATCGTGTCGCCCCGGGCGGCCCTGGTCTTCGGGTTCGTCCTCGGCATCCTCTCGACCGTGGTGCTCTACGTCGGCGTCAACGCGCTGTCGGCCGTGCTGTCGGTGACCGCGATCGCGTTCTACGTCTTCGGCTACACCATGCTGCTGAAGCGGCGCACCACCCAGAACATCGTCTGGGGCGGGATCGCCGGCTGCTTCCCGACCCTGATCGGCTGGACCGCCGTCACCGGGTCGCTGTCCTGGACGCCGGTCGTGCTCTTCATGGTGGTCTTCTTCTGGACCCCGCCGCACACCTGGGCGCTGGCTCTGCGATACCGCGAGGACTACGCGAACGTCGACGTCCCGATGCTGCCGGTCGTGAAGCCGGCCCGCGAGGTCGGCCGGCAGATCGTCCTCTACAGCTGGGTGATGGTGGCGACCTCGCTGCTGCTGTGGCCGGTCGCGAGCACCGGACCGGTGTACCCGGTCGCAGCCGCGATCCTGGGCGCGGTCTTCCTGGTCGAGGCGCACCGGATGTGGCGGCGGACCAAGGGCACCGAGGACCTCTCGGTGATCCAGCCGATGCGGCTGTTCCACCACTCGAACCTCTACCTCACGCTGCTCTTCGTCGCGGTCGCGCTGGATCCCCTGCTCACCCGCTGAGCCTGCCGGACACCCCCGGGCGCATGTTGAAGTACAAATGTTCACTGAAGTGAGCCGTCGCACGTCGAATCGTGTGTAAAGGCCACCCAGGTCGGGCAGGGGTCTAGTGGCGCCGGTCGCAACCCGGTCGGCGCGACCGGGGGGTCAAGACCGTGGCACCCCCATGGCGACCTTGGGGGGTCTTGGACCAGATGCAGCCGCACGCGCACCGACCACGAACGGACCGACCGGACGACCCGCGCATCAGCGTGGTGATCCCCGCGCTCAACGAGGCCCGCAACCTCACCCGGGTGCTGCCCGAGCTGCCAGAGGTGCACCAGGTCGTCCTCGTCGACGGCGGCTCGGTCGACGGCACCGTCGCCGTCGGCCGGGAGGTGATGCCCGGGATCGAGGTGGTGACCCAGGTCCGCCGTGGCAAGGGCAACGCCCTGGCGGCCGGCTTCGCCCGGGTGACGGGCGACGTCGTCGTGATGTTCGACGCCGACGGCAGCGCCGACCCCGCGGAGATCCCGCGCTTCGTCGACGCCCTGCGGGCCGGCGCCGACTTCGCGAAGGGCAGTCGCTTCTGCGCCGGCGGTGGCAGCGCCGACATCACGCCGGTCCGCCGGGCCGGCAACGAGTTCCTCAACGCCGTGACCAACCGGGCGTTCGGCACCGCCTTCAGCGACCTCTGCTACGGCTACAACGCCTTCTGGGCCGACCAGCTGCCGGTGCTCGACCTGCCCGACCCGGACGTCCCGGGCCCGGCGAGCGGCAAGATGCTGTGGGGCGACGGCTTCGAGATCGAGACCGTGATCAACTGCCGCTTCGCGGCGGCCCGGGTCGCGATCACCGAGGTGCCCAGCGTCGAGCGGCTCCGGATCTTCGGCGAGAGCAACCTGCACGCGGTCTCCGACGGGCTGCGGGTGCTGCGCACGGTCCGCACCGAGCACCGCCGCGCCCGCGCCCGCGCCGTACCGGCTCCGGTCGGTGCCGCTGCGCGCCGCCGCGTCTCCATCGCGTCATGAGCGGCGCGACCCGCGTCGCGATGGTCACCGCCCGCAGCCAGCCCGAGATCGGCGGCATCGAGGCGCACGTCGCCGAGGTGGCTCGACGCCTGGCCGAGGCCGGCGTCGACGTCGAGGTGCTGACCACCGACCGCAGCGGCACGCTGCCCCGCGCCGAGCGCGTCGAGGGGTACGTCGTCCGTCGCTTCCGGGCCTACCCGCGCACCCGCGACTGGTACCTCAGCCCCGGTCTCCTTCTGGCCGTCCTGCGCACCCGGGCCGACCTGGTGCACGTCCAGGGCATCCACACCCTGGTGCCGCCGCTGGCCATGCTGGCCGCGGTGCTGCGGCGTACGCCGTTCGTGCTCACCTTCCACAGCGGCGGGTCGTCCTCGGCCTTCCGCTCCCGGGCGCGCAGCACCCAGTTCCGGCTGCTCGCGCCCCTGCTGCGCCGGGCTCGCGCGCTGGTCGGCGTCTCCGACTTCGAGGTCGCCCGCTTCCAGGCGGTCGTCGGTCCCGAGCCGCGGGTCCGCCTGGTCCGCAACGGCGGCGCCCTGCCCCCGGTGCACGAGATCGTCCAGCCGGAGGCCGACCTGGTGGTCAGCGCCGGGCGCCTGGAGCGCTACAAGGGGCACCACCGGGTGATCGAGGCGCTGCCGCACCTGCTGGAGACCCGTCCCGGCGCCCGGGTCGAGATCCTCGGCAGCGGCCCCTACGAGGCCGAGCTCCTGGCCCTGGCCGCGCGGCTGGGAGTCGCCGACCGGGTCAGCGTGCGGTTGGTGCCGCCCGTCGACCGGGCCGCAATGGCCGACGCGCTGGCCCACGCCGGCGTGGTGGCGCTGCTCAGCGACTACGAGGCGCATCCGGTGGCCGTGATGGAGGCACTGGTCGCCGGTCGGCCCGTCGTGGTCAGCCGGACCTCCGGCCTGACCGAGCTCGCCGACCGGGGCTGGGCCGTGGGCCTGGATCCCGCGGCCGGCCCCGCGGCCGTGGCGGCGGCGCTGGACGCCCAGCTGACCGCCCCGGTCGTCCCCGGGCCGGCCGAGCTGCCGACCTGGGAGGGCTGCACCACTGCGCTGGCCGACCTCTACTCCGAGGTGCTGCCCGCCGGCGCCGGCCCCATCCCCGTGAGGGCTGCATGACGCTGACCCTCGAGCGGCCGGCGCCCTCGCCGGCCGCGCCCTCCCGCGTGCGCCGCCCGGTCGCCCTGGCGACCCTGGCGGGCTCGGCCGCGCTGCTGCTCCAGGCGGTCGGCTACGCGCTGGGCTGGGCCGGCTCGACCGGCCCCGCCCTGGTCGCCTGGTACGGCGGCCTCGTCCTGCTGGTGGCCGTCTTCGCGCCGGTGCTCACCGGCCGCGGGCTGAGCGGCACCCAGCGGCTGGCCGGGTCGCTCGCGCTGACCCTGCTGCTGCACGCGTCGTACCTGCTCTCGAACCCGGTGCTGGCCACCCGCTTCGACGAGTCGCTGCACGTCACCACGCTGCTCGGCCTGACCGGCGGCGACGGCTGGTTCGCGTCGAACCCGATGCTGCCGGTGAGCCCGCACTACCCGGGCCTGGAGCTGGCCACGGCGGCGGTGGCCTGGCTGACCGGGCTCCCGCTGATGGTCTGCCAGGTCGCCGTGGTGCTCCTCGCCCGCGCCGCCTTCGTGGTGGCGCTCTTCGCGCTGGCGAGCCGGGTCGGCGGCTCCACCCGGGTCGGCTCGACGGTCGTGCTGCTCTACGCCGCGACCTCGCAGTTCTACTTCTTCAACGCCCAGTACAGCTACCAGACGGTCGCGGTCGCGCTGCTCGTCGCCGCGGCCGCCTTCCTGCTTCGCGCGTACGACGACCCCGCCCGCTGGCCGTGGCTGCCGCTGGTCGCCGCCCAGGTGTGCCTGGCCGCGCTGACCGTCACCCACCACCTGACCTCCTGGCTGGCCCTCCTCGGCCTGGCCGCCCTGGCGGTGCTGCATCTGGTCGGCCGCGAGCGGCGTCGGGCCCGGCTCGCGGGGACGACGGTCGCCCTGGCGGCGCTGGTCACCGCCGCCTGGACCGCGCTGGTCGTGCCGCTGCTGGCGTCGTACCTCGGGCCGGTCTTCGAGACCGCGGGCTCCGAGCTGCGGGCGCTCCTGCAGCTCGACACGGGCCGCCAGCTGCTCGCCGACGGAGGGGGCGACCCGGCTCCGGTGTGGCAGGTCGGTGTGATGGCCGCGGCGATCCTGCTGTGGTGCCTGCTGCTGGTGCCGTCCGCCTGGGCCGGCCTGCGCGGGCGGACCCTGCCCAGCCGGCCGGTGCGGCTGCTGCCGCTCGGGCTGGCGGTCGTCTACCCGGCACTGCCGCTCACGCGCTTCTCGCCCACGGCCTCCGAGGTCGCGGACCGGGCCTCCACCTTCGTCGGCCTCGGACTCGCCCTGGTCGTCGGGATCTGGGTCGCGTCGCGGTCCGGCCAGCTGCGCGGGCTGGTCACGGCCGGCGCGGTGGTGCTGGTGCTCGGCGGCACGATCCTCGGCAGCGGTCCGGACTGGCAGCGGGTCCCCGGTCCGTACGTCGCCGGTGCCGAGCAGCGCTCGGTGGACGCCGAGGCGGTCGCGGTGGGGGAGTGGGCCGGCACCTACCTGCCCGCGGGCTCGCGGATCGCCTCCGACACCACGCTCAACCGGGTGCTGCCCAACTTCGCCCCCGTCCTGCCCGTGACCGGCACCTCCGGATCGGTCAACGCGACCCCGGTCTTCGCGGCCCGCTGGCTGACCGACGCCGAGCTCGGCCTGCTCCGGGAGGGCGAGGTCGACTTCGTCGTGGTCGACACCCGCCTCGCCGGCCAGACCGTGCGCTCCGGCTCGTTCTTCGAGGCCGGCTCGTCGTTCGGCCCGGGCGCCGTCACCGTCGACCCGGTCAGCATCACAAAGTTCGCGATCACCCCCGGCTTCGACCTGGTGCTCGACGGCCCGATCCGGGTGTACGACGTCCGCTCGCTGCGCGGCGAGCCCCGGACCTGGGCCGACCGCGAGCCGCCCGGGCTGCCGGGGTCCTGGAACCCGGCCCAGGCGGGCGCGGCGGCCGTCCTGCTGCTGGTCGGCCTGCTGCTGGTCGTCCGCCGGCGCGTCGACCTGGCCTGCCTGCTGCTCGCCCTGCCCGCCCTGATGCTCGTCGGCGCCGCCGGCGTGCAGCTGGGGATGCCCCCGGTCGCGGGGTCGCTGGTCCTGCTCGCCGGGGTGCTCGTGCTGGCCGGGCTGCCGGCCCGCCCGCGGGTCCCGCGGGTGCCCTGGCCGGTCGTGGTCGCGGCCGTGGTGCTGCTCGCCGCGACCGGCGTGGCGACCCGCGCCGCGTGGGAGCACCAGCTGCCCGACCAGCCGCTCCCGCCGCCCGTCACCGGGACGCTCTCGTGAGGGCCCGGACCGACAGCGGGATCCTGGCCCCGTTCCGCTCGCTGTTGGGCGCCCAGGTGATCGGCACCGCACTCGGCCTGCTCTTCTGGGTCATGGTGGCCCGGCTGGTCCCGGGCCACGAGGTCGGCGTCGCCGCGGCGGCGATCAGCACCCAGACCCTGCTCGGCACGGCCACGGCCCTCGGGCTCGGCACCCTGCTGATCGCCGAGCTCCCGCGGCACGTGCCGGGCCGCCAGCACCAGCTGGTGCTGCGGGCGCTGGCCGCGGTCGCGGTCGCCGGCACGCTCGTCGGGGGGCTGGTGGCCGTCCTCGGTCAGGGGGGAGCGCTGGGCGACAACCTGCGTGCGGCCGTGGACGGCCTCGGGGCCCCGGTGCTCGTCGCGGGCGTCGTCGCCGCCGGCTGGGCCGTCGTCCTCGACGAGGCCGTCCTCGGGCTGCGCCGCTCCCGCGTCCAGGTCGTCCGCAACACGGTCGCGGCCGGCCTCCGGTTCCCGCTGGCCGCCGCGCTGCTGCTCGGCGGCGTCCGCGACGCGACCGTGCTGATGGTCTGCTGGGTGCTGCCCCTGCTGGTCTCGATCGGCGGCGCGCTCCTCGCCCTCCGGCTGCCCCGAGCCGCCGGCGGACCGGCGCTCGGCGCCGACGTCACGTCGTACGGCCGGGCCGCGCTGCGGCACCACGGCCTCAACCTCTCCCTCGCCGCGGGCCCGCAGCTGATGCCGGTCGTCGCGGCGCTCACCCTGTCGTCGGTCGGCAACGCCGAGTTCGCGATCGCCTGGCTGGTGGCCACCTTCGTCTTCCTGCCGCCGTACCTGCTCGCGGTCGCGCTCTTCGCGCACGGCTCGCGGGTCACTCCCGAGGAGCTCCGCGCCAGCATGTCCACCACCCTGCCCGCCTCGCTGGGGCTCAGTCTGCTGCTCTGCCTGGGAGCCTGGGTGCTCGGCCGACCGGCCCTGCACGTCTTCGGTGACGGGTACGCCGAGCAGTCCTGGATCCTGCTCGCGCTGCTCGTGCCGGCCGGGCTGTGGATGGTCGTCAAGGATCACCTGGTCGCGCTGTGGCGGGTCCAGCGCCGGTTCGCGCTGGCCACCCGGCTGGCCGGCGCCGCGGTCGTGCTCGAGGTGACCGGCGCGGCGCTCGGCGGCGTGGTCGGCGGCGGTCCCGGGCTGGCCGTGGGCTGGCTGGCCGCGATCGCCCTCGAGGCGCTGCTCGCCGTACCCCTCGTGCGCGGAGCGCTCGGCGGACTGCCCTGGCAGCTGCCGGCGCTGCCCGGTCGGGCTCGTGCGCACTCCGAGCGGGGCGCCGCGAGCTGGGCCTTCGCGTCCGCCGCCGTGGTCCTGGTCGTGGCGGTGGCCTTCGGCGTCGTCGCGGCCCGCGGCGGGTCCTCCGGGTCGCAGGCCGAGGCGGTCCCCGACGCCGTCGCCTGCCCGCCGACGTCGGCCCGCCCGGGTCCGCTGGTCGACCTCGGCGTGCAGGCGGCCACCGGCGACCCGGCCCGCCCGCTGCTGTCGCAGGCCGAGGTGGAGCGGCTGGTGGCGCGGGCCGTGGACGCCGGCGCGTCGGTCGTGTCGACCGGAGTGTCGTGGCAGATGGCTCGCCCCACGCAGGCCGGGGGCTACGACTGGTCCGGTCTCGACCGGGTCGTCGACGCCGCCCGGGCGCGCGGCCTCACGGTGCGCGTGCAGCTCTCCGGTCTCCCGGAGTGGGCCCGGACGGCGCGGCTCGACCTGGTCGGGCCGACCGGCTGGCGTCCGCCCCTGTCGACGGTCGAGCTCGCCCGCTGGTCCCGGTTCGTGACGGACGTCGTCGAGCACCTCGACGGGCGCGCGGCGTTCCTCGAGGCCTGGACCGAGCCCAACAGCGCCGACTTCTGGGCCACCGGTCCGGACCCGGCGGCCTTCGCCCGCCTGCTGACCACGACGTACGACGCGGTGCGCGCGGCCGACCCGGGCGTCCTCGTCGTCAGCGGGGGACTGGCCGGCAACGACCTCGGCTTCCTCACCCGGACCTACGACGCCCTCGGCGACGAGCGACCGTTCGACCTGCTCGGGCTGCACCCCTACACCGACGGAGCGGCCCCGCTGGAGCGCCCGTCGGCCTCGCGCTTCCGCGGCACCTTCGGGACGGTCGACGAGAGCCTGCTCGGCTACCGCGACGTGCACGAGCTGATGGTCGAGCACGGCGACGAGGACGTCCCGATCTACGTCGGCGAGCTCGGTTGGTCGACCACTGCCTGGAGCGAGGCGGCCGGCGTCCCCGACGCCACCCGCGCAGAGTACCTCGGCGAGGCGCTCGGGGCGGTCACCTGCACGCCGTACGTCGAGGTGCTGTCGTGGTACTACCTGCACCCGACGCCCTGGAATCCCGCGTCCTGGACGCTGCTCGACGAGGACCTGCGGCCCTCGGAGACCTACCGCGCGCTGCAACAGTGGAGTCGCGCCGTGAAGGACGTGTCCTGATGCTACGTTTCGACCTCCGGACGAATGGGGCGTCCGTTCGATGTTCCAC
Organism: Nocardioides sp. CCNWLW216; assembly: GCF_037120545.1. NCBI lineage: Bacteria > Bacillati > Actinomycetota > Actinomycetes > Propionibacteriales > Nocardioidaceae > Nocardioides > Nocardioides sp. CCNWLW216. The sequence goes on from NZ_JBBBBJ010000014.1 coordinate 132,581, forward strand.
GACCGGGGAGACACGACGTGCCACGCAGTCCGCTGCGCAGCGACGCGGCCGAGTGCCGCTGCGGGCACCCACGCTCGGCACACCGCCACCTGCGCCGGGGCAGCGACTGCGCGCTGTGCCCCGGCACCTGCCCGCGGTTCCGGCTGCGGCTGGGCTCCCTCCTCGGGCGGCCGGCCGATGACGGGGACGACGCGCCGACCTGACGTGACCGCCGTGGTGTGCGCCTACACCGCGGCGCGCTGGACCGACCTGGTCGCGGCGCTGGACGGCCTCGCGACCCAGACCGTCGCCCCGAGCCAGGTGCTGGTCGTCGTCGACCACGAGGACGACCTGCTGGCCCGTGTGCGGGAGGCCTTCCCCGCCGTCGAGGCGGTCCCGAGCACCCGGCTGCGCGGTCTCTCCGGGGCCCGCAACACCGCCGTCGGCCTCGCCCGCGGTGAGGTCGTGGCGTTCCTGGACGACGACGCGGTGCCGCGGCCCGACTGGCTGGAGCGGATGCTCGACCCGTACGACGACCCCGACGTGCTGGCGGTCGGCGGCGCCGCCCGGCCGGTCTGGCCGGACGGCGCCCGCCCCGGCCAGCTGGCCACGGAGCTCGACTGGGTCGTCGGCTGCACCTACCGCGGACTGCCCGAGGAACGCGCCGACGTCCGCAACCTGATGGGCTGCAGCATGTCCTTCCGTCGTACGGCGCTCGAGGAGCTCGGCGGCTTCGCGGAGGGGGCCGGCCGGATCGGGGCGCTGCCGCTGGGCTGCGAGGAGACCGAGCTCTGCATCCGGCTGCGCCAGCGGCACCCGCACGCCCGAGTGGTCCTGGAGCCGGCCTCGGTCGTCGACCACCGGGTCACCGCCGACCGCACGACCTGGCGCTACCTGCGCACGCGCTCCTACGCGGAGGGTCTCTCGAAGGCCGCGATGGCTGCCGTGGTCGGCAGCACCGACGCGACCGCGGTCGAGCGCGGCTACGTCACCCGGGTGCTCCCCGGCGGGGTCCGGCGCGAGCTGGCCCGCGCCGCCCGGGGCGACCGCGATGGCTGGCAGGGCGCCGCGGGCATCGTCACCGCCCTGGCCGCGACCGCCGCGGGCTACGCCCGGGGCCGGCTGGGACCGCGCGCCCGGCTGGTCCGGCGGGCGGAGGAGGCGAGGACCGCATGAGCGACCTGCCCGTGCTGATGTACCACGCCGTCGGGACCCCGATGCCCGGCCGGTTCGCCGACCTGAGCGTGCCGACCGGCCTGCTCGCCGAGCAGCTGTCCGCCCTGTCGGAGGCCGGCTACGCGCTGCTCGGGCTGTCCGACGCGCTCGCCGCCCACGCGGCGGGTCGCACGGCGGTGGCCCTCACCTTCGACGACGGGTACGTCGACTTCGCCGAGCAGGCGATCGCCGTACTGGCGGCCGCGCGGGCGAGCGCGACCCTCTACGTACCGACCCGGGACCTGGGCGGGACCGCCTCCTGGCTCTCCGACGGCGCGTCCGGGCTGCCGCTGCTCGGCCCGGACGATCTCGCCGACGTGGCCGCCGGCGGCATCGAGGTGGGCAGCCACGGCGCCGTCCACGTCCCGATGGACGTGCTGCCGCCCGCGGACGCGGCCGACCACCTGCGGGAGAGCCGGGCGGTCCTCGAGGACGTCGTCCAGCGGCGCGTCGACGCGTTCTGCTATCCCCACGGCTACCACGCCCGCCGGCTGCGCCGGCAGGTGGCGGCCGCCGGCTACGCCCACGCCTGCGCGATCGGCCACCGGCTGCACGCGCCCGACGAGGACCCGTACGCCGTCTCGCGGCTGCACGTGCGACCCGACCACGACCCGGCCACGCTGCTGGACCTGGTGGCGGGTGGCCCCCGCGGCCTCCTGCCCCTGGCCAAGCGCGCGGCGACACCGGCCTGGCGGCTAGCCCGCCGTACGGCCCTGAGGACCACGGGGACGACATGGACCTGACCGATCCCACCAGCTCGTCGGTCGGGGTGCTCGTCTGCACCCACCGGGCCGAGCGGCTCGACCAGCTGTTGAGTGCCGTCGCGTCCGTCCGCGGCCAGACCCGGCCGCCGGAGGAGGTGCTGGTCGTCGTGGACGGCGACGAGGCGCTCGCCGACGTCGTCCGGACCGCGTTGCCCGACGAGAAGGTGCTCTGCCTGGGCCGCAACCAGGGCGTCTCGGTGGCCCGGACCCGGGGCGCGGAGGCGCTCGGCACCGACCTCGTCGCCTTCCTGGACGACGACGCCGTCGCCGAGCCGGACTGGCTCGCGATGCTGCTGCGCCCGATGGCGGACCCGCAGGTGCTCGGGTCGAGCGGGCGGTCCCTGGCCGACTTCGCCGGGCCGCGACCCGGCTGGCTGGCCGACGAGTTCCTCTGGGTGGTCGGCTGCAGCTACCGGGGGATGCCGACCGAGCCGGCGCGGGTGCGCAACTTCTTCGGGGGCTGCGCACTCGTCCGACGCGCGGTCTTCCTGGAGGTGGGGGGCTTCGACGCCACGGTCGGCCACCACGGCACCGAGGTCGGGGGCGGCGAGGAGGCGGACTTCTGCCTGCGCGCCACCGCCGCGACCGGCGGTGTCTTCGCCTTCGAGCCCGAGGCCCGGATCCACCACCGGGTGCCCGTCGACCGGCTCACCTGGGGCTATTTCGCCGCCCGCTGCTACGGCGAGGGCCGGATGAAGGCCCGGATGGCGCGTCAGCAGGAGGCCTCGGGCGCGCTCGGCCCCGAGACCGCCTTCGCGCGCCGGATGCCGGCCGCCGTGCTGACCGCACTGCTTCGTGGGCGTCCACGCCGGGCCGCAGGCCTGGTGCTGGGCTGCGTCGCCGTGCTCGCCGGGCTGCTGCGCGGAGCCCGCGGGTGAGGATCCTGCTGCTGGCCCAGCTCTACCCGCCGGTGATCGGGGGCGAGGAGCGGCACGTCCGCAACCTGGCGGTGGCGCTCGCGGAGCGCGGTCACGACGTGCATGTGGCCACCCTCGACGCCGACCTGGCTCCGCTGCGCGACCCGGGCGTGACCGTGCACCTGCTCGACCACGTCGGGCGCCGGGCGCCGCGGCTCTACCCGACCGCCGACCGGCCGCTCGCCGTACCTGTCCCGGACCCGTGGACCACCCGCGACCTGGCCCGGTTGGTGAAGCGGCTGGAGCCGGACGTGGTGCACGCCCACAACTGGATCGTCGCGTCGTACGCCGTGCTGCCGGCCGCGCGACGGCTCCCGCTGGTGCTCTCGCTGCACGACTACAGCCACGTCTGCGCCACCAAGCGGTTCATGTTCGAGGGTGAGGTCTGCTCCGGTCCGGGACTGCGCAAGTGCCTCTCGTGCGCCGCCGACCACTACGGGCGCGGGCGGGGCCAGCTGGTCGCCACCGCGGTGGCCGCCGAGCTCCCGCTCCGCAAGCGGGTCGTCGACGTCTTCACCCCCGTCAGCCGGTACGTCGGCGAGGCCAACCGGCTCGACGAGCAGGGGGTGCGCTGGGAGGTGGTCCCCAACTTCGTCCCGGACGCGCTGACCGCGCTGCCGGAGCCGGTGCGCGACGAGGCGCTCCCGCGGGCGCCGTACCTGTTCTTCGCGGGGGACCTGAGCGAGCAGAAGGGGGTGCGGACGCTGCTCGAGGCCTGGCGTCGGCTGCCCGAGGCGCGCCCGGAGCTGGTGCTCGTGGGCCGCCCGGCGGATCCGCTGGGCGAGCTGCCGGAGGGGGTGCACGTGCACCACCACTGGGCGCACGCACGGGTGCTGTCGGGCTTCCGGCACGCGGTCGCCGCGGTGCTGCCGAGCGAGTGGCCCGACCCGTGCCCGACCACGGTCCTGGAGGCGATGGCCGTGGGGGCCCCGCTCGTCACCACCGGGCGCGGCGGCATCGCGGACATGGTCGTGCCGGGGGAGTCGGCGCTCGTCGTACCGCCGGGGGACGTGGCGGCGCTGGCGTCGTCGCTGGCGACGCTCATCGCGGATCCCGCGCGGGCCCGCGGACTCGCCGATCGCGGGCAGGTCGAGGTGAAGCGGTTCCTCCAGAGCAGCGTCGCGGCCCGGCTGGAGGGGATCTACACGTCGCTGGTCTGACGCGCCGCGGTCGTCGTGTCCCGGCCGGCGGCCCAGGCCAGCAGCCGCCCGGTGTGCTCCTGCACGGGCTCGTGGGCCCGCACCGCCAGCCACACCCGCGCGAACCCGGCGGCCAGCAGCGAGGCGCCCAGCAGGTGCAGGGCGACCAGCAGCTCGGGCAGGTCGAGGAGGTACTGCGTCCACCCGACGACGCCCTGGGCCAGCTCGAGGGCGAGCAGGGCGCCGACGACGACGGTCAGCCACCGGTCGGCGCGGCGCACCGCGACGACCAGGAGGACCACGGTCAGGCTCACCAGGACGTAGACCGATGCGGCGTGCACGTGGGAGATCACCCGGGGCGTCAGTCCGTTGCGGACCGCCTCGAGGTCTCCGGCGTGCGGCCCGGCGCCGGTGACCATGGTGCCGAGGTAGAGCACCACGGCGCCGACGACGAGCACCGCGGTCGCCAGGGCGCGGGGCAGCGGCGGCGCGTCGGGGCGCGCCGGGCTGCGCAGGTGGTCGAGGAGCGCCAGGCACACCATGACCATCAGCAGCGAGGCCACCAGGTGCAGCGAGACCACCCACGGGTTCAGGTCGGTGAGCACGGTGATCCCGCCGATGACCGCCTGCAGTGGCACCCCGAGGAGCACGATGGTGCTGAGTCGCGTGGAACGCCGGTCCCGCGTGCCCCAGGCGGCGAGCACGCAGAGGACGGCGACCACCACCAGCACGAAGGTGAGCATCCGGTTGCCGAACTCGATGACCCCGTGGATGCCCATGCTCGGGTGGGTCACGAACGACTCGTCGGTGCACCGCGGCCAGGTCGGGCAGCCCAGCCCCGACCCGGTCAGGCGTACGGCGGCGCCGGTGACCACCAACAGCATGTTGGCCAGCAGGTTGGCGACGGCCACCGGCCACAGCCAGGGGGCGAGTCGGGCGGCCACCGGCCGCAGGAACGTCGTCACTCCCACGTGAAGGTCCTCGCGGTCAGGACGGCGCCGACCACGGCCCAGCCGGCCAGTACGGCCAGGCCCATCGGGTCGAGGGCGCCGTCGAGGAGGGCGGCGCGCATCGAGTCGCCCAGCGCGCCCGAGGGCAGCCAGCGGACGACGTCGCCGAATGCGCCGTACGCCGTCGACGGCAGGACGACGGCCCCACCAGCCATGAGCAGCAGGTAGACCAGGTTGGCGGCCGCCAGCGTCGCCTCCGCACGGAGAGCACCGGCCAGCAGCAGGCCGAGGGAGGCGAACGCGGCGGTGCCGGCCACGACGGTCAGCAGCACCCCCAGCACGGAGACGTCCGGGTCCCAGCCCAGGCCGAGCGCGACGGCGGTGATGACCACGCCCTGGAGCAGCTCGACCAGCAGCAGCGCGCCGATCTTGCCGAGGAGCAGACCGGTGCGGGGGAGCGGCGAGCTGCCGAGCCGCTTGATGACGCCGTACCGGCGCTCGAAGCCGGTGGCGATCGCCAGCGACGTGAACGCGGTCGACATCACGGCGAGCGCGAGGACGCCCGGGGCGAACTCGTCGATCGGTCGCCCGGAGAGCTCCAGGTCGATCCGGTCCGCACCCTGCACCGCGCCGACCAGCACGATCACGGGGATCACGACGGCGAGCAGCAGCTGCTCACCGTTGCGCAGCATCAGCCGGGCCTCCATGGACGCCTGCGCGAGCACCATCCGGTGCAGCGGCGCGGCGCCGGGGCGCGGGGTGAAGGTGCCGCTCACGTGGCGAGCTCCCGTCCGGTCAGCTGGAGAAAGACGTCCTCGAGGTTGCGCACGCCCAGGGTCAGCGACTCCGGGAGCACCTGGTTCTCGTCGCACCAGCGCGACACCTTGGCCAGCGTCGAGGCGTCGGCCGGCCCGGTGACGAGCAGGCTGACGTCGTCGAGCTGGGTCACCACGATCGCCTCGCCGAGGGCGGCGCGGAGCGACTCCGGCGAGCCCGGCGGGAACGGGCGCGTGACGACCAGCCGGATGGTGGCGGTGCTGCCGCCGCGGGTCAGCTCCAGTGGCGACCCCGACGCGATCAGCCGGCCCCGGTCGATGATGTGGATGCGGTCGGCGAGCCGCTCGGCCTCGTCCATGTAGTGGGTCGTGAGCACGACGCTGACGCCGTCGCCGCGCAGCTCCTCCAGCAGCTCCCAGGTCGTCCGGCGCAGCTGCGGGTCCATGCCGGCCGTCGGCTCGTCCACGAACACGACCTCGGGCCGCCCGACGAGCGCCATCGCCAGCCCGACCCGCTGCTGCTGCCCCCCCGACAGGCGCCGGTACGGCGTCCGCCCGCAGTCGGCCAGGCCCAGCCGGTCGGACAGCATCTCGACGTCGAGCGGGTGGGCGTGCAGCCTGGCCACGTGGCGGAGCATCTCCATCGCCCGCACCCCGCTCCAGGCCCCGCCACCCTGCAGCATCACGCCGATCCGGGGGAGCAGGTCGCGTCGGTCCTTGACGGGGTCGAGCCCGAGCACCCGGACCGTGCCGCGCTGCGGCTTCCGGTAGCCCTCGCAGGTCTCGAGGGTGGTGGTCTTGCCGGCGCCGTTCGGCCCGAGGACGGCGGTGATGCTGCCGCGCTCGACGGTCAGGGAGAGCTCGTCGACGGCCACCTTGTCGCCGTACCGCATCACCAGGCCGTCGACGACGACGGCAGGAGCGGTGTCGGACACGGGCCAAGTGTAGGAAGTCACTCCCGCGCGGACCCTCCGGGGCCGTCCGGCGGGGCCCGCGTCGCGAGACCTGCCTCACGCGGCTAGCGTTCCGCCCGTGAACGTCTGGGTCCTGGGGCTGGTGCTGGCCCTCACCGCGGCCGCCGCCGTGTGGACGGTCGTGATGATCGTCCGCGACGAGAGCCCGCCGAGCGACCCCTACTTCGCGCTGCTCGGCGTCCTCGCGCTGGCGCTCCTCGGTCAGGTCGTCGGCGGCCTCGTCGCGCTCGGCGCGACCGAGCGGGACGTCGACGGCATCACCTTCGTCGCCTACCTGTTCACCGCGCTGCTGGTGCTGCCCGTCGGCGCCGGACTGGCGCTGGTCGAGCGGACCCGCTGGGGGACCGGGGTGCTGCTGGTCGCCCTGATCACCGTCGCCGCCTGCGAGGCGCGCCTGCAGTCGATCTGGACCGCCGGTGGCTAGCCGGGAGCAGGCCCCGCGGCCGTCGATCGACGAGCTGTCGTCCGGCCCGGGCCGGATCCTGGTCGCGGTGTACGGCGTGTTCGCGGTCGCCGCGACCGGCCGCTCGCTGGTCCAACTCGGCGTCGACGCGGAGAAGGCGCCGCTGGCGTACTCGCTCTCGCTCCTCGCCGCGGTCGTCTACCTCGCCGCGACCACCTGCCTGCTGCTCGGCGGTCGTCGCGCCTGGTCCGCGGCGGTGGTGGCCTGCTCCGTCGAGGCCGTCGGCGTCCTGGTCGTCGGCACGCTGAGCTACCTCGCGACCGACCTGTTCCCCGACAAGACGGTGTGGTCGCACTTCGGCCAGGGCTACGGCTTCCTGCCCCTGCTGCTGCCGTTCGCCGGCCTGGCCTGGCTGAGACACACGTCACCCTCCCGCCTGGGGTAAGGGTTGCCTTGCTTGAAGCGGGCAAAACAATAACGGCACACTGGTGTTGTGGAATTCGACGGGACGCACGACGAGCCGACGCGCGAGCGCGTCGCGCGGTCGATCCTCGTCAACGGACCGTCCACCGCCGCGGCCCTCGCGGAGCGGCTCGACCTGACCGCCGCGGCGGTTCGCCGCCACCTCGACCAGCTGGTCGCCGAGGGAGCCGTCGAGGCCCGGGACCCGCGCAGCGACGCCACCCGTGGCCGCGGCCGGCCCGCCAAGACGTTCGCGCTCACCGAGGCGGGACGCGACAACTTCGACCAGCAGTACGACGACCTCGCGGCCCAGGCGCTCCGGTTCCTGGCCGAGACCGGCGGCGAGGGCGCCGTACGGGAATTCTCGAAGCGCCGCGTGGCGTTCATCGAGGAGAGGTTCGCGGGCGTCAGCCAGGCCGATCCCTCGCTGTCCCCGGCCCAGGTGCTGGCTCAGGTCTTCACCGAGCAGGGGTACGCCGCGTCGGTGAAGCAGCTGCCGCTGGTCAACAAGCAGAGCGTGGGTGACCAGCTCTGCCAGCAGCACTGCCCGGTCGCGCACGTCGCCCACGAGTTCCCCCAGCTGTGCGAGGCCGAGACCGAGGCGATCAGCCGCGTGCTCGGCCGCCACGTCCAGCGCCTGGCCACCATCGCCCACGGTGACGGGGTGTGCACGACCTGCATCCCCACCGTTCCGACGACCACCGAGAAGAAGGAGCAGGTCACCACATGACCTCGATCGAAGAACTCAACCCGGAGCTGCAGGGCATCGGTCGCTACGAGTTCGGCTGGGCCGACAGTGACGACGCCGGCGCCACGGCGAAGCGTGGGCTCAACGAGGACGTGGTCCGCGACATCTCGGGCAAGAAGAGCGAGCCCCAGTGGATGCTCGACCTGCGCCTGAAGGGCCTGAAGCTCTTCGACCGGAAGCCCATGCCCACCTGGGGCTCGGACCTCGGCGGCATCGACTTCGACAACATCAAGTACTTCGTGCGCTCGTCGGAGAAGCAGGCCGCGACCTGGGACGACCTGCCCGAGGACATCAAGAACACCTACGACAAGCTCGGCATCCCGGAGGCGGAGAAGCAGCGCCTCGTCTCGGGCGTCGCCGCGCAGTACGAGTCGGAGGTCGTCTACCACTCGATCCGCGAGGACCTCGAGGAGCAGGGCGTCATCTTCGTCGACACCGACACGGCGCTGCGCGAGCACGAGGAGATCTTCAAGGAGTACTTCGGCACCGTCATCCCGGTCGGTGACAACAAGTTCTCCGCGCTCAACACCTCGGTGTGGTCCGGCGGCTCGTTCATCTACGTGCCGAAGGGCGTGCACGTCGACATCCCGCTGCAGGCCTACTTCCGGATCAACACCGAGAACATGGGCCAGTTCGAGCGGACCCTCATCATCGCCGACGAGGACTCGTACGTGCACTACGTCGAGGGCTGCACGGCGCCGATCTACAGCTCCGACTCGCTGCACTCCGCGGTCGTCGAGATCATCGTGAAGAAGGGCGCCCGCGTCCGCTACACGACGATCCAGAACTGGTCGAACAACGTCTACAACCTCGTCACCAAGCGCGCCACCTGCGAGGCCGGCGCGACCATGGAGTGGGTCGACGGCAACATCGGCTCGAAGGTGACGATGAAGTACCCCGCCATCTATCTGATGGGCGAGCACGCCAAGGGCGAGACGCTCTCCATCGCGTTCGCGGGCGAGGGTCAGCACCAGGACGCCGGCGCCAAGATGGTGCACGCCGCGCCGCACACCTCCAGCTCGATCCTGAGCAAGTCGGTGGCGCGCGGTGGCGGACGGACGTCGTACCGGGGCCTGATCCAGGTCAACGAGGGCGCCCACGGCTCGAAGTCCAACGTGCTGTGCGACGCGCTGCTGGTCGACCAGATCAGCCGCAGCGACACCTACCCGTACGTCGACATCCGTGAGGACGACGTGTCCATGGGTCACGAGGCGAGCGTCTCGAAGGTCTCCGACGACCAGCTCTTCTACCTCATGTCGCGCGGCATGGAGCAGGACGAGGCGATGGCGATGATCGTCCGCGGCTTCGTGGAGCCGATCGCCAAGGAGCTCCCGATGGAGTACGCCCTCGAGCTCAACCGGCTCATCGAGCTCCAGATGGAAGGGGCGGTGGGCTGAGCCAGCCCCGCCCCGTCCCGCATCCCCGATCGAGAAAGAACGCGTAGTGACTGTGACTGATGCTGCCCGCGAGAGCGTGGAGTCGGCCCTCGAGCAGGCGCCGGTGGTGAGCCACCTCAACCCGCCGCCGTCGTACCTCCTCGGTGACCACCCGATCCCGACCGGCCGCGAGGAGATCTGGCGGTTCACCCCGCTCAAGCGGCTGCGCGGGATCCTCGAGGGCGAGGCCTCGGCCGACCACCTGACCTGGGAGACGTCGCTGCCCGAGGGCGTGACGCTCACCGAGATCAGCGCCGAGCAGGCCCTCGAGATCGGGGAGCTGGCGCCCAACGACCGGCCGTCCGCGCTCGCCGCGGCCAACACCGGGGCGGCGCTGCTGCTCGACGTGCCCGGCGACACCGAGCTCACCGAGCCGGTGGTCGTCCGCCTGCACGGCGAGTCGGTCGACCACCTGGTCTGGGGTCGGCTCATCGTCCGCGCGGGCCGGTTCTCCCAGGCGACCGTGGTGATCACCCACACCGGCTCCGCCCGCTACTCCGCCATCACCAGCGTGCTGGTCGGCGACGGTGCTGACCTCAACGTGCTGACCCTGCAGGACTGGGACGACGACGCGGTCCATCTCGGCCGCGACGCGATCCGGGTCGGCCGGGACGCGCACGTGCGCCACACGTCGGTCTCCTTCGGCGGCGACCTGGTGCGCATGCACGCCAACGTCGAGTACGCCGGCCCCGGCGGCGAGGCCGAGCTGCTCGGCCTCTATTTCGCCGACGACGGTCAGCACCTCGAGCACCGGCTGTTCGCCGACCACACCGCTCCCAAGACCAAGAGCAACGTCGTCTACAAGGGCGCGCTCCAGGGCCAGGGTGCGCACACCGTGTGGATCGGCAACGTGCTGATCCGCAAGGTGGCCGAGGGCATCGAGACCTACGAGGAGAACCGCAACCTGGTCCTCTCCGACGGCTGTCAGGCCGACTCGGTCCCGAACCTGGAGATCGAGACCGGCGAGATCGAGGGCGCCGGCCACGCGTCGGCGACGGCCCGGTTCGACGACGAGCAGCTGTTCTACCTCCGCTCGCGCGGCGTCTCCGAGAAGGAGGCCCGCCGCCTGGTCGTGCACGGCTTCTTCAACGACCTGATCCGCAAGATCGGCATCCCCGACATCGAGGAGAAGCTCCTCGAGACCGTCGAGGCCGAGCTCGCGAAGAACGTCCTGAAGGGCCTCTGACCGATGCCGTACGAGCGCGCCTGCGCCCTCGCCGACGTCCCCCTCGACGAGGGGCTGGCCGTCGACGTCGGCCGCTACACGCTCGCCATCGCCCGCGACGGTGACGAGGTCTACGCGCTGCAGGACCTCTGCTCGCACGCCGCCGTCGCGCTCTCCGAGGGCGAGGTGTCCGACTGCCAGATCGAGTGCTGGCTGCACGGTTCCCGCTTCGACCTCCGCACCGGCAAGCCCACCGGCCTCCCGGCCACCGAACCCGTCGCGACCTTCCCCGTGGAGATCCGCGAGGACGTCGTCTACGTCGACGTCACCACCACCCTGAACGGAGTCACCCCCTCATGAGCACTCTTGAGATCAAGGACCTGCAGGTCTCGGTCAGCACCGACGACGGCCCCAAGGAGATCCTCAAGGGCGTCACGCTGACGATCGACGACGGCGAGACGCACGCGATCATGGGCCCCAACGGGTCCGGCAAGTCGACGCTCGCCTACTCGATCGCCGGCCACCCGAAGTACGACATCACCGGCGGCTCGGTCACCCTTGACGGCGAGGACGTCCTCGCGATGTCCGTCGACGAGCGGGCCCGCGCCGGGTTGTTCCTGGCCATGCAGTACCCCGTCGAGGTGCCGGGCGTCTCGGTGTCCAACTTCCTCCGCACGGCCAAGACCGCCATCGACGGCGAGGCCCCCAAGCTCCGCACCTGGGTCAAGGACGTCAACGCCGCCCTGGAGCAGCTCAACCTGGACCCGACCTTCGGCACCCGCTCGGTCAACGAGGGCTTCTCGGGTGGCGAGAAGAAGCGCCACGAGATCGCCCAGCTCGAGCTGCTGGACCCGAAGGTCGCGATCCTCGACGAGACCGACTCGGGCCTCGACATCGACGCGCTGAAGGTCGTCTCCGAGGGGGTCAACCGGTTCCGGGCCAAGGACGGCAAGGGCGTCCTGCTGATCACGCACTACACCCGCATCCTGCGCTACATCCAGCCCGACCGGGTCCACGTGTTCGTCGACGGCAAGGTCGCCGAGTCCGGTGGTCCCGAGCTGGCCGAGGAGCTCGAGGCGAACGGGTACGAGCGCTTCCTCACGGCGGCGGTCTGAGCATGACCCAGACCCAGCTGGCCGGCCTCCTCCCCGAGCTGGAGGTGATCCGCGCCGACTTTCCCATCCTGTCCCGGACCGTCGCGGGCGGGCTGCCGCTGGTCTACCTCGACAGCGCCAACTCGTCGCAGAAGCCGCAGGTCGTCATCGACACGATGGTCGACCACCTCGAGCGGCACAACGCGAACGTCGCGCGGGCGATGCACACGCTCGGCGCGGAGGCGACCGAGGCCTTCGAGGGTGCCCGCGACCAGGTCGCGGCCTTCCTCAACGCGCCCTCGCGCAACGAGGTGATCTTCACCAAGAACGCCACCGAGGCGCTGAACCTGCTGGCGCGCACGATCGAGCTCGGTCCCGGCGACAACGTCGTGATCACCGAGATGGAGCACCACTCCAACATCGTGTCGTGGCAGCTGGCCTGCGAGCGATCCGGCGCGGAGCTGCGCTGGTTCGGGCTGACCGACGACGGCCACCTCGACCTGTCGAACGCCGACGCGCTCGTCGACGAGCACACCAAGGTGGTGGCCTTCACCTGGGTCTCCAACATGCTCGGCACGATCAACCCGGTCGCCGACCTGGTCGCGCGGGCGAAGGCGGTCGGCGCCTACTCCGTCGTCGACGCCTCCCAGGCGGCCCCGCAGCTGCCCGTCGACGTGGCAGCGACCGGCTGCGACTTCCTGGTCTTCACCGGTCACAAGACGGTCGGACCGACCGGCATCGGCGTGCTCTGGGGACGCGAGGAGCTGCTCAACGAGCTCCCGCCGTTCCACGGGGGAGGCGAGATGATCGAGACCGTGACGATGGCCCGCTCGACCTACGCCCGGGCCCCCCACCGCTTCGAGGCCGGCACGCCGCCGATCGTCGAGGCGGTCGGCCTCGGTGCGGCGGTCGACTACCTCGGCCACGTCGGCCTGAGCGCGATCCACGCCCACGAGCAGGCGATCACGGCGTACGCGCTCGAGGGCCTCGCGACGGTCCCGGGGCTGAAGGTCCTCGGCCCGCTCGACGCGGCCGAGCGCGGCGGGGCGATCTCGTTCGAGCTCGACGGGGTGCACCCGCACGACGTGGCGCAGGTGCTGGACTCGCGCGGCATCGCCGTACGCGCCGGGCACCACTGCGCCAAGCCGGCCCACGCCCGCTTCGGCGTGCAGAGCTCGACTCGGATGTCGTCGTACCTCTACACGACGCCGACGGAGATCGACGCGCTGGTCGAGGGCCTGGAATACACCCGCTCCTACTTCAAGTTGGGCTGAACGATGACCCAGGAGCTCGACGCGCTGTACCAGGAGATCATCCTGGACCATTACAAGAACCCGCACCACAAGGGACTGCGCGACCCCTACGAGGCCGAGGTGCACCACGTGAACCCGACCTGTGGCGACGAGGTGACGCTGCGCGTGCACGTCGCCGACGGGACCGTCGCCGACGTGTCGTACGACGCCGTCGGCTGCTCGATCTCGCAGGCCTCGGCGTCGGTGCTCACCGACCTGGTGATCGGCAAGCCGGTCGCCGAGGCGATGGCCATCCACGAGTCGTTCCTGACCCTGATGCAGGGCAAGGGCACCGTGGAGCCGGACGAGGACGTGCTCGAGGACGGCATCGCCTTCGCCGGCGTCGCGAAGTTCCCGGCCCGCGTGAAGTGCGCACTACTGTCGTGGATGGCCTGGAAGGACGCCACGGCCCGATCTCTGGAGGACTCTGCACATGGCTGACACCGGATCCATCGACCACAGTGACCTCCCGGAGGTCCCCGAGGTGACCGGCGGGGGAGTCTCCACCGTCTCCGTCGACGACGTCACCGAGGCGATGAAGGACGTCGTCGACCCCGAGCTCGGCATCAACGTCGTCGACCTCGGCCTGGTCTACGGCCTGCACCTCGACGAGGGCAGCAACCTGGTGATCGACATGACGCTGACCTCGGCGGCCTGCCCGTTGACCGACGTCATCCAGGACCAGACCAACTCCGCCCTGGAGGGCCTGGTCAACGACGTCGCCATCAACTGGGTCTGGATGCCGCCGTGGGGTCCCGACAAGATCACCGACGACGGTCGCGAGCAGCTCCGCGCCCTCGGCTTCAATGTCTGAGGTGCTGCGGTGAACGAAGTGAGCCGCGGCAACCCGAAGAGGTCGAGCAAGCCCCGCGACTGAGCCTGCGAGGTCGCGGTGGGTGTGTCGAGACCGTGATCTGCTGTCGCGATCGAAGTGAGCCGCGGCAACCCGAAGAGGTCGAGCAAGCCCCGCGACTGAGCCTGCGAGGTCGCGGTGGGTGTGTCGA
>NZ_JBBBBJ010000015.1:0-137903 GCF_037120545.1 Nocardioides sp. CCNWLW216
GAGATGCAGGAAGGCGAGGCAGGTGGCGAGGAAGCTCTTGGTCGCGGCGACGCTCCGTTCTGTCCCGGCCCGCAGCGGTACGATCACGTCGACCATGCCGGCGAGGGGCGAGGCTTCGTCGTTGACGAAGCCGACGACGAGCGCTCCGGCCCGCTTCGCCGCCTCGGTCAGCAGCAGGGCATCGGGGCTGCGGCCGGATTGCGAGGCGGCGATGAACACGGCGCGAGAGAGGTCGAGCTCACCGCCATAGACCGAGGCGAGGCTGGGGCCGAGCGAGGCGACGGGCAGGCCGAGCGTGCGCTCGATCAGGTATTTGCCATAGCTCGCGGCATGGTCGGAGGAGCCACGCGCGCAGGTCGCGACGAAGGCCGGGCGCTTGATGCGCAGGCGTGTGACGAGATCGGCGATGATTGCGCCATTTTCCGCGCGCTGGCGGCGTGCGACGGCGGCGGCTTCGGCCGCCTCGCGAGTGAGCAGGGCTTCAACCATGGCGGCGCAGAGGCTCTTCAAGCAGTTGGTCGGCGACAGCGGCGACCTGGCGCGGATCGAGCTCATGGCCGGCGCCGCCGACACTCTGGACCGAGAGCGTACCACAGGCGATACCTTCGGCGAGGGCGCGTTCGAGGGAGCTCCCACCGAGCCAGGCCGCGAGGAAGCCGGCGTTGAAGGCATCGCCCGCGCCGGTGGTGTCGACGGCGTCGACGCGCGGGGCCGGGACCTGCCGGCTGCCCGTGGCGTCGGCCAGTTGGGCGCCGGCCGCGCCGAGGGTGACGACCACCGACCGCGCGCCGGTCCGGGCCAGGACGGCCGCCGCGCTCGACTCACCGCACAGGTCGGCCGCCTCGGACTCGTTCACGACCAGCGGGTCGGCGAGGGCCAGCGTCTCCGACGCGAGGGGTACGACGGGCGCCGGGCTGAGCACCAGCCGGCCGCCGCCGCCGGCCACCGCGCGGGCGGCCGCGTCGACCGGTCCGGCGCCGACCTCGGTCTGGGCGAGTACGACGGCCGCGCCGGTGCAGGTGGCGGCGACCTCGTCGTCGGCCAGCGTCGCGTTCGCGCCGGCACCGACCACGATGGCGTTCTCGCCGTCCGGCGTCACCACGATCAGCGCGGTCCCGGTGGCCGCGTCGCGTCGTACCGCCACCCGGTCGGTGGCCACGCCGGCCGCCGCGAGCTGCCCCAGCTGCGTCCGGCCGGCCGCGTCGTCGCCGACCGCCCCGCACAGGACGACGGCCGCCCCGGCCCGGGCCGCCGCGACCGCCATGTTGGCGCCCTTGCCGCCCGCGCTGACCGCGGGTCCGTCGCCCACCACGGTCTCGCCCGGCGCCGGCCGGGCCTCGACACGGACGGTCACGTCCTGGTTGATCCCGCCCACCACGACCACGCCACTCATGCCGGCCAGTCTCCCGTGCCCCCGAAATGGAGCACGCCCCGGCGGTCCGCGAGGACCGCCGGGGCGTGACCAGCAGGCGTCAGCGCCGCGCGCGCACCACCGCCGTCGCGGTGTCGGCGGTGACGGTGGCCGAGCCGGCGTACGCCACCTTCAGGGTGTGCTTGCCGGCCTTCAGCCGCACCTTGACCGTCGTGGTCCGGCCCGCGTTCGCGACCCGCTTCACGACCTTGCCGTCGACCCGCAGCGTGACGGCGCCGCGGGCGGCGACCGACGAGGGGCGGGCGGCGAGGGTGATCCGGACCGTCACGGGACGACCGGCCTTGGCCGTGCGCGCCACCTTCAGGGTCACCGTGCCGGTGGCCTTGGCCACCGCGCGGGTGGCGACCGAGCGGGCGACCCCGGCCGGGCCGGACCCGGCGCGGGCGGTCACCTGGACCGAGATCCGGCGCCCGACGTCGGCGGTGGCGAGGCGGTAGCGCGACGCGGTCGCGCCCCGGATCGCCACCCCGTCCCGCAGCCACTGGTAGCCGAAGGACAGCCCGTCGACGGACCAGCGGCCGGTCGTGGCCGCCAGCTGCTGACCGACCACGGCGGACCCGCTGACCACCGGCAGGGCGGTGGCGGACGGCGCCGTCGGGCCCGACGCCGCGTCGACCGACACGGTGTCGACCGCCGAGGTGTTGCCGGCGACGTCGGTGGCCCGGAACGACACGGTGTGCGCCGCGCCGTCGAGCTCGACCGGGCCGGTGTAGGCGAGCCAGCCGCCGCCGTCGAGGTGGTACTCCACCAGCGCGACACCCGAGTCCGCGTCGGACGCGGTCAGCGTCACGACCCGGTCGGCCACGGCCGCGGTCACGGTCGGGACGACGTCGTCGACCTTCACCGCCTCGGTCCAGGTCTCGCTCCACTGCAGGTTGGCGCCGCGGGCGCGGTAGGCCACGTCGTACGAGCCGGCCGGCAGGTCCACCGCCGAGGTGTACGTCGTCCACTCGCCCGACCCGAGCCGGTACTGCAGGGTCGGTGCCGAGCCGGACAGCGTCAGCGCGGCGGCCGCGCCGTACCAGCCGGACGAGCCCGCGTCGGACACGGTCGCGGTGACCGGCCCGTCGGTGTAGGCCAGCGGCGCCACCGACGACAGGGTCGGCACCACCTTCTGGATCAGCCCGTCCTCCCCGAAGGTCAGCCGGTCGATCGTGGTCTCCCGGTGCGTGCCGTCACCGCCCGGGATGGCGAAGCGGTGGTAGGCGATGTACCACTCGTCGGTGCCCGGCACCTGGACGATCGAGCTGTGGCCGGTGGCCAGGATGCCCTGCGACTCGTCCTTCTCCAGGATCACGCCGCGGTAGGTCCACGGCCCGGTCGGGCTGGTCGAGGTGGCGTAGCCGACCCGGTAGTTCGGCGAACCGGTGTCGTCGATCGCGTAGGTGAGGTGGTAGATCCCGTTCCGGTAGTTCATGAACGAGCCCTCGCGGTACGACGTCAGCCCGCTCATCGCCGAGATGGTCCCCGGCTTCAGCGACAGCATGTCGTCGGCCAGCTCGGCCATCACCGGCGAGCCGTTGCCCCAGTAGAGGTAGTACTTGCCGGACACCGGGTCGTGGAACGCGGCCGGGTCGATCGCCTGGCCGGAGGTCACCGACTCGTTGTTGAGGATCATCGCCTGCGGCTGCGCGGTGAACGGCCCGGTCGGGCTGTCGGCCACGGCCACGCCGATGGTCTTCCGGTTGTACGTCGGGTTGTGGCCGGAGAAGTAGAAGTAGTACTTCCCGCCCCGCTCGATGATCGTCGGCGCCCACGCGTTGCCGGTCGCCCACGGGACGTTGCCACCTGCGCCGTCCAGGGTGAGGAACGGCTGCTCCGAGCGGGTCCAGTCGACCAGGTTCGTCGAGCTCCAGACGTAGAAGTCCTTCCCGCCCCAGCCGGGCGTGCCGTCGGTGGTCGCGTAGAGGTAGTAGACCCCGTCGAAGACCGCGATGTTCGGGTCGGCGTAGAGCCCGGGCAGCACCGGCGAGCGCATCACGACCGCGCGCACCGTCCAGGTCCGGCTCGCGCCGCCGTTGGTCACGGTGACCTGGACCGGCGACGTGTAGTCGGCCGGGCCGGACGGGGTGACCGTCGCGCCCGCGGGCACGACGTACGTCGGGTTGAGCGTGGTCAGGTCGGTGCCCGGCTCGACCGGCAGGGTGACCGTGCCGGCGGTGCCGTCGATGGTGACCGGCGCCTTCAGCGAGCCGAGCGTGACGTTGACGATGTCGGTCGGGGCGGCGGCCAGCTCGGCCACCTCGCCGGCCGACAGGGCCCGCGAGTAGATCCGGACGTCGCGCAGCTTGCCGCGCAGCCGGTTGTCGCCGTTGTACGCCGAGCGGCCGAGGTAGTTGGCCGTGGTGACGCCGTCGCCGAGGTCACCGGGCTTGAGGCTGACTCCTCCGTTCCGGGCGACCTGCCGGCCGTCCAGGTAGAGCGTCGAGGCCCCGTCGCCGAGCGTGTAGGTCAGCGTCTTCCAGGCGCCGCGGCCCAGCGCCGAGCCGGACGTCATGCCCTGCTCGGTCGTCCAGTTGCCCGAGGCGATCGCGGCCCGGTAGGTGCTGTTGCCGGTCGTGAACAGGTAGCCGTTGCCGACCCCGTCGGTGCCGGTGTTGCCGAGGTTCCAGACGAAGTAGTTGCCGGTCTGGGCGGGGTCCACCCACACCTTGGTGGAGACGGTGATCTCCTCCAGGCCGCTCATCAGGTTGTCCGGCAGCTTCACGTGGCCGGTGGTGCCGCCCAGGTTCAGCGCGCCGTCGACGAACGAGGTGTCGCCGACCAGGGTGCCGTCGTACCCGTGGCCGCTGGTGTCCTTCGCGTCCCCGCTCAGCGGGTACGACGCCACCAGTCCGTCCTCGGTGCTCTGCACCGGCGGCGGGGGAGCGGGCAGGTCGGCGCGCAGCGCGTCCAGCTCGGCCTGGGTGACCGGGATGACCGTGCCGTGGCGCGGGCTGGCGGGCAGCTTGTAGCCGGTGGGGACCTTCCAGTCCGGGTTCTCCAGGTCGTCGGTGGTCAGCGGGATGTAGCCGCGGCCGCCGTACTCGTCGACGAAGAGGTAGTACTGGCCGCCCGAGGTGTCGCCCGGGTTGCGCTTGAAGACCGTCGGACCCTCGACCGCTGAGGTGCCGGCGCCCTTGCCGATGCACCCCTTCATGAACTGCCAGGTCGGTGCGCCCGGCTGGTCGACGGCGGTCAGCGAGGACGCCTTCTCCTGGATGATGTCGGAGCAGCCGGTGCCGCCGCCGCCCTCGTCCTTGGTGAAGCGGTAGAAGGTTTCGCCCTCCTTGATCACGGTCGAGTCGATGCGGGACTCGCCGCGGTCCTGCCAGATCTTGGCCTCGCTGAAGGTCACGAAGTCCCGGGTCGTGGCGTAGAGCATCCGGTTGTAGGTGCTGCCGGTGTGGTTGACGTCGCTCTCGGCGTAGAGCTTGGAGGCCCAGAAGACGACGTACTGCTGGAGCTCGGCGTCCCAGTAGGCCTCCGGGGCCCAGGTGTTGCCGGCGGTGGGCGGCGAGACCAGCACGTGCCGCTGCGCCGACCAGGTCTTCAGGTCGGTCGACTCCCACACCTCGAGGTAGCGGCTGCCGGTGCGCTGCGAGCGGTCCCAGTCGCCGTTGCGGCCGATGGACAGGTCGGTGGCGATCAGGAAGAACCGGTCACCCTCGGGGGAGCGGATCAGGAAGGGGTCGCGCAGGCCCATCTCGCCGTACGTCGACTCCAGCACCGGCTGGCCGCCGTTGAGCTCGTCCCAGCGCAGCGCGTTGTTGCCCTTGCTGGCCGCGAAGTAGATCTTCTCGCCCTGGATCGAGTTGTTGGCGAAGTAGCTGAACGCATAACCCGCGTACGGCGCGGCCGCGCGCTTCTCGCGCACGGTCAGCGGGATCGCACGGGTGGCGGTGGCCGCCCCGACCGTGACGGTCGCGGTCAGGGTGACGCTGGTGTCGCCGGCGCCGTGGGCGGGGCGGGTCACCAGGCCGGTGGTGGAGACGACCGCGGGCGCCGAGGACGCCCAGGTGACGGTGCTGCCGTGCCGGCCGGTGGCGGGCAGGGTCAGGTGGCCGCGGACGTCGTCGGCGTGCACGAGCGCGAGCGCGGCGGCCGCGGCGTCGGCCTTGGACTGGTCGCTGTCGGCCGGGAGGACGGTGGCCGCGAAGGTCTTGGTCTCGCTGGACGCGCCCTTGGTGATCGTGGCGGTCAGGGTGACCTGGGCCGGGTCGGCACCGACGCCGGGTCGGGTCACGGCGCCGGTGGTGCTGATGACCGACGGGTTGCTCGAGGCCCAGGCCACGGCCGAGCCGAAGGCGCCGGTGGTCGGCAGCGCGAGGTTCGCGGTCACGGCGGAGACGTCGCCGAGGGACAGGGCGTCCTGGTCGCCCGCGACCCGGTTGGCGTCGGTCAGCGAGATGTCGGCGACCTCGGTGGCGCTCAGCGCGCGGGAGTAGATCCGGAAGTTCTTGACCTTGCCCTTGAGCGTGTTGTCCGTGGCGTAGTTGGACTCGCCCAGGACGTTGTTGGTGGTCGTGCCGTTGCCGATCGCGCTGGGGAGGACGGTCACGGCCGTGCTCTGGCCGACCTGGACGCCGTCCTCGTAGAGCGTGCCGGTGGTGCCGGTCTGCGTGTAGGTCACGGTCTTCCACACGCCGCGGGCCAGGTTGCCGCCGGAGGTGCGGGCGGTGACCTTCTCGCCGGACCAGTTGCCGGGCGTGGCCGCCGCGCGGAACCCGTTGCCGCTGGCCATCAGGTAGCCGGTCCCCGCGCCCGAGGTCGCCGGGTTGCCGAGACCCCAGATGAAGTACGGCGTCGCCTGGGAGGACTCGATGAACACGTCGGTCGACACCGTGATCGACGACAACCCGGCCATCAGGTTGTTCGGCAGCTTCACGTGGTCGTCGACGCCGTCGAGGGCGAGGCCCTGGGCGCCGCTCCAGGTCCCGCCGCCGACCACGGTCCCGTCCCGTCCGTTGCCGGAGGAGTCGGTGACCGTGGTCCCGGACGCCTGGGTCAGGTCGTAGCGCAGGAGCAGGCCGTCGGTGACGTCGGCCGCGGCGGCGCGGGCCGGCGCCGGCGTCGCCAGCAACAGCCCTCCGCACAGGGCGAGCACCACGGCCGAGGCCAGGGCTCGCAGGGTGGACGGGGGCGGTGCTGGGGTCATGGTGCGTCCTTCGTCGGCGGGGCCGGTCGGGCGAGTGTGAGCGCTAACAAAGGGGCAGTGTGACCGTGGGCACATGGGGCCGTCAAGAGGTCCGCTCAGGCGAAGAAGTGCCGGTCTGAACGACCTGAGCAAAGTTGTGAACGTTCACAAGAGCGATCCTTGACCTGCGCCAGTGTTAGCGCTAACAATGCAGGCCTTGTGTCGGCTGTCACATCGGGGGCTGCCGTTCGTCGTCGTCCGAGGAGCCCGCTGAAATGACGTCCGTCGCGCCCCGTCGCGTCTTCCCCGTGCCGCTGCTGGTGGCTCTCACCGCACTCGCGCTGATGCTGGCCGGGCTGGTCCTGCCGGCCACCGCCTGGGCCGCCCCCACCGCTCCCGCGGCCCCGACCGCCACCACCGACGGTCAGTCCGTCACGGTCGCCTGGGCCGCGCCGGGCGGCACCCCGGTCACCGGCTACCTGGTCGAGGTGCGCGGCGCGAACGACGCGGTCGTCGCGTCCTACCAGGTCGGCGCCGACGTCACGTCGTACGCCTTCGCGGGCCTCGACGACGGCACCTACACCGCCACGGTGACCGCGCTCGACGCCGACGGGGCCGCCGCCTCGCCGGCCTCCGCGCCGGTGACCGTCGACCTCGACCTGCTGGCCAGCTGGCAGTTCGCCGGCCTCGGCACCGCAGCCGGCACGACGGTCCCGGACGCCTCCGGCAACGGCAACGCCGCCACCCTGCGCGGCTCCGGCGCCACGGTCTCCGGCGACGCGCTGACCCTCCCGGGCGGCGCCAGCGGCTCGAGCGCGGCCTACGTGCAGATGCCGACCGGCCTGCTCAACGGTCAGGACACGGTCACGATCTCCGCCTGGCTGCGCAACGAGACCGGCTCGGGCAACTACGCCGCGCTCTTCTACGGCGCGGCCGCCAACCCGCCGTCGCGCTACTTCCTGCTCAACCCCAAGAACCCCTCCGGGCTGCTGAAGACGGTCGTCACGACCGGCACGACCAGCACCTCCGCCCCCTGGGGCACCGAGACCGGCATCTCGCCGACCACCGCCAGCCGGGGCGTCGCCGGCCCGACCACGACCGCCGGCGCCTGGGGGCTCTACACGACGGTCATCGAGCCGACCCGGATCACCGGCTACTACAACGGCGCCAAGGTCGGCTCGGCCACCCACGCCACCGCGCTGAGCAGCTTCGGCACCAACCTGGTCGGCTACATCGGGCGGTCGTCGTACGCCGACGTCTTCTACAAGGGCGGCGTCCGCGACGTGCGGGTCTACACCAAGGCCCTCACCGACGCCTCCGTCGCCGCGCAGTACGCCTACGACCAGGCCACGGCCGACGCTGCCGCGCTGAGCGTCCCGGCCACCGCCGCGGCCGACCTGGCCCTCCCGACCGCCGGCGCCCGCGGCTCCCAGGTCCGCTGGACCAGCTCGAACCCGACGCTGGTGACCAGCGCCGGCGCGATCACCCGCCCGAGCGGTGCCGACGTCGACGTCACCCTGACCGCCGTCGTCACCAAGGGCGGCAAGCAGGTCACCCGCGAGTTCGTCGTCACGGTCCTGGCCGACAACGCGGAGGCCGACGTGGTCCGCGTGGCCGCGGCGTACGACGTCGCGATCAGCGAGATCGCGTCCGACATCACCCTGCGGACCCAGGTCGACGGCGTCGACGTCGCGTGGCAGTCCTCCGCCCCCGGGGTGCTCGCCGCGAACGGCGCCGTGACCCGGCCCGCGACCCGGACCCCCGTGACCCTCACCGCGACCTTCTCGCGCGACGGCCACACCCGCACCCGCACCTTCGACGTGCACGTCCTGGCCGCCGACGCGGGCCGGGTCGGCAGCTACATCGCCACCGGCGACACCAACCGCACCGACGCGATCCACCTGGCCCTGGCCGAGGGCGGCGCGACGACGTACGCCCCGCTGAACAACGGCCGCCCGGTGCGCTACGCCGACAGCTACGCGGTCAAGCTCGGCTCCCCGAGCATCTTCCGCAGGCCCGACGGCCGCTTCGGGGTGGTCGCCACCGTCAACAGCAACAGCTCGTCGGTCTACCTCTACGACTCGCCCGACCTGGTGACCTTCCGCAACCAGCGGCTGGTGGCGTTCAACGGGCTCGGCCTCAACGCGCGGTCCGTCGCGGTCGCCTACGACAACGGCATCGCGGCCTACCGGCTGACCTTCACCGCGCTCGGCGACGGGAAGACCTACCAGGTCACCAGCGCCGACCTCGCGACCTTCTCGGCCCCGGTCGAGGTCGCCGCCCCGTCGGCAGCCGCCGCCGCCACCTTCCCGGCCGGCGCGATCGAGACCTCCAGCATCGGCGTCACCCCGAGCGAGTACGCCGCGGTGCGGCAGGCCTGGACCCGCATGCACGCCACCGGCGTCCAGCCGGTCGACGACGTCGCCATGGCTGCCGGCGGCAGCCTGCGGCTGCCGAAGGGCGCGGCGGTCACCTACAGCAACGGCGGGTCGGACACCGTCCAGCCGGTGACCTGGGACGCGGCGTCCGTCGCCGCGGTGGACACCGACACCCCCGGTGAGTACGTCGTCACCGGCACGGTCGGGCGCACGGCGTACCCGGAGAAGCTCGCGCACCAGCGGGCCGACCCGGACGTGACCGTGGGTGACGACGGGAGGTACTACCTGACCGCGTCGTACCCCGCGATCGGCAGCGACCCCGAGGGCTACGACCGGGTCGTGCTGCGGCGCGCCGACACCATCGCCGGCCTGGCCGACGCTCAGGAGGCCGTGCTCTGGGACGAGGCGAACTCGGCGCTGCAGCGCTACGTCTGGGCGCCCGAGCTGACCAAGATCGACGGCGGCTGGTACATCCTGTTCACCGCCAGCCGCAGCTCCAACGTCTTCGACATCCGGCCGATGATGCTGCGCCACACCGGCGGCGACCTGATGGACCCGGCGAACTGGGTCGAGGTCGGCGCGATGCTGGCGAAGTCGGGTGACACGCTCGCCTTCGCGAACTTCTCGCTCGACATGACCTACTTCGAGCAGGGCGGGCGGCACTACGTGATCTGGGCGCAGTCGGCCCCGTCGTCGGCGCTGCTGATGGCCGAGATCGACCCGGAGAACCCGCGCCAGCTGATCTCGAACGCGCGGATCATCGCCTACCCCGACCTGGCCTGGGAGGGCAACACCGCCACCAACCAGCAGATCGACGAGGGTGCGGCCGTCATCAAGCGCGGCGACCAGGTCTACGTGACCTACTCCGCCTCGACGGTCGACGACAAGTACAGCGTCGGCCTGCTCACCGCCGACCAGGACGCCGACCTGCTCGACCCGGCGTCGTGGACCAAGACCAACCACCCGCTGCTCACCACCGCCGACCTGCCCGCCGGGCAGACCGGCCCCGGTCACAACTCGTTCACCGTCGACGAGCTCGGCAACCCGGTGATCGTCTACCACGCCCGGACGACCGCGGACACGACCGACGGCGGCCTCACCGACCCGAGCCGGCACGCCCGCGCCCGGACGGTGCACTTCGACGCGACCGGTGCCCCGGTGCTGAACGTGACGGCCGAGGAGGAGCTGCCCGCGGACCGTGCGGTCAGCGTCACCGTGCACGTCGAGGCCGTCCCGATCGAGGTGCCGGGCGTGCCCGGCATGCCGGTCGTCAGCCAGCGCAGCAGCACCGGCGCGGTCGTCAGCTGGACCGCGCCGACCCAGGACGGCGGCGCGGACGTCACCGGCTACCGGGTCCGGGTCACCCGGGGCGGCAGCCAGGTCTCCGAGCAGGAGGTCACCGGCACGTCGGTCTCGCTGGCCGGCCTGACCGCGGGCGAGACCTACCAGGTCACCGTCGCGGCCCGGAACTCCGCCGGGTACGGCGCCGCCACCGCGCCGGTCGAGGTCACCACCCTCGTGCTGCCGGCTCCGCTCGTGCACTACCCGCTGAAGAGCGACCTCGAGGAGACGGTCGGCGACCGTGACGCCACCGCCGTCGGCACCGTGACGTACGACGACGGCGTGACCCTGCCCGGCGGCAGCACGTCGGCGACCAACTACGTGAAGCTGCCGAACGGCCTGCTCCCGACCGCCAGCCCGAACGTCAGCGTCTCGGTCTGGGTCAAGAGCGACACCCCGGCCCGCAACGGCGCGGCCATCGGCTTCGGCACGCCGCCGGTCAACAGCCTGCCGGCGAACTACTGGCTGCTGAACCCGACCGGCCCGAACGGCTCGGCCCGCTCGGTGATGACCAACGGGGTCAACGCGACGCAGCCGTGGACCACCGAGGTCGGCGTGTCCGGCCCGGCCACCACCGCGAAGCGCGGGTCGTGGGTCAACTACACGACCGTCTTCACCGCGGGCACGCTCACGTCGTACGTCGACGGCGTGCGGGTGGGCTCGGTCGCCAAGTCCCGCACCTTCGCCGACTACGCGGCCGCCGGGACGCTGGAGGGCTACCTCGGTCGTTCCGGCTACGCCGCGGACGCGGCGTTCAAGGGCTCGTTCCGCGAGCTCAGCATCTTCGACGCCTCGCTGAGCGACGACCAGGTCCGCGAGCTGGCGGCCGACGACGCGTTCATCCTGGCCGGTGCGCGGGAGCGGCTGTCGCTCGGCGACACCTCCGCCGTCACCGGCGACCTGACGCTCCCGACCACGCTGGCCGACGGGGTGACGGTCGCCTGGGCGACCAGCGACGCCTCGGTCGTATCGGCGAGCGGCGCGATCACCGTGGCCGGGGCCGCCCGGACCGCGACCCTGACCGCCACCCTCACCCGGGGAGCCCGGACGGCCAGCAAGGAGTTCGCGGTGACCGTCCCCGGTCGGGACGCCGTCGTGGCCGCAGCGGCCGACCTGCTGGTCGCGCCCACCGTGGTCGCCTCCGGGGACCGGCTGCCGGTCCTCGACGTCGACGGGATCACCACGACCTGGTCGACGGCGACGCCCGGCCTCACGGTCGCGGACGGCGTCGTCACGGCCACCCAGCGCACCAGCGGCACGGTCACGGCCGTGGTCTCCGCCGCCGGCGCGCAGTCGGTGACCAAGGCGTTCACGGTGACCGTGCTGCCGGCCGCCGCCGCGCGGTTCGTGCTCGGCTACACCCGCATGCCGCTCGCCACGCAGACCTACGGACCGAACCTGGCCCACGGCCTGCACCTGGCGCTCGGCGCCGAGCGGACCGGCCTGACGGCGCTCAACGAGAACCAGGGCATCGTCTATGCCCAGGCGGTCCCGACCGCCACGGTCGAGCTCAACGACGTCCGCACGCTGGTCGACCCCTACGTCTTCCGCACCGCGGAGGGCGGGTACGGCGTGGTCGCCACCCGGACCCTGTCCGGGGGCAGCCCCGACAGCAGCGCCGCGACCAGCATGCTGCTGTTCACCTCGCCCGACCTGCGCGACTTCACCCAGGTCGGCCTGCTCGAGGTCGACCCGGCCGCGGGCGGCGTGCGGAAGCCGCGCGTGCTCTGGGACTCCGCCGCGAAGCGCTACCTGATCTCGTGGGAGACCCCCTCGGGCACGGCGCGCCACGCCACCACCGACGACCTGGACGAGGCGCCGACCGCGCCGGCGAACGGCCGCCCGGTGACCGACGAGACGCCGGCGACGACCACCGCGACGGGCGCCGTACCGGTGAACAACCTGGTCGTCGACGCGGCCACCGCCGAGGGCCTGCGGGTCCGCTTCGGCCGGATCGCCAACACCGGCGTCGAGGTCGACCCGGTCGACGTCGCCGCCGGCGGCGAGGTGGACCTGGCCGACGTGCGGGCTCAGCTGTCGTACGACGACGGCTCGACCGCGACCCGCGCCATCACCTGGGACCCGGCCAGCCTGGCCGCGGTCGACACCGACACCCCGGGCGACTACACGGTCACCGGCACGGTGAAGCAGACCGACTATCCGTTCCCGTTCCTGGTCGGCCGGGCCGACCCTGCGGTGGTCCGCTGGCAGGGCAAGTACCTGTTCATCGCCACCACCGAGGGCGCGCAGGCCGACCTGCGGGTCCGCACGGCCGACACGGTGCTGGGGCTGCGCACGGCTCCCGAGAGCACGATCCTCACCCAGGGCGGCAACGTCCCGGGCCCGCTCTGGGCGCCCGAGTTCCACGTGATCCAGGGCCAGCTCTACGTGTTCTTCGCCTCCGGCGTCGACCAGAACTGCTGGTGCAACGTCCAGTCGCACGTGATGCGGCTGACCGGCACCGATCCGACCCTGGCCGCGTCCTGGGGCACCCCGCAGGTCGTCCAGGAGAAGGACGGCGGCCGGCTGCAGCTCGACGCCGAGCACCCGGGCATCTCGCTCGACATGACCTACTGGGAGGACACCCGCGGCGGCCAGACCGTCGGCTACGTGTCCTGGTCGCAGCGCTACATCGCCGGCGGCGTCACCGGTGACGCCCAGCTGTGGGTGGCCACCGTCGACCCGGCGAACCCGGCGCGGCTCACCAGCGAGCCGCGGCTGCTGACGGCGGCGGAGTTCGGGTGGGACCACAACACGGCCGCGGTCGCGGAGGCGCCGTACGTCGTCCGCCACGGCGACACGATGTACCTCACCTACTCGGGCTCGGCCACCGACAACACCTACGTCGTGGGCCTGCTGACCGCGCCGGCCGGAGCGGACCTGACCGACCCGGCGGTGTGGACCAAGCACGTCTACCCGGTGCTGAAGTCCGACCCGTCGATCCAGCAGACCGGTCCGGGCCACAGCATGTTCTCCGTCGACGAGGACGGCAACGACATCCTCGTCTACCACGCGAAGAACAACGGCGGCTCGCGCGACGCCGCGGTCCGGCGGATCCACTGGGCGGCGGACGGCATGCCGATCCTCGACATGACCAAGGACGAGGAGGTGGCCCCGGCCAACCGCGCGGTCAGCACCACGGTCACGGTCCGGGCGGCGCCCGACACCACGGCGCCGGTGGTCACGGTGACGGTCGACCCGGCCGAGCCGGGCGGGGCCGCGGGCTGGCACACCCGGCCGGTCACGGTCACGGCGAGCGCCACCGACGACGTCGCGGTCGCGGCCCTGGAGCAGCGGATCGGCGCCGGCGCGTGGACGTCGTACGACGGGCCGCTGAGCCTGCCGGAGGGCGTCACCGAGGTGTCGTTCCGGGCGTCCGACGCGGCCGGCAACACCTCGGAGCCGGTGACCAGGACGGTCCGCCGCGACGGCACGGCGCCGCGGGCGACCGCCGCGACGACGCCGGCGCGACCGAACGGGACGGCCGGCTGGTTCACCACCCGCGCGGTGCGGGTCGTGGTGGCCGGGACGGACGCGGGCTCGGGCGTCGTCCGGCGTGAGGTCCGGGTCGGGACCGGGCCCTGGCGGGTCTACTCCGCCCCGGTGGCGGTGCCGGTGGGGACCACGGCGGTGCAGTACCGCGCGGTCGACGCGGCCGGCCTGGTCTCCGCGGTCGGCACCCTCGCGGTGCGGCTCGACCCGACCGCCCCGAGCCTGGCGCTGAAGCAGCGCAAGGCGCGCGGCAAGGTCACTGTGACGGCCACCGCCCGCGACACCGGCTCGGGGGTCGCGAGCGTCCGCTACCGGGTCGACGGCGGCGCCTGGAAGGTGCTCCGGTCGACGGTCACGGTGAAGAGGCCCGGGCGGCACACGGTCGCCGTCCGGGTCACCGACCGGGCCGGGATCGTGACGACCAAGCAGCTGAAGGTGCGCGTCACGAAGCGCTGAGACCGCGAGCCGCACGGGCCGCCACCCCGCCCCGGGGTGGCGGCCATCGGCGTGCCCGCAGCCCGTCGTACCCGGCCCGGATGTGAACGCTCACCCCTTCGGATAGTCCCTGACGTCCGGCAGGCCCAGTTCACGCAGAACGTCGGGGACTATCCCGGCGGGCCGATGGTGTGAGCGTTCACATCCGCCCCTTGACGCGAGCAGTGTTAGCGCTAACAATCCTCCCCATGTGTCGACTGTCACACCTCCTGCGGGCCGGCGTCCTGGCTCTCTCCGTCGCCCTGGCCACGCTCGTCGTGGTCCGGCCCGCCTCCGCTGCCGAGCTCAGCGTCGGCGCCCCCGTGCTCGCGCTCGGCTTCGAGGACACCCTCGCCGACGGCAGCAGCCTGGCCCACCCGGTCACCGCCAAGGCGCCCGGCGCCGGCACCCCGTCGGTGACCTACGTCCCCGGTGTCACCGAGGGCTCGAAGGCGGTGAAGCTGGCCAACACCTACCTCGACCTCGGCGCCAGCACCGCGCTCCAGCCGTCCAGCCTGAGCCTGTCGTTCTGGCTGAAGCCGGACGTCGCGATGGCGGGCGAGGAGGTCATCACCTGGAACAAGCAGGCCTACAACAGCGACGGCTTCTACCTCACCTCCGAGAGCGGCAGCGTCCCGCTCGCGCTCTCGGTCGGCCCGTCGACCGGCCAGCCCTACAAGGTCAAGGTGGGCTCGACCAACCGCGACACGTTCTTCCCGGTCGGCCAGTGGACGCACATCGTGGTGACCCTCGACGAGACCACCCAGCAGGTCCGGTTCTTCCGCAACGGCCTCCCGGTCACCTCCGTGGTCGCGAACGCGGTCGGCGGCAGCTCCACCGGCGTGGTCACCGCGAACCCGGCGCTGCCGAAGACCATCGGCTTCAACGGGCCGTCGTACAACGGGGCGTTCCTGAAGGGCGCGCTCGACGAGTACCGGCTCTACGCCGGCGTCGCCACGCACGCCGACGCCGCCGCGCTCTACGAGCAGGGCGGGGGCGTGCTGAACAAGGAGGCGCTCGCCAACATGGACGCCGACACGGTGTCCCTGCCCGACACGGCGTCCGTCGCCCTGGCCCTCCCGTCGGCGGGGGCCAACGGCTCCGCGATCACCTGGGCCTCCAGCGACGAGGACGTCATCTCCCCGACCGGCGCGGTCACCCCGCCCGGCGCCGGTGACGACGACGTCGTCGTGACCCTGACCGCGACCGTGCGCTTCCTCGACGGCCCGCCCGTCACCCGGGAGTACGACGTCACCGTGGCCTCGGTCCGCGAGACGCTCTCCGACTCCGGCCTCGACGTGCTGGTCACCGACGAGTACCTCACCAACGCCGCCGAGAAGGAGCACGAGTACCTGCTCAGCCTGGACAGCGAGAAGTTCCTGTTCTGGTTCTACAAGACCGCCGGGCTGACCCCGCCCACCGCGCAGGGGTACGGCGGCTGGGAGAACGGCAACGTCTCCGGCAACTTCCGCGGGCACGCCTTCGGGCACTACATGTCGGCGCTGGCCATGTCCTACGCCAGCACGACCGACCCGACGGTCAAGGCCGCGCTGCACACCGAGATCGTCGAGGCGGTCGAGGGCCTGGCCGAGGTGCAGGCGTCGTACGACGGGACCGCGCGAGCGGGCTACGTCGGCCCGTTCCGCGACTCGGCGCTCAACGCCGTCGAGGGCCGCGGCGCCTCCGACGACCCGGTGGTCGTGCCCTACTACAACCTGCACAAGGTGCTGGCCGGCCTGCTGGCCATCGACCGGTACGTCGACGACGAGACCGGCACCCTCGCCCTCGAGGTGGCCGAGGGCTTCGGCGAGTACCTCTACGGCCGGGTCTCCACGCTGGCCGACACCAGCGTCATGCTCCGCACGGAGTACGGCGGCATGAACGACTCCCTCTACGACCTCTACCTGGCCAGCGGGGGCAACCCGCATTTCAAGGCCGCGGCCGAGGCGTTCGACGAGAGGTCGCTGTTCACCGCGCTGGCCGCCGGCACCGACGTGCTGCCGGGCAAGCACGCGAACACCACCATCCCGAAGCTGCTCGGTGCGCTGAAGCGCTACACGATCTTCACCCAGCACCCGGAGCTCTACGCGACGCTGACCCAGGCCGAGAAGGACGCGCTGCCGTCGTACCTGGCGGCGGCCCAGAACTTCTTCCGGATCGTGGAGCAGCACCACACCTACGCGACCGGCGCGAACAGCCAGTCCGAGCACTTCCACGACCCCGACTCGCTGGCCCGCTTCGCCACCGAGATGGGGGAGACGGGCAACCCGCAGACCGCGGAGACCTGCAACGAGTACAACATGCTCAAGCTGGCCCGCGAGCTGTTCAAGCTCACCCACGACGTCCGGTACGCCGACTACTACGAGAACACCTTCATCAACACGATCGTGTCCTCGCAGAACCCCGAGACCGGGATGACGACGTACTTCCAGGCGATGGCGCCGGGCTACTACAAGCTCTACTCGCAGCCGGTCACCGACTTCTGGTGCTGCACGGGCACCGGCATGGAGAACTTCTCCAAGCTCGGCGACTCGATCTACTACACGGGCGCCGGCGCCACCTGGGTCACGATGTTCTGGAGCTCGTCGTTCACTGACGCGGCCGGGATGACCGTGACCACCGAGGCCGACCTGCCGAACGACGACACCGTCCGGTTCACCGTCTCGGGCGCGGCCGGCACGCTGCGGCTCCGGGTCCCGGACTGGGTCGCGGGCGCCCCGACGCTGAAGGTCGACGGCGCCGCCGTCACCCCGGTCGTCAAGAAGGGCTTCGTGGTGCTGCCGGTCGAGGCCGGCGACGTCGTCGACTACACGCTGCCGATGGAGGTGCGGGTCGTCGACACCGACGACGACCCCGACTTCCTGGCCCTGAAGTACGGCCCGGTGCTGCTCAGCGCGGGCCTCGGGACCCGGTCGCTGGACGCCTACACCGGCGTCGGGATCGGGGTGCGGGTGCCGCGCGTCGACGCCGACGCGCGGACCAGCGTGGTCGTCGACGCGGCCTCGGTCGCGGCGTGGAAGCAGGACGTGGCCGACAACGTCGTCCGGGTCGCCGACACCGCCGACGGCCAGGTCCAGTTCCGGCTCGCGAACACCGTCGACGCCGCCGACCTGCGGTTCACGCCGCACTACCGCCGCCACGACGAGCGCTACGCCCTCTACCTGTCCTACGAGGTCAAGGACTCCGAGGCCGCCCAGGCCAAGATCCTCGCGGCCAAGCAGGCGGCGCGGGCGATGGAGTTCGCCGTCGACTCGCTGATGGTCTTCGACAACAACAACTCCGAGGCGGCCAAGAACGTCCAGTCGTCCGGCAGCGAGGTCGGCTCCTTCAACGGCCAGACCTTCCGGCACGCGTTCGGGCCGAGCGGCTGGTTCAGCTACGACCTCGCCGTCGACCCGGCCGCGGCGCAGAACCTGCTCGGCGTCCGCTACTACACCGGCGACGTCAACCGCTCGTTCGACATCTACGTCGACGGCACCAAGCTGAAGACCCAGACCGTCAGCAACGCGGCGGGATCCGGGGTCTTCTACTGGCAGCAGGACGCGCTGCCGGCGGCCGCGGTCGCCGACGGCAAGGTCACCGTCCGCTTCCAGTCGACGGGCGGGTTCGTCGGCGGGGTCTTCGGGCTCCGCACCTCCCGGCCCGAGGTGTACGACGCCGACCCGGCCCTGGCCGCGCTCGCCGCGACCCCGGGCACCCTGGAGCCGGCCTTCGAACCCGCGACCACGGCGTACACGCTCTCGGTCCCGGAGGGCACCGAGCAGGTCGCGCTCGACCTCGACCCGCACGTCGCGGGCGGTCTGGTCCGCGTCGACGGCGTCCTCGTCGACGACGCGGAGCCGCGCACGGTCCGCCTCGACGCCGACGGGTCGACCACGGTCGAGATCCGGTCGTTCGCCCAGGACCACGAGACCTCGCGGGTCTACAGGCTGAGCGTCGAGGAGGCCGACGAGCCGGTCGAGCCGGAGCCCGAGGCGCTGGCGGCCACCGTCGCCCCGCGGGTCACGGGGACGGCCATGGTCGGTCGCCGGCTGGCCACGACCACCGGCAGCTGGAACGTCGCCGGCGCGCAGACCCGCGTGCAGTGGCTCAGCGGCGGCGTGGCCGTCCCGGGCGCCACCGCGACGTCGTACGTCGTCCGGCCGGCCGACGCGGGCAAGCGGATCTCGGTGCGGGTGGCGGCCACGAAGGCCGGTCACGCCTCCGGGACCGCCGGCTCCGCGGCGACGGCGCCGACCGCCCGGGCGGCCACCGCCCTGCGGGTCTCGGCCGCCCGGAAGGTGCGCCCCCGCAAGCCGCTGACCGTCGTCGTCCGGGTCGGCGCCACCGGCGTCACGCCGACCGGCACCGTCACGGTCCGCGACGGCGGCCGGGTGCTGCGGACGGTCCGGCTGACCGGAGGCCGCGCCGTCGTCAAGGTCCGCCTCACCAAGACCGGGAAGCACCGCCTGGTCGCGACGTACGCCGGCACCGCCTGGGCGACCCCCAGCAGCTCGGCGACGACGGTCACCGTCCGTCGGTGACCGACGGCGGGACGCGCCGCTCCGGACTCTCCCCCGGAGCGGCGCGTCCCGTCCCTCCCGCTCCTGTTCCGCCGCCCGTCCACCGCCTGTCCACGAGAGGCCCTCGATGAAGCTCCCGACCCGCCGCCTCGCCGCGCTCGCCGCCACCGGCGCCCTGCTCGGCGCCGGCCTGGCCGCCACCGCGCCCACCCCCGCGCTCGCCGCCGACGACCCGGCCGCGCCCCGCGACGGCCTGGTCGCGGAGTACCTGCTCGACGAGACCGCCGGCACCGTCGTCCACAACACCGCCGACGGCTCGGCGTCCGGCACCGACGCCCGCGACGCGACCCTGCGCCAGGGCAGCGACACGCTCTGGGGCAACGGCTCGCTCGGCTTCACCGGAGGGGCCAAGACCAGCGGCAGCTGGGTCGAGCTGCCCGACGACCTGCTCGCCGGGAAGCAGCAGGCGACCATCTCGACCGAGCTGTGGGCCGATCCGACGATGCTCAACGGCTTCCACTTCCTCTGGAACATCGGGAACGACGCGACGAGCAGCTACTTCTTCTCGTCGCTCAACTGCGGCAACGGCCGGCGCACCCTGGTCGGGCTGAAGAGCG
This sequence comes from Nocardioides sp. CCNWLW216, assembly GCF_037120545.1. Lineage (NCBI taxonomy): Bacteria > Bacillati > Actinomycetota > Actinomycetes > Propionibacteriales > Nocardioidaceae > Nocardioides > Nocardioides sp. CCNWLW216. The sequence goes on from NZ_JBBBBJ010000015.1 coordinate 19,353, forward strand.
CCGGCACCGAGCGCCTCGTCCAGGCCGGCAGCTGCGCGACCCAGGCTCAGCGCTGGACCAACCTGACGGTCACCGTCGACGGCGCCACCGACACCGCGGCGGTGTACGTCGACGGCACCGAGGTCGCCAGCGGCGCGATGCCGTACTCGCCCGCCGACATCGTCGACCAGACCCTCAACACGATCGGCCGGGCGCCCTGGCCGGACCCCAACTTCAAGGGTCGGGTCGGCGCCTTCCGGGTCTACGACCGCGCGCTGGCGCCTGCCGAGGTGACCGCGCTGTCCGACGCCGACGCGGTCGAGCACGCCACCGAGCTGCAGGCCAGCGCCCAGGCGCTGCTCGCCGGCATCGGCGACCGCACGGTCAACGGCGACACCACGCTGCCGACCGGGAACGGCACCATCACCTGGACCTCCGCCGACCCGGCGGTCGTGGGCACCGACGGCGACGTCGTCCAGCCGCCGACCGGCTCGGAGCCGGTCGAGGTCGACCTCACCGCGACCGTCACGATCCGCGGCCTGGTGGCGACGAAGACGATCACCGTGACCGTGCTGCCCGAGGCCGACCCCGAGGACCCCTACGGCTACCTGATGGTCCACTTCATCGAGGACTCCGCCGGGTACGCCGAGAAGATCTACCTCGACGTCTCCCGCGACGACGACCCGACGCACTGGCTGCCGCTCAACGACGGCGAGCCGATCCTGGCCTCCAACCTCGGCACCACCGGCGTCCGCGACCCCTACCTGACCTACAACCCCGAGACCGAGACCTACTACCTGATCGCCACCGACCTGCGGGTCTTCGGCGGCGACAACGCCGGCTGGGGCACCTGGTCGCGCCGCGGCAGCCAGTTCCTCAACGTCTGGGAGTCGAAGGACCTCGTCGAGTGGGGCCCGCTGCGCCAGCTGAAGGTCTCGCCGCCGACCGCCGGCATGTCCTGGGCGCCCGAGGCGACCTGGGAGCCCTCGCTCGGGAAGTTCGTCGTCTACTGGGCCTCGACCCTCTTCGACCCGGCCGACACCGCCCACACCGGCAGCACCTACAGCCGGATCCTCTACGGCACCACGTCGGACTTCGCGACCGACTACGAGTACCAGGGCGTCATGATCGACACCGGCGCCGACGTCATCGACACGACCGTCCTGCAGAACGGCGGGACGACGTACCGGCTCTCGAAGGACAACGGCTCGGGCCGCGGCATCTACTACGAGAAGACGACCGCCGCCGACTGGTGGAAGCCGACCACGACCTGGACGCAGATCCAGACCAACCTCGGCCAGGCCGACTACGGCAGCGTCGAGGGCCCGGCCATCTTCAAGGACCACAGCCGCGACCACTGGTACGCCTACGTCGACGTCATCCCGAGCATCGGCTACCGGCCCTACGAGACGACCGACCTGGACGCCGGCTTCACCAAGGTCGACGTCGCCTCGACCGGCTTCGTGATGCCCCCGAGCACCAAGCACGGCGGCGTGGTCTCCCTGACCAAGGCGCAGTACGACGAGGTCCGCGCGAGCGACGTCGCCGAGCTGGTTACCCAGGAGGTCGACGTCACGACCGACGCCGGCACCGCCCCGGAGCTGCCCGCCACCGCCGAGGTGGTGCTGGAGGACGGCCGCACGGACGACGTCCCCGTCGCCTGGGACGCGGTCGAGCCCGCGGCCTACGCCACGGCCGGCTCGTTCACCGTCGAGGGCCGGGTCAAGGCGATCGCCAACAACCTGAACCAGGCCACGGGCGTGGGCCAGCCGCTGACCAGCACGACCGCGATCGACAACGTCGTGACCGCGACCGTGACGGTCGAGCCGCTGCCGGTCCCGCCCGCCCCGGTCGCGACCGTCGCACCGCGGGTCGCCGGCGCTGCCGTCGTCGGCCGGACGCTGAGCGCCACCACCGGCACCTGGGACGTGCCGGGCGCCGTGCTGACGCGGCAGTGGCTCCGCGACGGCGTCCCCGTCGCCGGCGCCACCGGGTCGTCGTACACGCTGCGGCCGGGGGACGCCGGACGTCGGTTCGCCGTCCGGGTGACCGCGACCGCGTCGTCCCGGCCGGCCGGCACCGCCACCTCGGCGCGCACCGCCGCGGTGGCCCGGGCCGCCTCGGCCACCCGGCTGAGGGCCTCGGCCACCCGCGTCCGCCGGGGCAAGCAGGTCCGGCTCACCGTCACCGTCACCGGCGTGCAGCCGACCGGCGCCGTCCGGATCACCGACAACGGTCGGGTCCTGCGGACCCTGACCCTGCGCGCCGGGACCGCCACGGTCCGGGTGCCGCTGAAGAAGCGCGGCCGGCACCGCCTGGTCGCCACCTACCTCGGCACCGCCTGGGCTCTGCCCAGCCGCAGCGCCACGACCACCGTCACCGTCAAGTAGAGGACCCCGCCGATGAGACGCACCACCGCCACGGTCACCGCCGTGTCCACCCTGCTCGCGGCCGGCCTCGCCGTCGTCGCGACGACCGCCCCGGCCGGCGCCGCGGACGAGCCGGTCACCTGGACCGACACCTTCGACGGCAGCACCCTGGACCGCCGCTGGGAGGTCGTGAACCCCCAGCCGTCGGCGCTGGCCGTCTCCGGGGGGTCGCTCCGGATCACCGGCCAGCCCGGCGACACCTGGCAGACCAACAACACGGCCAAGAACGTCGTGATGCTCGACGTCCCGGCCGGTGACTTCACCGCCACGGCCGACGTGTCGGCCGCGGTCGCGAAGGTCTACCAGGGCGCCGGCCTGATCGCCTGGAAGGACATGGACAACTACGTCCGCTCCGGACTGACCTTCGTCGGGTCGCTGGCGCCGTCCGGGATCGCCATCGAGAACGACGTCGAGTCCGCGGGCGTCTTCACCGCGAACGCCTTCACCGACCGCCCGGCCTCGGCCGTCGAGCGGATCCGGCTGCAGCGCGCCGGCAGCACCATCGCCACCAGCTACTGGACCGGCACCGCCTGGGCGCCCGCCGGCTCCACCACGGTCGGCTTCGACACCACCCAGGTCGGCCTCTACGCGCTGGCCGCCCAGGACGGCACCGTCCTGCCCGCGGCCTTCGACAGCTTCACCATCGAGCACGCCGCCCCGTCGGCGGTGGTCCCGACCGGCAGCTTCGTGCTCCAGGCCGAGGGCGGCGCGCCGTACCTGGTGGCGGACGGGGACGCGCTCGAGCTGAGCGCCGACCAGCCGACCGCCAGCCTGCGGCTGACCGCGGAGGACCTCTCCGACGGTGACGTGGCGCTGCGCAACGACGGTCGGCCGGTCGTGCTGTCCGGCGGCGCGCTGCGCCTCGGCACCGGGACGCCGACCCCGCTGCGGATCGTCGACGCGGGCGGCGGCGCCGTCGTGCTGCGCGCGGCGAGCGACGCGGCGTCGTACCTCACCGCCGGGAGCGGCGGCGCCCTGGTGACCGGCACCGAGGCGAACGCGGTCCGGTTCGTGCTGGCCGAGGTCGACGACAGCACCGCGACGCTGTCGATCGACGGCGACGGGACCGGGGCCGAGATCAGCGACTCGATGTTCGGCATCTTCTACGAGGACATCAACTACGCCGCCGACGGCGGGCTCTACGCCGAGCTGGTGCGCAACCGCTCCTTCGAGTTCAACGCCACCGACGCCGCCGGCTTCACCGGCCTGACCGCCTGGCAGGTGCTCAACCGCAGCGGCGCCGGCACCACCGGCACGGTCGTGAACGACGACGGCCGACTGAACCGGATGAACCGCAACTACCTGAACCTGGTGGCCGCGGCCGCCGGCGACGGCGTGCGCAACATCGGCTTCAACAACGGGCTCCCGGTCAAGGCCGGGGCGACGTACGACGCGTCGGTCTGGGCCCGGTCCACCACCGCCCAGGCCCTGACCGTCCGGGTCGAGGACAACGCCGGCACCGGCGTGCTCGCCACCGGCACGGTCGCGCTCGACGGCAGCGGCACCTGGAAGAAGTACGACGTCACCCTGACCGCCACCGGCACCTCCGACGCGGGTCGGCTGGCCGTCCTCGCGGGCGCGCCGTCGACGGTCGCGCTCGACATGGTCTCGGTCTTCCCGCGCGACACCTGGGTCGGCCCGGTCAACGGCCGCTCGCCGCTGCGCAAGGACCTGATGGAGAAGGTCGCCGCGATGGACCCCGGCTTCCTGCGCTTCCCGGGCGGCTGCGTCACCAACGTCGGCACGTTCAAGACCTACGAGGAGAGCGGGTACGCCGACCGCCAGCGGACCTACCAGTGGAAGGAGACCATCGGCCCGGTCGAGGAGCGGCCGACGAACAAGAACTTCTGGGGCTACAACCAGACCTACGGCATCGGCTACCTCGAGTACTTCGAGCTCGCCGAGGACCTCGGTGCGGAGCCGCTCCCGGTCGTCTCGGTCGGCGCCAACGGCTGCGGCTCGACGATCCCGGAGATGCACGACCCGCAGCTGATCCAGCGCTGGGTCGACGACACCGTGGACCTGATCGAGTTCGCCAACGGCGACGTGACCACCGAGTGGGGCGCCAAGCGCGCGGCCCTCGGGCACCCGGAGCCGTTCGGCCTCGACATGATCGGCCTCGGCAACGAGGAGAACACCACGACCTTCGAGGCCAACTTCCCGGCGTTCCGCGACGCGATCGCGGCGCGCTACCCCGACATCAAGATCATCTCGAACTCCGGCCCGGACTCCTCCGGCAGCCGCTTCGACACCCTCTGGGCGTTCAACCGGGCCCAGAAGGTGGACCTGGTCGACGAGCACTACTACCGCGACCCGTCGTGGTTCCTGGCCAACAACCACCGCTACGACGACTACGACCGCGAGGGGCCGCAGGTCTTCCTGGGCGAGTACGCCTCGCGCGGCAACACGTGGGGCAACGCGCTGGCGGAGGCGTCGTACATGACGGCGCTGACGCGGAACGCCGACGTGGTGCGGCTGGCGTCGTACGCCCCGCTGCTGGCCAACGAGTCGCACGTGCAGTGGAACCCGGACGCCATCTGGTACGACAACGACGAGTCGTGGGAGACCCCGAACTGGGAGATCCAGAAGCTCTTCGGCACCAACCCCGGCGACGAGGTCGTGCCGAGCACGTTCGACGGCGCGGTCAACGCGCCCGAGGACATCGACGGCGGCGTCTTCCTGTCGACCTGGTCGACCAGCGCGGCCTACGACAACGTCACGGTGAAGGCCAACGGCTCGGGCGAGACGCTGTTCTCCGACACCTTCGACAACGCCTCGCAGTGGGCGCCCGGGTCGGGCAGCTGGGCCGTGAACGGCGGCCGCTACGTCCAGTCGTCGACCTCGGTCAACGACGCCCGCAGCGTCCCGATCGGGGCCTACGGCAAGGACTGGAGCAACTACACGCTGGAGCTGGACGCGACCAAGCTGGCCGGGTCCGAGGGCTTCATGGTCGGCTTCGCGGCCGGCGGCGCCAACGACTACTACTGGTGGAACCTGGGCGGCTGGAACAACACCCGCTCGGTCCTCCAGCGGGCCAACGGCGGCGCGGCCGCCGAGGTGAAGGCGCTCGAGGACGTCGGCGTGACGACGGGGACGACGTACCGCCTGAAGATCGTGGTGAGCGGGACGACCATCTCGCTCTACCAGGACGGCGAGCTGCAGCTGACCTACGACCAGGCCGACGCGAGCGAGAAGCTCTTCCAGGTCGTCACCCGCGACACCGCGACCGGCGACGTGGTCGCCAAGGTGGTCAACACCTCGACCGCGCCGGTGCGCACCGACGTGACCGTGACCGACGTGGACGTCGAGCCGACCGCGACCGTCACCACGATGGCCGCCGCCCCGTCGGCGACCAACACCAAGGCCGCGCCGAACACGGTGAAGCCGCGGACCCGCGAGGTCTCGGGCATCGACGGCGCGTTCACCTACGAGTTCCCCGCGTCGTCGGTGACCTTCCTGCGGATGCACACGGTGGACGGGGTCGCCCCCGTCGTCGGCGAGCTGGCCGTCGAGGGCACCTCGGCCAACGGCTGGTACGCCGAGCCCGCGACCGTCCGGGTCACCGCGACCGACGACCGCTCCGTCGACCACCTCGAGGTGCAGGTCGACGACGGGTCCTGGACCGAGATCGCCGGCGCCACCGGCACGGTCCAGGTCACCGGCGACGGGCAGCACACGGTCCGGGTCCGGGCCGTCGACGCGGCCGGCAACGTCGGGGAGGTCCGGCCGGTCGTGGTCGGCATCGACACCACCGCGCCGGTCACCCGGGCGGCCTGGGACGACGAGGAGCGCACGGTCACCCTGACCGGCGCGGACTCGGGCGCCGGGCTGGACGGGATCGAGTACCGGCTCGGGACCGGTCCCTGGACGTCGTACGACGGGCCGGTCGAGGTCGGCGCGGCCGCGACGACCCTGCAGCACCGCGGCACCGACGCCCTCGGCAACACCGAGGAGCCCGGGACCCTCGAGGTGCCGGCCGCCGGCGCGCCGCAGGCGGTCACCACGACCGCCGGCGTCGTCGGCACCGACCCGGTGGCGATCGGCGGCACGGTGCGGGTGCAGGTGCGGGTCACCGGCGGCTCGCCGACGGGCGCGGTCCGGCTGCTGCAGGGCTCGCGGGTCCGGGCGACGGCCACGCTGGCCGGCGGGCGGGCGACCCTCGCCGTACCCGCCGCGACGCTGGGGGTCGGCGCGCACGCGCTGACCGTCGCCTACGCCGGCGACGCGGGGCACACCGCGTCGACCGACGGGGTCTCGGTGCGGGTGGTCAGGGCGTCGTCGTCGACGACGGTCACCGCCCGCCGCACCACCGCGCGGAAGAAGGCCAAGGCGGTCGTGAAGGTGCGCTCCGCCGTGGCCGCCACCGGCCGCGTGGCCGTGGTCGTCCGCAAGGGTGGCCGGGTCGTGGCCCGGGCCACGGTCCCCCTCCGCGGCGGGGCTGCCACCGCCACGCTCCCGCGCCTGAAGGCGGGCAGCTACCGCGTCACCGCGACGTACGCCGGCTCGGCCGGCGTCGCCCCCTCGTCGGGCAGCTCCGCCCTGCGGGTCACCAAGGCCGGCCGATGAGCCGGGGAAGGAGGTCGACGATGAGGATGGGGACGCTCCGCTCGTGGCTCGCCGGGACGGCCGCGCTGGCCGTCTCGGCGGCCGGCCTGGCCGTGGTGGGGACGCCGGCGCCGGCCACGGCCGTCGAGGGCGACCTGACCGCCGACCTGGTCGGCTGGTGGAAGCTCGACGAGACCAGTGGCACCACCGCGGTCGACTCGTCCGGGAACGGCCGCCACGGCACGGTGGCCGGGACGGCGTCCTGGAACGCCGGCGACGGCTTCACCTTCAGCGGCGGGGCGAGCAGCGGCGGCAACGCGATCACGCTGCCCAACAACCTGCTCGCCGGGCTGGAGGACGTCACCGTCGACTTCGACGCCTGGGTCGACCCGACCCTGACCAGTGGCAACTGGTTCATGTTCAACCTGGGCAACCTGGCGACGTACCCGAACGGGACCGGCTACCTGTTCACCACCAACGACGCGAACGGCCGCTACCGCGGGACCATCGCCGAGGACGGCTTCGCCAGCGAGCAGAGCGTCTCCCGCGCCGGGCACGTCGCCCGCGGCCAGTGGCGGCACCTGACGCTCAGCATCGACGGCGGTACGCCGGCCGCCCCGGGCGCGGCGCGGCTCTACGAGGACGGCGTGCTGGTTGCGTCCAACACCGGCCTCACCACCAACCCGGGGCTGCTCGGCACGCCGGACGGCACCACCACGCGCAACGTCCTCGGCCGTTCGGCGTACGCCGGCGACGCGTCGTTCAAGGGTCGGCTGCGGGACTTCCGGATCTACTCCCGCGCGCTGACCGGCGCCGAGGCGGCGTCGTCGGCGCAGGACACCAGCACCGCCGCGGCCGAGGCCGACCGCACCGCGCTGACCCTCGGCGACACCAGCGCCGTCGTCGCGAACCTGGCGCTGCCGGCGACCGGCACCAACGGCAGCACGATCAGCTGGGCGACCAGCAACGCCGCGGCCGTCACCGCGGCGGGCGTGGTCACGCGGCCGTCGTACGGCCAGCCGGACGGGACGGCGACCCTCACCGCGACCGTCACCCGCGGCGCGGTGACCCGGACCAAGGACTTCGCGGTCACGGTCCTGGCCGAGGAACAGGATGACGCGGGCAAGGCGCAGGCGGCGGTCGCCGCGGTGACGCTCGTGAAGCCCGACGACGTCCGCGGCCATCTCACCCTGCCGACCGCCGGGCGGCACGAGACGGCGTTGACCTGGGCCTCGTCCGCCCCGGCCGTCGTCAGTGCGACCGGCGTCGTCACCCGCCCGGCGTACGGCGCGCAGCCGGTCGACGTCACGCTGACCGTGACCGCGACCCGCAACGCGGCGACCGCCTCGCGGCCGATCGTGGTCCGGGTCCAGCCCGCGCCCGCGCCGGCCGACTACGACGCCTACGCGTTCGCCTACTTCACCGGCGAGAGCACCGACGACGGCGAGAAGATCTACCTCGGCGCGAGCAAGGGCAACGACCCGCTCGACTACGACGAGCTCAACGACGGCGACCCCGTCCTGGAGTCGACGTACGGCGAGCGCGGGCTGCGCGACCCGTTCATCATCCGCTCCCACGAGGGCGACCGGTTCTGGATGCTGGCCACCGACCTGAAGATCTACGGCGGCAACGACTTCGGCACCGCCCAGGAGACGGGCAGCAAGTACCTCGAGATCTGGGAGTCCACCGACCTCGTCAACTGGTCGCCGCAGCGGCACGTGAAGGTCTCGTCCGACCTGGCCGGCAACACCTGGGCGCCCGAGGCGTTCTACGACGAGGAGGCCGGCGAGTACGTCGTCTACTGGGCCTCGGCGTTCTACCCGACCGCCGAGACCGCCGGCCGCGACATCGCGACGTCGTACCAGGAGATGGTCTACGTGACGACGCGGGACTTCGTGACCTTCAGCGACCCGCAGCCCTGGATCGACGTCAAGCGCGGCACCGGTCGCGGCATGATCGACGCGACCGTCGTCCAGGACGGCGACACCTACTACCGGGTGGTCAAGGACGAGGCCGTGATGCGGCCGCGTCAGGAGCGCTCGACCGACCTGCGGGCGACCGTGACCGGCTCGCTGCCGACCACCTCCTCGCCCGCGACGGGCTGGCAGCTGGTCAAGGCCGACGTCGGCCTCAACCAGCCCAACCCGTGGGGCGGCACGTTCACCGGCGGCGAGGGGCCGACGGTGTTCCGCGACAACGAGGTCGAGGACCGCTGGTACATGTTCATCGACCAGCCCAGCTACCACGGCGGCCAGGGCTACCTGGCCTTCCGCACCGACGACATCGGCTCCGGGAACTGGACCTCGGTCCCGTCGGCGGACCTGCCGGCCAGCCCGCGGCACGGCACCGTCATCCCGGTGACCCAGGCCGAGCTCGACGGCATGCGGGCGGCCTTCCAGCCCGAGCTGCTGGTCGCCTCGGTCGGCGACGCCGCGGTGCGCACCCGCGAGGGGGTCGCGCCGGTGCTGCCGGCGACGGTCCCCGCGACCTTCGGGGACGGCACCACCGGCCCCGTCGCGGTCACCTGGGACGCGGTCGCGCCCTCGTCGTACGACGGGCCGGGGACGTTCACCGTCACCGGCTCGGTCACCCGCGGCTCGGCCGACCGCCCGGTCGCCACGGTCACCGTCACCGACGCGGCCGACCCGGTCGTCAGCTTCGAGCAGGAGCCGGATGGCGAGGACGGCTGGTGGGTCACCGACCCGGCCTCGGTCGCTGTCACGGCCACCGACGACACCGGCGTGACGTCGGTGGAGACCGCGCTCGACGGCGGCGCCTGGACCACCACGGCCGGTTCGTCGGCCACCGTGAGCGTGCCCGGCGACGGGCGGCACACCGTGGCCGCCCGCGCGCTCGACACGACCGGCAACCTGTCCGTCGCCGACGACGTCCCGGTGCTGGTCGACACCACCGACCCGGTCAGCCGGGCCACCGCGGTCGGCCGCCAGGTCACGGTCCGCGCGGCCGACGCGACCTCGGGAGTGGCCCGCGTGGAGACGCGGGTCGCCGGCGCCGAGGCGTGGACGCCGTACGACGGACCGGTCCCGGTGGACGGGACCGGCGGCACGGTCGAGTACCGCGCCGTCGACGTCGCCGGCAACGTGGAGGCGACGCACGCGCTGGTCGTCCCGCCGGCCGGCTCGGAGCTGGCCGCGACCACCGTCGTGGCCGCGGTCGGGCCGAGCTCGGTCCGGTACGGCGCGGCCGTGCCGGTCGTCGTCCGGGTCAAGGGCGGGACCTCCGCCCCGACCGGGACCGTGCGGGTGCTCTCCGGAGGCCGCCGGCTCGCCGCGGGCACGCTCGCGGCCGGCCGGCTGCGCGTGGTCGTCGACTCCGCCGACCTCGGCCGGACCGGGACCCACACCCTCGTGGTCCGCTACGACGGCGACGCGAGCCACCGGGCCGACGAGGACACGGTCCCGCTGACCGTGACCCGCGCCGTCTCGACCACCCGCGTGTCCGTGTCGGGTCGGCGGGCGACCGTCCGGGTCGCCACCGACCCGGCCGGTCAGCTCCCCGCCCGGGTCCGCGTGGTCCTGGCCCGGGGCGGGAAGGCCACCGCCACCCGCCAGCTCGCCCTCAGCCGCACCGGCACCGCCTCCTGGCGTCTGCCCCGGCTGCGCGCGGGCACCTGGAAGGTCACCGCCACGGTCCCCACCACCCCCACCCTCCAGGGCTCCTCCGCCACCGACACTCTGAAGGCCCGGAGGAGGTAGCCCCCACCCCGCCCACCGAGTCAGCAGCAATGGCGGGCCGAGTCAGCACTACTGGTGCTGACTCGGCCCCCTACGATGCGGGGCATGCCGGGTCAGAGGGACAGGAGCGGGCGGCGGTCGCCGAGCATGGCCGAGGTGGCCGCGCACGCGGGGGTGTCGCACCAGACGGTCTCGCGGGTGCTGAACGACTCGCCGCTGGTCAAGGAGGACACCCGGGTCAAGGTGCTCGCCGCGATCGAGGAGATGGGCTACCGGCGCAACAACGCGGCGCGGATGCTGGCCACCAACCGCTCCGGGCGGATCGGGATGATCTCGGCCCACCTGGCCCTGCACGGCCCGAGCATGATCGCGGTCTCGGTGCAGGAGGCCGGCCACGACGCCGGGTACGACGTCTCGCTGGTCGGTGTCTCCGACTTCGCGCCGGAGTCGCTGCAGGGCGCCGTCGACCGGCTGCTCGACGAGGCGGTCGAGGCGCTGGTCGTGGCGGTCGCCCACCGCGCGGCCATCGACAGCGCGCTCTCGCTCGACCTGCCCGTCCCGGTCGTGCTCGCCCAGGGCGTCAGCGCCGGTCAGGCGCTCGCCGCCGGCATCGACCAGCACATCGGCGCCGCCCTGGCGACCGATCACCTGCTCGACCTCGGACACCGGCATGTCGCCCACGTGACCGGTCCGCCCGACTGGGTCGAGGCCGGCCAGCGCCGCGAGGGCTGGCGCGCCGCGCACGAGCGCCGCGGGCTGCTCCCGGGCCCGGAGCTGGTCGGCGACTGGTCCGCCACCAGCGGCTACGAGGCCGGACTGCGGATCGCCGCGGACCCCTCGGTCACCGCGGTCTTCGCGGGCAACGACACGATGGCGCTCGGCGTGCTCCGGGCGCTGCACGAGCACGGCGTCGACGTGCCGGGCCAGGTGAGCGTGGTCGGCTTCGACGACGTGCCCGAGGCGGCGTACTTCTGGCCGGCGCTGACCACGGTCAACCAGCAGTTCTCGGCGCTCGGTCGCAGCGCCGTCGAGCTCGCGCTGCGGGCGCTGCGGGGCGACGAGAAGCCGACGTCGGGGCTGATCACTCCGTCGCTGGTGACGCGCGCCTCGACCACCGGCCCGGGCACCCGCTGATGTTAACGTTCACATCATGACGCAGGCCCCTGAGCAGCCCCTCCGGACCCTCACTGTCGGAGCCGCGCCAGGGGTGGTGGTCGAGGTGCTGCCGCTCGGCGCGACCGTCCATCGGCTGGAGGTGGCCGGCGCCGACGAGACCCGCCGCAACGTGGTGCTCGGCCACGCGTCCGTCGCCGACCGGCTGGCCAGTACGTCGTACCTCGGCGGGACGATCGGCCGCTACGCCAACCGGATCGCGGCCGGCCGCTTCCCGCTCGACGGCCGCGAGGTCGTGGTCGGCGCCCACGACCGCGGGCACAGCCTCCACGGCGGCCCCGACGGCTTCGACCGGCGGCTCTGGGACGTCGTCGCGCACACCCCCGACGAGGTGGTGCTGCGCCTGGTCAGCCCGGACGGCGACCAGGGCTTCCCCGGCGAGGTCGAGGTCGAGGTCCGCTACCGCGTCGAGGGCAGCGTGGTCCGCGTCGAGATGACCGCGACGACCGATGCGCCGACCGTCATCAACCTCACCAACCACGCCTACTTCAACCTCGACGGCGAGGGTTCCGGGACCGTCGACGACCACGTCCTGGGCATCCCCGCCGACGAGTACACCCCCGTCGACGCGACCGCCATCCCGGTCGGCGGGCACGCCCCGGTCGCCGGCACCCCGTTCGACTTCCGCGACCCCGCCCCGCTCGGCCCGGCCCTGCGCCGCGACCACCCGCAGCTGCTCGACGCCCACGGGATCGACCACAACTACGTCGTCCGCGGCACCGGCCTGCGGACCCACGCGACCCTGGTCTCGCCCCGGTCCGGGATCGCGCTGGAGCTGCGCTCCGACCAGCCCGGGCTGCAGGTCTACACCGGCAACTTCCTCGACGGCAGCAACCCGTCGACCCGCGGCGGCCGCTACCGCCAGGGCGACGGGATCGCCCTCGAGCCGCAGCTCTTCCCGGACTCCCCGAACCGGCCCGAGTGGCCGTCCGCGCAGGTCAGGCCGGGTGAGACCTACCGGGCGACCCTGGAGTGGGAGTTCTCGGGCACGCCCTGAGCAGGGCGCCCGCGGGCAGCCCGTAGGCCTCCTCCAGGCGGGTCCGCAGCACCGCTGACGGGACCCCGCGCCCCCGTTCCCACCCCCGTACGGCGTCCGCGCTGCAGCCGACCCGCGCGGCCAGCTCGGCCTGCGTCCGACCGCTCCACGCGCGCAGCGTGCGCAGCGCCTCGGGCAGGTCGCCGGGGGTCCAGCGGCGCGGGTCGAGCAGCGGCGGCGGGGTGACGCCGGCGGCCCGCGCGACGGTCGCCACCGGCACGCCGTACACCCGCGAGAGCCGGCGTACGACGCCCAGCGGCGGCACCTGCCCGCGCTCCCACGCACCGACGCTGTGCCGGCTCGCGCCGACCTGCCGGGCGACCGCCTCCTGCGACAGCCCGGTACGACGCCGCAGCCTCCGCAGCGGTCGGTCGACGACCGCGGGCGGGGGTGCCGGCGTGCTCAGCAGGGTCCGCAGCTCGGCCGCCTCGACGGCCAGCAGCTCGGCCAGCGTGGGCAGGTGACGCAGCGGGAGGCGGGTGCGCCCGGCCTCCCAACGGTAGACGTGCGCCGGCTCCACCCCGACCGCCTCGGCGACCCGGGACGCGGGCAGCCGGGCGGCCGAGCGGAGCCGGCGCAGGCCGGGCGCACGGACGCCGGGGGAGGGGTCCGGGGCGTCCGTGCGGGCCTCGTCGAAGAAGCGCGCGACGGCGGCCGGGTCGACGGCCAGCGACCGGGCCAGGCCGTGGATGTGGCCCGGCCCGGGCAGCCGCTCGCGGCGCTCCCAGCGCAGCACGGAGGTGGGGTGGACGCCGAGCTGGCCGGCCAGCTGCTCGGCGCTGAGGGCCCGGCTGAGACGGCGGTCTCGCAGGAAGGTGCTCACGATCTCCTCGGATGGACGGCGGTGGACGCTAGCGGACGGCGGCCGCGAACGGGATACAGGTCCAGACCCCCAAGTGAGCGTTCACATTTTTCAGGCGTTTCTGATCGCCGGGGGTTGACGAGGTGGAATGTTAGCGCTCACACTCATCCATCAGTGACACCGGTCACAGGGCGAGAGCCCGTCGATCTGGAGGAAGAAACCAGTGCTGAAGAAGACCCTGATCGCCGCGAGCGCGATCTCCCTGAGCGCTTTCGCGCTCACCGCCTGCGGTGGCGACTCGGACGCCGACAGCAAGGGCGGAGACAGCGACGGCAAGATCACCATGGGCTTCGCCCAGGTCGGTGCCGAGAGCGGTTGGCGCACCGCCAACACCAAGTCCATCCAGGAGACGGCGGAGGCGGAGGGCATCGACCTGAAGTTCACCGACGCCCAGGGCAAGCAGGAGAACCAGATCCAGGCGATCCGGTCCTACATCCAGCAGAAGGTGGACGTCATCGCCTTCAGCCCCGTCGTCGAGACCGGCTGGGACGCCGTCCTGCAGGAGGCCAAGGCCGCCAACATCCCGGTGATCCTCACCGACCGCGCGGTCGACTCCGAGGACACCTCGCTCTACAAGTCGTTCCTCGGCTCGGACTTCGTGGTCGAGGGCGAGCGGGCCGGCGACTGGCTCGTCGAGAACGCCGCCGACTCCGACACCAACGGTGACGGCAAGGTCAACGTGGTCCAGCTCGAGGGCACCACCGGTGCCGCTCCCGCCATCGACCGCGCCGAGGGCTTCGCCGAGAAGATCGCGGCCGACCCGACCATCGAGGTCACCGCCTCGCAGACCGGCGACTTCACCCGCGACGGCGGCAAGCAGGTCATGGAGTCGTTCCTGCAGTCCGACGACACCATCGACGTCGTCTACGCCCACAACGACGACATGGGCCTCGGCGCCATCGAGGCCATCGAGGCCGCCGGCAAGAAGCCGGGCGAGGACATCAAGATCATCACCGTCGACGCCGTCAAGGACGGGATGACCGCTCTCTCCGAGGGCAAGATCAACTTCATCGTCGAGTGCAACCCGCTGCTCGGTCCGCAGCTGATGGACCTGGCCAAGAAGGTCGTCGCCGGTGACGAGGTCGAGGCCCGGGTGCTCACCGAGGAGGGCACCTTCACCCCCGAGCAGGCCAAGGAAGTCCTGGCCGACCGCCAGTACTGAGCCGACTGCTCTGACCCCCGGTCGCAACCCGACCACCACCCCAACCACGTCGCTCGGGTGACGCGCTCCGCCTGATGTCGTCGGGCCCGTCCGGTCACCTCCGGACGGGCCCGGCCGACGCACGCGAGGGCAGCCCCACCAGCAGGGAGAGGAACGAGATGACGCAGATGGACGTCCAGCCCTCGGAGACGGGCACCGCCGCCCCGACCGCCCGGACCCCCGTGATCGAGATGCGGGACATCTCGATCACCTTCGGCAGCGTCCGCGCGCTGAGCGAGGTGTCGCTGCGCCTCTACCCCGGTGAGGTGCACGCCCTGATGGGCGAGAACGGCGCCGGCAAGTCGACGCTGATCAAGGCCCTCACCGGCGTCTACACGATCGACTCGGGCACCGTCCTGGTCGGCGGGGAGGAACACTCCTTCTCGTCCCCGGCCGCCTCGCAGTCCGCCGGCATCAGCACGGTCTACCAGGAGGTCAACCTGGTCCCGAACCTGACCGTCGCCGAGAACATGCTGCTCGGCCGCGAGCCCCGGCGCTTCGGCGCCATCAACGTCCGGGCCATGAACCGCCGGGCGCGCGAGACCCTCACCGGTCTCGGCCTCGACATCGACCCCGCCTCCGTCCTCGGCGAGCACCCGATCGCGATCCAGCAGCTGGTCGCCATCGCCCGCGCCGTGGACGTCGAGGCCCGGGTCCTGATCCTCGACGAGCCCACCTCCAGCCTCGACTCCGACGAGGTGGCGAAGCTGTTCGAGGTGATGCGCCGTCTGCGCGAGCAGGGCGTGGCCATCGTCTTCGTGTCGCACTTCCTGGACCAGATCTACGAGATCTCCGACCGGATGACCATCCTGCGCAACGGCCGCCTGGTCGAGGAGCGGATGGTCTCCGAGACCAGCCAGCTGGAGCTGGTCAAGCTGATGATCGGCCGCGAGCTGGAGGCCCTCGAGCGCCTCGACCGCGAGCCCCCGAACACCGAGGCGGAGGTCGGCACCCCCGTCCTCCAGGCCCTCGGGATCGGCCGCAAGGGCTCGCTGGAGGCCACCGACCTGGAGCTCTTCGAGGGCGAGGTCATCGGCATCGCCGGACTCCTCGGCTCGGGCCGCACCGAGCTGGCCCGACTGCTCTTCGGCGCCGACACCGTCGACACCGGTGAGCTGACCTTCCGCTCCGAGCGTCGCCGGCTGCGCAGCCCGCGGCACGCCATCGACCGCAAGATCGCGTTCTCCAGCGAGGACCGCAAGGCCGAGGGCGTGGTGGGCGACCTGACCGTCGCCGACAACATGCTGCTCGCGCTGCAGGCCTCGCGCGGCTGGCTGCGGCCCATCCCGCAGTCGACCCGCACCCGCCTGGTCGACGAGTACATCCAGGCCCTCGACATCCGGCCCGCCGACCCGAGCGCCCTGATGCGCAACCTGTCGGGCGGCAACCAGCAGAAGGTGCTGCTCGCCCGGTGGCTGATCACCGAGCCCGAGGTGCTAATCCTCGACGAGCCGACGCGCGGCATCGACATCGGTGCCAAGGCGCAGATCCAGGCCAAGGTCGCCGAGCTCGCCGCCGAGGGTCTCGCGGTGGTCTTCATCTCCGCCGAGCTGGAGGAGGTGCTGCGCCTCAGCGACCGCCTGGTCGTGATGCGCGACCGCCGCAAGATCGACGAGCGCCCCAACTACGACGTCAGCGTCAGCGACGTCCTCGAGATCATCGCGGGCGAGGCCCGCTCCGAGCAGCAGCCCGAGCAGCAGGAGGAGACCCGTGCCTGAGTCCCCGACCCTCGTCCAGCGCGTGGTCCGCCACCAGCTCATGTGGCCGGTGCTGGCCCTCGTCGCGCTGCTGGTCGTCAACGTCGTCGCGACGCCGACCTTCTTCAACATCCGGATGCAGGACGGCCACCTCTACGGCAACCTCGTCGACATCGTGCGCAACAGCGCGCCGGTGATGCTGGTCGCCCTCGGCATGACCCTGGTCATCGCCACCCGCGGCATCGACCTCTCGGTCGGCGCCATCGCCGCCATCGCCGCGGCCGTCGCCTGCACCCGCATCGTCGGCGCCGCCGACGAGGGGGCCGCCACCACGGCGATCATGGCCTGCACCTACGCGCTCGTCGTCTGCCTGCTCCTCGGCGCGTGGAACGGCTTCCTGGTCTCGGTGCTCGGCATCCAACCGATCATCGCGACCCTGATCCTGATGGTCGCCGGTCGTGGCATCTCGATGGCCATCACCGACGGCCAGATCACCACGGTCAACAACAGCTGGTTCAGCGACCTGGCGTCCGGCTTCGTGCTCACCCTCCCGCTGGCCTTCCTGGTCGCCGTCGGCGTCTTCCTGCTCACCGCCCTGCTGACCCGCCGTACGGCGCTCGGCATGCTGATCGAGGCGGTGGGGATCAACCCGGAGGCCAGCCGGCTGGCCGGCGTCCGCTCGCGCACCATCATCTGGACCGTCTACGCCTTCGCCGGCCTCTGCGCCGGCATCGCCGGCCTGGTCATCGCGGCCAACACCAACTCGGTCAACGCCAACAGCCTGGGCCTGTGGATCGAGCTCGACGCGATCCTCGCCGTCGTCATCGGCGGCACGTCGCTCGCCGGCGGCCGGTTCTCGCTGACCGGCACGTTCATCGGCGCGCTGTTCATCGCCACCCTGGCCCGCACGATCCCCAACATCGGGATCCCGTCGGAGCTCAACTACCTCTTCAAGGCCGTCGTCGTGATCGCCGTCTGCCTCCTCCAGTCGCCCAAGGCGCGCGCGGTGTTCCGCTCCCGCCGCAGCGGCCCGACCGTCCCGACCGGCCCCGCCGCTCCCGTCCCCGCGAAGGCAGGTTCCGTCGCATGAGCGCCATCACCTTCCCCACCTCGTCCACCTGGGACCGGGTCAAGGGCTACACGCCGCCCACCCGCTTCCTCCCCGTCATCGCCACCCTGGCCCTGTTCGTCGGCCTGTTCGGCGCCGGCGGCGTCCGGTACGACGGCCTCGCCGACCCGCAGGTGCTGCTCAGCCTGCTGATCGACAACGCGTTCCTGATCGTGCTCGCGGTCGGCATGACGTTCGTGATCCTCACCGGCGGCATCGACCTCTCGGTCGGCTCGGTGGTGGCGCTGTCCACGATGATCGCGGCGAAGACGCTGCAGATGGGCTGGTCGCCGTACCTCTCCATCGCGGCGGTGCTCGCGACCGGCACCCTGCTGGGGCTGCTGATGGGGCTGCTCATCCACTACTTCGACATCCAGCCGTTCATCGCCACCCTGGCCGGGCTGTTCCTGGCCCGCGGCCTGACCTACCTGATCAGCGTCGAGTCGATCTCGATCAGTGACGAGACCTTCACCCAGCTGGCCTTCAAGACCGTCTACTTCGGCGAGTACTACCTGCGCTGGACGGCGATCGTCGCACTGATCACGGTCGCCATCGCGGCGTACGTCCTGGCCCGCACCCGCTTCGGCCGCACCGTCTACGCCATCGGCGGCAGCGAGAGCTCGGCGATGCTGATGGGCCTGCGGGTGGCCTTCACCAAGGTCGGCGTCTACGTCATCAGCGGCTTCTGCGCCTCGCTCGCCGGCCTGCTCTTCTCGCTCTACATCCTCTCCGGCAACAGCCTGCACGCGGTCGGCATGGAGCTCGACGCGATCGCCGCGGTGGTCATCGGCGGCACCCTGCTCACCGGTGGCCGGGGGTACGTCGTCGGCTCGCTGCTCGGCGTGCTCGTGCTCGGCATCATCAAGACGCTGATCTCCTTCGACGGGACCTTGAGCTCCTACTGGATCCGGATCATCACCGGCGTGCTGCTGCTGGCCTTCGTCGTCGTCCAGCGGTTCGCGACCCGGCGGCAGTCGTGACCGACCTCGCCCCGCGCCCGACGGTCGAGCGCACGCCGGTCATGGCCGACGTGGCGCGGCTGGCCGGCGTCTCGCACCAGACCGTCTCGAGGGTCATCAACGGGCAGAACAACCTGCGCCCGGAGACCCGCGAGCGGGTGCTGCAGGCGATCCGCCAGCTCGGCTACCGGCCCAACAGCGCCGCCCGGGCGCTGGTCACCCGGCGCTCCGCGACCATCGGGGTCATCGGCTCGAAGTCCGGCTACTGGGGCCCGAGCACCGTGCACCGCACCATCCAGGCCGCCGGCCGCGAGGC
Source organism: Nocardioides sp. CCNWLW216 (assembly GCF_037120545.1). Classification (NCBI taxonomy): domain Bacteria; kingdom Bacillati; phylum Actinomycetota; class Actinomycetes; order Propionibacteriales; family Nocardioidaceae; genus Nocardioides; species Nocardioides sp. CCNWLW216. The sequence goes on from NZ_JBBBBJ010000015.1 coordinate 38,353, forward strand.
CGGCTACTACGTCAGCTCGGCCAACCTGCAGAGCCTGAACCGCGACGAGCTGGTCGACGCGATCAGCCACCTGCGCGACCAGAGCGTCGAGGCGATCGTGCTGATCGGCGGCACCGACGACGCTCTCGAGGTGGCCCGCGCCCAGGAGGACCTCGGGACGCCGGTGATCGTGGTCGAGGGCGACGAGAGCAAGACCCGCTGGACCGTCGGCGTCGACCAGGTCGCCGGCGCGGAGCTCGGCACCAGCCTGCTGATCGAGCTGGGCCACACCGAGATCCTGCACCTCGCCGGACCGCCGGAGTGGACCGAGGGCCGCTCGCGGCACACCGGCTTCCGCAACGCGATGTTCGCCGCCGGCCTCCGCCCGCTGGCGCCCGTCGAGGGCGACTGGTCCGCGCGCAGCGGCTACGAGGCCGGCCTCGAGATCGCCCGCCGCGACGACGTCACCGCGGTCCTCTGCGCCAACGACCAGATGGCGCTGGGCCTGCTCCGTGCGCTCTCCGAGGCGGGTCTCTCGGTCCCCGGCGACGTCAGCGTCGTCGGCTTCGACGACATCCCGGAGGCGGCGTACCTCATCCCGCCCCTGACCACCGTCCGCCAGGACTTCACCGCCGTCGGCCGCCGGGCCATCGAGATCATCCAGGCCGCCCTCGCCGGCACTCCCGGCCCCGAGCGGCTGATCGGCCCCGAGCTCGTCGTCCGGGCCAGCAGCGGCCCGCCCCCCTCCCGCACGCAGACCCGCACGAAGAAGAGGAACTAGACCATGTCCGACCAGTACGTCGTGGGCGTCGACTACGGCACGCTCTCGGGCCGCGCCGTCGTCGTCCGCGTCTCCGACGGGGCCGAGCTCGGCACCGGGGTGCACGAGTACCCGCACGCCGTCCTCGAGACGAGCCTGCCGAACGGCCGTCCGCTGCCCCCCGACTGGGCGCTGCAGGTGCCCGAGGACTACCGCGAGGTGCTGCGCGTCGCCGTACCGGCCGCGATCGAGGCCGCCGGCATCGACCCGGCCGACGTCGTCGGCATCGCCACCGACTTCACCGCCTGCACGATGGTGCCCTGCCTCGCCGACGGCACCCCCCTCGTCGAGGCCGGGTACGACGACCGCCCGCACGCCTACGTCAAGCTCTGGAAGCACCACGCCGCCCAGCCCCAGGCCGACCGGATCAACCGGCTGGCCGAGGAGCGGGCCGAGCCCTGGCTGCCCCGGTACGGCGGGCTGATCTCCTCGGAGTGGGAGTTCGCCAAGGGCCTCGAGCTCTTCGAGGAGGATCGCGACCTCTACGACCGGATGGAGCACTGGGTCGAGGCCGCCGACTGGATCGTCTGGCAGCTGTCGGGCGAGTACGTCCGCAACGCCTGCACCGCCGGCTACAAGGGCCAGCGCCAGGACGGCGCCTACCCGACCACCGACTACCTCGAGGCGCTCGCGCCCGGCTTCGGCACCTTCGTCGAGGACAAGCTGGAGCACCGGATCGGCCAGCTCGGCGAGCAGGCCGGCCGCCTGACCGCGGAGGCCGCCGCCTGGACCGGGCTGCCCGCGGGCATCGCGGTCGCGGTCGGCAACGTCGACGCCCACGTCACCGCCCCCGCCGCGCAGGCGGTCCGGGCCGGCCAGATGGTCGCGATCATGGGCACCTCCACCTGCCACGTGATGAGCGCCGAGGTGCTCCGCGAGGTCCCCGGCATGTGCGGCGTCGTCGACGGCGGGATCATCGCCGGATCCTGGGGCTACGAGGCCGGCCAGTCCGGCGTCGGCGACATCTTCGGCTGGTTCACGAAGTTCGGGGTGCCCGCGTCGTACGCCGAGGCCGCGGCGGAGGCGGGGGAGTCCCTGCACGAGCACCTGACCCGGCTGTCCGCCGTCCAGGAGGTCGGGGAGCACGGCCTGGTCGCGCTCGACTGGCACTCCGGCAACCGCTCGGTGCTGGTCGACCACGAGCTCTCCGGCCTGGTCATCGGGCAGACCCTGGCCACCCGGCCCGAGGACGTCTACCGCGCGCTGCTCGAGGCGACCGCCTTCGGGACCCGGGTGATCGTCGAGACCTTCCGCGACAGCGGGATCCCGGTCGAGGAGTTCATCGTCGCCGGCGGCCTGGCCAAGAACGCCCTGCTGATGCAGACCTACGCCGACGTCACCCGGCTGCCGCTGTCGATCATCGACTCCGAGCAGGGCCCGGCCCTCGGCTCGGCGATCCACGCCGCGGTCGCGGCCGGCTGCTACCCGGACGTGCCGACCGCGGCGAAGTCGATGGGCAAGGTGCGGCCGTCGGTCTACCTGCCCGACGAGACCCGCGCGCAGGCCTACGACCGGCTCTTCGAGGTCTACCTCGACCTGCACGACCACTTCGGCCGTCGTACCACCACGATGCGGCGCCTCAAGGCGCTGCGCCGCGACGCGGTCGCCCGCCGTACCTCCGAGGGCGCCGAGGGGGAGACCCGATGACGATCACCGCTGACGTCGCCGCGACGATCACGACCCTGCGGCGCGAGGTCTGCGCGCTGCACGAGCAGCTGACCCGCTACCGGCTCGTCGTGTGGACCGCCGGCAACGTGTCCGCCCGGGTGCCCGGCCAGGACCTGCTCGTCATCAAGCCGTCCGGCGTCTCGTACGACGACCTCACCCCCGAGAACATGGTCGTCTGCGACCTCCAGGGCCGGGTCGTCGAGGGGCAGCACGCGCCGTCCTCGGACACCGAGGCGCAGGCCTACGTCTACCGCGAGCTGCCGCACGTCGGCGGCGTGGTGCACACGCACTCGACGTACGCCACGGCGTGGGCGTCGCGCGGCGAGGCCGTGCCGTGCGTGCTGACCATGGGCGCCGACGAGTTCGGCGGCGAGATCCCGGTCGGGCCGTTCGCGATCATCGGCGACGACTCGATCGGCCGGGGGATCGTCGACACCCTGCGCGACCACCGCTCGCCGGCCGTCCTCATGCAGAACCACGGCGTCTTCACGATCGGCCCGACCGCGAAGGCCGCCGTGAAGGCCGCGGTGATGTGCGAGGACGTCGCCCGCACCGTGCACAAGGCGCGCCAGCTCGGCACGCCGCTGGCCATCGACCAGACCCACGTCGACTCCCTCTACGACCGCTACCAGAACGTCTACGGCCAGCGCTGACCGCGCGCTCGGTCCCGCTCCTCAACGGAAGGCAATCCCTCCCATGACCACCCCGACTCCCGAGGTCTGGTTCCTCACCGGCAGCCAGTCCCTCTACGGGCCCGAGACCCTCGACCAGGTCGCCGCCCAGAGCCAAGGCATCGCCGCCCGCCTCGACGCGACCTCCGACCTGCCGATCAAGGTCGTCTGGAAGCCCGTCCTGCTGGACGCCGGCTCCATCCACCGCCAGGTCCTGGCCGCGAACAGCGCGCCCGAGTGCGTCGGCATGATCACCTGGATGCACACCTTCTCGCCGGCCAAGATGTGGATCGCCGGCCTCGACGCGCTGCAGAAGCCGCTGCTCCACCTGCACACCCAGGCCGGCATGGAGCTGCCGTGGTCGACCATCGACATGGACTTCATGAACCTCAACCAGGCCGCCCACGGCGACCGGGAGTTCGGCTACATCCAGTCGCGGCTCGGCGTACCGCGCAAGACGGTGGCGGGCCACGTCGACTCACCCGTCGTCGCCGCGCGGATCGGCCAGTGGGCCCGGGCCGCCGTGGGCCGGCGCGAGCTGCGCCAGCTCAAGCTCGCCCGCTTCGGCGACAACATGCGCGACGTCGCGGTCACCGAGGGCGACAAGGTCGAGGCGCAGCTGCGCTTCGGGGTCTCGGTCAACACCTACGGCGTCAACGACCTCGTCGCGGTCGTCGACCAGGTCGCCGACGCCGACATCGACAAGCTGGTCACCGAGTACGCCGACACCTACGCCGTCGACGCCTCGCTGCTCCCGGGCGCCGAGCGCCACGAGTCGCTGCGGTACGGCGCCCGCATCGAGCTCGGCCTGCGCGCCTTCCTGGGCGAGGGCGGCTTCGGCGCGTTCACGACCAACTTCGAGGACCTCGGCGGCCTGCGCCAGCTGCCCGGCCTGGCCGTGCAGCGGTTGATGGCCGACGGCTACGGCTTCGGCGGCGAGGGCGACTGGAAGACGTCCGTGCTGCTGCGCGGCATGAAGGTGATGGCCGCCGGGCTGCCGGGCGGCACGTCGTTCATGGAGGACTACACCTACCACCTGGTCCCCGGCGAGGAGAAGATCCTCGGCGCCCACATGCTCGAGGTCTGCCCGACCATCACCTCCGCCCAGCCGTCCCTGGAGATCCACCCGCTCTCCATCGGCGGCCGCGAGGACCCGGTCCGCCTCCGCTTCACCGCCGACCCCGGCCCCGCCGTCGTCGCCGGCCTCTCTGACCTCGGCGACCGGTTCCGCCTCACGGTCAACGAGATCGACGTCGTCGAGCCCGACGCGGCGCTGCCGAACCTCCCCGTCGCCTGCGCCGTCTGGGAGCCCCGCCCCTCGCTCGCCACCTCCGCCGAGTCCTGGCTGATGGCCGGCGCCCCGCACCACACGGTGCTGTCGAAGGCCATCGGCGTCGAGGTCCTCGAGGACTTCGCCGAGATGACCGGCGTCGAGCTCGTCACCATCGACGCCGACACCACCCCGCGGTCCTTCCAGCGCGAGCTGCGCTGGAACGCCGCCTACCACCGGCTGGCCAGCCGGCTCTGATCACGGCTCGGGCCGGTCCTTGATCCGCCGGCCCGAGTCGTCTCCAGGGGGCGGTGTGAGTTTCATCGGCTAGCCGACGAACCTCACGCCGGGACGACAAAGGTTCATCGTCCAGGCGTGAGTTTTATCGGCTAGCCGATAAAACTCACCCGGCCGCCCCGCCCCGCGGCAGCCTCAGCGCTCGTCGTACGACGCCCGGCTGGCGTCGACGTCGCGGTTGTGGGCGACCGCCCACTCGGCGAGCGCGACGGCAGGGCCGAGCAGGGTGCGGCCGAGCGGGGTGAGCTCGTACTCGACCCGCGGCGGCACCTCGCCGTACGACGTCCGCGACACCAGGCCGTCGCGCTCGAGCTGGCGCACGGTGCGGGTGAGCATCCGCTGCGAGATGCCGCTGACCCGCTGCTGGAGCTCGGAGAACCGCAGCCGCTCGCCGTCGAGCGTCGCGACCACGAGCAGCGACCAGGTGTCGCCGATCCGGTCGAGGACCGCCCGCACGGCACGCCCGCCGTCGCCGCGGATCAGGCAGGTCTTCTCGTAGGCCGTCACGGTGCCTCCTCCTCGATCAGGCACACCGGTGTGCCTTTTGTACGCCCCTCGATTCTGCTCCAGCATCCGTCCCATGGACCCCATGGACATCGCGTACTGGATCGTGGCCGGCCTGCTGGCGGCCTTCTACCTCTACTCCGGCGGGCTGAAGGTCGTCCGCAGCCAGGAGCAGCTGGCGCCGATGATGGGCTGGGTCGACACGATCCCGATGCCCCTCGTCCGCGCGGTCGGGGCCGTCGAGGTCCTGGGAGCGGTCGGCCTCGTCCTGCCGCCGCTCACCGGTGTCGCGCCGGTCCTGGCGCTGGTCGCCGCGCTCGGCTTCCTGGTCCTGCAGCTGCTGGCCACCGCCCTGCACCTCTCGCGCGGCGAGGCCCGGGTGACGGGTCTGAACGCCGTCCTGGTCGTGCTCGCGAGCGTGGTCGCCTGGCTCGCGACCACCTGGTGAGCAGCATTGTTGTCGACTTCCGGACGGCCCGCTCGCACCGGGGCCACGACTCCTTCCTCCTCCAGCCGGCTGGCTACCACGACCTGGTCGGTGCTTTCCTGAGTCGGTGACCCGCATCGACGCCGACTATCTGGTCGTCGGGGCCGGCGCCTCCGGCCTGGCCTTCACCGACGCGCTGGTCGACCACGACCCGCGCGCCCGGGTCGCGCTCGTCGACCGCCGGACCGGTCCCGGCGGCCACTGGCGCGAGGCGTACCCGTTCGTCCGCCTGCACCAGTCGTCCACCTTCTACGGCGTCGCGTCGACCCTGCTCGGCGGCGGCCGGATCCAGACCGAGGGCCCCGAGGCCGGTCTGCACGAGCGGGCCGACCAGCCCACCATCCAGGCCTACTTCGACGACGTCCTGGAGCGCCTGGTCGGCACCGGCCGGGTCCGGCTCCTCGCGGGCCACGAGTACGACGACCGCACGGTCGTCGCGCAGGAGACCGGGGCGCGGTCCGTCGTACCCGACGGGTGCCGGGTGGTCGACGCCCGCTACCTCGCCCCCGACATCCCGGCCGAGACGCCGCCTCGGTTCGCCGTCGACGGCGTACGGGTGATCCCGGTCAACGACCTGCCGCGGGTGGAGGAAGACCCGAGCCAGTACGTCGTCGTCGGGTCCGGCAAGACCGCCACCGACGCCGTGGTCTGGCTGCTCGGCCGCGGCGTCGACCCGGACGCGATCTGCTGGGTGCGCCCACGCGACCCGTGGATGCTGGACCGGGCCCAGATCCAGCCGGACCCGGCCGTCTACCTCGCGATGGTCGCCGACCTGATGGGTGCCGCCGCGACCGCCCCGTCCCTGGACGCGCTGTTCCTCGCCCTGGAGGACGCCGGGATCATGATGCGGATCGACCGGTCGGTGACCCCGACGATGGCCAAGGCCCCCACCCTCGGCCGCTGGGAGCTCGACCTGCTCCGCAGCGTCGAGCACGTCGTCCGCCTCGGCCACCTCCTGTCGGTCCGCCCCGGTCGCCTCGAGCTGGAGAGCGGCACGGTCGCCCTCGCCCCCGACGCCCTCGTCGTGAACTGCGCCGCCGACGGCCTGAAGCTGCCCCCGCTCGTCCCGATCTGGCGCCCGGACGTCATCACCGTCCAGCCGGTCCGCGCGGGCTTCCCGTGCTTCGGCGCCGCGCTCGCCGGGTACGTCGAGGCGACCCGCGCCGACGACGCCGACAAGAACCGGATCGCCCCGCCGTCGTCGTACGGCAACACCCTGGCCGACTGGGCCCGGATGAACGTCCTCGGCTCCCGCGCCACCGCCGCCTTCAACGCCGAGCCCGACATCCGCGACTGGGCGAACCGCGTCCCCCTCAACCCCGCCCGCATCCCGCCCGACCACCCCGGCTCCCCGGCACTCGACGACGCCCTCGCCCGCCTGTCCGCGGTCACCGCCCCGGCCATCGCCAACCTCGACGAGCTCGCCGCCACCCCCTCCGGTGGTTGAGCAGGTCGCGCAAGAGACCGTGTCGAACCCGACCGCGACCGTGCACCGACCTCGATCGGGGTCGCTTGTCGGCTGCGGGGGTTTCGACACGCTCAGGCGCCAGAGCGCCTTCGCTGCTCAACCACCGGCCGGTGGTTGAGCAGGTCGCGCAGCGACCGTGTCGAAACCCCTGCACCCGACCGCCGACCTCAGCCCAGGTCGGCCAGATCCAGCACGAACCGGTAGCGCACGTCGTTCCGTCCCAACCGCTCCAAGGCGGTGCCGACCTCCCGCGAGGGCACCACCTCCACGTCCGCGGTGATCCCGTGCTCCCCACAGAAGTCGAGCAGCTCCTGCGTGTGCGGCCGCCCGCCGCTGCCGCCGGAGGCGAGGCTCTTGCGCCCGATGAGCAGCGCCATCGTCTCGATCTCGATCGGCCCGAGGTGGCCGACCGAGCAGAGGGTGCCGTCGAGCGCGACGACCCCGAGGTACGGCGTCAGGTCGTGCGCCGCCGAGACGGTGTCGACCACCAGGTCGAGCGAGTTCGCCACCGCGGCCATCGCGGAGGGATCGGTGGAGACGACCACGTCGTCCGCGCCGAGCGCCCGGGCGTCGTCGGCCTTGCCGGGGGAGGTGGTGAAGACGGTGACCCGTGCGCCGAGGGCGTGCGCGAGCTTGACCGCGAGGTGACCGAGCCCGCCGAGCCCGACCACGCCGACCCGGGAGCCCGGGCCGACCTGCCAGCGCCGCAGCGGCTCCCACACGGTGATCCCCGCGCACATCAGCGGCGCGACGGCAGCCGGGTCGAGGCCGGCCGGGCGGTGGTAGACGAAGCGGTCGCGGACGACGTACTCGCCGGCGTAGGCGCCCAGCGTCCGGGCGCCGTCGACCCGGTCGCGGCCGCCGTACGTGAGGGTCGGGAACTCGGCGCAGAAGTTCTCCTGCCCGGCCACGCACATCGCGCAGACCCCGCAGGAGTCGACGATGTTGCCGACCGCGACCGGGTCGCCGACCGCGAACTCGGTGACGGAGGCGCCGACCGCGGCGACCTCGCCCACGAACTCGTGTCCCGGGACGACGGGAAACGCGTCCGGGTCCTGGCTGCTCACGGCGTGCAGGTCGGTGTGGCAGACCCCGCAGTGGGTCACCCGCACCGCCACGTCGTCAGGGCGCAGCTCGCGCCGCTCGACGGTGACGAGCTCGAGCCCGCTGCCGGGGGCCGTCGCCTGGAAGGCCGGGGTGCTTCGCATGATCGTCTCCTAAAACCAACTGGTTAGTTACTTCCGGCCAACGTAACCTACGACCCATGACGGGCAAGGGCGAGGCGACCCGCCAGCGGATCCTGGCCGCGGCCACCGAGGAGTTCGCGCAGCACGGCATCGCCGGCGCCCGCGTCGACCGGATCGCCGCCGCAGCCAGCACCAACAAGGCCCAGCTCTACGCCTACTTCGGCGGCAAGGACCGGCTCTTCGACGCCGTCTTCGAGGCCTCGATGCAGAGCATCATGGAGATCGTCCCGATCTCGCCCGACGACCTCGCCGACTGGGCCGTCCGCCTCTACGACGAGTACGTCGAGCGCCCCCAGCTGATCCGCCTCGCCACCTGGGCCCGCCTGGAGCGCACCCCCGCCGGCCATCTCATGGACAACGAGCGGCGCGAGGGCGCCAAGCTCGACGGCATCGCCTCCGCCCAGAAGTCCGGCGCCGTCGCCCCGGCCGATCCCTTCGACGTGATGGCCATGGTGATCGCCATGTCGATGGCCTGGTCGCCGGTCAGCAACGTGTACGCCGCCACCGCCGACGAGCCGACCCGGGTGCACGAGCAGCGCCGCGCCTTCCTGCGCGAGACCGTCCGTCGCGCCTTCGCGCCCTGACCCGCGTCGTACACCGACGGACACAAGTGGCCGCGGGAGCCGCCCGCCAGGCTCAGGGTCGGCGCGCAAGGACGACTTGTGTCCGTTCGGGTACGACGCCCCCGCGGGCCAGCGGGATCCGGTCTGCGTCCTGACGCCCGCGCGGCTCGGCCAGGTTGTCGCGAAAGCACCGCGTGCGGGCGGTCGACGGACTACGGTGCCGGACACGTCACGTGTCGTGGAGGTCTCATCGTGAGTCGAGCAACCCGGATCCTGGTCGGCGCGCTGTCGATCGCGCTGCTCGGCGGAACGGCGTACGCCGTGCCGTCGCCGGCTGGGGTGGTCGTCGAGCCCGGTGACTGGTACGCCTTCGGCGTCGAGGCCACCGGCGCGGTCGAGCTCGCCGCGGAGCCGCTCGTGTCCGGGGGGCCGGAGACCGACCAGGGGATGGCCGTCACCGACGTCGGCGACCTCGAGGGGCGGGTCGAGGCCACGGACGCCGAGGTCTCCCTGTCGCAGACCCGGGTCGCGAGCTCGCTGGGGTACCTCCACCTCTTCCCCGACACCGACGCCGAGGTCGAGCTGGCGGACCTCGAGACCGTGGCCACCTCGACCGGCGTCGTGGTGCGCTCCGAGGGCGGGACGGTCCTCGGGCACCCGGTCCCCGCCGGACCGATCGCCCCGGGCACGTCGTACGAACTCGAGGGCACGAGCACCGTCGTCCGCCTCGCGGTCACGGAGACCGACGCCTCCGGGCTCACCGTCGTCCGAGGTCTGGTCCTCACCAGCCCCGACGACCTGGAGGCCACGGTCACGGCGGCCGCGATCGCCGTCGGCGAACTGCAGGCTCCGCCGGTCCTGGCGCCGACCACGGTCGCCGCGACGCAGGTGCGCTCCGCGGTCTGGGGGACGCCGACCGCCCTGAGCATCCGCACCACCGGTGCGAGCGCCGGCAGGGTCCTCATCAGGCAGGGGCGCGGCATGATGGCGTCGGCCGCCGTCGTCGGCGGGCGGGCCGGCCTGCGGCTGCCGGCCTGGCTCGGGGCCGGACGGAACTCGCTCGAGGTCGTCTTCCAGCCCGACTCCGAGGAAGCGGCAGTCAGCAGCACCACCGCCGTGGTCCGGGTCGCCCAGCTCCGTCCGCGCCTGTCCGTCCGGGCCTCCGGTCCGCGCCTGCGCGTGCAGATCGGTGGCCTGCCGCACTGGTCGGTGGCGCCGCACGTCGTCTGGGTCAAGGTCTACGACCAGGCCCGCCCGCACCGGCTGCTCACGCTGAAGCAGGCGGTCGGGTCCCGCGTCCGACTCACCGTCCCCGGGCTGTCGCCGGGGCGGCACCGGCTGCGTGTCGAGATCCCCGGCGCCGAGAGCGTCAACATCAAGAGGACGGTGCGGAAGGTCCGCGTCCGCGTCCGCCCTTGACCTCAAGCGAGGTTGAGCTCCCAGCGTCGAGGACATGACCACCACCGCCGTCCTCGGGACGGGCGCGATCGGCACCGCGGCCGGCTCGGCCCTGCTGCGCGCCGGGTACGACGTCGTCGCCTGGAACCGCACGCCGGACCGCGCCCACGCCCTCGTGAGTGCCGGTGCCCGGCGGGCCGTCTCGGCCGCCGAGGCCGTCGATGTCTCGGCGCTGGTGCTGGTCGCGGTCACCGATCAGGCTGCCCTCGGCGGCGTGCTCGGGCTCTCGACGACCTGACCGGCACGGTCGTCGTCGGTCTCTCCACCGGCACCCCGTCCCAGGTGGCCATGAACGACCGGCGGGTGCGCGAGCGCGGCGGGATCCTCCTCGGCGCCGGGGTCCGGTCGTCGCCGGACGCCTACGCGAGCGGGGCCGGGAGCCTGCTGGTCAGCGGCCCGCGGCCGTCGTACGACGAGCACCGCGCCGCCTCGACCTCCTCGGCGACGTGTGCTGGGTGGGCGAGCAGCCGCAGGCGGCGGCCACGCTCGACCTCGTCCTCTTCGGTCTCTGGTACGACGCCCAGCTCGGACTGCTCCGCGCGGTCGGGGCGCTGGCCGCTGCGGGCGTGGACCCGGCCGGCCTGGTCCCGGACCTCGCCGCGCAGCTCGACCACGTCCGGGTCGACGTCGCGCCCGTGATCGACCAGCTCCGCACGCGGACCTTCCCGCGCGGTCCCGCCGACCTGCGCGAGCACCTCGCGCTGCTCAGCAGCCTCCGCGGTGAGCGGCTGCTGCCGCTCGGCGACGGCGGTCTCGGTCCCGTGGTGGAGCGGCTGCAGGAGCTGGTCGACGCAGGTCGCGGCGGCGAGGGCCTGACCGCCCTCCTGGACGCCTGATCCCGGCCGCGGCGGCGACGCCCGTGACCGCGGCCGCGAGCAGGAAGGCGGCGGTCGTGCCCCTCGCCTCGAGCACGGCGCCCGCGGCCGAGGAGCCGACGGCCTGGCCGAGCACGAGCGTGACGAACAGCAGCGCGGTACCCGGTCCCGCCCGCTCCGGCACCACCCGCCCGGCCCAGGCGATGAGCGCGGACGTCGCCGCCACGAACCCCCACCCGAACACCGTGCACGCCACGATCGCCACCGCCAGCCGGTCGGCCGCCAGTCCGAGCGCGGCCGTCGCGGCTGCGGTCGCCATCGCGGTGACCAGCCAGGCCACCTCCGGACGCCGGTCGCTGAGCGCGCGCGCCGTCGCGACCGTGAGCGTGCCGCCGAGACCGAGGGCGATCCAGGCCAGCGTCGACGCCGCGTCGCTGGCCCCGCGGTCCACCAGCAGCGTCCGCCCGTAGGTCCACACCACGGCCGACCCCGTCCCCAGCAGCAGCGCCGCCGCGGCCGGGACCGCGAGCCCGCGCACCCATCCGTACGACGCCCCGCCCGCCGCCGTCGCGCGGCCGGGGCCGCCCCGGTCGAGCAGCAGGACCCCGACCCCGACCGCCGCGGTCACGACCGCGCTGACCGTGAGCCCGACCCGCCAGTGGGGGAGCAGGACCAGCGCCAGCGCCCCGGCGGCGACCAGCCCGGGACCGGTCCCGGCGTTGACGGCGGCCTGCGCGCGGTCGCGCCGTACCTCGGTGACGTTGCGCTCCACGACGACCACGAGCGCCGGCGACGCGAGCCCGGCCCCGCTGGAGGCGAGGACGGCCGAGGCGGCGAAGAGCGGTACGGCGCCCGCGACCGCCATCCCGATCGACCCGATCGACGCGGTCGCCAGCGCGGCCACCACCAGCGCCCGCGCGTGCCGGGGCGCGGCCAGCCCGCAGAGTGCGCCGACGCAGTAGGCGACCGAGGCGCCCGACGAGATCCGCCCCGCGACCGCGTCGCCCATGGCCAGCGACTCCTGGACGTCCGGCAGGAACAGCCCGTACGCCAGTCGCACCAGCCCGTAGGTGCTCGCGATCAGCCCCGTGGCCACCACGATGAGCGCGGTTCCTCGGCGTACCTCAAACGAAAACGGGCGTTTCACTTTGCCGAGTCTAGGCTGACGGGGTGGCGACCCGCGACAGCACCCGCACCAAGCTCCTGGACGCGGCCGACGAGCTCCTCTTCACCCGCGGCGTCGTGGCCACCCCGGTCGACGCGATCCTCGAGCGCGCGGGTGTCTCGCCCGCCACCCTCTACCGCGCCTTCGGCAGCAAGGAGGGCCTGGTCGCCGCCGCCCTCGACCGCCGCCACCGGGAGTGGATCGCCGTCTGGGACGCCTGTGTCGCCCGCGCGACCGACGACCGCGGCCGGCTGCTCGCCGTCCTCGACGCCCTCGACGAGTTCCAGCGGCGCCCCGACGCCGCTCGCTGGTGCGCCTTCCTCGGCACCGCCGCCGAGTACGCCGACCCGCCCGCCGTCCTCGCCGCCGCGATCCAGCAGGACTCCGACTCGATGCGCGCCCGGCTGGCCGCGCTCGCCGAGCCGCTCGCCGGGTCCGGTGCGCCCGCGCTCGCCGACGCGCTCGTCCTCGTTGTCTCGGGTCACCTGGCCCTGGGGCTGCGCGGCGTCGGTGCGGACGGGACGGCCGTCGCGAGGTCGGTGGCCGAGGCCCTGGTCAGCAGGACCTGACCCGCTCCGCCTGGCAGCGGTCGCGCCCGGGTCCGCCGTCGGCCCGGTCGCGCCCCCGTCCTCCGAGGAGCACGTCGCGCCCACCGCGGCCGGCCAGGACGTCGTTCCCGCCCTTGCCCTCGATCACGTTGCGCCGGCCATCGCCGCGGATGACCTCGGCCGTGGGGGTGCCGAGGACGTTCTCCAGGGACCGCAGGCGCGCCCGGGCCGCGGCTGCGCGGTAGCGACGAGCGGCGAGGTCGACCCGCGACCGGTTCTCGACCAGGACCAGGGTGTCGCGACCCGTGCCTCCGTCGAGGAACGAGCGGGCGCAGACCTTCGGGCAGCGCTCCTGCTCGACCGTGTACGCCGTCGCGGGCTGGAGTCGATCGGGGCCTGGTCCGCCCAGCAGGCGGACCGCCACCGGCCGCTCGCCGCCCTCGTCGAAGTCGTTCCCGCTGCTCAGGACGTCGGCGCCCTCGCCGCCGTGCGCGGCGCCGCCGGTCTCGAGGTTGATCCGGTCGTCGCCGGGGCCGCCGAAGACGTCCGCGCTCGCGACCACCGCCTCGTCGTCGCCCGGGCCGAGCTCGATCCGCGCGTGCCGGCCCGTCACCGTGTCGTCGCCCGCTCCGGTCCGGACCACGTCGCGGTCCCTCTTCGTGCCTCGCCTGGGGAAGTAGCCCGTGTCGAAGACGTCGTCGCCGGCCGAGCCGACGAAGAGGTCGCGGTGATTGCTGCCCTGCACGTGATGGATGCCGACCAGGGTGTCGATGTCCGGGCCCTCCGCCACGGTGCCAAGGTCGAGGCGGACCACCACTCCGGTCGTCGACTCGAGGTAGGCAGCGTGGGTCTTCGTAGCGGGACCACCGACGATCCGGTCGTCGCCCGGACCGCTGCGCACCCAGGTCTCCTTCAGGTATCCGTCGACGCTGGTCGGCCCGATCTCGTCGATGATCGTGTCGTGACCCGCTCCGGCGAGGACCGCCGAGTTCGTCAACGCGGTGCTGCAGATCAGGTCGTCGCCCCCCTTCGCGTCCACGCGGACCCCGTCGAAGCCCGCGGTGCTGATCACGTCGGCACCCGCCGTACCGTCGAGCCGCTGGCCGTCCTCGGTCGCGACCAGCGTCGGGGTCTGTCCCGAGCAGCTCGGGACGGCGGCGTAAGCGCCTGGTGTCGGTGCGCTCAGCAGCGCGACGGTGAGCCCCGTGGTGACGAGGGCTGCCGCTCCTGCGAAGAGCGTGCGTGCGGGGTGGACGGTCATGGCTTCTCCCGATGTCGGCGACCTGGTCACACCGTCTGATGCTCGGGCGGAGCGATCGGTTCGCGCCGACCTCGGCGGGGCTCAGTGCGAGTGCGTCGGCACCGTCCGGCCCTCGCTGGCCTGGACGACGACGAACCCCTGCCCGCTGAACGCGAGCTGGAACGCCTCGCCGGAGCCGCGCCCGATGAGCGCGCCGGCCCCCGCCGTACGACGGACCGCCGTGGTGAGGGAGGACGACCAGGCCACGGCGGACTGGATGTCGGCGTACGTCGGGGCGTCGACGTTGAGCACGACCGGCTCGCCGTGGGTGGTGATGGCGACGGTGCCGGTCCCGGTGAAGGTGGTGTTGAAGACGCCGCCGGCCATCATCGACGCGCCCTCGACGCGCTTGATGTCCCAGGCCAGCGTGCTGTCGAAGGCCAGGACGTTCTTGCCGTTGACCGTGAGGGAGTCGTTGTCGAGGTTGACCAGGTGGACCTCGGACGCGTCGTCGGCGAAGAAGACGTCACCGCGGCCGGTCACCTTCATCAGCGGCACGCCCTCGCCGGTCAGGGCCTTCTTCAGGAACTTCCCCATGCCGCCGGAGCCCTGGTAGGCGAAGTCGACCTGCCCCTGGTAGGCGATCATCGCGCCCTGTCGCGCCATCACCTCGCCGTCCAGCGCGACCCGCAGCATCCGGGGGTTCTGCAGCCCGAACCGGTCGCCGCTGGTGGACTCGAGGTTGGTGCCGAACAGGTCGCTGCGCATGGGTCTCCTCAGGGTCGTCGTGGGTTGCCAGAAGACTAGGCGGCGCGCCCAGCCGACTCTGGTTGACGGTGGGTCGCGAACCGATCGGCGTCCGGGTGCATCGGACCTGGCATGAAGACCTTCCCCGTGACCGGATCCACCCCGCGCCGTACCCGATCCGCGCTGCCCGCCATGGCTCTCGCGACGGCCGGCGTCGTCGTCTCGGCGGGCCTGGTCGCGACGGGTTCGGCCGCCCCGGCGTCGGCGGCGGTCGAGATGTGCCAGGGTCGGGTCGCCACCATCGTGGCCACCGAGCGCGACCAGGAGCTGACGGGCACCGACGGCCCGGACGTCATCAGCACCGCGGGCGAGTATCAGGTCCAGGTCGACGGCCGGGGCGGCGACGACCTGATCTGCACGCGCGCCGGCACCAGCGCCCGGGCGAGCGGTGGAGCAGGAGACGACACCCTGGTGGACTCCGTGGGCCCGCTCGACGAGAACCTGGCCGGCAACTCCACCTACCTCCTGGGCGGTGCGGGAGACGACCGGATCGTCGGCGTTCCCGGCATCCCCAACACCGTCGCCGCCTACGCGACGATCGCCGACTTCAGCGATGCCACCGACGCCGTCACCATCCGTCTCGACGCCGGTGTCGCGACCGGTGGCGGAGCCGGGCGGGACGAGCTCGAGGGGATCACCGCCGCCAGCGGCAGCTACTACGCGGACACGTTCATCGGCTCGTCCGGCGCCGACTACTACGACACCGGCAATCACCCGGACGGCCGGACGAAGGCCCTGGACGACGTGCGGACCGGAGCCGGTGACGACGAGGTCAAGGGGATCCGGGGATCGGTGCGCCTGGGCGCCGGTGACGACGAGGCCGACCTGGACATCTCGCGGATCTGGGGCGAGGCGGGTGACGACGTACTGAACATCAGCATCAAGGGCTTCGCCCGCGGCGGCAGCGGCAACGACACCGTCACCGGCTCCTCGGACTACGAGTACAACTTCCGGCCGACGCACACCTGGGTGCGCACGTACGGCGGATCGGGAGCCGATGTCATGCTCCTGCCCGGCGTCGTCGCCGAGGGCGACCCCTCGTGCCCGGAGGTCTGCGGCCGGGGTTCGGTCGACGGCGGCTCCGGCATCGACCGGCTGCATCTGGGCTCGGACCCCTCGGTCGTCGACCTGGCGGCCGGCACCGGCAGGAGCCGCGCCGGGCGGGGGCGGCTGCGGTCCATCGAGCGGGTGATCGGCAGCAACTACGGCGACATCCTGCGCGGCAGCGCGCGGGACGACGTCCTCAGCGGCGGCGGAGGTCGCGACGTCCTGATCGGTCGCGGCGGCGACGACCTCCTGATCGGCGGCGAGAGCAGCCGCGACCGTGCCGACGGCGGCCCCGGTCGGGATCGGTGCCGGCAGGTCGAGATCCGCCGGTCGTGCTGATCCCCTGACGCCTGCTCCTCGTCAGGTGCCGTCGTCGGTCAGCGTGGTGGCCGGCAGCCAGTCGGCCCCGAGCAGATGGGCGACGTCGGCGAGCCCGGCGGTGTCGCTGCCCACCGTGTCGGACGCGGCGGCGATCCGCTCCACCATCACCCGGCCGACCTGCTCCTCGACGGTGCCCTCGGCGTACGCGATGTGCCACGGCGAGACCTGGTGGTCACGGTGGGTGCGACCGGTCACCTGCCGTGCGGCGATGCCGGAGAAGCGCGCCTGGTGGAAGACGCCGACCCGCGGCTGCGTGCTCGCCTGTCGGCCGTCGGCGAGGGTCTCGCCGGCGTGCAGGCTGATCGAGGCGACCGTGGTGAAGACGCAGACCTTCGCCTCCCCGGTCTGGAACCGGAGCCGCTCGGCCTCGGCGTCGAACCGGTCGCGGCCATAGATCGTGGCCACGTCGAGGCCGGAGTCCCGCAGCCGGTCCGCGATGGGGTCGGCGGCGGTGCTGACGAACTCGACCGAGCAGGCCACCTGCCGCTCAGACTCGACCTGCTGGGCGATCCACGCGACCGTCGAGTCGACCCGGATCAGCCCGGCCTTCTGCCGGAAGCGCAGCAGCGCGGCCCGCCCCTTCGCGACGTTCCGGCCGCGCCGTGCCAGGTCCATCTCGCGGCAGAACTCGCCCCACTCGGCGTCGTACGACGCCCGCTCCGCCGGCGTGAGCGCCACCGGCATGCCGGAGATCGGCACCGGCCCCCACGGCGCGGCGCGGTGCAGCATCGCCGGAGGCCGCTCGTCGGCGAGCCAGCCGCGCACCAGCTTCAGGTCCGCCGCGCGGCGCGCCGGATCGGTGGTCCAGCTTGCGCCGTACCGTCCCGGCTCCACGCCGACCCCGTGCCGCTCGAGCGCCGCGGTGAACGTGGGCCCGGGCTGCGTCGCCGAGGTCCACTCCTTCATCGGCTCGCCGAGCACCTGCGCGTAGGCGGGCGCGAGGTAGGGCAGCTCCAGCGGCGTGTGCCCCGGCGTCGCGGTCGTCGCGATGACGAATGGCGCCCGGTCGTGCGCCCGCCCGTGCCCCGAGACCTTGGCCCACAGCTTCCACCGCTTCGTCGTCGTACGACGCAGCGCGTGGGCCTCGTCCGCGATGATCACGTCCCAGTCGTGGTCCGCGACCTTCTCCAGCCGGTCCCAGGTGATCACCACCCACTCCAGCCCGCCGTCGCCCAGCGCCGCGATCGTCCGGCACCAGTGCCCGATGGTGATCGCCGCCGGCCGGTCGGCCACGACGAGCACCTTGTGCGCCCCGCGGAGGTCGCCCACCGCGATCGCGCCGAGGACCGCGGAGATCGTCTTGCCCACCCCGGGTTCGTCGGCCAGCAGGAACATCCGCCCGCCGGCCGCCGCCCGCTCCGCGATCGCGTCCGCCGCCTCGAACTGGATCCTCCGCGGCTCGAACGCGTCGGTCGCCTCGGGGGCCGGCGTCGGATCGTCGGGGTTGAGCGTGTTCTCGACGAACCGCCCCAGCGTGTACGGCCCCGGCGCGTACGGCGCGAGGTGCGCCGGCAGCGTCTGGCCGACGTACAGGTGGGTCTTGACCGCCGGGTGCCAGGTGGCGCCGTCGACCTGGGTTCCGTACGGGACGTCGATCACCCACAGCCGCTCGCCCGGCCCGGCCTCGGGCAACGGGCGCTGCTGTCCCTTCCCGCTCCTCCGCGGTGACGAGCCGCGGCGGCCGGCACTGGATCGGCGGCGACTGGACACCCCCGGACGCTATCGGGGCGTCCGCGGTGATCAGGGCTGGCTCGCCCGAGTCCCGCGGGACCTTCCTGGGCGCAGGAGCGGCGCAACGACGTCCGGTCCGCCCGTAGGGTGGCGACGCTCCGGGACGCCGACGTCAGTGAGGGAAGTACATGTGCCGAGTGCTCGCCTACATCGGACCCGAGATCCCGCTCGAAGAACTGCTGCTCACGCCGTCGAACAGCCTGGTCAACCAAGCCCTCGACCCTGAGCACTACCCGGATCTGCAGCTGGCGGGCTGGGGCTTCGGGGTCTGGAGCGAGCACCTGCTGAAGCCTGAGGCCCCGTTCATCTACCGACGGCCCATGGCCGCCTTCTACGACGACAACGCCGGGCGCATGATCCCGAGCCTGCGTGCGAGCACGATGCTCGGCCACGTGCGCGCGGCCCTCTACAACTCGTCGACCGTCCTGGTCGACGAGAACTGCCACCCCTTCTCCTTCGAGGAGACCCCCTGGATCGTCGCCCAGAACGGCGAGCTGCCGAACTGGATGCTCCTGCAGCGGGAGCTGCTGCAGCACTGCGAGGACAGGTACCTGAAGCAGATGAGGGGCACGACGGACACGGAGTTCCTCTACGTGCTCCTGCTCTCCCTGCTCGACGGCAACAGCGACGAGGACGTCCGAAGCGCGTTCGAGAAGATGGTTCGCCACATCGCCCAGGCGATGAAGGACCTCGACCTCCCCGGCCTGACCAAGCTGAAGATGGCCCTGGTCTCGCCGAACCGGATCATCGGGGTCAACGTCGGTCTCGGCCACCAGGGCGAGACCAACCCGGCGGGCGACTGGAAGAAGCTGCGAGAGGCCGCTCCGGGCACGGACGACTTCGCCCTCTCGATGGTCCTGGAGCCGATGTACCTGCTGACGGGGCGACACGTTCCGAGCGACGACACGTCCTTCGACTTCGAGGCGTGCGAGGTGGGCGAGGCCACGGCCGCCATCTTCGCCTCGGAGGCCCTGACGGAGGACGCCGAGGGTTGGTCGTACGTCGAGTTCGGCCAGATGGTGTTCCTCGAGAACAGGGCAGGGCAGATCACCAAGACCGTCAGCACGCTGTCGGTGTAGGCGCGCCCGGCGTGGCCACCAGGGACCACGCCGCGGTCAGCCCTGCACGAGCGCGATCAGGACGATCACCAGGAGAAGGGCGGCAACCGAGCCGAAGCCGACCGCCAGCGCGAACGTCAAGGGACGGCGCTCGCGGAAGCTCATCGCACCCGGTATCGCCTCGTTCACCTGCCGCGCCGTGCTGACGTGGTCGGCGACGTGACCGTTGGCGGCCTCCGTCACCGCCCTGAGGTCGCCCGTGTCCCAGTCACTTCCGGCGACGCGGACCTGATGGGTGCTGTCCGCGATGAACAGCTGCAGCGTCTTCGGCGGAAACACTCCTCCGTACGGGGGCGCGGTCGGCTCGACCCACGACAGCAGCGCGGTCAGGGCGGGGTCGCTGCGGTCGAACGTGGTCGACCTGCCCCGACGGTCGACGTGCGTCACGGTCTCGGGTGTCACGGTGATGGAGCTGTTGGTGAACAGCATCCGGTTGCGGACCGACAGCACCGCGACGATCGGCGCGGCGATGAGGCCGGCCACGGCGAACAGCCCGCCGTACACCAGCAGCGCGTAGCGCCGGTCGTCGGCGGACAGCACCCCGGCGGTGGCACCGCCGATCAGCAGCAGCGAGGGCAGGACCGCGGTGTACCGGAGCCGCATGTTCTCCTGCCGCTGGCTGGCGCGCGACGGACGGTACGTCGCCACGCGTGGTGGCGGATCGTGTCGCCTGCGGCGGAAGAACATCGTGCACCTGGTCAATCGTCGAAGGTCAGGATCATCGTGACACTCGCTCTCATGTCGTTCAGTGTCTGAGGGGAGTGTCGAGCTGTACGACTGTGTTGCCCCGCGCGTGACGTGGGTGGTCGAGAGGTATGAGCACGGGGCAACCGCCGATGCTGATCATCGTCTCCTGCGACATTCCTCATCCGCGGCAGTCGACCGACCGTCACCTCCTCTGGACACCGTGCCGGAGACCGGTGCGAGGATGCGTCAATGAGCTGGGGAGATGTCTGGGTCAACGGGGACAAGGTCCGACCCGGGATAGACGCCACCGGCCCACGGGCGCCGTGGATCCCGGCCGGCCTCATCTCGTCGGAGGCGCGGGCGTTCGTCGAGGCGATGCAGCTGCTGCGAAGGACCCGCGGTGCGCACGCCCGGGCGGTCGAGTTCGACCTCCATGTCACCTCGTCCGCAGTGAGCAAGGGCCGCGCCGGTACCGGGAAGGCCGTCGTCGGCTTCGAGCCGGACGGGTTGTGGCTAGCGGTGAACGTGACGCCGGCGGGGAGCCTCCCGGAGGAGGCTCGCTTCGTGGTGTTCACGCAGCGCGTGCACGTCGTCGCCGGGGCCCGGCGGGCCGCCCAGCGCGGTACGACGGACCGCTCACAGGCGACCATCCCGCTTCGCGGTCGCGCGCGATCCCGTGAGAGCGCCCTCGAGTGGGGTCACCAGGCGGCTCGAGACTGACCGAGGGAGTCGGCGGCGAGATTGCCGACTGGATCCGAGAGGCACCCGGGGCGCTCAAGGTCTAGTGGGGCCGGCTGGCAGCGACGTAAGCGGCGCTAAGACGCACCCCTGTCGAACGCGCGGCCGGCAGTGCCATGGCCTGCCATTCGCGGCACCGAACCCGGTCGTGCGTCGATCTAGCCGCGACTGCGGGCAAGGCGGCGTCTGCGCCCTCGACGAGAGAGACCGCTCCTGCGAACGGCCAGTGGAGGCTTCTTTGAGAAGCCCCACCAGCGACCCCACCGCACATCCGGCTCCGGCGCAAGCTTCGGTGCGGACAATCCCATTCGACGCCAGGTGAGGTTCGCCGAATCGCTGAACTCAAGGACGGCGTACGGAGGCAACGCACCCGCAGCGTCGCCTCCTTTAAGTGACAACTTGTGCGAATCAGTTTTACCAGGTGGCAGGATGTCCTCGTCTTGAGTGACTGGATGAATACTACCGTCGAATACCGCTCCAATGCAGCGAATAGCCACGGGTTCGTCGCTACCGTTCGTCACGGTTATCGTAAGAACAGTTGAACCCTTAGACACCTGAGTCTGGCTCGCAGTGATCGCAAATACCTTGCGAGCTACTGCGACCTGATCTTGCCAGATTTTGTCGTGGTAGGAGTTTCTTGCCGTCAGAACGCCCACGATAGTGAAAGCCCCAACGGTGGCGGCGATACATACCGCCACCCAGGACGGCGCGTTGCCCCAGTCTGTTGCCACGGCCCATTCGCGAAGAGTCGTTTTCATGCTGCGCACCATAGGGTGTTGTAGGTCTGCGGCGCGTAGTGGCTCCGGATCGACGTGGGATCTGGACTTCTTGTCGGTGGATGCGGACTCAGTCGCGGGGGCTGACGGGAACAGACTTTGATTAGGTCCCGGCGATGGGAACACTGCTGAGCACTAAGTGCTGGACTCCAGTACATCCAGCGAGCGTGAGGCCGAGGTGTACGCGTTTGCGGACAGCTTCTCAATGCCTTGGTGCAGCCGTCACGGCGCAGCAGAGGCGGACCGTGTCGCAACGGCCGCCCTCGGCGCTCGATCGGATCCAGTCATACGGAAAGAACCCGGCCGCTGCTGGCCTGATACTCCGCAGTTCATCGTATTCACGCCGGACTGTCGGTGACTGTTGGCATTCTGTGCTCGACGACAACCACTGACGGGGAGAACACATGGCTGCGACACGAGTCTTCATCAGCTTCGACTACGACCACGACAGCGACCTCAAGACCCTGTTGGTGGGGCAGGCCAAGAACTCTGGTTCGCCCTTCGTCATCGCTGACTGGTCCATCAAGGTCGCTTCAACGGGCTGGAAGGAGGAGGCCCGACGCCGCATCCGCGCCAGCGACACGGTCGCGATCATCTGCGGTCATCACACACGCTCGGCCGCCGGAGTCGCCGCTGAGCTGACGCTCGCCCGGGATGAATCGATCCCGTACTTCCTCCTGTCTGGTCGTGCAAGCGGCATAAACCAGCGCCCTACCTCCGCCCTCACCAGCGACAAGGTGTACGACTGGACTTGGCCGAACCTCAAGTTGCTGATCGCGGGCTCGCGATGATCAACACGGCCTCAGACGGCGCGGTCGAGGCCAGCCAGGTTCTGGATCTGTACAAGATGGCTGTCGAGATGGCTGATCGCGTCTCCGCTCGGCGGAGCACGGCGAACACCTTCTACCTGGGTCTGCAGACGGCCGGTCTTGCGATCTTGGGCTTCGTGACGTCCTTGCCGACCGAGCCAAGTAGGGGCATCGTGATTGCCATCTGTCTCGTCGGTGCTGCAACTGGCGTGACTTGGTTCCTCCAGCTTCGCAGCTATCGCGATCTGAATCGTGCCAAGTTCGACGTCATCAACAATCTAGAGAAGCGGTTGCCCGTCGCTGTCTTCTCTGCAGAATGGGAATCGCTCAAGCAGGATCCCGTCTCGCGTTGGCGACCACGGTATGCGGAGCTTGGAACCATCGAACGGGTGGTCCCGTGGTTCTTTGTGGCGATGAACCTGATCCTGGCCGTGTACCTTTCGAACCAATGAGCTACCTGGCTGACGACGCGATGAGAGTGCGGGCCTCCGTCCCGGATGGGACGGAAGTACCCGACGACGCTGATGATCTCTTCCTCCTGTACGCCGTACTCATGAACGTCAAGGGTGACCAGGTGACGGCCGGCGACGTCCACGACGCGTGGACGGCGTGGATGGAACTCAATGGGCAGGACCACGAGTCGATGAGGCCGTTCTCCGAGCTCGCGAGGGACGTACAGGCCGAGGACGAGCCCTTCGTGACTGCCATACGAGTCGCAGCCAGGCGCCGAGGGGCTTGATCACGCTTTTGCTCATGCGCGATCAGGCGAGTGCACTACGCGCAGTGCTCGATCCGTGCTTGCTGATCGTTCGACCCAGCGTCTATCTGGGCGGAGTGCCGCGCATCACGACGCGGGTCACCGAGGCGTGACCACCGCCATCCCCGCGCGTTGACCCGAGGAGACCTCGGGAGGACCTCATGCTGCGACGCCTGTCCGCACCACTGACCACGATTGCCCTGCTGGCCGGGACCCTGGCCGCCGTACCGACGGAGGCGACGGCGGCGGCGCCGTCAGCGGTCCAGCAGGTGCAGGCTCCGAAGAAGGCCACGAAGCCGAAGGTCTGGAAGCCGCGGAAGGCGACGTACCCGAAGACGGTGACGCAGAAGGACCTGGCCATCCCGATGCGGGACGGCACGATCCTGCGCGGTGACCTGATCCTCCCGGCGAATGCGGATGGGGTGGCCGTCAAAAAGCGGTTCCCGGTGGTCGTGACGATCACCGCCTACAACAAGGGCATCCTCGGCTCGGGTGGAGCGCTCGGGGGTGGGAGCGGGTCGGAGTACCTCGTCCAGCGCGGCTACGCGCAGCTCACCGTCGACGCGCGCGGGACCGGGAGCTCCGAGGGCGTGTGGCAGGCGTTCAGCCGGCAGGAGGAGCTCGACGGCAAGCAGGTGATCGAGTGGGCGCACTCGCGGCAGCGGCCGTGGAGCAACGGCCGGGTCGGGATGCGCGGGCCGTCGTACATGGGGATCAACCAGATCTTCACCGCCGCCCAGCGTCCCAAGGGTCTGAAGGCGATCTTCCCGCAGGTGCCGGCGGCCGACGTCTACCGCGACGTCGTCGCGTCCGGCGGGGCCATCGACGTCGGGTTCATCCCGCTCTGGCTCGGCCTGGTCACCACCACCGGCGTGCTGCCGCCCGCGGTGACGGCGACCGACCCGGGCTCGGGCTTCGGCGCTCTGCTCCAGCACCTGTACGGCGCGGTCACGTTCACCGTCCCGCTCATGCTGGACGCCCTGCTCGGCGGCGACGCGGCGTACGACGGCGCTTTCTACCGCCAGCGCTCGCCCATCGAGGTCGTCAAGAGGGTGAAGGTGCCGACCTTCCTGGTCGCCGGCCAGCAGGACCTCTTCCAGCGCGGGACCCCGCTCCTCTTCGAGCAGCTGCAGAAGAGGAAGGTGCCGGCCAGGATGATCGTCGGGCCCTGGGACCACCTGCAGGGCTCGTCCGGCGCCGACGTCGGCAAGGCGGGGCACGGGTCGCTCGCCGAGCTGCAGCTGCGCTGGTTCGACCGCTACCTGCGTGGTGACACGTCAACAAAGGTGCGCAGGATCCCGGCGGTCACGACGTACGAGCAGGGCAGTGGCGTGTGGCGCGAGACCGACCGGTGGGTCACCCGCAACACCACGGCGCGCAGCTACCGGCTCTCCGGCGGCGCGGTCACGGGTGTCCGGAACGGCGTCTTGACCAGCGGAAAGGCCCAGGCCGGGACCGCCGACGTACCGCCCGTGCCCGTCGCCGGGCTCTGCACCCGCTCGGCCAACCAGTGGACCGCGGGCCTGCCGCGCGCGATCCTGGCCGACCTGCCGTGTTGGGAGGACAACGCGCTCAACGACCGGGCGGGGATCGTCTACGAGACCCGGCCGGTGACGAAGGCGGTCCGGCTGTCCGGGCCGATCAACGCCAAGCTCTTCGCCTCCAGCCCCACCGGCGACGGCATGCTCGCGGTCTCGGTCTCCGACGTCGCCCCGTCGGGCAAGGTCACCCGGCTGACCGGCGGCTGGCAGGTCATCTCGCTGCGCCAGCTCGACAAGAAACGCAGCCGGTACGTCGGAGGCAAGCTGCTGCAGCCCTACCACCCGTTCACCCGCGCCTCGAAGAAGCGCCTCGAGCCCGGCCAGGTCGGCCGGGTGGACGTCGAGGTCTTCCCGACCGCGGCCAAGATCCGGAAGGGTCACCGGCTGCGGATCTCCGTGCAGGCCTTCGACGTTCCGCACCTGCTGCCGAGCGTCCCCGACCTGCCCGGCGCGCTGACCGTCATCCGGCTGCACAGCTCGGACCGGTATCCGTCCGAGCTCACCGTCCCGTGGGTGCGTCCGCGGCGCCGCTGAGGTGACGTGACAACGCGGTTGTCAGTCGGCCAGCAGGTGCAGGAGGGTCAGCAGGCGCTCGCGATCGCGCGCCGGCACGGCGTCCACCAGATGACGTCGTACGGCGGCCGCGTGCACCGGTCGGGCCCGCAGCAGCGCGGCCCGGCCCATGGTCGTGGTGCGGAGCTCGACCCCGCCCGCGACGCTCTCCCGCGTCACCAGTCCGCGCTCCTGCATCCGGCTGAGGTGGTGGGAGAGTCGGCTGCGGTGCCAGCCCATCGCGACCGCCAGCTCGTGCTGGCGCAACGCCCCGCCGCCCCCGTCGTGCACGTGGGTCAGCACGCTGACGTCCGCCTCGGAGAGCCCGGTCTCGCCGGCCACCTCCGCGTTGATCCGAGCCCGGACGCCCTCGGTCGACCGCTTCCAGGCGTCCCAGAGCTCGCGCTCACCCTCGTCCAGCCCGGCCACGCGGATCAGGGTAGAGCAGGTTGACGGGTCAACACACGGCCTCGTTGGCGTGTCAACGGCTAGGTTGAGCGCGTGCCGACCCGGTCCCTCCGCCCCCTCGCCCTGACGGGCGCCGTGACCGTGGTGTCGGTCGGGCTGCTGGTGCTGGCCGTCGGCCAGGGCTGGCTCGGCGCCGACGTCGGACGGGGCGCCAACTTCTGCGAGCACCCCCGCGACGGGCACGTGAAGCAGCCGGCCAACTCGTTCTCCAACCTCGGCTTCGTCGTCGCCGGCCTGCTGATCGCCTGGCACGCCCGCCGCGCCGACCGGCTCGGCGAGGTGCTGCCGCGCCACCGCGGGCTGGCGACGGCGTACGCCTGCGTCGTCGTCCTGCTCGGCCCGGCCAGTGCCGCCATGCACGCGACCCAGTCGGAGTGGGGCGGCCACCTCGACATGCTCAGCATGTACCT
The DNA here is from genome assembly GCF_037120545.1 of Nocardioides sp. CCNWLW216. Classification (NCBI taxonomy): domain Bacteria; kingdom Bacillati; phylum Actinomycetota; class Actinomycetes; order Propionibacteriales; family Nocardioidaceae; genus Nocardioides; species Nocardioides sp. CCNWLW216. The sequence goes on from NZ_JBBBBJ010000015.1 coordinate 64,375, forward strand.
CGTCGCCTCCTTCTCCGCCGGCTACGCCCTGATGCGCTGGGTCGGTCAGGGTCGCGTGTTCTTCGCCCAGCTGTTCAGCCTCTTCGTCGCCGGCTGTGAGCTCGTCGGCCTGTACGACGGCCGCGTGCCCGTCGTCGACTTCGCCGGCAACGTGGCTTTCGCCGTCCTGCTGCTCACCGCGGTCGTGATGGAGGTCCGGCTCTGGCGCCGCCGCGCTGACGGCCTGCGCACCGACCTGCGGTGGGGCGCGGGCGCGCTCGGCTCGATCCTGCTCGCCTTCACGATCTGGAACGTCACCAAGTCCGCCTGGTGCGACCCGCACTCGCTGATCCAGGGCCACGCGATCTGGCACCTGCTCTGCGCGGTGGCGGCGTACCTGATGTTCCGGCTGTGGGCGAGTGAGCGGACGCGTCAGTCGTTGACGGGCGGCATCGGACCGGCCGGGTCGTCTTGATCGAGGTGGGCGGTCGGGTGCGGGGGTTTCGACACGGTCGCTAGCGCGACCTGCTCAACCACCGGGGGGGGTGAGCGGACCCGTCAGTCGTCGATCGGCAGGATCGCCCAGAACGCGGCGTACACCACGAGTGCGCCGATCAGGGTCCCCCAGACCAGTCCGACGGCCAGCGGACGTCCCGGCGGTCGCCAGCTCAGCAGCCCGGCTGCGACCAGGCCGACCGTGGCGACAGCGACGCTCCACGTGGTGTCGATCCACCAGCTGACCAGGAGCGCCGCACCGATCGGCACGCCCAGGGCCACCCCGGCGCCGAAGACGACGGGCGGGGACGGATCGGTCGACGCGGCCACGGGAACCATCATGGCCCGCCCAGTGCTCAGCCCGCGCTGAGCTCGGCCTCGGCGTCGGCGAGCGAGGACACGCAGAACTCGTTGCCCTGCGGGTCGGCGAGGGTGACCCAGCGGAAGTTCTCGTCGCCGCGGTCGCCGACCAGGGTGGCGCCGGCCGTGGTCAGTCGGGCGACCTCGGCGTCGAGGTCGGGGGCGGCGAGGTCGAGGTGGAGGCGGTTCTTGCCCGGGGTGGGGTCGCCGACCAGCTGGAAGGCCAGGACGAGCGGCAGGTCGCCGCCGCGGACCAGGAAGAAGGTGCCGCCGAACGGGTCGGCGACCTCGCCGCCGGTCTGCTCCGCCCACCAGGAGGCGAGCGGGCCGGGGTCGGTGCTGTCGAAGTTGATCATGCCGAGGGAGAGGGTCATGGCTGGACGCTAGGGCTGGCCACCGACAGTCCGCGAGAGCCGATGAGATCCCGGCCCGCGACCGGTCAGCACCACCATGACGATCCTCGACCTCCGTCCCGCCTGCCGCGAGCTCGCGCGGGTGGTGACCGCGATCGGCGACGAGCAGCTCGCCGGGCCGACGCCCTGCCCGGCGTACTCCGTCGCCGACCTGCTCGACCACGTCGACGGCCTGGCGCTCGCCTTCACCGCCGCCGCCCGCAAGGAGGTGCTGGCCGGCGGGGCCCAGCCGGCGGGCGACGGCGCTCGTCTGGGGGAGGGCTGGCGCGAGCGGATCTCCGGGAGGCTGGCCGGGCTCGCCGAGGCCTGGCAGGACCCGGAGGCGTACGACGGCCTCACGATGGCCGGTCCCGTCGAGCTGCCCGGCGAGGTCGCGGTGCTGGTGGCGGTCAACGAGGTGGTGGTCCACGGCTGGGACCTGACCCGCGCGACCGGCCAGCCGTACGACGCCGACCCGGCCGCCGTCGAGGCCTGCCTGGGCTTCGTCGCCTCCTTCGAGCCGCCGGAGGGTGGCGCGGCCGACGAGCCGGCCGACGACGGCGGTCTCTTCGGCCCGCCCGTGCCGGTGCCGGACGACGCGCCCGCCCTCGACCGGCTCGCCGGCGCCACCGGTCGCGACCCGGCCTGGGCGCCGGCCTGACCCTCGACGACACCGGACGGATTTCGTCGCCCCCGGGCGCCTCCGGTACATTCCTCGGCGGTGGCGTGTCCGAGCGGCCTAAGGAGAACGCCTCGAAAGCGTTTGTGGGTGCAAGCCCACCGAGGGTTCAAATCCCTCCGCCACCGCCAGTACGAAGGATCAGGGGGACCCCTGACGGGAAAGATCCCGTCAGGGGTTTCGTCCGTCCTGGAGTCCTGGCCCGGCAGCAACGAGCGTGCGGGTGTCGATCTCGGTCGACAAAGGTGCTCAGGGGTCAGGATGTCGTTGCGGGAGAGGGCAACGGCGACGGTTTCCAGCGCGGACGGGGCGGCAGAGATCGCCCCGGAGTATCAGCCCGATCGTTCGTGCCGTCCAGGAAGACCCGGAAACCGGTTCACCTCCCTGTAACCGTGACTAAGGTGGGAAAATGCTAGCGCCGAAGGCCCTCGTGGTGGAGGACGCCGAGGAGTTCGTGCGTCTGAACCGCCGGATCCTGGAGCAAGAAGGCTTCGAGGTGCACGTCGCGACCTCGGGCGAGCGGGGCCTGATGGCCGCTCGCGAGCAGGACTTCGAGCTGGTCCTGGTCGACGTGGCGCTGCCCGGCATGGACGGCTTCGACGTCTGCCGCGAGCTGCGCACCTTCAGCGACGCCTACGTCCTGATGGTCACCGGCCGCAGTGCCGAGGTCGAGAAGATCGTCGGCTTCCGCGTCGGGGCCGACGACTACGTCACCAAGCCCTACTCCCCGGTCGAGCTGTCCGCGCGGATCGCCGCGATGCGGCGACGTCCGCGCCAGCCCAAGACCGGCAGCGGCTCCTCGTTCGGCCGCCTCGAGCTCAACGCCGACGCCCGCGAGGTCACCGTCGACGGCGACCCGGTCGCGATGACCCGGATCGAGTTCGACCTGCTCCACGTGCTCAGCGGCGCGCCGCGACGGGTCTTCTCCCGCGTCCAGCTGCTGGAGACCGTCTGGGGTCACGCCCAGGGCGACGCCCACGTCGTCGACGTCCACATCGGCAACCTGCGCCGCAAGCTCCGCGAGGCCCTCGCCCAGGAGGACCCGATCCGCACGGTGCGGGGCGTGGGCTACAAGTTCGACCCCAGCACCTGACCCACGAGGGTCGGCTACTGGTGGCGCGGGTTCCGCGCCAGCGCGCTGGCCAGCCAGCGCCGCCAGTCGCGGGCGGCCGACCGGGCCTCGAGGCGCACGGCCTCGACCGACCCGCCGCCGTGCTCGACCTGCTCGGCGGCACCGGCGAGGGCGCTCGCCCCGAGCAGCATCGCGCCCGACTTCAGGGTGTGCGCCGCGAGCCTGCGCGGGCGGGTGGCCTCGTCGCCGGTCTCGGTGGCCGGGTCGATGTCCAGCTCGTCGAGCCGGCTCGGGAGCAGGTCGAGGTACCCGCGGACGATCTCGACGACCGCCTCGTGGTCCCCCAGCTCGTCCGCGAGGCGGTCCAGCACCGCACGGTCGACAGCTTCCATGCGTCGAGCCTAAGAGGTCCGACCAGGGCGGGAGTACGAATGCCGATTGATCTTGTCGGAATCCTGAACTTCGCTTGTCGATCCCTTGGGCTGCGTGGACCAGCCTGAGGGCATGCTTCCTGCCCGTCCGTCGTACGTCCGCCCCGCCCTCACCCTGCTGGCCTCCGTCCTGCTGCTCCTCGGACTGGTCGGGTGCTCGGCGTCGGGCGACGACGCGGTCGGCGCGGTCGCCGTGGCCGGCGCCGGCGGGGACGACGAGCAGGCCGACCTCCGGGTCTCCGAGGCCACGCTGCACCCGGGCGACCCCGTCCCGCGGCCGTCCGGCAAGGTGGTCCTCGTGGTCCGGGGAGGTACGACGACGAACGTCGGCGACGAGCTCCGGCTCGACCTGGCCCAGCTCGACTCCCTCGGCATCGTCGAGTACGCGGTGGACGACGACCTCGCGACCGGTGGTCGGGCCACCTTCAGCGGTCCCCTGGTGCGCTCCGTCCTGGCGCTCGCCGGCGCCGACGAGGGCACCACGATGCGCACCGAGGCCCTCAACGACTACCTTGTCGACGTGCCGGTCACCGACGCCACCGAGCTGCCGCCGATGCTGGCGACCCGCATGAACGGCAAGCGGATGAGCGTCGCCAACTACGGGCCCACCCGTTTCGTCTACCCGACCGAGGGATACGGGCTCGACCCCGTCACCTACGACCCCCGCTGGATCTGGCAGCTGAGGAGCATCGAGGTCGAATGATGCGTCTGCTCCGTGGGCAGGGTCCCCGCGGCGTCGCCCTGGGCGTGCTCGGGTTCCTGATGCTCGCGGTCAGCGTCGCGGTCTCGGCCGACCTGGTGGTGGGGTCGCGCGACACGGCCCGACGGATCGACGAGACCCAGGCGCTGATCGAGGCGGACCCGCGGACCCTCGGGCAGGTGCAGCGCGAGCTGCTGCGACTCGAGCTGCTGCTCCTCGAGCGGGCCAGGCCGGCCGACGTGCGCCTGGGCGAGCAGTTCGTGACCCAGCGGGTCCGCGAGAGCGCGCTGCCCAAGCAGCGCGACGTGCTCGGCTCCGAGGCCCTGGTCCAGGAGGCCCAGGAGGTCGAGGACCGCTGGCTGACCCAGGTCCGGCCCTACGTGCGCGAGTCGCTCGGGAAGGGCGACCGGGCCGCCGACGCCCGGCTGGCGGCGATCGAGGGGATCAGCCGGCTCGAGGAGGACTACAACACCCTGGCCGCGGCCGGCGAGATCAACCGCCGCCAGCAGGCGGCCGCCGCCAGCGAGACCACCGCCGACATGCTGTGGGACATGCGCCGGATGCTGGTGCTGCTGAGCCTGCTCTTCATCGCCGGCATCGCCTTCACCGTCATCGGCGCCTGGCTCCTGGTCCGCACCAACCGGCACCGCCTCTCCGCGCTGCGCAACCTGGAGGAGCTCAACGAGGAGCTCACCTTCTACTCCCGGGTCGTCCAGGCCACCGACAGCGCGCTGGTCGCGACCGACCGCATGGGCCACGTCACCTGGGTCAACGAGGCGTTCGAGCGCACCACCGGCTACCGGCTGGACGAGATCCGAGGCCGCCGGGCGGCCGACTTCCTCACTGGCGAGACGACCAGCCGCGAGGTGCTCCGCCAGATCGACGAGGCCGGCGCGCGGGGCCTGCCGATCCGCACCGAGCTGGCCCAGTACACCGCCGACGGCGAGGAGTTCTGGGTGTCCCTCGACCTCTCGCCGCTGCACAGCGACGCCGGTGAGCTGGAGGGCTTCTTCGGCGTCCTCACCGACATCACCGAGCGGCACGAGGCCGAGGAGCTGCTCACCGCCGCGCGCCAGGCCGCGGAGGCCTCGGCGCAGGAGAAGGCCGGCTTCCTGGCCACCATGAGCCACGAGATCCGCACGCCGCTGAACGCCGTACTCGGCCTGACGGACCTGCTGCTGCTCACCGAGCTCGACGAGGAGCAGCGCGACTACACCGAGACCGCCCACCAGAGCGGCAACCACCTGCTGGCCCTGGTCAACGACGTCCTCGACTACTCCGCCCTCGAGGCCGGCCGCCTCGAGTACGCCAACCAGCCGTTCTCGATGGCCCAGCTCCTCGACGAGACGCTCACCATGTTCGTCGCGAACGCCGAGGCCAAGGGGATCGAGCTGCGGCTGCGCCAGTCGCCCGACGTACCGCCCGCACTGCGCGGCGACGCGATGCGGCTACGCCAGGTGCTGGTCAACGTGGTCGGCAACGCGATGAAGTTCACCGAGCAGGGCTCGGTGAGCGTCGACTGCGACCTCGTCGGCTCGCCGTGGGGCCACCGGCTCGAGGTGGTCCTGCGGGTCACCGACACCGGCATCGGCATCCCGCGCTGGCGGATCCCCGACCTGTTCCGCTCCTTCGTCCGCGGCGACGCCTCCAGCACCCGGCAGTACGGCGGCACCGGCCTCGGCCTGGCCATCTCGCGCCGGCTGGTCGAGGCGATGGGCGGCACCATCGACCTGGAGTCCGAGGTCGGGGTCGGCACCACCGTGACCATCCGGATGGTGCACGACCGGGTGGAGGAGGAGCCGCCGCCGGTGCCGCGCGCCGCGCAGGCGATCCTCGACCACTCCGAGCGGCGGGTGCTGGTCGCCGAGGACGACGTCGTCAACCAGAAGGTCGTCGTCCGGATGCTCGGTCGGATCGGGATCGTGCCGACCGTCGTCGAGAACGGCCGCGAAGCGGTCGAGGCGGTGCGGACCGGGGCCTTCGACACCATCCTGATGGACGTCGAGATGCCCGTGATGGACGGCCTCCGGGCGGTCCGCCTGATCCGCGACACCGACCTGCCGGTGCAGCCCTGGATCGTGGCCCTGACCGCCAACGCGCTCTCCGGCGACCGCGACCGGTTCCTCGCGGCCGGCATGGACGACTACGTCAGCAAGCCGGTCACCCTGGACGCCCTCTCCGGGGCCCTCGACCGCTCCCGGGTCGGTCACGTCGCGGGCTGAAAACTGTCCGATAGTCGGCCGGACGGTGGGTACCACGCCGTCATGGGCTTCCGACGGAGCACGGCCTACAAGGTCCTGCCGGGCGTCCGCCTCACCCTCCGGGAACCCGGGACGGGCGTGCAGCGGCCGCTCGCGCTGCGCTCCGTCGTACCCCTCGCGCCGGAGCGGTCACCCCGCCCGCCCGGACGGCGCTGCCCGCCCTGGGAGCACCGGCTGCACCGCTCGCTGCTGCTCGGCGACCCCGACCGCGTGCACGAGGTCGCCACCCGCCGCGGTCACGCCGTGCTCGGGGCCAGCCTCGCCGGGCTGACCGCGTACGCCGCCGACGCCGGCTCGGCGCGACCCCTGCTGCGCGACGCCTGGCAGGCCGGCTGTCCCGTGGAGCGGCACCCGTTCCTGCTCGACCACCTCGCCCACGCGACGGTGCGCATCGACCTGACCGAGGACGTCCAGGCCGCCGTACCGATCTCGCGGGACGCCGTCGGCCTGGCCCTGGTCGCCGTGGAGCGGGACCTCGGCGACCTCGACGCCGCGGTGGAGGTGGCCGAGGACCTGGACCCGTCGGTCGTCGCGGCCCTGGCGCTGGCCGAGCTCTACCGCCGCACCGAACGCCCGCACGACCTGGTCGAGCTGACCGAGGGGATGACGAACACCGACGACGCCCTCGCGCTGCTGCTCGTCCAGCGGGCCGCGGCGCTGTGGGCCTGCGGTTGCGAGCAGCAGGCCGGGGCGGTGCTGGCCGACGCGATCCGCCGAGGCGTCCGGGGCTCCGCCGTACGCCGCCTGGCGCAGCGCGAGAGGGCGCGGATCCGCGAGCAGGAGTAGTCGTCGTCGTTCGTCGGACATTTACCTTAAAGAACCATCTTGGGCAGGGGCTCGTGGTCTCCCGGTGAGAGGAAGGGATGCCTCGCGACCGCGGGGCGCCCGCACGGATCCCAAGGACCCCCATGCCCCACGTTTCCCTACGCCCGAGTCGACGGTGGTGGTCGTCGATCTCGGTGCTGGCGGTCACCGGCGTCGCGGCCGGCACCCTCGCCGCCACGCCTCCTGCCCAGGCCGCTGCCGCCCCGCCTGTCACCACGTCCGTTCGGGCCCCCGCCCTGGCGGCGGCCGACAGCCTGACCCTCACCGACGAGACCGAGTCCCTCGGTCCCGGCATCAGCCTGCGGCGGCTGACGACCGTCACGCCGTCCGGCTGGTTCGACCAGCAGGTCCTCACGGCCGACCTGGCGAACCCGGCGGTGTCGAGTGACCTGCTCGCGGGCGAGCACGTCACCGACCGCGGCCCGATCTCGGGCAAGGCCGACGCCGCCGGCGCGGTCGCCGGCGTCAACGGCGACTTCTTCGACATCGACGCCTCCGGCGCCCCCCGCGGGGCGTCGGTCAAGGACGGCCGGCTCCTGAAGTCCTCCGACGTCGGCTCCTGGAACCACGTCGGTGTCGGCCGGGACGGCATCGGCCGCGCCGTCGACATGGCGCTGCAGGCCTCCGCGACCTTCGGCGGTACGACGCACCCGGTCGTCTCGCTCAACGCGCCCAACAAGAACCCCGAGGGGACGCCGGCGGGCTCGATCATCGCGTTCACCTCCGGGTGGGGCGAGTACAACCGCGGTGTCGCCGTCCCCGGGGTCGCCGACGTCGCCTCGGTCCTCGTGCAGGACGGCGTCGTCGTCTCGGTCGACCCCGCGGCCGCGGGCACCGGCGCCATCCCCGACGGGGCCTTCGTCCTCGTGGGGCGCGAGGCGGGCGCCGCGGCGATCCGGGCGCTGACGGCTGGCGACCCGGCCTCGCTCGACTACGGCCTCAGCGACACGGTCGCCCAGCAGATGAAGTTCGTCATCGGCTCCAACCGCGAGCTGGTCCGTGACGGCGTGGCCCGCCCCGACAGCGAGCTCGACAACGACGTGCACCCGCGCACGGTGATCGGCTTCAAGGACGGCGGGCGCACGATGCTGCTCGTCACCAACGACGGTCGGCAGGCGCCGGTCAACGGCATGACCATGCGTCAGTTGGCCGCGTTCATGGTCAGCCAGGGAGCCGAGACCGCGTTCAACCTCGACGGCGGCGGGTCGACCACGATGGTCGCCCGGCCCCTCGGCGAGACCCGGGCGACGGTGCGCAACAGCCCGTCCGACGGCGCCGAGCGGCTCGACCCCAACGGCGTCGGCGTCTTCGTGAGCCCCGGGACCGGCACGGTCGAGGAGCTCGTCGTGACCCCCGCCCCCGAGGACGCCCAGGTCTTCCCGGGCATGCACCGGACCCTGACCGCCAAGGCCGTCGACGACCACCTGACGCCGGTCCCGCTCGCCCGCGGCGACGTCCGCTGGAGCACCTCGCAGGGCACCATCGACAGTGGCCTGCTGGCCGCCCCGCGCGACGCGTCCGGCGCCATCACGGTCCGCGGCACCGCCGACGGGGCCACCGGCTCCACCCGGGTGCGGGTGCTCGGTCGCCTGCAGGCGCTGGAGACCTCCAGCAACCGGCTGTCCATCACCGACCCGGTCGCGGCGAACGCCGTACGCGTCACCGTCACGGGGCGCGACGCCCAGGGCTTCACCGCCCCGGTCGAGCTGCCCGACCTCGAGCTCGAGTACGACGAGCGCGTCATCCGGGTCCAGCCGTCCGGCACCGGCCTGCGGATCACCCCGCTGACCGACGGCGGCACCGTGCTGGTCGCCTCCGCGGGCGGGCAGACGGTCAGGCTGCCCATCACCGTGGGCGTGCAGAGCGTGACGCCGTACGCGTTCGACGACGAGGCCGCCGGCACCGGCCGGTGGACCGGGAACCCGGTCTCCTCCGTGACGAGCATCAGCAAGGTGGCCGAGGGGGTGCGCCTCGACTTCGTCCAGGCGCGCAACAAGGGCATCACCGCCGCCGGCGCCGCGAACCGGTGGGTGGAGGTCCCCGGCCAGCCCCTCCGCGTCCGGATCAAGGTCAAGTCGGACGTCTTCGTCCCCGCCGGTCTCACCTACGCCGGCTTCTGGGACGCCGCAGCCAAGTCGCACGGCCTCTACGGGACCGGCCTGGAGCCGCTCGGCGTCGGGCCCGGCGACCCGTGGCAGTACGTCACCTTCACCATCCCGACGACCGGGGTGACCTTCCCGGTGCGCTGGAACTCCTTCCAGGGCATCAACACCGCCGTGGACCAGCAGCGGGCCGGCAGCTTCGTCTTCGGCGGCGTCGAGGCCGACGTCCCGTCCGAGATCGAGCTGCCCGCCCAGGACCCGCTCCGCTCGGACCCGCTGTTCTCCGCCGACGGGGAGGCGGACGAGGACGCCGACTGGACGTTCGCGACGCTCTCGGACGTCCAGTTCACCTCGGACTCCCAGGAGCTGACGAAGGTCGCGGCCGCGGCCCTCGCCCGGATCCGGCGCGAGCAGCCCGACCTGGTCGTGCTCAACGGCGACATCATCGACCGGGCCCTGCCCGCCGACGTGACCCTCGCGCGCCAGACCCTCGAGGCCGCCGGGTGCGATCTGATCGCGGTCGGCGCCGAGCCCGACCCGGAGAGCACGCCCGACCACGCCAGCGGGAAGATCCCCTGCTACTACGTGCCCGGCAACCACGAGTCCTACGGCCTCAACAACGTGCAGTCGACGCTGGAGAACTGGGAGGCGGAGTTCGGGACGCCGTACCGGACCTTCGACCACAAGGGCACCCGCTTCATCCTGCTCAACAGCGCGCTGGGCAACCTGCGCGCCTCGGACTGGGAGCAGCTGCCGATGCTGCGTGACGCCCTCACCGACGCGGCGGCCGACGAGGCCGTCGACAACGTGATGGTCTTCGCCCACCACCCCGTCGACGACCCGGCCGCGACCAAGTCGAGCCAGCTGACCGACCGCACCGAGGTGCGCCTGGTCAAGAAGCTGCTCTCCGACTTCCGCGCGACCAGCGACAAGGGCGTCGCGATGGTGGGCTCGCACGCGCAGATCGCCAACGTGCAGCGCGTCGAGGGCGTCCCGTACGTCGTCCTCCCGTCCTCCGGCAAGTCGCCGTACGGCGTGCCGGACCGCGGTGGCATCACCGGCTGGCTCGAGTGGGGCGTCGACCGTGACGCGTCCGCGGCCCAGCAGTGGCTGACCGCGGACGTGAAGGCGTTCTCGCAGGAGACCGTGGTCGACGCCCCCGAGACCGTCGAGGTCAGCCGGACCGCCACCGTCGGCGGACACCTGGTGCAGCCGTCGGGCGTCGCGCCCGGCAGTCGCGTGGTGCCGCTGTCCTACCCGGTCTCGGTCGACTGGTCCGGCGACGAGAACCTCGCCGTCGGCACCGGCGAGGCCGCTGTCCGTGCGGCCCGCGAGGCCCGCAAGGTGGCGATCCTCGACCCGCAGACCCGGCAGCTCACCGGCCTGCGTGCGGGCTCGGTGACCCTGCGGGTGTCGAGCGAGTCGATGCGCGAGCTCACCGACGAGTCGTCGCTCGCGCCGGTCGTCGGCGAGCGGGTCGTCCGGGTGGTCCCGTTCTCCGGCCCCGGACCCCGTGTCGACGCGCCGACGCCGGTGTTCCCGACCCAGCCGGTCGGCACGACCGGGGTCGGCCAGACCGTGGTCGTCACGAACACCGGCGACCAGCCGTTGCGGATCACCGACGTGGCGCTCCGCCGTACCGGCACCAGCCCGGCCGGTGAGTTCGTGCTGGCCGGCGAGGAGTGCCGGGACGCCGAGATCGCCCCGGGCGCCTCGTGCGCCGTCCTGGTGCGGTTCTCGCCGTCGGTGGCCGAGGTGACCTCGACCGGCGAGCTGGTGCTGGAGACCAACACCGCCGAGGGTCGGGTGGAGGTCCCGCTGTCCGGGCTCAGCACCGTGGCCCCGCGCGGGGAGCAGGGCGAGCCGGGTGAGACCGGACCGCCGGGACCGACGGGTCCGACCGGGCCGACGGGTCCGACCGGTCCGGGCGGCGAGTCCGGCACCCCCGGGGCGAGCGGTCCGCAGGGGCCCCAGGGTCCCGGCGGCGTGAAGGGCGACAAGGGGGACAGGGGTGACCGTGGTCCTCGCGGCCTCCGCGGCCCCCGGGGCAAGACCGCGCGGGTGAGCTGCGTCGTACGGTCCCGCGACGGGCGGCGCCAGGTGCGCTGCCAGGTCCGCTACCGCCAGGTCGCCGGGCGCTGGAGCGTGCTGAAGCGGGGCGACCAGGTCGTCGCCCGCGGTCCGCTGGGCAAGCTGCGCACCCTCCGGTCGGTCCGGGCCGGTCGCTACCAGCTGCGGGTCCGGACGGACGCGCGGACCGTCGAGGTGCTCCACCTGGTGGTCCGCAAGAACGGGCGCGTGGTCTTCCGCTGAGCCCGTCGGGGGTGCCGGTCTCGGGACCGGCACCCCCTTCCGGCGCCCGGACCGTGTGGAATGAGCCCATGCACCTCATCGAGTTCGAGGGGCGTCGCCCCTCGGTCCACCCCGACGCCTGGATCGCCCCCACCGCCACCCTGATCGGTGACGTGACCGTCGAGAAGGGCGCCAGCGTCTGGTACGGCGCCGTCCTCCGCGGCGACGTCTGCACGATCGTCGTCCGCGAGGGGAGCAACATCCAGGACAACTCCGTCCTGCACGCCGGCCCCGACCAGACCCTCGTGGTCGGCCCGAACGCGACCGTCGGCCACGCCTGCGTCGTGCACTGCACGTCGGTCGGCGAGCAGTCGCTGGTCGGCAACGGCTCGATCCTGCTCGACGGCGCCACCGTCGGCCCGCGCACCCTCGTCGCCGCCGGCTCGGTGGTGACGCCCGGGGCCGAGATCCCCGGCGGCGTGGTGGCGGCGGGCTCGCCGGCGTCGGCCCGCAAGCCGATCGAGGGCACCTCCTCGGAGTTCTGGGTCGAGACCAACGCCGCCTACTACGGCGAGCTCGCCGCACGGCACCGCGACGGGGCGCGGGCCGTGGAGGGGTCGGCGGGGTAGTCCGTCATAGGAGGGTTGGCAAGAGCCCTCTTAGCAACCCTCCTGTGACGGACTAGCCCACCGGAGGGCGGGACCTCAGGGCCGCTGCGTGCAGACCGCGACAAGGACGCCGGAGCGGCGGCCGTCGTACACGGCGCGGCCGCGGGCGGCGGAGACCAGGACCAGGCGGCCCCGGGGCGTGCGGACCAGGGCGGCGCGGGGGCGCTCGACGGCGTCGAAGCCCACCGGGCGGCAGCCGTGCTGCACGAGCAGCGGCCGGACCACCCGCTCGTAGCTGTCCTCGGTGGCCGGCGCCGGGGCGGACCCGCCGCCGGAGAGCCCGACGGCGAGCAGGCCGACGAGCAGCAGGGCGGGGAGGGAGCGGGGCGCCATGATGTTCCGTTCAACGACACAGGCCGCACCGGGTGACGGGGCGTGGGTGAGGATGGGGCGATGACGACCTGGTTCGCCTCGCCCGCCGACGCCGTCGACCGTCTCGGCACCGCGGGCTACCTCGCCGACCGGGCCACGGCCACCACCGCCTTCCTCGCCGGCTCGCTCGAGAAGCCGCTGCTCGTGGAGGGTCCGGCGGGCGTCGGCAAGACCGAGCTGGCCAAGGCGGTCGCCCGCGCGACCGGCGCCGAGCTGGTCCGGCTGCAGTGCTACGAGGGGCTCGACGAGGCCCGCGCGCTCTACGAGTGGAACTACAAGAAGCAGTTGCTCCGCATCCAGGCGTCCGGCGAGCAGGAGTGGGACGCGACCCACGACGACATCTTCACCGACGAGTTCCTGCTGACCCGCCCGCTGCTCACCGCGATCCGGCGCGAGGAGCCGACGGTGCTGCTCATCGACGAGGTCGACAAGACCGACGTCGAGGTCGAGGGCCTGCTCCTGGAGGTGCTCTCGGACTTCCAGGTCACCATCCCCGAGCTCGGCACCGTCAGCGCCGTACGACGCCCGTTCGTCGTGCTCACCTCGAACGCCACCCGCGAGCTGTCCGAGGCGGTCAAGCGGCGCTGCCTCTTCCTGCACCTGGACTACCCCGACGCCGAGCGCGAGCGCGAGATCGTGTCGTCGCAGGTCCCGGAGCTCGAGGACCGGCTGGCCGAGCAGCTGGTCGCGATGGTCGGCCGGCTGCGCGAGCTGGAGCTGAAGAAGGCCCCCTCGATCGCCGAGTCGGTCGACTGGGCCCGGACCCTGGTCGCGCTGGAGATCCGCGACCTCGACGACAAGGCCGTCGACGACACCCTCGGGGTGGTGCTCAAGCACGCCTCCGACACCGACCGCGCCGTCCGAGAGCTGCGGCTGCGCAAGTGAGCCGGTCCGGGCTGCTCGACCGCCACCTCGCCTTCCTCGAGGCGCTGCGGGCCGCCGGGCTGCCCGTGTCGCTGGCCGAGGACCTGGACGCCGTCGCCGCCCTGCAGGCGCTGCCGTGGGACGACCGCGCCACCCTCCGCGAGGGGTACGCCGCCACGCTGGTCAAGAAGCCGTCCTTCCGGCCGACGTTCGACACGCTCTTCGACCTGTACTTCCCCCGGCTCGTCGGGGCCGGGGCGGACCGCGGGCCCGACGACGAGGCCGGGGCGGGGGAGGACGCGGCCGGCCCCCGCGACAACGGCCCGGCGCTCGCGGCGTTCCGCGAGCAGCTGCTCGACGCGCTCGCCGAGGGCGACCAGCAGACCCTGGCCCGGCTCGCGGCCGAGATGGTCGGCCGGTTCGGCGCGATGCCCGGGCGCGGACCGGGCCTGTCGAGCTGGTCGGCCTACACCGCGCTGCAGCGGGTCGCGCCGAGCGAGCTGGTCGACAAGATCGTCGCCGCGCTGCTCGCCCAGGGCCGCACCGGCGAGGAGGCGCAGCGGGTGGCCGGGCGGCGGCTCGGCGGGTTCACCGGGATGGTCGAGGACGACGCCCGCCGGCGGATCGCCGAGGAGAAGGGGCCCGACCACGTCGCGAAGGTCGCCGTACGGCCGACGATCGACCGGCTCGACTTCCTGCAGGCCCGGCGGTCCGACCTGGAGGAGATGCGCCGCGAGATCTATCCACTGGCCCGCCGGCTGGCGACCCGGATGACCCAGGAGCACCACGCGCACCGGCGCGGGGCGCTGGACTTCCGTCGTACCGTCCGGGCCTCGCTGTCCACGGGCGGCGTGCCGCTCACCACCCACCACAAGCCCAAGCGGCCGCACCGCACGGAGCTGGTCGTGCTGTGCGACGTGAGCGGCTCGGTGGCCAACTTCGCGCAGTTCACCCTGCTGCTGGTCTTCGCGCTCCGCGACCAGTTCCAGAAGGTGCGGGCCTTCACCTTCATCGACCACGTCCACGAGGTCACCCAGCACTTCCGCCCGGGGGCGGACGTCGTCGACGTGATGGCCGACCTGGCCGCCAGCACCTCGCACGCCGCCCTGTGGGGACGCACGAACTACGGCCGGGCGTTCACCAAGTTCGCCGAGGATCACCCCGACGCCCTGGGGCCGAAGTCCTCGCTGCTGGTCCTCGGCGACGCGCGCTCCAACTACAGCGACCTCGCGCTCGGCCCGCTGAAGGAGATGGCCGCGACCGCCCGGCACTCCTGGTGGCTCAACCCCGAGCACCGCCGGCACTGGGACACCGGCGACTCCGCGGCCCGCGCGTACGGCGAGGTCGTGCCGATGGCCGAGTGTCGCAACCTGACCCAGCTCGGGGAGTTCGTGCACGACATCCTGTGACCCGGTCACCTTCGCCGCGGCCCACCCGTCAGGAAGATGACCAGTCATCGAGGGAAGGGGACGACCGTGGACCTGACGGAGCGCTTCGAGGCGGAGCGGCCGCGGTTGGTGGGGATCGCCGCGCGGGTGCTCGACGACCACGCCGAGGCCGAGGACGTCGTCCAGCAGGCCTGGCTGCGGCTGCACGGCACGACGGCCGAGATCGACAACCTGCCCGGCTGGCTGACGACGGTGACCACCCGGCTCTGCCTGGACCGGCTGCGGGCCCGGACGCCCGTGCCCGCCGACGAGGTCGAGCCCGAGGAGACGGCCGACGACCCCGCGGACGACGTCGTGCTGGCCGACACCGTCGGCCTCGCGCTGAACGTCGTGCTGGACCGGCTCGCCCCGCGCGAGCGGGTCGCCTTCGTGCTCCACGACAGCTTCGGCTTCGACTTCCCGACCATCGCGACCCTGCTCGACACGACGCCGGTGGCCGCGCGGAAGCTGGCGTCGCGGGCCCGGGCCAAGGTCGCCCAGCCCCGGCCCGAGGACCGGCTGGCCGACTGGGAGGTGGTCGACGCCTTCATGGCCGCGGCCAAGGGCGGTGACTTCGAGCGGCTGCTCCGCCTGCTCGCCCCCGACGCCGGCGTCAGCGCCGACGACGCCGCCGTGCTGGCCGGCACCCCGAGCCGGATCGAGGGGCGCGACGAGGTGGCGACGTTCTTCAACGGCAGCGCCCACGCGGCCCTGCCCGTCCTCGTGGGCGACCGCCCCGGGACCGCCTGGTTCCACCTCGGCGAGGCCAAGGTGGTCTTCGACTTCACGATCGAGGACGGCCTGGTCCGGTCGATCACCTTCCGCGCCGCACCCGAGGTCCTGGCGACCGTCGTACGACGGGACGGCGGGATGCCGCGCACCTGAGCCGGTCACACCCGACCGCTCCCACTCGTCAGCAGATCAGCACACCAACCCGAAGGAGACGACCGTGAAGACCATGACCTGCCGAGCCCTCGGAGGGCCCTGCGACCTCGAGCACCACGGCGAGAGCGCCGACGACGTCATCAACGCCCAGGACCAGCACCTGAAGGAGGCCGAGAAGGCGGGCGACGCGACCCACCAGGAGGCCCGGGACGCCATGAAGGGCCGCTGGCGGCACCCGAAGAAGTCTCTCGGCTGGTACCGCGACACCAAGGCCGCCTTCGCCGCCCTGCCGGACGACCCCGCGTGACTCAGGCGCTCAGGTAGCCCAACGCGCGCAGCCGGTCGACGACGGCCACCAGCTCGGGGTGCCGGGCGGCGTCGCAGGCCAGCCCGCCGGCGACGTGGACGTCGTCGTCACCCTCCTCGCGGCTGTCGAAGACCACGGTCACCCGGTTCGCGGCGCCGGCGTTGAGCAGCGAGCCGAGGAGTACGACGGGGTCGGAACGGTCCTCGACGCTCAGCACGTGGGTGCCGTCGGGGATCAGTGGCAGCTGCGCCGAGGGGGCACCGGCCGTGACGACCTGGTCGACGGTGAACGCCGCCGACGGCGCCGCGACGGCGATCTCGGTGGCGGTCATGCCGCCCTGGCCGCTGCCGACGAGCAGGACGTGCGGGTGGCGGTCGTCCCCGGCGACCGCCGCCTCCAGGGCCCGCACCACCTGCGAGGAGTACGACGACAGGTCGCCGCCGACCAGCCGCAGCCGGCGACCCGGTCCGCCGGTCGGCCCGGGGAGGTAGCCGACGTACCGGCCGGGGCCGAGCCGCTCCACCGCGACCGGCTGCTCCTCGCGGCCCAGCCGGCGCATCAGGTCGGCGATCGAGCCGGGCAGCCGCTCGACCGGCACCGAGGACCCGGCCTCGGCCGCCGCCGGGGTGGGGGTGGTGAGGCCGCCCGCGACGTCGCGGAGGGCCGGCCCGAACCCGGCGTCGAACGGCCCGGCGCCGAGGGCGCGCATGCCCGCTCGCGCGGCACCGGCCCCGGCGTCGCCGGCCAGTGCGGCCGAGGTCAGCAGCGAGCGCATCCGCAGTCCGTCGAGCAGCCCGCCGCCCCCGCTGGAGACGTGGTCCATCAGCTCGGGGTTGTTCTCGGCCAGCTCGCCGAGGTAGCCGGCGACGTCGTCGCGGTCGAGCGCGTCGGTCTCGATCAGCCCGGCCGACACGATCGCCCCGCCGAGCGCGACCTCCGGCGCGAGGTAGCCGATGGCCCGCCCGGCGATCGTCCCGATCGTCTCGTACGCCGCGCGCTGCAGCTCGTCGATCCAGCGGTAGGTCAGCACCGTCGCGCGCAGCACCACCGCGTCGGCGTCCAGCTCGAGCGAGCGCCCGCGCAGGCCCTGGCGGCCCCCGGTCGCGGCCCGGACGTCCTCCTCGACCTGGCTCCAGGTCGGCGGGGCGAGCTCGGCCGACTCCGCCACCGCGGGGTCGCCCAGCACCGCGTCGCCGAGCTCGGAGCGAGCGCGGACCTCGGCCCCGACCCGGTCGAGGACGTCGGCCAGCCGCACCAGGTCGTCGTACGGGTCGGTCACGCGGGGCTCGTCGGTCATCGGGCCACCTCGGCGAGCACCGGGGCCAGCTCGGCGGCGAGGTCGGAGGCGTCGACCCGGCGTACCTCGACGCGGTCGCCGTCGGCCGCGCGGCGGGTCCGCAGCGCGTGCCAGCCGTCGGCCAGCAGCGTCCAGGAGACGACGCCGACCGTCGCGGTCGGGGTCCGGGAGGCGTCGGCGACCATGGCGCGGAGCCGGCCGCGCGCCTCGAGGGCCAGTCCGCGGAGCACGGCCCCCGCGTCGACCGCGCTGAGCGGGGAGCCGGTCGCGTCGGTCACGGCAGCGTGCTGCTCGGCCAGCACCGCCAGCAGGTCGGCGCGGTCGGTCCGCACCGCCTCGGCCGCGGCGTCGGCGAGCTCGTAGGGCAGCTCGACCACGCGTGGGACGGCGGAGTCGCGCAGGGCGGCCTCCTCCGGCAGCGCCGCGATCCGGGCGAGCTCGATCGGCCACTGGGCCGCCGGGAACCAGGCCAGCTCGAAGACCAGGCCGTCGACGGTCGCGAGGGTGGCCACGGCGTCGGCCGACAGGCGGTGCCAGGCGCGGGCGTGCACGCCCTCGGCGACGACCTCCAGGTCGAGGGCCACGGTCGGGCTGGCCAGCAGGCCGACGGCGCCGGCGAGGCCGGGGTCGACCGCACCCTCCGGATCGACCAGGCCGCGTCGGGCCAGCGAGGAGACCGGGTCGTGGAGCGCGGCCAGCGCCTCGGCGTACGCCGCCGCGTCGGACGCGGGACGGCTCCGGCCGAGTCGGTCGTCGAGGCCGGTGCCGTCCGGCCGTTCGGGGTCGCGGACCTCGAACGGCAGCGGGGCGCCACCCGCCGCGGCGGCGACGTGCTGGAGCTCCAGGAGGGTCAGGGCGACCCGGCGCGGCAGCGCGTCCAGGATGCCGGCGGGCACCGGCGGGGGAGCGCTGAGGTCGATGAGGGTCACGGCCCGTCGCCCCCGGCCCGGCCGGGCAGCGCCGTGCTCAGCCAGCCGCGGTGGCCCGGGGGCGGGGCGGCGAAGGAGTCGGGGTCGAGTCGGGTGGCCTGCTGCTCGCTCTCGGCGATCAGCTCCTTGAGCCGGTCGACCTCGAGGAGGTGGCGCTCCAGGGACTCCGCGGCGGCCTCGTGCCGCGCGGCCGAGCGGCGCAGGTGGGTGGCGCGGTCGCGGACCCGCTCGCGCAGCGAGTCGGCGGCCCGGCCCGACCAGGCGACGGCCTCGGTCTGGGCGACGACCCGGTCGGCGAGCGATCGCAGGTCGACGGCCTGCTCGCGCAGCTGGCCCGCGCGGCGGCGCATGACCTCGGTGTCGCCGTACATCGCCCTCGCCCTCCCCGCTCGTCGCTCCGAGGGGCGCATTCCCTCCGGGGGGCGGTTGAAACGGCGCCCGGATCACGCCTCGGACACGACGTCCAGCATGCGGGCGTGCGTGGTCCGGTCGGCAGCCGCGACCAACCCGCCGGCGTCGGCCAGCACCGGCTGACCCGCCAGCCCGCTGAGCACCACCCCCGCCGCCCGGCAGATCGCCAGCGGGGCCGCGAAGTGCACGCTGCCGCGCAGGTCGCCCGCTTGGAGGTACGCCGCGCGCCGCCCCGCCGCCACCCAGACCAGGGCCAGGCTGGTGGAGAACCCGCGGAAGGCGTACGACGCCAGCCCGGGCGAGGCCAGTACGGCGGCTGCCCAGGCGCGTTCATGGTCGACGTCCACGTCGACCAGCCGGGAGTCCGCCGAAGGGACGAGAGGCGCATCGGTGCCGTCGACGCCACGGACCCAGGCACCGGTCCCGTCGGTCCAGAAGGCCTCGCCGGTCAGCGGGTCGGCGACCGCGGCCGGACCGGGCTCGCCCGCGACCAGCAGGGCCACGTTGACGCCGATGCCGGGGGTCCCGGCGGCGAAGTTGAGGGTGCCGCAGAGCGGGTCGACCAGCCAGCGCCGTACGGCGTCGGGGTCACCCTGCAGACCCTCCTCCTCGCCGACGAACGCGTCGTCGGGGCGGGCCGCCCGCACCACCGCGCGCACGGCGTGCTCGGCGGCCAGGTCAGCCTCGGTGGCGAAGTCGATCCCGCCCTTGCTGTGTCGGGTGACCGGTGCGCCGTACCTCGAGCGCACCTCGGCCGCCCCCGCGAGGGCGGCGGTGATCGCGATGTCCGCGTCGGCGCTCACGCGCGACCCCGCTCGAAGACCGGCGCGATCCGCTCGAGCGCCTCCTCGATGTCGGCGCCCGGGCCGGCGAAGCTCATCCGCACGAAGCGACCGCCGTCCACGGTGTCGAAGTCGATGCCGGGCGCCATCGCCACGCCGGTGCGGGCCAGCAGGTCGTGGGCGAAGGCCATCGTGTCGTCGGTGAGGTGCCCGACGTCGGCGTAGACGTAGAACGCGCCGTCCGCGGGCGCCAGCCGGGTGACGCCCAGCCGGGCCAGGCCGTCGAGCAGGAGGCGGCGGTTGCCGGCGTACCGGGCGACGTGGCCGTCGAGCTCGGCGTACGACGCGTCCGCGAACGCGGCCAGGCAGGCGCGCTGGGCGATCACCGGCGGGCAGATCGTGAAGTTGCCGGTCAGCACGTCGACCGCGCGGCGCAGCCGGTCGGGGACCAGCATCCAGCCGATCCGCCAGCCGGTCATCGAGAAGTACTTCGAGAAGCTGGAGAACACGACCGCCTCCCGCGAGGTCTCCCACGCGCTGCGGGCCAGGTGCTCCTCGGCGTACTCGATGCCGTGGTAGATCTCGTCGCTGATCAGCTGGATCCCCTGCTTCTCGCAATACGACGCCAGCGCGGCCAGCTCGCTCGGGAGCAGCATCGTGCCGGTGGGGTTCGCCGGGCTCGCGACCACCAGTCCGCGGACGTCCGGCCCGAGGGCGGCGACCTGGTCGACGGTCGGCTGGAACCGGGTCTCCGGGCCGGTCGGGATCTCCACGACCTCGCAGCCCAGCGCGGTCAGCACGTTGCGGTAGCAGGGGTAGCCGGGCCGGGCCATCGCGACCTTGTCGCCGACCTCGAAGGCGGCCAGGAAGGCGAGCAGGAAGCCCCCGCTGCTCCCGGTCGTCACGACGACCTCCTCGGGGTCGACCGCGATCCCGTGCGCCCGCGCGTGGTGGCCGGCGATCGCCTCGCGCAGCTCCCGGATCCCGCTCGCGGGGGTGTAGCCCAGCGGGTCGCCGCTGCCCAGCAGCCGCACCGCCTCCGCGTTCACGGGGCCCGGCGCCCCGGTGCTCGGCTGCCCGGCCAGCAGGTTGAGCAGGTCGCCGTGGGTCCGCTGCCGCTCGGTGGCCGCCGCCAGCAGGTCCATCACGTGGAACGGCGGGACGTTGGCGCGGCTGGCGACGGCGAGGCGGCTCACGGGGCCCGACTGTAGGTGGCGTGTCGTCGAGCGCTGTCCGGATGGTGTCGCTGACCAGATTCGGTCATCGGGTGGCGGATTAACGAAACGTTTCATATGGTGACCGTCACAGTGTGACCAGCGTCGCTCGGGGTGGCGTGTGAAACGAAGGAATTGTGCCCGGGTGAACTCCCTGATCCATCGCGTCCTTGCCGCCAGCGTGGCGACGTCCCTCCTGACCGCCGGGCTGGCGATCTCCGCCCCGGCAGCGACCGCAGCACCCGTCGCCCAGGCCGCCCAGGCCGCCGCGGCGGCGACCGGTGCGGAGCCGCGCGGGCTCCGCGTGAACGGTCTGGCCGAGCCGGCCGACCTCGGCGACCTCACCGACCCGGACTACTCCTGGCAGGTCGGCGCCGGCATGCAGTCGGCGTACCGGATCGTCGTCTCGACGAGCGCCGCGAAGGCCGAGGCCGACGAGGGCGACGTCTGGGACTCCGGGCAGGTCGACTCGACCCAGCAGCTCAACGTGGCCCACGGGGGCCCCGACCTGGTGGCCGGCGAGCGCTACTACTGGAAGGTCCGCACCTGGGACGGCGCGCAGGCCTCGCCCTGGTCCGACGTGACCTCCTTCGGTACGGCGCCCGGCGTCACTTGGGCCGGCAGCGAGCCGATCTGGGCGAGCGCGCAGCTGCCCGGGGAAGCGGCGGCCCCGTGGGTCGACTACACCGTGAGCGGCCGGATGCGGATCACCGCCGGCGCCCTGGGCGTCCGGTTCCGCGCCTTCGACGCCGGCAACTCCTTCATGTGGCAGTTCCGGGCCTCCGACAACCGGCTCACGCCGCACGTGCAGGTCAACGGCACCTACTCCACCCTGGGCGCCTCGGTCCCGCTGCCCGCCGGCACGCTGGTGGCCAACACCTGGGCCGACTTCCGGATCGTCGTGGCCGGCACCACCTTCACCACCTTCATCAACAACGTCCAGGTCGACCAGCGCACCGACTCGCGCAACGTCAACGGCACCGTCGGCGTCCGCACCGGCAACACCGAGTCGGGCCAGCTCGACGACCTCCGGGTCGTCGAGACCGGCACCGCCCGGGTCCTGTTCGAGAACGCGTTCGAGGGCACCAACCCGTTCCCGTGCGGCTCGGTCTCGGGCGGCGTGCTGAACGTCGGCAACGCCCAGAACTGCGGCCTGGTCAACCCCGCCAACGTCCCCGCCAACTGGGCGTTCCTGCGCGGTGAGGTGGAGCTGGCCGACAAGGAGATCGCCTGGGCGACCCTGAACGCCACCGCCACGGAGTTCCGCAACCACCTGCAGTACGTCTACAAGACCTACGTCAACGGCACCTTCGTCGGCCTCGGCCCGACCAACCGGATCGGCACCGAGGCCCGGTACGACGGCTTCGACGTCACCGGCCTGCTCCGGCGCGGCGAGACCAACGCGGTCGCCGCGCTGGCCTACACCACCAACGCCAACCGTCGCTTCCAGGCGCAGCTGAAGGTCGCCTACACCGACGGGACGACCCAGGTGTTCGGGTCCGGCCCGAGCTGGACGTCGCTCAACGGGGCGCTCGTCTTCCCCGAGGCCGGCAGCATCGGCACCAGCTACTTCACCGCCCCGATGGAGAACCTCGACGCCCGCCAGTTCCCCTTCGGCTTCGCGTCCCCGGGCTTCGACGACAGCGCCTGGGCACCCGCCGTGGCGCGGCCCGCGATCCCGCAGCTCGAGTCGACGCCGATGGGCAAGGTCGAGCAGCAGCTGCACGACCCGGTGAAGATCGTCGACAAGGGCAACGGCAACTACTTCGTCGACTTCGGCCGCACCTGGATCGGCGGCGTGCAGTACGACGTCGCCGACGGCACCGCCGGCGACCGGGTCGAGCTCCGGTTCGGTGAGGTGACCTCCAGCGCGAACACCGTGCGCTGGGAGCTCAACACCACCAACAAGTACCGCGACATCGTCACCCTCAAGGACGGCCAGCAGCGCCTCGAGACCTGGGGCATGCGGGTCTTCCGCTACCTGGAGATCGTCGGGGCCACCGAGCCGGTGACCGCGGAGAGCCTGAAGGCCCTCGCCCTGGTCTACCCGTTCGACCAGGAGGCGTCGTCGTTCACGTCGTCGGACGAGAACCTCAACCAGGTCTACCAGCTCTCGAAGAACTCGATCGAGTCGCTGAACGTCAACTTCTACACCGACTCCTGGACCCGTGAGCGGACCAACTACGAGGCCGACGGCTACCTCCAGCAGCTCTCGTCGCTCTACCTCATGGAGGACCTGTCGCTGGGTCGCTACTCGATGAACTACTTCAAGAGCAACCGGACCTGGCCCACCGAGTGGCCGATCTTCGTGGTGCTCTCGGTCTACGACGCGTGGCGCCAGACCGGCAACACCGAGCAGGTCGCCGACTACTACGACAACCTGAAGACCAAGCTGCGGCCGGCCTGGCTGGAGGCCTCGACCGGCCTGGTGCGCAAGACCACCGGCTCGAACGGCTCCAGCAGCTGCAACGACTGCGACATCGTCGACTGGCCGACCAGCCAGCGCGACGGCTACCAGTTCCGCGAGTACAACACCGTCATCAACTCGCTCTACTACCGCGCGACCCGGGACATGGCCGCGATGGCCGGGATCCTCGGCAAGGACGCCGAGGCCGAGCAGTTCACCCAGCAGGCCGACCGGCTGCGGACCCAGATCAACGAGCGGCTCTACGACGCCGAGGGCGGCCGGTACGACGACGGCATGAACGCCGCCGGCGCCAAGACCGGGCACTACTCGGTGCACGCCAGCGCCTTCGCCCTGGCCTTCGGCGTGCCGGAGGACGACCAGGTCGCCCGGGTCGCCGAGTTCGTCGACTCCCGCGGGATGGCCTGCAGCGTCTACTGCGCCGCCTTCCTGGTGAAGGGCCTGTACGACGGCGGCAACGGCCAGGCGGCTCTGGACGCGCTGACCGACGAGGGCACCAGCAGCTGGATGAACATGATCCGGCTCGGTGCGGGCTCCACCATGGAGGCCTGGGACCCGTCGCAGAAGAGCAACCTGACCTACTCGCACCCGTGGGCCGCCTCGCCGGCGTTCAACGTGCCCTCGGGCCTGTTCGGCATCCAGCCGCTCAGCAACGGCTACGGCGAGTTCCAGGTCAAGCCGCAGCCCGGCGACCTGGCCTCGGCCGAGATCACGGTGCCCACGGTGCGCGGCCAGATCTCGGCCGCCTTCGAGCACGACCGCCGCGGCCGCACCGAGCTGTCCGTGACGGTGCCCGGCAACACGACCGCCACCGTGCAGGTCCCGCTGCCGAGCAC
The DNA here is from genome assembly GCF_037120545.1 of Nocardioides sp. CCNWLW216. Taxonomy (NCBI): domain Bacteria; kingdom Bacillati; phylum Actinomycetota; class Actinomycetes; order Propionibacteriales; family Nocardioidaceae; genus Nocardioides; species Nocardioides sp. CCNWLW216. Next base: position 88,380 of record NZ_JBBBBJ010000015.1, read on the forward strand.
GGTGCGTGCGGAGTACGTCCCGAGCCACCCCGAGGCGGCCGAGTACGTCGGCCGCTCCGAGCTGCCGGGCGGCACCTACGCCACCTTCCGGGTGGGCCCCGGTGCCTGGACGTTCGGCCCGAAGGCCGCCGACGACCTCGGGGTCTTCCAGGACGTCCTCGACGAGCTGCTGAACCTGGGCGACCGGGTGGACGGCCACCTGGCCGCCGGGGACCTCGAGCCGGAGGAGGCGTCCGACCTCTCCGGACGGATCGAGGCGATCGAGACCCTGGTCCGCTCCGCGTCCGCGGCACACACCGCCGCCGACGGGGCCACGGCCCGGGCCGACCTGGGTGACGCGCTGGACGGGCTGCGCGACCTGCGCGGCTCGCTGGCCGACCGGGTGGCCGACGAGACGGTCGTCGCGGACCTCACGCCGCGGCTGGCGACGATCGAGCCGCTGATGGTCGAGGTGGCCCTCGCGATCCGGGGTCTGACGCTGACCCTGGCGCCGGTCGAGGCCCCGGTGAACCGCGGCCAGCAGGTCACCGGCACGGTGCGCCTGACCAACGGCGGGGACGCCCCGGTAGGGCCGTTCACCGCGGGCTTCACCGTCGCCGACTGGGCGGTCGCCAGCGACGACACCGCGCCGGCGGCCCTCGCGGCCGGGGCGAGCACCGACCTGACGTTCACGACACGGGTCCCGTCCGGCCAGGCCTCCGGCCCGGTCCGGGCCGGGGTGACGCTGAGCTTCACCGACGGCGGGACGACGTACCCGATCGCGCTGGAGCGGGAGTGGGCGAGTGTCGACTCCCAGGTCAGCCTGGTCGACGTTGCCGCCACCCACCCGGTGGACTTCTCGAACGAGGTCGCCGAGATCGTCGCGACGGTCCGCAACGCCGGGTCGGTCGCTGCGACCGGTCGGCTGCGGGCCGAGCTGCCGACCGGCTGGCGGCAGGCGGCGCCCGCCGTACGCACGGTCGCGCCGGGTGGCGAGATCACCCAGCGGATCCGGGTCTTCGTCCCGATCGGCTACGTCGGGGGCGACCTGCGCGACATCCGGGTCTCGTTCGGCGGCGACCAGGTGCTGGCCACCGCGACCGCGCCGCTGACGTTGCAGCTCGACGTCCCGGAGGCGGCGGTCCTGCTCGACCACGTCGACTTCGGTGAGCCGACCTCGGAGCAGGCCCACGCCCTCCTGGCCGCCCCGAACAGCGGGATCAGCAGCGAGGCCGGCTTCACGCGTCGGTACGCGCACTCCAACTACCCGGGCTCGTGGTTCTCCGCCGAGGTGAACGCGATCCCCGGCGAGCCGTTGGTGCTGCAGGTCCGGGAGACGTTCAACAACCCGGTGACGAAGAAGTACCACGTCTACGTCAACGACGTGCTGGTCGACCAGCGGACCCTCGCCGGCCCGGGGCAGTCGACCAAGATGTACCGCTTCCTGGTCGACGACCCGGCGGTGCTCGCGCACCAGGGCAAGGTCCGGGTGAAGTTCGAGTTCCCGGTCGGTGCGACGGGGTTCTACGACCCGTCGGTGGCCGACCTGTGGGTCACCTCGGGCGTCGACCGGCGGGCGCCGGCGACCTCGATCGAGCTGGACCGCGAGACGCCGGGCGAGAACGGCTGGGACCGCGGTCCGGTCACGGCCACCGTCGCAGCGGCCGACGACCGGGACGACGCCCCGGTCGTGGAGGTCGACCGCGGCGCGGGCTGGACGTCGTACGACGCACCGGTGGTGCTCGACACCGATGGCGAGCACACCCTGCAGTACCGGGCTCGCGACGCCGCCGGGAACACCTCGGCCCCGCGGTCGATGACCGTGCGGATCGACGCCACCGCTCCGGTCACGACCCTCGCCGCGATCGCGGCGGGCCACGAGACCCGGCGGCTGACGATCGCGGCCTCCGACGCGGGCAGCGGGGTCGCGACGACCCGCTACCGGATCGGCGACGGCGAGTGGCAGGTGCTCGGGCAGACCGCGCCGGAGATCACCGGCGCGGGCGACCACGTGGTCCGCTTCGCCAGCACCGACGCGGCCGGCAACGTCGAGGAGACCCGGTCGCAGACCGTCTCCATCGACGCCGAGTACGCCGAGGGCCCGGTGACCGCCACGGTCTCGCAGGCCGGGGAGGGCGGCTGGCACGGGACCGGCGCGGCGCTGACGCTCGCGGCGACCGGCGAGCCGGACAGCCTCGAGTACCGGCTGGACGCCGGCGAGTGGCAGGTCTGGACCGCCGCGGTCCCGCTGCCCGCGGGCACCGTCGTGATCGACTACCGGGCCACCGACCGGGGCGCCTTCTCGCCGGTCGGCACCCTCACGGTGAAGGTCGACCTCGGGGCACCGATCAGCGCGCTGACCTGGGACGGGCGCACCTTCGCCCTGACCGGCGACGACGAGGGCGGCTCCGGCGTAGCCATGCTGGAGTACCGCGTGGACGCGGGTGAGTGGACGACGTACGTCGACCCGATCGCCCTCGACGGCGCCGCCCACACCGTGACCCACCGGGCCACCGACCTCGCCGGGAACGTCGGTGCGGAGGCCTCGGCCACCCTCGCCGCGGTCCCGACCGGGCCGGCCGCGGCACCGCAGGCGAGCACCGCCCCGGTCGTGACCGGGACGGCACGGATCGGTCAGCGCCTGCGGACCACCACCGGCGTCTGGGACGTCGCCGGGGTGCGCACCTCGGTGCAGTGGACCCGCGACGGCGCGCCCGTCCGGGGCGCCACGGGGACGTCGTACGTGCTGACCCGGGCGGACCTCGGGGCCCGCGTCGGCGTACTCGTCACCGCGACCAAGGCCGGGCACGCGACCGGTACCGCCCAGGTGGTCCGGCCGCAGCGCGTCGCGAAGGCCACCTCCCGGCTGAGCGTCACCCGCCCGGCCCGGGTCCGGCGTGGTGCCGTGGTGCGGGTGACGGTCCGCGTGGCCGTCAGCGGCCTGAGCGCCGACGGCCAGGTGCGGGTGCTCGACGGGGCGAAGCGGGTCGGGACCGCGAAGGTGCGCAACGGCCGGGCCGTGATCCGGTTCCGGGCCACTCGCCCGGGCGTCCGCACGATCCGGGTGCAGTACCTCGGCAACGGCTCGATCCAGGGCTCGACCGCGCGGACCAAGGTCCGCGTGCGCTGATCCCCGGGACTCACGCCCGGACGACGAGCCGTCGTCGTCCGGGCGTGAGTTTCATCGGCTGGCCGACGAGCCTCATGCCGGGACGATGAACCTTTGTCGTCCCGGTGTGAGTTTCATCGGCTAGCCGATGAAACTCTCCCCGCCGCGTGCCGCCCCGCCCGCCGGCCGAAGAACGACCCCTCGCCGAGCTGCGTGCCGGAGCAGTAGCCCTTGCCGTCCTGGGCGAGGTTGGACGCGCAGGCGCCGGCGGCGTACAGCCCGGGTACGACGGAGCCGTCGGGCCGCTGGACCTCGCCGTCGACCGACACCCGGATCCCGCCGAGCGTGAAGCCGGCGTAGATCGCCTTGCCCAGTCGCAGGTCGAAGACGGCCCACGGACCGGTGGTCAGCGGGGCGACGTACTCGCTGCTCTTGTGGAAGTCGGGGTCCTCGCCGCGGGCGGCGCCCTCGTTGTAACGCGCCAGCGCCTTGGCCACCGAGCCGGCGGGCAGCGCGAGCGCGTCCTCGAGCTCTTCGACCGTCTCGTAGCCGTCGATCAGCGGCACCAGCGGGAACTTGGGGTACTCGACGTGCTCGCTGTCCACGATCAGGTACGCCGTGTGGTCGGCCTGCTCCATGACGAACTGCGACGTGCGCGAGTGGTAGCTGTCCTCGGCCACGAACCGCTCGCCGTCGGAGTTGACCAGGATCCCGGTGAGCAGTGCGGCCGGCGGGTAGATCGGGGCCGTGATGAACGGCTCCTCCATGTGCTTGAGCTCCGCGCCGACCGACGCGCCGAGTCGGATGCCGAGGCCGTCGTCGTACGTCGAGCCCAGGGTGAAGGGCTTCTCGGCCAGGGCCGGGGTGTGCTCGGCGACCATGTCGGGGTTCATCACGAAGCCACCGGCGGCGACGATCACCGCGGGGGCGCGGACGACCCCGGTCTGCTCGAACGACTTCCAGGCCACCCCGACCACGGCGTCGTCGGCGGTCACGAGATTGGTCACCCCGGTCTCGTAGCGGACCTCGACGCCCGCCTCCTCGATCCGGTCACGGAGCAGGTCCATCACCATCTTGGTGCCCTCGGTGTCGCCCGGCACCGGCACCTTGTGGCCGCGCGGCGCCGGCACGGCCTGCTCCTTGAAGGGCCAGACCTTCTCGTTGCCGGTGTACATCAGCCCCTGGGTGCCGGGCTGGATGACCGCCTTCTCGGGGTAGAACGACCGCTCGAACTCGAAGCCCAGCGCCTCCAGCCAGTCGCAGTGCTCGACCGAGCCCTCGCAGTAGGCGCGGATCTTGTCGTGCTCGGGCTGCTTGGAGACCGCGACGAGGTACTGGTACATCTCCTCGACCGAGTCCTCCTGTCCCGTCGCGCGCTGCACGACCGTGCCGCCGCCGAGGTAGAAGTGGCCGCCGGACATGCTCGAGGTCCCGCCGTGCACCGCCGCCCTCTCCAGCAGCAGCACCCGCGCGCCGGCCCGGGCCGCCTCGAGTGCCGCGCACCCGCCGGCGATGCCGAACCCGGCCACGACCACGTCGTACGACGGGGTGTCGTCGGCCAGCACGGAGGCGGGGAGGACGTCGGGAAGCGCGGTGCCCTTGCTCATGCGGCAAAGGTAGAACATGTTCCAGTTCCGTGCGATCCTCGGCAGGTGGAGACCCTCACCCTGATCGACGTCGACGGCAGCGCGCACGACGTCCGCGCCGACGGGACGTACGTCGACGCCGCCGACCTGACCGCCGCGACCGGCTGGGACCTGAAGCCGGCCGGCCTGTGCCGCGGCGACGTGTGCGTCCCGCTGTTCGGGAAGGTGGTCGCGGCCGACGACGGGCGGATCGACCTCGCGGCCTGGGCGGCCGCGCTCGGCCTCCTGCTCGCGCACGACCCGGCCGAGGGGGTGGCCGCGCTCGCGCCCTCCGCCGCCGCCCGTCAGCAGGACGTCGCCGACGGACGGGCCCCGAGCCTCGCGCTGCGTGACGTCGACGGCCACCCGGTCTCCTTCGACGAGCAGTCCGGCCACAAGCGGGTGCTCGTCACCTGGGCCAGCTGGTGCGGCTGTCGCCACGAGCTGGCCGGCTGGCAGAAGCTCCAGGACGAGCTCGCCGACACCGGGCTGCGGATCTTCTCCGTCGCGCTCGACGCCGATCCGGAGGACAGCCGCCCCTGGATCGAGGCGGCGTCCCCGTCGTACCCCGTGGCGGTGGACACCGCCCACGTCACCGCCGAGCGGTACGGCATCACCAACGTGCCGTCGGTGGTCTGGGTCGACGAGGACGACCGGGTGGTCAAGCCGCCCACCATCGCCCCCGGGGACGACCAGTTCGTCGACTACACCTTGATCCCCAGCGAGCAGCACCACGACCTGCTCCGGGCCTGGGCGCGCGACGGCGTGCTCCCCGAGAGCGCGGCGGGCGCGCTGCCCGAGCGCACGGACGACGAGCAGCGCGCACTGGCCGAGCGGCGCGTGGCGGCGTACCTCCAGCGGGGCGGGCGCACCGAGGCCGCCAAGGCCCACCTGGCGGCCGCGCAGGAGCTCGCGCCGTGGGACTGGACCGTGCGCCGCGGCGGGATCATGATGACCGGCGGCGACCCGTTCCTCGGTGAGGAGTTCACCTCGTTCTGGGAGGAGTGGGACGCCTCGGGACGCCCCGGCTACACGCCGACCACCTGAGCGACCGGTGACCGGAGGCAGTCTCCGGGAACGGTAGACTCGCCCCACGTGCCACGCCGACACCTGAGGTGAGATGACCTTCGACGCCCATCAGCTGGACCTGTTCCTGCTGGTCGGCTCGGCCGTCACCCTCGCGGCGATCCTCGCGGTCCGGGCCTCCAGCAGGGCCGGGCTCCCGAGCCTGCTCGTCTACCTCCTGATGGGGGTGCTGCTCGGCGAGCGCGGCCTCGGCATCCACTTCGAGGACGCCGAGCTCGCGCACGCGCTGGGCTTCGGGGCGCTGGTGCTGATCCTCGCCGAGGGTGGTCTCACGACCAACTGGCGCGAGATCAAGCCGTCGATGCGGCTGGGGGTGATGCTCGCGACCGTCGGGGTCAGCATCTCCGTCGGCATCGTGGCCGTGGGCGCCCACTACCTGCTCGGCATGGACTGGAAGCTGGCCATCCTGCTCGGCGCCGCGACTTCCGCCACCGACGCCGCCGCGGTGTTCTCGGTGCTCCGCGCGGTCCCGCTGCCGCGCCGGCTGACCGGCGTCCTCGAGGCCGAGTCCGGCCTGAACGATGCCCCGGTCGTGGTGCTCGTCGTCCTGGTCTCGTCCGGCGCCGCCGCCGAGGACGGCCCGCTGCTGATGCTCGCGCTGATCCTCTTCGAGCTGGTCGTCGGCGTGCTGATCGGTCTCGCGGTCGGCGTCGGCGGCGCCTGGGTGATGCGCCGCGCGGCGCTGCCGTCGTCCGGCCTCTACCCGATCGCCGTGCTTGTCCTCACCCTCCTCGCGTACGGCGCGGGCGCGGCCGTGCACGCCTCCGGCTTCGCCGCCGTGTACGTCGCCGCGCTGGTCCTCGGCAACTCCGAGCTGCCTCACCGCGCCGCGACCCGATCGTTCTCCGAGGGCATCGCCTGGATCGCCCAGATCGGGCTGTTCGTGATGCTCGGCCTGCTGCTGAGCCCCGACCGGCTCACCTGGGAGGTCGTCGGCCTGGCCCTGATGGCCGGTCTGCTGCTGACCTTCGTGGCCCGGCCCATCTCGGTGCTGATCAGCTCGTTGGTGCAACCGATGCCCTGGCGCGAGCTGGGCTTCATCTCATGGGCCGGCCTGCGCGGTGCGGTCCCGATCGTCTTCACGACCATCCCGCTCGCCGACGGCATCGACGGGGCCGAGAAGCTCTTCGACATCGTCTTCGTGATGGTCGTCGTCTACACCCTGCTGACCGGCCCGACCCTGCCCGTGGTCGCCCGGGTGCTGCGGGTTGCCCGCCGCTCCGAGCCGCGTGAGCTCGAGCTCGAGGCCGCCCCGCTCGAACGGGTGGCCGCCGACCTGCTGCAGATCACGATCAGCCCCGCGTCGCGGATGCACGGCGTCGAGGTGGGCGAGCTGCGGCTGCCCGTGGGTGCGTCGGTGTCGATGATCGTCCGGGGCGAGACGACGCTGGTGCCGGAGCGTCGTACCGTCCTGCGCCACGGTGACGACCTGCTGGTCGTCACGCCCCGGCGGCTGCGCTGGAAGACCGAGGACCGGCTCCGCGAGGTCAGCCTCGGCGGCCGCCTCGCCCAGTGGCTCCCCGAGGAGAAGGCCGACTAGCGACGCCGACCCGTCACTCCAGCACCGTTTTGTACGGCGTGTCGGTCCGAGGTCGACGACTCGGCGCTGCGCGGACCGGCCCGACGCGTGGATCGACCCGTCGATCGCCGACCGACACGCCGCGGATCCCGGTCATTCAGTGACGGGTCGGCGGGGGCGCTAGCTGGCGAGCTCGGGCGGGGGCGGGCTGCAGATCGTGGTGGCGACCTTGGAGGTCGCCTTGTCCCGTCCGGCCGACGAGAGGTCGCGGAAGTCGTCGCCGACCACCACGACCACGCCGGAGACGGTGGTGGTGACCGGGGCCGGCACCACCTCGACGCCGCGGCCGAGCCAGGACTGCACGAGCCGGACCGCCGGGCTGTTCGGCTCGTCGGTCCAGATCTGGGCCTTGCCGACCTCGACGTTGTCGGGGGCGTTGCCGCGGTCGCCGGCCGCGAAGCCCTGCTCGACGAGCAGCTGCATGGTGCGGCTGGCGAGGCCGCTGCGCTTGCCGGCGTTCAGGACGCTGACCAGGACCTGGTCGACCTGGACCGTGTCGCCCTCGCTGACGTCGGTGCTGGTGCAGTCGTCCACCTCGACGGCGGACTCGGGCAGCGGCGAGGTGGCGGCCGACCAGCCCCAGGCGAGCCCCACGACGAGCAGGGCGAGCAGGACCAGGAGGGTGGTGGCGGTGCGGGCGGCTTGGGACACGGGCTCAGGCTCCGACCGGGTGGACGCGCGCGTGCAGGACGTGGCGCTGCTGCAGGGCCGCCCGCAGCGCGCGGTGCAGACCGTCCTCGAGGTAGTACTCCCCGCGCCACTCGACGACGTGGGCGAACAGGTCGCCGTAGAACGTGGAGTCCTCGTCGAGCAGGGCGGCGAGCTGGAGGGTGTCCTTGGTGGTGACCAGCTCGTCGAGGCGCACCTGCCGGGGTGGCACCGCCGCCCAGGCTCGAGAGGACAGCCCGTGGTCGGGGTACGGGCGCCCGTCGCCGATGCGCTTGAAGATCACGCGGGGGAGTCTAACGAGACCTGGTCAGGACGTGCCTCGGCCGCGCCACCGTGGCTGGGGGGGAGCGACGGTGACGCGGCCGGGGGTCGGTGATCAGGCGGACCAGCGCAGCGAGTCGGACACCAGGTCCGCCAGCGCGTTCACGCCGTAGAGGTCGGCGCGCTCGTCCATCAGCTTCGCGAGCGCCTGCGAGTGGCGGGTGCGCAGCTCGTTGCGGTGATCGCTGAAGCGGGCGAGCTCGTTGTCGACGATGACGTCGGTCGTGGTGGGGTTCTCCATCTCGGCCTCCTGGGTCCGTGGGGTGGATCATCGGTGTGGATCGTTCCAAGCGGTGATCCCAGGGTGCGCTGCGAACGTGAGCAGGGTGTTGATGGCCGGTTACGAGCATGTTCCGGGAAAGGTGATCACCACCACAGCAACAAGAACATGTTCTAGATTGGTCGCGTGGACGACATCACCGCGATCGCGCAGCTGAAGTACCGCTACCTCCGGGCGCTCGACACCAAGCAGTGGGACGACTTCGAGGCCTGCTTCCACCCCGACGCCACGGGCGACTACAACGGCCTGGTCTTCGACGACCGAGGTGCGCTGGTCGCCTACATGCGGGAGAACCTCGGGGAGGGGATGCTGACCCTGCACCAGGCCCACCACCCCGAGATCACCGTGGAGGGCGACACGGCCACCGGCCGCTGGTACCTCCAGGACAAGGTGATCGTCGAGGCGTTCAAGTTCATGCTCGAGGGCGCCGCGTTCTACGAGGACCGCTACGTCCGCACGCCCGAGGGCTGGCGGATCGCCCACACCGGCTACCGCCGTACGTTCGAGATGTCTTATGACCTCAACGACCTGCCGGGCGTGAAGATCACCGGCCCGGGCGTGCACACGCACGTCCCGGCGTCCTGATCAGAGGGACGGTTCCGTCCACGCCGTCTGCACGACCTCGAGGCCGCGCTCGCGGGTGACCAGCCGACCCCGGCCCGGCGGCGCCGGGGAGGGACGCAGGTTGCCGATGAGCGGACCCTCGTCGGGCGCGCCCGAGAGCAGCAGGCCCGGCATCGCGAGGTCGCGCAGCGACTGGATCACCGGCTCGTAGAGCGCGCGCGACGCGCCACCGGAGCGCCGGGCCACCACGACGTGCAGGCCGGTGTCGCGGCCTTGGGCCATCAGCGGCTGCAGCACCTGGACCGGCGAGCTCTGCTGGGTCGCGACCAGGTCGTAGTCGTCGACCACGACGAACACCTCGGCCCCCGACCACCACGACCGGTTGCGCAGCTGGTCGGGCGTGACGTCCGGCCCGGGGAGCCGGTTCTCGAGGTACGCCGCGAGGTCCTTCAGCGCCGGTCCGGCCTGGCTGGCGGAGGTGAGGTAGTTGAGCAGGTACTCCTCCGGCACCTCGCCGAGCAGCGAGCGCCGGTAGTCGACGACGACCAGCTGCGCCTGCTTCGGCGTGCGGGTGCGCATCACCTCGTGGACGTAGGAGCGCAGCAGCGAGCTCTTGCCGGACTGGCCGTCGCCGAAGACCAGCAGGTGCGGCTCGGCGTCCGGATCGAGTGAGACCGGGGCCAGCTCCTTCTCGTCGATGCCGACGAGCAGCCGCCCGCCGTCCTTCTCGCCGCCGTCGTCGGTCGTCGGTACGCCGGCCAGCTCGCGGATCCGCTCCAGGCCGATCCGCTCCGGCAGCAGCCGCAGCTTGGGACCGGCGGGGCCCTGCCACGCGGCGGTCACCCGGGCGATCAGGTCGTCGACGCCGTCGCCGAGCGAGTCGCCCTCGGTCACGCCGTCGATGCGGGGAAGCGCGGCCAGGATGTGCAGCTTGCCGGCGATCAGGCCGCGGCCGGGACGACCGGTCGGCACCAGCGCCGCCGCCTTGCGGTCGACCTCGGAGTCCATGGCGTCACCCAGGCGCAGCTCCAGCCGGGTGCCGAACACGTCGCGCATCGCGGCCCGGAAGTCCGCCCAGCGGGACGCGCCGGCCACGACGTGCAGGCCGAAGGTCAGGCCGCGCGCGGCCAGCTGCTGGATCTCCATCTCCAGGTCGTCGAAGTCGGCCCGCAGGGTGCTCCAGCCGTCGACCACCAGGAAGACGTCGCCCCAGCCGTCGTCGGCCCGGCCCCGGGCGCGGCGGGACCGGTAGGTCTCGATCGAGTCGATCCCCTGGGCGCGGAAGTAGGCCTCGCGGCGGTCGACGATGCCCTGGACCTCAGCCATCACCCGTCGTACGACGTCGGGCTCGGCGCGGGTGCCGACACCCGCGACGTGGGGCAGCTTGGCCAGCGGCGCGAAGGTGCCGCCGCCGAAGTCGAGCACGAAGAACTGCGACTCCAGCGGGGTGGTGGTCAGCGACATGCTCGTGACGACGGTGCGCAGCAGCGTGCTCTTGCCGCTGCGCGGGCCGCCGACCACCGCGACATGGCCGGCCGCGCCGCTGAGGTCGACGCTGAGGGTGTCGCGGCGCTGCTCGCGCGGGCGGTCGATGATGCCGAGCGGCACGGTGAGCCCGCCGACCCGACGCCACTGCTGCGAGACCAGGCCCAGCTCGGGATCGGGAGCCAGGTCGCCCATCAGCCGGTCCAGCGTGTCGGGTACGTCGAGCGGCGGCAGCCAGACCTGGTGGGCGGCGGGTCCGCGGTCCTCCATCCGCTCGACGGCGATGTCGAGCAGCGAGGCCTGGTCGTCCTGCTCCTGCGCGACCGGGACCGGCTCGGGCTCCGGCTCGGGGACGTCGAGCTTCAGCACCTCCGCGATCGTGAACGGCAGGATGCCCTCGACGTGTCCGCCGTCGTCGCGGCGTACCCGCTGGACGCCCGACGGCGGCCCGGAGACGTACGCCGCCTTGAAGCGCAGCATCGTGGTCGGGTCCGGCTTGAGGTAGCCGAGGCCCGGGACCGGCGGCAGCTCGTAGGCGTCGGGGACGCCGAGGACGGCGCGCGACTCCTGGGCGCTGAAGGTACGCAGGCCGATCCGGTAGGACAGGTGGGACTCGAGCCCGCGCAGCCGGCCCTCCTCCAGCCGCTGCGAGGCGAGCAGGAGGTGCAGCCCGAGCGAGCGTCCCAGTCGGCCGATGGCGACGAACAGGTCGATGAACTCGGGCTTGGCCGTCAGCAGCTCGGAGAACTCGTCGACCACGATGAACAGCGACGGCAGCGGGGCCAGGTCCTCGCCGTTGGTGCGGGCCCGCTCGTAGTCGCGCACCGAGGCGAAGTTGCCGGCCTCGCGCAGCAGCTCCTGGCGGCGCACCATCTCGCCCGACAGCGCGTCCTGCATGCGGTCGACGAGGGTGAGTTCCTGGGCCAGGTTGGTGATCACGGCCGAGACGTGCGGCAGCTCCGACATCCCCGCGAACGTCGCGCCGCCCTTGAAGTCGACCAGCACCAGGTTGAGCTGCTCGGGGGAGTGGGTCATCGTCAGGCCGAGCACCAGGGTGCGGAGGAACTCCGACTTGCCGGAGCCGGTCGCGCCGATCACCAGGCCGTGCGGACCCATGCCCTGCTGGGCCGACTCCTTGATGTCGAGGTGGACCAGCGCGCCGCCCTCGCCGAGGCCGATCGGCACGCGCAGCCGGTCGCGGGCGGGCCGCGGTCGCCAGGCGGCCCCGGGGTCGAAGCGTCGTACGTCGCCGAGCGCCAGCAGGTCCATGAAGTCGGTGGGGCCGGCGATCTCGCCGGCCGTGCTGTCGGGGTCGGCCACCAGGGTCACGGTGTGGAGCGGCGCCAGCCGGCGGGCGAACGCCTCGGCCGTGGCGAGGTCGCACTGGTCGGCGCGGGCCCGGATCGGCTCCTCGCGCAGCCGCAGCGCCGAGATCGCCGGGCGGCCCCCGCGCTCCTCGCCGTCCTCGACCTGCAGCCGCAGCCGGCTGGAGTCCTCCAGGGCGTCCCACCGGGTCGGCAGGTCGAGCACGGTGACGCCGTGCAGCCCGTCCGGGGGTACGACGTGGTTGCCCGGCGGCAGCTCGGCCCCGTCGGTGACGAGCAGGATGTGCGGCGTCGGCTGCCGCTCGTCGGCCCCGAACCGCGGCCGGTCGCCGAGGTCGGGCGGGAGCAGGGAGGCCAGCTCGGCCAGTGACGTCGACACCATCCGCCGCGGGCCGACGGCGTCGGACTCCTGAGGGCTGGCCGCGTGGGGGAGCCACTTCACCCAGTCCCAGTGGGCGAGGGTCTGGTCGGAGGCGAGCACGGCGACCACGAGGTGCTCGGGGGAGTGGAAGGCGGTCGCCGAGCAGATCAGCGCCCGGGCCAGGGACCGGACCGGCTCCTCGGGTCCGCACACCTCGACCCGGTCGAAGGCGCGCAGGTCGATGGAGGCCGGGAGGTCGGGCTGGAGCCGGTGCACGACCAGCAGCCGGTGCAGCGCCGAGGCCGCCGCCGGGTCGACCTGGTCGATGGGGGCGCTCTCGGGCGGCACCAGCTCCAGCGACAGCGGCTGGTGGCACAGGCCGTAGCGGATCTGGAGGAAGCGCTCGTCGGAGGCGCCGTGCTCCCACAGCCGCGACCGCTCCTCGGCCAGGGACGGCAGCGAGGACGGGTCGGGGTGGTGCCAGGTCAGGGCGCGGCGCTGCTGGTCGGCGGCCTCCCGGGCCAGCTTGCGGACGTTGGCCAGGTAGCGGAGGTACTCGGTGCGCGAGCCCGTCACCTGCTGGGTGCGCTGCTTCCGCTGCCGGTCGATCTGCACGACGATGAAGCCGAGGGTGGCGAAGAGGAACATGCCCGCGGCGATGTAGCTGCGGCCCGCGGTGGCGCTGCCCATGGTCGCGACGAGCACGATCGAGCCCAGGCTGCCCAGCATCGGGATGGCGTTCATGAGCACGCCGCCGGCGCCCTCGTGGGGCTGGATCTCGGGCGGCGCCTGCAGGACGATCTGTCCGGTCGGCAGCTCCGGCTCGTCCAGGCGGGTCCGCCGCAGCGTCGTACTCACGAGGGAGACACTTCCTCCCGGCCGTCTTCGCAAACGTCGCGTGGTTTCCCCCGCGCGCGGCGGGGCAACTCTCCAGAGCACCGCCGATGCCCGGCGGCCCCCCGTCGTGCCCGAGGAGGCGACGCCCATGGCCGGATCCCGGCGGCTCGCCGAGAACCTCCCGGTGAGCGTGCACGGACCGGCCGGCGTCCTCGACCTGATGGTGCCCCCGGGCGCCACCGCCGCTGACGTGGCGGCCGAGTACGCCGCACTCGCGGGCACGCCCCGCCCCGCGCTCCGGGACCGTCTCGGCCGCCCGTTCCCCGTCGAGGGCACCCTCGCCGACGCCGGGGTGCGCCCCGGCGACCTGCTCGTGGCCACCCCGCCCGACGCGCCTCCCGGCACGGTCGGCGCCGTCCCACTGGTCCAGTCCGGTGCCCCGCTCCCGTCCGGGCGGGCGGGCGTGTGGTGGTCCGCGGTCGCCGCGGCCGTCGCCGTCCTGGCCGGCTGGTGCGCGGCCCGGTCCGACGATGAGCTGCTGCAGGAGATCACCCTCGGGCTGCTGGGGCTGGGCGTGCTGATCACCCTGCTGCCCGGGGGCCGGTTCGCCCCGCAGCGGCTGGCCGTCGGTCCGGTCCTCGGCGCCTCGGCGGCCTTCGTGCTGGCCTGGCACCCCGATGCCGAGCGGTTCCCCGTCGCCGTCGGCGTCGCGGCCCTGACGGCCGCGGTCGTCGCGGCCGTCGCCCGGGCGCTGGACCGCAGCGCGGACGAGGTGCTCCGGACCTGGATGCTCGTGGGGTCGGGCGTGTTCGTGCTGACCGGACTGTGCACGCTCGCCGATCTGCCCCCGCGGGTGCCCTGGGCGCTGCTGCTCGTGGCGGCCGTGCTGATGTCGCGCTTCGTGCCGGCGCTGGCGGTCGACGTGCCCGACCACTACCTGCTCGACCTGGAGCGGCTGGCCGTCACGGCCTGGTCGGCCCGCGAGCGGCCGACCGGCCGGCGCGGCCGCACCGTCGTCCCTGCGGGCGCGGTGGCCGACATCGCCCGACGGGGCACGCGGCTCGTCGTCGCGTCCGCGGCCGCCGTCCTCGCGCTGGTGGCCGTGTCCGCGCCGATGCTGCTCGCCACGGCGACGCTGCCGATCGACCGGATCGGCGCCCGGGTGCTGGTCGGTCTGGTCGGCGCCGCGCTGCTCCTGGCCGCCCGCAGCTACCGGCACGTCCCGGCGCGGGTGCTGCTGCGTGCCGCGGGGCTGGTCGCCTGGGTGGCGCTCGCCGTCGAGCTCCTGCCCGGCCTGGGCGAGGGCCAGCTGACCGCGCTCGCGATGGTGTCCGTCGGGCTCGCGGCGGTCGTCGTCGTGGTGGCCGTGGCCACCGGGCGCGGCTGGCGATCGGCCTGGTGGTCGCGCCGGGCCGAGGTCGCCGAGGGACTCGCCGGCTCGGGTGCCATCGCAGCGGTCTTCGTGGCCGTGGGGCTGTTCCGCGGCCTGTGGGAACTGACTTCTTGAGGTTTACCCGAGGGTGCCTCGGGTAGATCCAGCCGTGTCCGACCGACTCGTGGTCGGCCACGTCGATCCAACCACCATCACCACAGATCTCGGCGCGCGGTGATCGACCGCCACGGGGAAGGAGCAGGCGAGATGTCGCAAGGAGCATCCGAGTTCGGGCAGGGCGAGAAGACCCTGACCAAGGCCGCCGGTCTCGTGGCCGACGCCAAGCGTGACTTCGACGGCCTGGCCCGTCAGCTCGACGACCAGATCAGCGCCCTGAAGGGCAAGTGGGTCGGCCAGGGCGGCGCGGCGTTCTTCACGCTGCACCAGGCCTGGACCGAGAAGCAGACGGTCATCGTCCAGGCCCTCAACGAGTTCGAGGCCTCGCTGGTCTCGACCGAGCACGACAACGTCTCGACCGACGAGACCCAGTCCTCCAACTACGTCCGCACCGCCGGCCGCCTCGACGCGGTCTGAGCGCCGGCCCTCACCCTTCAGGAGCTAGTCATGGATCTCGATGGCATCCGCGTCAACCACGCCGGTCTCGACCAGGCCGCGCAGGACATGTACAAGAAGGTCAAGGACATCGACAACCGGATGAACCAGCTCGAGAGCGAGCTGAGCCCTCTCCGCAACGAGTGGGCCGGTAACGCCCGCACCGCCTACGACACCGCCAAGGCGAAGTGGGACTGGGCCATCCAGGAGATGAAGGACCTGCTCGACGAGAGCAGCCGCACCGTCTACCAGTCGAACGCCGACTACGCGGCCGCCGACCAGCGCGGCGCGCAGGCCTTCCAGATCAAGGCCTGACCGCCCCTCGGGCACTCCGCCCGGACCGGCTGACGCCGGTCCGGGCGGTGCTCTCTCTGCACGACCCGCACGACCTGCACGACCGGCATCACCCTCACCGTCCCGCTCGAAGGAGACTCGATGACCCAGGCGCCCGCCGTCGGGGCCTCCGGCCTGGTCCGCGTCACCGTGGCCTCCGGCACCCGCCGGGTCGACCTCGTGCTGCCGGGCTCGGTCCCGGTCGCCGAGCTGCTCCCCGAGCTGGCGCGCAGCGTGGGCCTGCTCGACGCGCTGACGGTCTACGGCGGCTACCGCCTCGTCACCGCTGAGGGCCGGGTCCTGGCCCTCGACAGCGGCCTGGTCATCCAGGGCATCGAGGACGGCGGGCTGCTCTCCGTCTCCGCCGGCGTCGACGACGAGCCGCCCCGGGTCTACGACGACGTCGTCGAGGCGATGACCGACGTGGTCGAGCGCGACCTGGAGCCGTGGCGCCCCGAGGCCGGTCGCCGTACGGCGCTGTGGGCCGCGGCCCTGCTGATGGCCCTCGGGGCGATCGCGCTGCTCATCCAGCGCGGCTCGCTGCTGGCCGCCGTCTCCGCGGTCGTCGTCTCCGTGGTCCTGGTCGGCGGCGCGGTCGTGCTCTCGCGCGTGCAGCACGAGCGCGAGGCCGCGGTCGCGGTCGCCTGGATGGGCACGGCGTACGCCGCGGTCTCCGGGCTGATGCTCCTCACCGACGAGCCCTTCTTCGGGCTCCCCCTCGCGTGCGCGGGCGCGGGTGCGCTGCTCGCCGGGCTGCTCGCGCTGGTCGGCATCGGCGACGGCCGGACCCTGGTCATCCCGCCGGTGGTGGTGGGCGCGGTCGTGCTCGCCACGGGCCTGCTGATGCGGGTCGCCGACGTGGACGCCGAAGTGGTCCTCACCACCGCCCTGGTCCTGGTCGTGCTCGCCGGCAGCGTCTTCCCGTGGCTGGCCCTGGGGGTCACCGGCACCACCGTCGAGCAGCTCTACACCGACGCCGACATCACCGCCGACCCGGCGGAGGTCGACCCGCAGCGGGTCCGGGCCGACGCCCGCGTCGCCCACGAGATCCTGGTCGCCATCTCCGGCACGGTCGGCCTGCTGCTCGTGATGATCGCGCCGCTGGCCGTGCGGCTCGGCGTCACCGGGACCGTCCTCGCGATCGTCGCCTGCTGCCTGGTGATGCTCCGGACCCGTCAGTACCGCACCGGCGCCGAGGTCCTCGTCGGCCTGGTCTCCGGCGTCGTCGGCCTGGCGGTCGTGGCCGTCTCGGTCCTGGCCTGGTGGCCCGACTGGCGCCCGACCGCGGCCGTCGCGCTGGCGGCCTCGGGCGCCGTGCTGCTCGCCGTGACCCTGCTGCCCTCGCCGCCGTCGGTGCGCCGCGGCCGGCTCGGCGACGTCGTCGAGACCATCGGCCTGCTGGCGCTGCTGCCCCTGCTCGTGGTGTCCACGGGCGTCCTGTCGTCGATCGGCGGCTGAGGCGTGGCGACCAAGCGCGACCTGGTCGAGGCGCACGCCTTCAGCCGTCGCCGGCTGGTCACGGCCTTCGTCTCGGGCGCGCCGGGCGGGCGCGAGGTCGAGCCGGCCCGTCCGGGCCGGACCATCGTCGGGGGCCTCGCGCTGTCGGTGCTGCTCGTGGCCGGCGCCGCGGTCGCGGGGATCCTGGTCGGCCGCGACCCCGAGGACTGGAACAAGCCCGGGCTGCTCATCTCGGAGGACAAGGGCGGCCTCTACGTCATCCTCGAGGAGAGCGACGACCCCGAGCTCCACTCGATCCTCAACATCACCTCGGCCCAGCTGATCCTCGGTCCCGACCTCGAGCCCAAGATCCTCGCCGAGGACACCATCGCCGCCCAGGACCTCGGCTCCGACCTGGGGATCCTCGGCGCCCCGCAGACCGTCCCCGACACCGCGCGGCTGATCGACAGCGGCTGGTCGGCGTGCACCTCCGCCGACGGGGGGATGGCGGTCACGATGTCCAACGACCCGGTGGTCCAGCCGATCCCCGACAAGGGCTTCGTCGTGATGAGCCAGGACCGCTACTACGTCATCGCGACCGGTCGCGACGAGTCCGGGGAGCCGCAGCGGGCCTACAGCTACGCGCTGCCCGCCGGGGTGCCGCTCGACCCGCTGCTCCGCGCGCTCGGGCTGCCGATCACCGACGAGGCCCGCGACGTCCCCGAGAAGTGGCTGCGGCTCTTCCCGGTCGGGGGGCCGCTCGCCTTCTCGAGCCTCGGCCTCGAGGGGTACGGCGACCCCGCGCCCGAGCAGGGTCCCGGCCAGCTGCCGACCGGGTCCCGGATCGGGCAGATCATCACCCTCGACGGCGAGTCGTTCCAGCTGCTGACCAAGGACGGCCCGGCCGACCTGGACCCGTTCGCGAAGGCCGTCTACGAGACCACGGCCAAGCCGTCGCTGGCTCAGCCCCTCGACCTCACGCCGGTCACCCTCGACGCGGCACCCCAGGTCAGCGGCTCGCTCCCGCCCTTCGACGCGGCGCACTGGCCCGACCGGCTCCTCGACGACGAGCTCGACGAGCACTGTGCGCTGCTGGTCACCGCCGACGGCGAGAAGCCGGTGGCGATGCTGGCCACCGACCCGACGGACGCGGCTTCGGCCGGCGACCTGGTGGCCCCCGCCGAGCGGGTCTCGGTCGACCCCGGGCACGGCGCCTACGTCCGGGTCGGCGACTGGGACAGCACGACCAGCCGCTCGTCGTACGTCGTCGACGCCAAGGGTGTCGCCTACCCGCTGGTCGGTCCGGGGGCCGCGGACCAGCTCGGCTACGGCTCGTACGACGCCCCGCTCGTGCCCGACCCGTGGGTCGAGCTCTTCGAGCCCGGGGTCCCGCTGTCCCGCGACAGCGCGCTGTGTCCGCCGGTGCAGGGCGAGCAGGGGGCGAGCCGCACGTGCGAGTGAGGCTGCTGCCCGCGGTGCTGCTGCTTCCGCTGGCGGCGTCGGTGCCGGTGATCCTGCCGGCCGCCCCGGCGATGGCGGTGGAGGAGGACTGCGGGGCGGTCCAGGTCAAGGAGGCGGGCGAGGCCCGGTCCGCGGCCACCCGCGAGAGCGCGCCGCTCGAGCAGCTGCGGATCGAGGAGGCCCACGCCTACCTCGCCGCGCGCGGCAAGCAGCCGGGCGCGGGGGTGACCGTCGCGGTCCTGGACTCCGGGGTCACGGCCAGCGGGGGCGTGCGGGTCTCCGAGCACGTCAGCGTCACCGGTCGGCAGGGCGAGCTCGACGATTGGCACGGCACCGCGGTCGCGGGGCTCATCGCGGGCACCCCGCGCGCGGACGACGCGGGCGGGCTCGTCGGCATCGCGCCGTACGCCGAGATCCTCGACGTCCGGGTCTTCGACTCCGGCGACGCGGCCAGCACCGAGGGCAAGCCGGTCAGCGCCGACGGCCTGGTCGAGGGGCTCGGCGTCGTGCTGGCGCACCGCGAGGTCGACATCGTGAACGTCTCGCTCTTCGTCGACCAGCCCGACCCCCGCATCGCGAAGCTGCTCACCCGGCTGCACCGCCGTGGGGTCGTCGTGGTCGCCGCCGCTGGCAACCGGCCGACCGAGGACGACCAGCCGCTGTACGACGACTTCGGCACGCCGGAGGCCGGTCAGGACGCCGCGCTCCGGGTCTTTCCGGCGGGCTACCCGTCGGTGGTCGCCGTCAGCGCGACGGTCGACGGCCTCGGCGACCGCGAGGACGCGGCGGCGTACGTGCTGCCCAACAGCCGCACCGACGTCGCCGCCCCGGTCGTCGGCGGCGTCACGGTCGGCGTCGACGGCGGCACCTGCACCGTCGACGACGTCGTGACCTCCTGGGCCGCGGCCGAGGTCAGCGGCGTGCTCGCCCTGATGCGCACGGCCGACCCCGACGCGACGGGTGACCAGCTCGTGGCCCGCCTGCTCTCGACGGCCGACGGTCGCACCGACGTGCGCAGCCCGATGACCGGGGCGGGCGTCGTCCAGCCGCTCGACGCGCTGCGTCGTCCGGTCACGCCGGCCGAGGACGGCACCCTCGACACCACGGCCGAGCGCAGCGACCGCCGGGCGGTCGCCCCCGAGCCGGAGGTCGACACGATGGCCGCGACCCGGCGCGACGCCGTGTGGTGGGGCGTCCTCGGCGGCGGCGTGCTGCTGCTCGCGCTGGTGCTCCGGCCGTTGCTGGCCCGCCGCGGACCGCGGTCGCCGTGAGCCCCGCGCGCTCGATGGAGGACGTGCTCGCCGCCAGCGGCGAGGTCGGCGCGGACCTGCTGCGCGTCGACTGGTCGGGCACGCCGCTGGGTCGGCCCGACGGCTGGCCGCTCAGCCTGCGCAACGCCGTCCGGATCCTGCTCACGTCGAAGTTCTCGATGTGGATGGCCTGGGGTCCCGAGCTGACCTTCTTCTGCAACGACGCCTACCGACGCGACACGCTCGGCGGGAAGTACCCGTGGGCGCTGGGCCGGCCCGCCGCCGAGGTCTGGTCGGAGATCTGGACCGACATCGCGCCGCGCATCGAGACGGTGATGTCGACCGGCGAGGCCACCTGGGACGAGGCGCTGCTGCTCTTCCTCGAGCGCTCCGGGTACGCCGAGGAGACCTACCACACCTTCTCCTACAGCCCGCTGGCCGACGACGACGGGCAGATCGCCGGGATGCTCTGCGTGGTCACCGAGGACACCGAGCAGGTGGTGGCGACCGGGCGGATGGCGACCCTGCGCGACCTCGGCATCCGGGTGGCGGGCACCCGCGACGAGCGCGACGCCGTACGCACGGCGTGCGCGCAGCTCGCCCAGGACCCGCGGTCGCTGCCGTTCGCCGCGGTCTACCTCTTCGAGGACGACGGCCGCACGGCCCGGCTCGCGGGGGCGGCCGGGGTCGAGGGTGAGCACGCCGCGTTCCCGCCGCTCGTGGCCGCCGACGACCCTGCGGCGACGTGGCCGGCGCCGCTGCTGTGGGAGGGCGAGGCCCTGGTCGACGGCCTCGACCGGTTCGCCGACCTGCCGCGCGGCGCCTGGCCGGAGCCGCCGCTCCAGGCCTATCTCACCCCGCTGCTGCAGCCGGCCCAGGCCCACCCCTACGGCTTCCTGGTCGCCGGGCTCAACCGCTACCGCCCGTTCGACGATGCCTACCGGGGCTTCGTCGACCTGGTCGCCGGGCACCTCGCCGCGGCCGTCTCGGACGCTCGCGCCATCGAGGCCGAGACGCAGCGGGCGGAGACCCTGGCCCGCCTCGACCAGGCGAAGACCGACTTCTTCGCCAACGTCAGCCACGAGCTGCGGACCCCGCTCACCCTCCTCCTCGGCCCCACCGAGGACGCCCTCGCCGACGCGGCCGAGCCGCTCGCGCCGGTCCACCGCGACCGGCTGGCCACGGTGCTGCGCAACGGCCAGCGGATGCTCCAGCTGGTCAACACGCTCCTCGACTTCTCCCGGCTCGAGGCCGGACGGGCCGCCCCGGAGCTCCGCCTGACCGACCTCGGTCAGGCCACCGGCGAGCTGGCGGCGATGTTCCAATCCGCCGCCGAGCGGGCCGGGCTGCGGCTCGAGATCGACGTACGTCCCGGCACCGAGGCGTACGTCGACCGCGACCACTGGGCCAAGATCGTGCTCAACCTGCTGTCGAACGCGCTGAAGTTCACCTTCGAGGGCGAGGTCTCGGTCCGCCTCGGGGTCGACGGCGACCGCGCCGTGCTGACCGTGCGCGACACCGGCAGCGGCATCCCCGAGTCCGAGGTCCCGCACCTGTTCGAGCGGTTCCACCGGGTGGCCGGCGCGCGGTCGCGTACCCACGAGGGCTCCGGCATCGGCCTGGCCCTGGTCGCCGAGCTGGTCGCCCTGCACGGCGGCACGGTCGGGGTGGCGAGCCGGCTCGGCGAGGGCACCACCCTCACGGTCGCGGTGCCGCTCGGACGCGACCACCTCGACCCGGCGCACCTCGTCGACGACACCTCGGCGGGCGCGATCGTCGACGGGCGGACCGGGCAGATGGTCGCGCAGGCGCTGAGCTGGCTGCCGGAGAACGACGACGCGACCGACGCCGTCGCACCGGACCCCGACCGGGCCGACCAGGCCGACCAGCCCCGGGTGCTGGTCGTCGACGACAACGCCGACATGCGCACCTACGTCGCGGGGATCCTCCGCGAGGAGTACGACGTGAGCGTCGCCTCGGACGGCGTCGAGGCGCTCGCCCTGATGGCCGAGCGGCGGCCGCACCTGGTCGTCACCGACGTGATGATGCCGCGGCTCGACGGCTTCGGGCTGCTCCAGCGGATGCAGGCCGACCCGGTGCTGACCGTCGTACCCGTGGTGATGCTGTCGGCCCGCGCGGGGGAGGAGGGCACCCTCGAGGGCCTGGCCGCCGGCGCGGTCGACTACCTCGTCAAGCCGTTCTCGGCGCGCGAGCTGCTCGCCCGGGTGCGGGTCAACCTCGAGCTCGACCGCGAGCAGCGGGTCCGGCACGCGCTGGAGCTGAACGAGGAGCTGCTCGACCAGGCCCAGCGGCTGGCCCGGATCGGCAGCTGGGAGATCGACCTCGACACCGACACGATCGTCGCCTCGCACACGTTCCACGAGCTGATGCAGATGGACCGCGAGACCATGGATCGGCTCGGCACCACCGCGGTGATCGAGTCCCTGGTCCACTCCGACGACCTGCCGATGGTCCGCGAGCGCCTCGGCGAGGCCATCGACGGCGAGGTCATCGAGTACGAGACCCGGATCGTGCTCCCGACCGGCGAGCAGCGCCTGTTCCACGCTCGCGGCGAGGTCGTCCCGCGCGCGGACGGGGCCCGGATCCTGCGCGGCTCCTTCCAGGACGTCACCGAGCAGGACGTCACCCGGCGCCGCCTGGTCGCCGCCGAGGCCGAGCGCGAGGCCGCGGTCCGCGAGCGCCGGGTCGCCGAGCAGCTCCAGGCCAGCCTGCTCCCGGCCAGCGACTTCGAGGTCGACTCCCTCGAGGTGGCGACGTTCTACCGCGCCGGCGTCGAGGGCACCTACGTCGGCGGCGACTGGTACGACGTGATCGACCTGGGTGCGGGCCGCACCGCGTTCGTGATCGGCGACGTCATGGGGCGGGGGGTGCCCGCGGCCGCGGTGATGGGTCAGCTGCGCGCCGCCGTCCGGGCGTTCGCGACCCTCGACCTCGGGCCGGCGGAGGTCCTCGAGCACCTCGACAACCTGGTCCAGGAGCTCGCCGCCGACCAGATCGTCACCTGCGTGTACGCCGTCCACGACGCCGCCGAGCAGACCTTCACCTACGCCAACGCCGGCCACCTCCCGCCGCTGCTGGCCCGTCACGACCTGGTCGAGACGATGGCTCGGATCGAGGCGACCGGCCCGCCGCTCGGCGCCGGCTACTTCGGCATGACCGCCGAGGTGTACGACGTCCGCGCCGACGACGTCGTCGTGCTCTACACCGACGGCCTGGTCGAGCGGCGGGGCGAGGACCTGTTCGCCGGCATCTCCCAGCTGGCCGACCTGGTCCGCGCCCACGGCGACCAGCCGTTGCGCCGGCTGCCCGAGACCCTGGTCCGCAGCCTGGTCGGCGACGACGGCGGTGACGACGACGTGGCCCTGGTGCTGGTGAAGGTCGAGGAGCCGCAGGAGCTCACCTTCACCGCCCGCCTCGCCGAGGTCGGCACCGCCCCGCGCGACGCCCGGCGCGCGGTCGCCGACCAGCTCGGTCGCTGGGGCGTCCGGGCCGAGGCGGTCGACGACCTGGTGCTCATCACCAGCGAGCTGGTGACCAACGCGCTCGTGCACGCCCGGCCGCCGATCGACCTGCGGCTGCGTCGTACCGGTCACCAGGTCGTGCTCGAGGTCCGCGACCGCGCGCAGCTGCGCCCGCGGCGGCGCCGGCCCGAGGAGAGCGACGAGAACGGCCGGGGCCTCAACATCGTCGAGGTGCTCAGCGAGAGCTGGGGCACCCGCACCAACGAGTCCGGCAAGACCGTGTGGTGCTCCGTGCGGGTCGACGACTGACGGTCCCGGTCGGACCGAGACCTTCGGCCCTGCCCCGGCGGTCGCGATCGCGGTTGGCTGGTGCGGTGCACGACGAGACGCTGCCCGGCGACGAGCTGCTCCCCGACGCCGACCGGGTCACGACCCGCGAGATCGCGATCGCGGCGCCACCCGCGGCGGTCTGGCCCTGGATCGCACAGCTGGGCCAGGGCCGGGCCGGGTTCTACAGCCACGCCTGGTTGGAGAACCTGGTCGGCTGCCGGATCGTCAACGCCGACCGGGTCGTGCCGGAGTGGCAGGACGTCCGGGTCGGGGACGAGGTGCGGCTGCACCCGCGGGTCGCGCTCGCGGTCCGGGAGGTCCGTCCGGGGCGGGCGCTGGTCCTGAGCGGGCCGGAGCCGACCGGCCGGTCGCGGCTGGAGTACGACTTCGGCTGGGCGTTCGTGGTGCTCCCGGACAGTGGGACCGGGGGCTCCCGGCTGGTGGTCCGGGAGCGTTACCGCTGCCCGACGCGCGCGGCCCGGGTGCTCGTCGCGGTGCTCAGCGGGGTCAGCGGCGTGATGAGCGCGCGGATGCTGCGGGGCATCCGGGACCGGAGCGTCCGGTAGGGGTCAGCGGACGATGCTGTTGTCGTTCACGACAGACAGGCGGGCCTTCACGCTCAGCAGGGTCTCGATGATGAAGTCCTCGCGGCCGTCGCCGAGCCGGCTGATCGGCACCGCGACGCTCATCGCGTCGACGGCCTCGCGCCCGAAGGGCAGGGTGACGCCGAAGCAGCGGACGCCGAGGCAGGACTCCTCGCTCTCCACGGCGTAGCCGACCTGCGAGGCGCGGTCGATGATGTCCAGCACCGCGCCCTTGTCGGTCGTGGTGTGCGTGGTCATCGGGGCGATGGAGTCCGGGACGTGACCGGCCCGCTCGTCGAGCGGCTGCTCGGCCAGGATCGCCCGCCCGAGGGCGGTGGCGTACGCCGGGAGCCGGCGACCCACGGCGGAGTGCATCCGCAGCGGGTGCGCGGACTCGCGCTTCGCGGTGTAGATGACGTGGGCCCCGTCGAGCCGACCGAGGTGGACGGTCTCCTCGGTGGCGGCCGCGACCTCGTCGAGCAGGTGCGAGGCCCGGGCCAGGACGGAGTCGCCGTCGAGGAAGGCGGAGCTGACGACCAGCGAGTGGATGCCGAGCTTGTAGACGCTGCCGGTCGGGTCGGTCTCGAGCCAGCCGCGGTCGGTCATCGTCCGCAGCAGCGCGTGCAGGCTGCTCTTGGGGATGCCGAGTCGCGTCGAGAGCTGGAGCTGGGTGCCGGGTCCGTTGGCGGCGATCTCGTCCAGCAGATCGAGCGCGCGCGCTGCCGACTTGACGGGGGCGGCGGCGGGGCCGCCGTTGATCGTCTTCTCCAGCTGCATCGCGGAGGGCCTTCCGAGGTGATGGTCAGGTCGTCGGTCAATGGTGGCATGACAGTACGCCAGTTCACATCCGTAAACCAGTTTCGATCACTTGACCTGTGATGACGGCCACGTGTACGTTCCTGCCAGTTCACATAGCCGAACGTAGTTCATAAGACCGAGGAGTTCCCGCGTGATTCAGGTCCGATATTCCACAGCCCCTTCGAGCGTGGAGACAGCGTCCGCCGCGGACCTGCGGGACAACTTCCTCCTGGCGGACCTGTTCGTCGCCGGGGAGGTCCAGGGTGTCTACACCCACGACGACCGGATGGTGGTGGGCGGCGCCGTACCCGGCACCGGCCAGCTCGACCTGCCGGCCTGGACCGAGGTCCTCGGTGCCGAGAAGCACCTGGAGCGTCGCGAGCTCGGCGTCATCAACGTCGGCGGCTCGGGTCACGTCCTGGTCGACGGCGAGAAGTTCGAGCTCGACCACCTCGACGGCCTGTACGTCGGCCGCGGCAGCGACGTCACCTTCGCGGGTGCCGACGCCGCCTTCTACTTCGTCTCGGCGAACGCCCACGCCACGCACCCGGCGGTGCTGCTGAACCACCAGGAGGTCGAGCCGGTCGCGCTCGGCACCCCGGCGTGCGCCAACGAGCGCAGCCTCTACCGCTACGCCTGGGGGCAGGAGCTGCAGACCTCGGTCCTGCAGTTCGGCGTCACCGTCATCTCCGACGGCTCCGTCTGGAACACCTTCCCCCCGCACCTGCACGACCGGCGCACCGAGGTCTACATGTACGTCGACCTCCCCGAGGACGACCGCGTCTTCCACTTCATGGGCGAGCCGGGCGCGACCCGCCACCTCGTCCTGCGGAACCGCCAGGGCGTCATCTCGCCCCCGTGGTCGATCCACTCCGGCGCCGGCACCGGCTCCTACGCCTTCATCTGGGCGATGGCCGGCGAGAACAACGCGTACACCGACCTCACCCCTGTCTCCCTGGAGGACCTGTGACCACCCAGACCGCCACCGAACGGCGTTCCCCCTTCGACCTGCACGGCAAGACCGCGGTCGTGACCGGGGCCGGCCGCGGGCTCGGCCAGGGCGTCGCGCTCGGGCTGGCCGAGGCCGGCGCCGACCTGGTGCTGGTCGGCCTGGCCGGCAGCCAGGACGGCACCCGCGACCAGGTCGCCGAGCTGGGCCGCGAGGTCGAGGTCATCGACCTCGACGTCTCCGACCACGCCGCCATCGAGCGGGTGTGTGCCCAGATCACGGCCACGCACGAGGTCGACATCCTCATCAACAACGCCGGCATCATCGAGCGAGAGGACACCGTCGACCTGACTCCCGAGTCCTGGAACCGCGTGGTCGACATCAACCTCAGCGGACTGTTCTTCCTGAGCCAGCACCTCGGCCGCCCCATGGTCGAGCGCGGGCACGGCAAGATCGTCAGCATCGCGAGCCTGCTCGCCTTCCAGGGCGGCATCCGCGTCATCTCGTACGCCGCCAGCAAGCACGGCGTCGCCGGCATCACCAAGGCCCTCGCCAACGAGTGGGGCGCCGCCGGGGTGCAGGTCAACGCCATCGCGCCCGGCTACATGGCCACCGACAACACCACGGCGCTCCGCGCCGACGCGGACCGCTCGCGCGCGATCCTCGAGCGGATCCCGGCCGGTCGCTGGGGCACGCCCGACGACATCGCCGGTGCGGCGGTCTTCCTGAGCTCGTCGGCGGCCGACTACGTGAACGGGCACGTCCTGGTCGTCGACGGAGGGTGGATGGCCCGCTGATCGTAAAAGTGACCCCCGCCACACCGCAGTAAGCAACCCGCATTAATCTCCGCAACAGCGGACCCCTGACCTCTCGGGCCAACCGCCGGAGCATCTGGCGTCAAGAAAATGAGGATCAACGATGAACTTCAAGTCACGTCCCGCAGTCGCTCTGCTGAGCCTGTCGCTGGCGGCCATCGCGCTGACCGGCTGCAGCGAGGAGTCGAACGCCGGCACCGGCGGCAGCGACAAGGCCGGCGCCTGTGACCCGGCCGACGTCAAGCTGGTCGGCCAGGTCCGCAACGAGTCGAACCCCTACGAGGCCTCCTGGCTCGACGGTGGCGACGCGTTCGCGAAGTCGGTCGACCTCGAGCAGCAGCGGCTGACCTACGACGGCGACTCGACCAAGCAGCAGGAGCAGATCACCCAGCTCCTCGCCGGTGACACCGACTGCCTGGTCATGAACATCCTGCCGAACGGCGACTCGGACACCCCGCCGATCGTCGAGCAGGCCCAGGAGGCGGGCGCCTACCTGGTGACGCAGTGGAACAAGCCGGCCGACCTGAACGTCACCGACTACGACCACTGGATCAGCCACATCACCTACAACGGTGTCGAGTCCGGCAAGCAGATCGGTGACGCGCTCGCCGAGGCCATCGGCGGCTCGGGCGGCATCATCGCTCTGCAGGGCATCCTCGACACCGGTGCGGCCAAGGACCGGTTCGCCGGTCTGGAGGAGTCCCTCGCGGCCAACCCCGACGTGAAGCTGCTCGACCAGCAGACCGCCAACTTCTCCCGCGCCGAGGCGCTGGAGGTGACCAAGACGCTGCTCACCAAGCACGGTGACGACGTCAAGGGCATCTGGGCCGCGAACGACGACATGGCGCTCGGCGCCCTCGAGGCCCTCAAGGCCGCCGGCAAGGAGGGCGAGATCGCGGTCGTCGGCATCGACGCCGTGCCCGACGCCCTCACCGCCATCGAGAGCGGCGCGATGACCGCGACCGTCTCGAGCGACGGCCCGTGGCAGGGCGGCATCGGCCTGGCGGCCGGCTACTGCGTCGCCACCGGTGAGCTCGACGTCGCCGACATCGCCGACGAGGACCGCGCCTGGTTCGCCGAGCAGTTCCTCATCCAGCAGGACAACGTCGCCGAGTACCTCTCCCCGGTCACCGACGAGGCCGACTTCGAGTGCGACAACGTCTTCAGCCGTTCGCAGGGCGCGATCTCGTGACCATGACATCCCCCGCCGAGGACGTCGACGTCGCCGCGGCGCGCCCCCAGCCTCGGCGGGGGGTGTCCCTCCGGGACTCGGGTCCTCCCCTCGCCCTGGTGGTCATCTTCGTGGCCTTCGCGGCCCTGAGCTCGGACTTCCGCAGCATCGGCAACGTCCAGAACATCATGGACACCGCCGCCGTCCTCGCCGTCGTCACGTGCGGCATCACCTTCGTGCTGATGATGGGCTCGATCGACCTGTCGGCCCCCGGCGTCATGGGCGCCGCCGCCATCGCGGTGGCGCTGCTCGTCGCCAACAACCGCAACGGCAACGAGCTCGGCATCATCGGGATCCTGCTCGCGATCCTGCTCGCGGCGGCCCTGGGCTGCGTGAGCGGGTTGGCGCTGGTGCTGCTGAAGGTGCCGTCGTTCATGACCACGCTCGGCGTCTCGGCCGTCGGCCTCGGCCTCGCGACCCTGATGTTCAACGGCGTCCAGCCGAACATCACCGACGGCACCCTGGCCAGCTGGCCGGTCGAGCGGCTCCTCGGGCTGTCCTACCTGACCTGGATCGCCTTCGCGTGCGTTCTAGTCGGCTACCTGATCCAGCGCTACACCCGGCTCGGGCGCTACGCCTTCGCCATCGGCGGGGCCGAGGAGGTGCTGGCACTCTCGGGCGTCAAGGTGGCGCCGTACAAGGTCGCCGTCTTCACCCTGGCCGGGGCGTTCTACGGCCTCGCCGGGGTGATGGTGACCAGCCAGCTCAGCGCCGGCCTGGTGCAGGCGGGCAAGGGCTACGACTTCGCCGCCATCACCGCCGCCGTCGTCGGCGGCACCCTGCTGACCGGCGGCCGGGGCGGCATCCTCCACTCCGCCGTCGGCGTCCTGATCGTCATGGTGCTGACCAACGGCCTGGTCCAGGTGGGCGTCAGCCCGTACTGGCAGGGCGGCGTCCAGGGCCTCATCGTCGTCGCCGCGGTGGCCGCCGCGGTGCTCCCGCAGCGTCGTAGGAACCAGGTGACCAAGTGATCCCCCCGGCGAATCCCGAGATCGGCCAGCAGCCGCACCCGATGGTGCCCGCGCTGGAGGTGAAGAACCTCGTCAAGCACTACCCGGGCGTCAAGGCCCTCGACGGCGTCGACCTGGTCGTCCGCCAGAACGAGGTGCTCGGCCTGGCCGGCGAGAACGGCGCGGGCAAGTCCACCCTGCTCAAGGCGCTGGTCGGCCTGGTCCGTCCCGACTCCGGCGAGATCTGGGTCCGGGGCGAGAAGGTGCGGCTGCGCAGCGTCGTCGAGGCCGCCAACCACGGCATCGGCATGGTCTTCCAGGAGCAGTCGCTGGTCCCCAACCTCACCGCGGCCGAGAACATCGTCCTCGGCTCGGAAGGGGCGGGCGTCCGCGGCGGGGTCTACCGCTGGGAGACGATGCGCAAGCTGGCCCAGGAGCAGCTCGACAAGATCGGCTCCGACATCAACCCGCTCGCCCGGACCGACACGCTCTCGTTCGCCGACCGGCAGATGGTCGAGATCGCGAAGGTGCTGCGGATCGAGCAGCGCAGCCAGCACCCGCCGGTGATCATCCTCGACGAGCCCACCTCGGTGCTGGAGTCGAAGGAGATCGAGACCCTCTTCACCCAGGTACGACGCCTGCGCGAGTTCGCCTCCGTCGTGTTCGTCTCGCACCGCCTCGACGAGGTGCTCGACGTCTGCGACCGGGTGAGCGTGCTGCGCGGCGGCCAGTCGGTGGGGGAGGTGGCGACCGCGGGTGCGGCGCCCGCCGACCTGCACCGGATGATGATCGGGTCGACCGGGTCCGACGACCACTACCACGACCAGGCCTACGAGCGCTCCGCGGAGCCGCTGCGGCCGATGCTGTCGATCCGCGGCCTGTCCGGCAAGACGTTCCGCGACGTCGACCTCGAGGTCGCAGCCGGCGAGATCGTCGGGATCGTGGGCGTGCACGGCTCCGGCCGCGAGGACGTCTGCCGGGCGCTGTTCGGCGCTGAGCCGACGCTCGCCGGCGAGGTGACGCTCGACGGGAAGAAGCTGGACCTGTCCAGCACCCGCGCCGCGGTCGCCGCCGGCATCGGCTACGTGCCGGCCGAGCGCAAGATCGAGGGCATGGTCGGCCCGATGTCGGTCGCCGACAACATGACGCTGACCAAGCAGCAGTCCCGCTGCGCCGGTCCGATCGTGATGCCGAAGAGGCAGTCGTCCCTCGTGGACCGCTGGATCGAGCGGCTCTCCATCCGCACGCCCCACCGCGGCACCCAGATCCAGCGCCTCTCGGGCGGAAACCAGCAGAAGGTGGTGCTGGCCCGCTGGCTGGTGGCCGGTGACATCCGGTTGCTGCTCCTCGACCACCCGACGCGCGGCCTCGACATCGGCGCGCGCTCGGAGGTCTACCGGCTGATGCGCGAGCTCGCCGACAGCGGCGTCGCCACGGTGCTGCTCGCCGACAGCCTCGAGGAGGCCATCGGCATGTCCGACCGGATCGTCGTGATGAGCGACGGCAAGGCCACCAAGCACGTCCCGTGCCCCTCCGGCGACAAGCCCACCCCGCTCGACCTCGTCAAGGAGATGGTCTAGGTGTCCACCCCCGTCATCGCCCAGCCCGCCGCCGAGCCGGTCGTGGTCAAGGGCGGGCCCACCCCGGCGCAGCGGCTCACGTCGTTCATGCCGGTGATCGCGCTCGTCGCGCTGCTCGCGGCGCTGACCATCGCGGACCCGGACTTCCTCACGCAGAAGAGCCTGACCGCGGCCATCCGCACCTCGGCGCCGCTCGTGGTGCTCGCCGCGGGCGCGACCCTGGTCGTGCTGTGCGGCGGCATCGACCTGTCCATCGCGGCCCTCGCGTCGCTGTCGACGGTCTTCTTCGCGATGTGGCTGCCCGACCTGGGCGGCCTCACCACGCTGACGGTCATCGCCGCGGCGGCCGGCATCGGCGCGATCCAGGGCATCGCCCACGTCGTGCTCCGCATCCCGTCGTTCATCGTGACGCTCGGCGGCATGAGCATCTTCTCGGCGGTCGCCCTGGTGATCTCCGACGCCGGCCCGATCCGGGTCGTCGACCGGGACGCCACCAACTGGCTCACGCTGTACGTCGCCGGCTACATCCCGATGGCCTTCTTCGTGGCCGTCGTCGTGGTCGCGGTCATCGCGCTGGTCCTGAAGCTGACGCCCCTGCAGAGCTACATCACCGCCACCGGCTACTCGGAGTCGGCGGCCCGGCTGGCCGGCACGCCGGTCGACCGGGTCAAGGTCGGCGCGTTCACCGTGTCCGGCGCCTGCGCCGGCCTGGCCGCGGTCATGCTCGTGTCCCGCAACTTCAGCGGCAGCCCGACCATGGCCGACAACCTGCTGCTCCCGGCCGTCGCCGCGATCGTCGTCGGCGGCACCGCGATCACCGGTGGCCACGGCAGCATCTGGCGCTCGCTCGTCGGCGCGCTCGTCATCACCCTGCTCCGCGTCGGGCTGCCGATCGTCGGCGTTCCCTCGGCGTACGAGCAGATCCTCTACGGCGCCATCATCGTGGCCGCCGTCGCCCTGACCCTCGACCGCTCCAAGGTGCTGACCATCAAGTAGTCGCACCTCCTCCCCTGTATCGCACCCACCACCTGGAAGGCACCATGTCGTACGACCGCCCCGAGCTCCTCCCCGCCGTCCGCTCGTTCCTGTCCTCGCCGAAGCAGCTGCTGATCGACGGCGAGTGGGTCGACGCCAAGGACGGCAAGACCTTCGCCACCGTCGACCCCGCCACCGAGCAGGAGCTCGTGCAGGTCGCCCAGGCCTCCGCCGTCGACATCGACCGCGCGGTCGTCGCGGCCCGCAACGCCTTCGAGTCCCCCTCCCCGTGGTCGCGGATGACCCCGCGCGAGCGCTCGCACCTGCTGTGGCGCATCGGTGACCTGATCGACGCCCAGGCGGAGGAGTTCGCCCAGCTGGAGTCGCTCGACAACGGCAAGAGCCTCGCGTCCGC
This sequence comes from Nocardioides sp. CCNWLW216, assembly GCF_037120545.1. NCBI lineage: Bacteria > Bacillati > Actinomycetota > Actinomycetes > Propionibacteriales > Nocardioidaceae > Nocardioides > Nocardioides sp. CCNWLW216. Next base: position 120,174 of record NZ_JBBBBJ010000015.1, read on the forward strand.
GCGCGGCGACGTCGGCGTCGCGGCCGAGCTGTTCCGCTACTTCGCCGGTTGGGCGACCAAGATGGAGGGCACCTCCATCCCGATGTCGGTCCCCGGCAAGGAGTTCCACGCCTACACCCGCCGCGAGGCGATCGGCGTCGTCGCCGGCATCGTGCCGTGGAACTTCCCGCTCACCATGGCCGCGTTCAAGGTCGTCCCGGCCATCACCGCCGGCAACACGGTGGTCCTCAAGCCGGCCGAGCAGACTCCGCTCACCGCGCTTCGCCTCGGCCAGCTGCTGCTCGAGGCCGGCGTCCCCGCCGGCGTCGTCAACGTCGTGCCCGGGTACGGCGACGCGGGGGCCGCGCTGGTCGACCACCCGGACGTCGACAAGGTCGCCTTCACCGGCAGCACCGAGGTCGGCAAGAAGATCGCGGCCGGCGCCTCCAAGAACCTGAAGAAGGTCTCCCTGGAGCTCGGTGGCAAGGCGCCCAACATCATCTTCGCGGACGCCGACCTCGACGCCGCGGTCGCGGGCGCCGCCCTGGCCGGCTACTTCAACGAGGGCCAGTGCTGCGTCAACGGCTCGCGCCTCTACGTCCAGCGCTCGGTCTTCGACCAGGTCATCGAGGGCGTCGCCGCGGCGGCCCGGGCGATCACGGTCGGCAACGGCTTCGACTCCGCCACCACGATGGGTCCGCTGGTCTCGCAGGAGCAGCACGAGAAGGTCATCGGCTACGTCCGCGGCGCGATCGCCGACGGGGCGACCATCGCCGCCGGCAGCGGCGACCCGGCCGCCGACCAGGGCTACTTCTTCCGGCCGACCCTGATCACCGACGTGACCGAGCAGATGGCCATCCAGACCGACGAGATCTTCGGCCCGGTCGTCACCGCGATCCCGTTCGACACCGAGGACGAGGTCGTCGCGGCCGCCAACAACACCGTCTACGGCCTGGCCGCGGGCGTCTGGTCGAAGGACCTCGGCACCGCCCACCGGGTCGGCTCCAAGCTGCGCGCCGGCACGGTGTGGCTGAACACCTGGCACGCCGACGACGTCACCCTCCCGCGGGGTGGCTTCAAGCAGTCCGGATGGGGCCGCGAGCTCGGGTCGTTCGGCCTGGACGACTACACCGAGCTCAAGACCGTGATCGCCGAGCTCCGTTGAGCCTGCTCGACGAGCTCGGCCGGCACCGCGTCGTCCCGGTCGTCGTCCTCGACGACGCCGACCGGGCCGACGACCTCGGTGCCGCGCTGGTGGCGGGCGGGCTGCCCGTCGCCGAGGTCACCCTCCGCTCCCTGCGGGCGGGGGCGGTCCTGGCCGCCCTCGCCGCGCGCGGGGACGTGCTGGTGGGGGCGGGCACGGTGCTCACCCCCGACCACGTCGACCTCGCTCGCGACGCAGGGGCCGGCTTCATCGTGTCGCCGGGCCTCAGCGCCGACGTCGTACGGCGCTGCCGCGAGGTCGGCCTACCGGTGATCCCGGGGGTCAGCACGGCGACCGAGGTGATGGCCGCGCGCGAGCTCGGCCTCGACACGGTCAAGTTCTTCCCGGCCGAGGCCAGCGGCGGCGCGCCCGCGGTCAAGGCCCTGGCGTCGGTGTTCCCGGGGCTCGGCTTCATGCCGACCGGCGGGATCACCGAGGCCACCGCGCCGGCGTATCTCGCCCTGCCGGCGGTCACCGCGGTCGGCGGCAGCTGGATGGTCGCGCCCGACCTGCTCGCCGCCGGCGACTGGGACGAGGTGACCGCACGGTGCGCGGCCACCCGCCGGCTCGAGGCGCCGCTGCCCGCCGGCGGCCCGGCGCCGTGATCGCGCTCCGCCCGCAGGCCGAGTGCGAGCTGGACGTGGTCGCCCTCGGCGAGGTGATGCTGCGCCTCGACCCGGGGGAGGGGCGGATCCGGACCGCCCGGCGCTTCGACGTGTGGGAGGGCGGCGGCGAGTACAACGTCGCCCGCAGCCTGAGCGCGGTCTTCGGGCTGCGCTCGGGGGTCGTGACCGCCCTGGTCGACAACGAGATCGGCCGGTTGGTCGAGGGCCTGGTCCGCCAGGGCGGCGTCGACACCTCGCTCATCCGCTGGGTGGACTTCGACGGCATCGGCCGCGCCGCCCGCAACGGGATCAACTTCGTCGAGCGCGGCTTCGGCGTACGAGGGGCCCTCGGCGTCTCCGACCGCGCCGGTACGGCGATCAGCCAGCTGCGCCCCGGCGAGATCGACTGGGACGACCTGTTCGGCCGCCGCGGCGTGCGCTGGCTGCACACCGGCGGCGTGTTCGCCGCGCTGGCCGACGGGACCCGGGCCGTCGCCGAGGAGGCGATGGCCGCGGCCCGTCGGCACGGCACCGTGGTCTCCTACGACACCAACTACCGCCCCAGCCTCTGGGCCGGTCGCGGCGGCTCCGACCGCGCACGCGAGGTCAGCACCGCGCTGGCCCGGCACGCCGACGTGCTGGTCGGGCATCCGAGTGACTTCGTCCTCGGGACCGGCGACCCGGGCGACCCGGGCGACCCGGGCGACTCCGTTCCCCCCGAGGAGCGGTTCGCGCGCCTCGTGGCGGTGCTGGCCGAGCAGATGCCGTGGGTGTCGGTCGTGGCGACCACCCTGCGCGTCGTGCACTCGGCCGGCGACAACGACTGGCAGGGCATCGCCTGGTCCCCGGGGTCCGGCGTGCTCACCTCCGTCGCCCGCGACCACCTGGCGGTCCTGGACCGCGTCGGGGGCGGCGACGGGTACGCCGCCGGGCTGCTGCACGGACTGCTCGAGGGGGAGTCGTTGGCGACCGCCCTGGAGCTCGCCGCGGCCCACGGCGCGCTCGCGATGACCACCCCGGGTGACACCTCCATGGCGACACGGGAGGAGGTCCACGCGCTGGCGCTCGGCGGCAGCGCGCGGGTCCGCCGCTAGCGACCCGACCCCGCAGACACCTCCGACGCAGCACCGGCGACGACGCCGGCCCCCGGGCCGACGTCGCTGCCGGGCACCCGTCGTCGAGAGCGAGGTGGGGCCGGCCTGGCGGCTTGAAGTTCGTATATATGAACGAAATCAAGAATCTGTTCACAAATCGGGACATAGTTCTTGACTCTGATGTGACGACCGCCATACGTTCGCTCGACTAGAGGGTGTTCGGACTTCGGGGCCGCCCCTCCAGAACGAGCCGAACCCCAGTCAAGGGAGCCCCATGAACGTGCTTCGCAGGTCTGTCCGCAGACGTGCTGCAAGGCGGCTAAGCCGCTCCGCCACACGCCTCCTCGTCCTCGCCGTCGGCCTGGTCGTCGCCCTTCCGGTGCTCGCCGCCGTGAGTGCCTCGCCCGCCACGGCCGCGGCCGACGACGGCAAGCTCAGGATCCTTCTGTTCTACAAAGAGAACTTCCACGCCTCGCAGGCCCAGGCCCGCGTCGCCGTGAAGGAGCTCGCCGCGAGCATCGCGAGCGAGTACGGCCAGACGCTGGAGATCCAGGAGACCGACAACCCGGTCGTGTTCACCCCGGAGAACCTCGCCACCACCGACGGCATGGTCTTCGTCCAGACCGGCGGGGTGCTCTTCAACGGCGCCCAGCGCACGGCCCTGGAGAACTACATCCGCGGCGGCGGCGGCTTCGCCGGCATCCACTACACCGGCTGGTCGGTGGGCACCAGCGAGCACGACGAGAACCCCTTCTACCTGCGCCTCGTCGGCGCGATGTCGGAGGGTCACCCGGAGAACCCCGGTGTGCGCCCCGGCACGGTCAAGGTCTCCGCGACCGGCCACCCGCTGACCGCCGGCATCGACGCCAGCTTCAGCCGCAGCGACGAGTGGTACGACTGGACCCTCAACCCGGCGCCCAACGTCAAGACGCTGCTCGAGGCCGACGAGATGTCCTACGGCAGCCTCGGCCGCCAGGGCACCAAGCACCCGATCACCTGGTGCCAGACGATCGACAGCGGTCGGTCCTGGTACACCGGCATGGGTCACGAGGGCACGGCGTACAGCGAGCCGGTCATGCGCCAGCAGATCCGGCACGGCATCGCCTACGCCACCGGCCTGCTCGCCGCCGACTGCTCGCCCCCGAAGAAGGACGTCGCCGGCGCCTGGAGCGGCGTGAAGCCGTGGCCGCTGATGCCGATCAACATGGCCCTCACCTCCGACGGCAAGGTCCAGTCCTTCGGCAGCGTCGGGACCGCGACCTGCAACGACAACGCCCTCTACGACTTCACGGGCAACAGCTGCGTGGTCCAGGGCGGCCAGACCGAGATCGACGTCTGGGACCCGAACGGACCCGCGCGCACGGTCGAGAACCTGCGCACCGGCATCGTCCAGAACGCGACGTACACCGACCTCTTCTGCTCGATGCAGGTCCAGAACCCGCACACCGGCGCCACGATGACCGTGGGCGGTGACGACGGCCTGGGCGGCAACGACCCGAACGACGCCGCGATCGGCGTCACGAGCTACACGACCAACCAGGGGCTGCGCAACGAGGCTCCGATGAACTACCCGCGGTGGTACCCGACCGGCACCACCATGCCCGACGGCTCCATCGTCGTGCAGGGCGGCAGCTCGCGCGGCGGCCCCGGCGGCCCCGGCGTGCTGACCCCGGAGATCTACACGCCCGACTCGGGCAACGGCTGGAAGGCCCTCACCGGCGCGACCAGCGGTGCGGCGTACGGCGACGGCGGCGCCGACCACGCCGGTGACGACGAGAACCGCTGGTGGTACCCGCGGGCCTTCGTCGCCCCCGGCAGCGGCAAGCTGTTCAACATCAGCGGCACCCAGATGTTCGAGCTGGACCCGAGCGGCAACGGCACGCTGACCCTGCGGGGCACCCTGCCGACGGCCGCGGCCAACCAGGGCGGCACCCTCGGCCGGCCCGTGGGCGCGACGTCCACGGCCACCATGTACCGCCCCGGCAAGATCCTCCAGGTCGGCGGCGGCGCCTGGTCCAACGGTGGCGGCGGCGCCGGTGCGCGCGGTGCGTTCACCGTCGACATCACCGGCGGCACGGCCAACCCGGTCGTCCAGGCCACCGACCCGATGCAGTACCAGCGCCACTGGGCCACCTCGACGGTGCTGCCCGACGGTGACGTCCTGGTCACGGGCGGCAGCCGCGACAACAACGGCGACGGCGGCTACGTCACCAACCCCGAGATCTGGGACCCCGAGACGGGCGACTGGACCACGATCGAGGTGCCGGCCGAGCGGGCCCGCCTCTACCACTCGTCGGCGCTGCTGCTGCCCGACGGTCGGGTCATGGTCGGCGGCGGCGGGGCCCCCGGGCCGCGCAACTACACCGACGTCGAGTACTACTCCCCGTCGTACCTCTTCGACGGTGACAGCCCGGCCGCGCGGCCGACGCTGTCCTCGGTCCCCGACAAGGTCGGGTACGGCGGCACCTTCCAGGCCCAGGCCACCGGCACCGTCTCGCGGGTGACCCTGGTCCGCAACGGCTCGGTGACGCACGGCTTCAACAACGACCAGAACTTCCAGGACCTGCAGTTCACGCAGAACGGCGGCGCGCTGACCATCACCGCCCCGCAGGACGGCACCTACGCCCCTCCGGGCGCCTACATGCTGTTCGTCTTCAACGCCGCGGGCACCCCGTCGGTCGCGAAGATCCTGGACATCGACCCCGCGGTGAAGCAGGACCAGCGCACCCCGCAGGTCGTCGACCAGTTCGAGTACCCGCGGCTCCCCGCCGACTGGCGTGGCGGCAACCCCGCCCAGGTCGTCGACGTGGCGGCGGGCGCGCCCCGGATGAACCCGTGGAGCGTCAAGAGCGACGTCCAGCTGGTCCGCGGCATCGCGGCCAGCCAGGGCGGTCTCGGTGCCCAGGGCTACCACCTGGGTCTCGGTCAGTCGGGTCACCTCGAGCGCCGGCTCACCGGCCTCGACGTCGGTCGTGAGTACCGCGTCTCGCTGCGGTACGCCCGGGACAGCCGGGTCGCCGGCACCGGGTCGGCCACGGCCCAGCTGGCGGTCGCCGGGCTAGACGCGACGCTGACGGCCACCACGGCCAACCCGTCGCAGGGCAAGGCGGGCACGTTCGCGACGTACGTCGGCACCTTCACGGCGACGAAGCGCTCGGAGGTCCTCACCCTGAAGGCGCCGGGCTCGGGCGCGGCGATGATGATCGACGACCTCGTCGTGATCAGCCAGGACCCGGGCACCGCCGACGTGCCGATCCGCTACCAGTTCGAGGAGGGCACCGGGCAGACGGTGGCCAACACCGGCACCGACTCCGGGGTGGGCCCGGCCGTGCTGACCGGCACCGCCGGCTACGCGAACGACGGCGTGTTCGGCAAGGCCCTGTCGATGACCGGTGGCAGCAACGTCAACGCGGTCGACCTGCCGGACAACCTGCTGCGCAACGAGACCGACTTCACCACCTCGTTCTGGGTGCGTCCGTCGGCCAAGCAGAACTGGATCGGGATGTTCCACATCGGCGACGACCTCGGCGACAACGGGAGCTTCTTCCAGATCCAGATGCAGACGCAGGCGGCCGGCAACACCGGACTCGCGGCGACGTTCAAGAAGAAGGGCTCGACCCTGCAGGAGCGGGTCTACGCGACCCCGACCAAGGACGTCGTCGCCAACCGGTGGAACCACGTCGCCTTCACCCGGACCGGCACCACCGGCACCCTCTACCTGGACGGCGTCCAGGTCGCGCAGCGCACCAACCTGACGCTCACCATGGCCGACATCGGTGCCACGGCGAACAACTGGCTGGGTCGCAACGGCTACCCGGACCCGGCATACAACGGCGCGATGGACGAGGTCCGGCTCTACCGGTCCGCGCTCGCCGCGTCCGACATCGCCGCCCTCTACGAGGACGGTGCGGCCCTGCGCACCACGACGACGGTCACGGCTTCCCCGGCCTCGCCGTCGCCGGCCAACGAGCCGGTGGTCTTCACCGGCACGGTGCAGGGTGAGAACAGCCAGCCGGCCGTCGGCTCGGCCGAGCTCTGGGTCGACGGTGCGCAGGTCGGCGCCGGCGTCCCGCTCGCGCAGGGCGTCGCCACGTTCCCGGGCCACGTCATGGGCCGCGGCAACCACCAGGTCGAGGTCCGGTACCTGCCGGACACCGGCTACCGCGCCTCGACGGGGACGCTCACCCACGAGGTGCTGCGCCCGCCGCCGGGCTCGGGCGTCCCGATCCGGTACCCGCTCAACGAGGGCACCGGGACGACGACCGCGAACGTCGGCACCAGCACCACGGTCGGTGCCGCCCAGCTCCAGGGCTCCTCGGCCTGGACCACGCAGGGCAAGTTCGGCCGCGGGGTGAACCTGCCCGGCGGTGCGTCGACGACGAACAGCCACATCCGACTGCCCGACAACATCCAGGAGGGCATGGACGAGGAGTTCAGCATCTCGATCTGGACGAACCCGCGGGCCCTGCCCAACTGGGTCCCGCTCGTCCAGATCGGCAGCAGCACGGACACGTTCTTCCTGCTGCAGTCGAGCACCCAGGCCGGTCCGAACGGCTCGGGCTCCGGGTTCGCCGCCACCTTCAAGAAGGCGGGCAACGGCAACCAGGAGCGGCTGACCCTGGGGGCGGGCAACGACGTACCGCTGAACCAGTGGACGCACGTGGTCTACACGCACAGCGGCACCACCGGGAAGATCTACTTCAACGGTGAGCTGAAGGCCACGCGGAACAACTTCACGTTCGACATGAGCGACGTGGGGGTCAACGGCACCACGACGGCGAACTGGATCGGTGGCACCAGCTGGCCCGACCCGCGCTGGAACGGGGTGGTCGACGAGTTCCAGATGTACGACTACGAGCTCACCCCCGAGCAGATCGCGACGATCGGCAACGGTCCGGTGAACACGGCTCCGACCGGGGTCGCGGACACCTTCACCACCGGTGAGGACACCCCGCTCACCGTCCCGGCGCCGGGCGTGCTCGGCAACGACACCGACGACGAGGGCAACACCCTCACGGCGACGAACGCCACCCAGCCCGCCCACGGCTCGGTGACGCTCGCGGCGAACGGGTCGTTCACCTACACGCCGGACCTCGGGTTCCACGGCACGGACACCTTCACCTACACCGCGTACGACGGGACGACCGCCTCGGCGGTCACGACCGTCACCCTCACGGTGACGAAGGCGCCCAACACCGCCCCCGAGGCGAGCGACGACGCGTACACGACCGACCAGGGCGATCCCCTCACGGTCGCGGCACCCGGCGTACTCGCCAACGACAGCGACGCCGACGACGACGAGCTGACCGCCACGAACCTCACCCAGCCGGACCACGGCACGGTGGAGCTCGCGGCGAACGGGTCCTTCACCTACACGCCGGACGCCACGTTCTTCGGGACCGACGCGTTCACCTACACGGCGCACGACGGTGAGGACGACTCCGAGCCGGCGACCGTGACGATCACGGTGGAGAAGGGCCCGGAGGCCACCACGGTCTCGGGCACCACCGCCTCGGTCGTCTACGGCCGGGCGGGCAGCGTGCAGGTCCGGGTCGCGCCGGCCACCGCCGGTGGTCGGGTCGAGCTGGTCCACGGCTCGAAGGTCCTCGGGGCGGGCACCCTCGCCTCGGGCCGGGCCACGATCGCGCTGCCGGCGAAGTCGCTGGTGCCGGGGTCGTACCGCCTGAGCGTCCGCTACGTCGGCGACGCGGGGCACCGGGCCTCGACCGGGGCGGTCCAGGTGCGGGTCGCGAAGGCGACGCCCACGCTGAAGGTGACGGCGCCGAAGTCGGTCAAGCGCGGGGCCCGGCCAACGGTCAAGGTCACGCTCTCGGCGACGGGCGGCGTACCCCTGAGCGGCACGGTGACCGCGAAGGTGGGCGGCAAGACCGTCAAGGGCACCGTCCGGGGCGGCAAGGTCACGCTGCGGCTGGCCAAGGCCACCAAGGCGGGCACGCTGAAGGTCACGGTGACCTACGCGGGCAGCAGCCTGGCGAACAAGGCGGTGAAGACCGTCAAGATCAAGGTCAAGCGCTGATCACGACCTGATCGAACGAGCGGGCCCGGAGGACGACGTCCTCCGGGCCCGCTGCGTTCGTCCGTCAACAGGTCGCCCTCCCCACCGGCGCCGTTGCGCTGGTGGTGGGTGGTCGGGCCCGGGGGCACGCGGGCGGCCCTCCGGACACAAACAGACCGGCCGGCGATCCCCGTGGGATCGCCGGCCGGTCTCGTGGAGGAGCAGGCGGGGTCAGGACCCGTCGGCGAGCGCGGCGACCACACCGGCGCGGCTGTCGTCCTCGCTGGCCAGCACGCCGCCGTTGGCGACGATGTCGGGAGTGATCTCGCTGAAGACCATGCGGACGTCCTGGCGGCGGGCGCCGAGGATCTCGACCGCGTCGTCGGCCACGGCCCGGGCGAAGGCGCGGCGCTGCTCGAGGGTGCGGCCGGCCAGCAGCTCGACGGTGATGTTGGGCATGGAGAGGGGTCCCTTCGTTGGTGGCCGCGTCCGGGAGTCAATCCACATGAGCGACCTAGGTTCGTCATCCTGAACCCTAGAGACGATTCACATTCTTGACAAGAGTTCAGTGGGCTGGTTCAGTGCGCTGGGTCACATCGATCAGGACAGGACGTGAACGTGGACCGGCGGCACCTCTCCACCCGCGCGCGCCGGGCGGCGCTCGTCGTCGCGCCGGGCGCGGTCCTGTCCGTGGGGCTCTCCGTGGGCTTCGCCGCCCCGGCCGCCGCCCACGTCACCATCTCTCCCTCCACGACCGCGGCCGGCGAGGTCGCCGTGCTCCGGGTCGCCGTCGAGCACGGCTGCGAGGACTCGGCCACCACCGAGGTGGCGATCCGGCTCCCCTCAGGGATCAGCGAGGCGGCTCCCGCCCCGCACCCGCTCTGGGAGGCCGAGACCGTCCCGGCGCCGGAGGGGTCGACCTCGGTGGTCTTCCGCGCCGACCGGCCGGTCCCGGACGGGCAGGCCATCGAGCTGGAGCTGGAGGTACGGCTGCCCGAGACCGGCGGCACGCTCGTCTTCCCCACCGTGCAGACCTGCGAGAGCGGCGAGCTGGCCTGGCTGGAGACGGCCCCGGACGGGACCGACCCGGAGCGCCTCGAGCTGCCGGCGCCCACGGTCGTCGTGACCGAGGCCGACGCCGACGGCCGCAGCACCACCTCCCTGGCGGTCGGTGTCCTCGGCGCCGGTGTCCTCGGCACCGCCGTCGTCGGCGGCGTGCTGGCCCGGCGGCGCCGGCGCCCATGACCCGACCCCTCCCGCAGGTGCGGCGGAGCGGCGTGCTCCTCGCCCTGGTGGCCCTGGTCGCCGCCCTGGTGCTCGGCACAGCCGCGCCCGCGAGCGCCCATGCCCTGCTGGTCAGCACCGACCCGGTCGAGGGCTCGGTGCTGCCCGAGTCGCCCGAGCGGATCACCCTCACGTTCAGCGAGGCGGTGACCTCGGTCCCCGACGGGGTCCACGCGTACGACGCCGCCGGCGAGCCGCTCGGATCCGCGGTCGAGGTGAGCGGCGAGGAGGTCGGCGTCGTCCTCGACGAGGAGGTCGCCGAGGGGACCGTGGTCGTCGTGTGGCGGGTCCTCTCCGACGACGGTCACCCGGTCAGCGGCTCGCTCACCTTCTCCGTCGGTGCGCCGAGCCCCACGGTGGTGCCGCCGCCGGACGTGGACACGTCCACCTCCGACGTACCGCCGGAGCTGAGCGCCGCCCGCGGCGTCGGGTACGTCGGGCTGCTCCTCGCAGTCGGCCTGGTCGGCTTCGCCCTGCTGCTCCTGCCGGGCGACCGCACGGCGGACAGGGCCCGGCGGCGGCTGGTGGTCGCCACCCGGGGCGCGACCGCGGTGACCGCCCTGGCGTGGCTCGTCACCCTGCCGCTGACCGCGACGTACCAGCTCGGGGGCCAGGGCTCCTGGACCAGCGGGGACGCCTGGGCCCTCCTCACCCCCACGGAGTACGGCGTCGTCGCGGCGGTCGTGCTCGGCACCGCGCTCGCCGTGCTGCTGCTCGGCGACGGCCGCCCCGGTCGGGCCCGCACCCGAATGGCCCTCGCCGCGGCCGCCGTCGCGGTCGCGGCCCCGGCCCTGACCGGCCACACCCGCGCGGCCCCGCCGGAGCTACTGGCGATCGGCGCCGACGTGGTCCACCTGGTGGCCGGCAGCGTCTGGCTCGGCGGGCTGGTGGCGCTGGTGCTGGTGCTGCCCGACCTGGCCGGGCGGGGCGAGCTGGGGGCCGAGGTGCTGGCCCGCTTCTCCGGGGTCGGGGCGGTGGTCCTCGGGGTCCTGGTCGTCACCGGCTCGGTGCTGGCCTGGCGGATCCTCGGGTCGTGGGGCGGCCTGGTCGACACCGGCTACGGCCGGCTGCTGCTGGTCAAGATCGGGGCCGCGGCCGTGGTCGCCGCCCTGGCCGCGTGGAACCGGTTCGCGCTGGTCCCGCGCTTCCGCCGGGCCGAGCGCCGTCGCGACCGCCGCTCAGGTGCCGAGCTGGTCGTCCGCACGACCTTCGCCGAGGCCGGCGTACTGGTGGCGCTGCTGCTGGTCACCGGGGTCCTCGTCGACACCAGCCCCGAGACCGGGCGGGCGGCGGTCGAGGCGGCCGACACCGGTCCGCACGAGGGCCAGCTCGGTCCGTACGAGATCGTCGCGGCCATCTCGCCGCACACCGTCGGCCCCAACACCGTCACGGTCCAGGTCCGCGACGGCGGGGCGCCGATCGACGCGCTCGAGGCACCCCGGGCCCGGCTCTCGACCGACGACGTCGACCTCGGCGCGCTGGCGCTGGAGAAGGTCGGGATCGGCACCTACTCCGCCGAGGTGGTGGTCCCCGCGGCCGGCCGGTGGGACCTGCAGGTGTCGCTGCGGACCACCGAGTTCGACAACCCGGTCACGTCGCTGCGGTTCACCGTGTCGGAGCGGTGAGCCCCTCCACTCTCAACGTATAGCGCAGCAGGGGGCTTGCGGCAAGACCCCTGGGCGGACCCAGAATCTCCCGCCGTGACGACCGTCTTCGCCCTTCCCGACCACCTCTCCGTCAAGGCCGACCCCCGTCTCGTCGGCGCTGACGAGCAGTACTTCGCCGCCCTCGCGACCAGCCTCGAGCGGTCGGTCGCCGACCTGACCGCGCGGCTGGACGAGGCCCGCCGCGCCCCCGCCGGGCACGGCACCGCGGCCCTGGAGCGCGATCAGGAGGTGCACCGGCTGACCGCCCGGCTGCGGACCCTGCGCCGCTTCGGGCTGGACCTCTGCCTGGGGCACCTGGTCCCCGCCGACGGCGGCGCCCCCGTGTACGTCGGCCGCCTCGGCCTGACCGGTGCCGCGGGGGAGCGGCTGCTCCTGGACTGGCGCTCGCCCGCGGCCGAGCCGTTCTTCGGCGCCACCCACGCCGACCCGATGGGCCTGGCCAGCCGGCGCCGCTACCGCTGGACGCTCGGGCGGATCAGCGACTACTGGGACGAGGTCTTCACCCCCGACGGGTACAACGGCCACGCCGCCGCGCTCGACGACCAGTCGGCGTTCATCGCCAGCCTGGGCGCGGACCGGTCGGACCGGATGCGGGACGTGCTCGGCACCATCCAGGCCGACCAGGACGCGATCATCCGGGCCGGCTCCCTGGGCGCGCTGGTCGTCGACGGCGGGCCGGGCACCGGCAAGACCGTGGTCGCGCTGCACCGCACGGCGTACCTCCTGTACGCCGACCCGCGGCTCGGCCACCGGCGCGGCGGGGTGCTCTTCGTCGGGCCGTCGGCGCCGTACCTGACCTACGTCGGGGACGTGCTGCCGAGCCTCGGCGAGGAGGGCGTGCAGACGGCCACGCTGCGCGACCTGGTGCCCGAGGGCGCGACCGCGGTGCCGGAGACGGACCCGGAGGTGGCCCGGCTGAAGGCGAGCGCGGCGATGGTCGCGGCGATCGAGCCCGCGGTGGCGCTCTACGAGGAGCCGCCGACCGAGGGGTGCGTGGTCGAGACGCCGTGGGCCGACCTGTGGCTGAGCGCCGAGGACTGGGCCGAGGCGTTCGGCTCGCCGGATCCCGGCACGCCGCACCACGAGGCGCGCGAGCAGGTCTGGGAGGCGCTGGTGACGATCCTGGTGGACGCGTGCGAGGACGCGGACGTGCCGGAGGACCAGCTGCGGCGGGCGCTGCGCCGCAACGACGACCTGGTCGACGCGTTCGGCCGGGCCTGGCCGATGATCGAGCCCACCGACCTGGTCGGCGACCTGTGGACGGTGCCGGCGTACCTGCGCCGGTGCGAGCCCTGGCTGGCGCCCGAGGAGGTCCGGGCCCTGCAGCGCCGCGACCCGCACGCCTGGACGGTGGCCGACCTGCCGCTGCTCGACGCCGCCCGGCTGCGGCTCGGCGACCCGGGGATCTCGCGGCGCCGGCGGCGCGCGGAGGCCGCCCGGGCCGCCGAGCGGGCGGAGATGGACCGCGTCGTCGAGCACCTGGTCGCCACCGACGACTCCGAGATGCACCTGATGTCGATGCTCCGCGTGGAGGACATGCAGGCCAAGCTGGTCGACCAGGACGCGGTGCCCGCCGCGGACCCCGACCTGCTGGCCGGCCCGTTCGCGCACGTCGTGGTCGACGAGGCCCAGGAGCTCACCGACGCGGAGTGGCAGATGCTGCTGCGCCGCTGCCCCTCGCGCAGCCTGACCGTCGTCGGCGACCGGGCCCAGGCCCGGCACGGGTTCGTGGGGTCGTGGCCGGAGCGGCTCGCGCGGGCGGGCCTGGACCAGGTCGAGGTCGCGTCGCTGAGCATCAACTACCGCACGCCCGAAGAGGTGATGGCCGAGGCCGCGCCCGTCGTACGGGCGGCGGTCCCGGACGCCAACGTCCCGACGTCGGTCCGCAGCACCGGCGTCCCCGTCCGTCACGGCGGTACGGCGGAGCTCGCCCGCGTGCTGGACGACTGGCTCGCCGCGCACCCGGACGACGGCACGGCCTGCGTCATCGGCGCCCTGTCGTACCGCCCGACCGACCGGGTCCGCTCGCTGACCCCCGAGCTGGCCAAGGGGCTGGAGTTCGACCTGGTCGTCCTGGTGCGCCCGGCGGAGTTCGGCACCGGCGTCTCCGGCGCGGTCGACACCTACGTCGCGATGACCCGGGCCACCCAGGAGCTGGTGGTCCTCAGCTGAGGGCCGGTCCCGTCACGCCCACGACCATCGCCGCCGCTGACCGGATTCCGGTCCCCCACGTCCGGGCGGAGGTGAGAGCCTTGCGGTCGCGTCTCGGGGCCCGGACCAACGTCCAGGCCGTGGTGGAGGCGGTCCGGCGGGGAGTCATCGAGGCGGGCCAGAGGGGGGAGTGATGGGGGGAGCCGGGCGCACCGGCCTGGTGGTCGGGCTGGCGTCGTACCTCGATGCGGGGGCGCTGGTCACCTCGGGCCTGGCCGTCGGCGGCATCTACGCCGACACCCTGCCCCTCGGGGACGGCGCGGTCGGTGCGCTGCTCGGGACCCAGACCCTGGCCTTCGCCGGCGGTGCCGTGGTCGGCGGTCGACTCGCCGACCGGATCGGCCGCCGCCGGGTCCTCCTCGTCTCGCTCGTCCTCTACGCCCTGGGCGTCGCGCTGCTGGCGGGCGCCCAGGGGACGGCGACCCTGGCCGTGGGGCTGCTGCTCTCCGGCCTCGGCATCGGGGCCGACCTGCCGTCGTCCCTCGCCCTCGCCAGCGAGTCCGCGCCCCCGGGGCGCAAGGCTCGGCAGGTGGCCCTCACCCAGGTGTTCTGGGGCGTGGGCATCGGCGCGACGGGACTGCTCGCCCTGCTGCTCTCGCCCTGGGGCGAGGCCGCCGCCCGGCTGCTCTACCTGCACCTGCTCCTCGTCGCGCTGGTCACGCTCGGCCTGCGCCTCTCGGTCCGCGAGACCGTCGAGTGGACCGCGGCGCGCGCCGCCCGCCCCGTCGTGCCGGTCGTGCCGGTCCGGGACCGGCTCGGGCCCCTGCGCGGTCCGGCGGCCACCGCGGCCCTGGCGACCGGCCTCTACTACACGCTGTGGACGCTGGGAGCGAACACCCTCGGCCAGTTCAAGCCGTACCTCTGGGTCCAGGTCCTGGGCGGGAGCGCGGGCGGCGCCTCCGCCCTGCTCCTGCTCGCCCTCCCGCTGGGGCTGACCGGATCCCTCGTGTTCGCCGCGGTGGCCGACTCCGGGCGTCGTACGCGGTGGGTCGCCGTGGGCTCGCTGACCGTGGCGGCGGGCTGGGCGCTGCTGCTCGTCGTCCCCGGCCGCGCGACCTTCGTGCTCCTCGTCGCCGTCTCCGCGCTCGGCGCGACCCTCGCCGGCGAGTCGCTCTACAAGGTGGCGACGCAGGAGCTGGTCCCGACCCTCCAGCGCGCGACCGTCCAGGGCCTCACGATGGCCGTCGCCCGGGTCCTCGCCGCCGGGTTCGCCGTCGTCACCCCGGCCCTCGCCCGGGCCGATCTGTCCCTGCTGGTCGGGATCGTCCTGGTCACCCAACTGCTGGCCGCCGGGATCGCGCTGGCCTGGCTGCCCCGCCTGCGGCAGCGGGCCGCTTGAGCAGAACGGCGCCGTACGAAGTCGCACGGCGCCGTTCCGGTGGCGGAGGATAGGGGATTCGAACCCCTGAGGGCTTTCACACCCAACCCGCTTTCCAAGCGAGCGCCATAGGCCACTAGGCGAATCCTCCGCGGAGGAGCGTACCCGTCGCCCTCGGTGCGGGTGAAATCCCCCTCGCCCCCTCGCTTTGGTGGCTCCGGGATCACTCACCTACACTCGGGCCAACCCCCCGTGTGGCGGCATCTCGCCCAACTCCCCCAGGGCCGGAAGGCAGCAAGGGTAAGTGAGCTCTGTCGGGTGCGCGGGGGGCCTTTTCATGCCCCCACGCCCGAGCCCGCGAGGGCGTGGAGAAGGGCAGGAGGTCGGGTAGCGCAGGGTGGCATCACGAGCGCAGCGAGTGAGGGCACCCGCGCGTATCGAGACCCCGTCCAGCTCTCGCGAGCCGACGGGCCCCACGTCGTACGACGCCCGCTACCGACTGTCGGACCCGGTCGTTAGTGTTCTGGCGTGGAGTCCCCCCTCGCGCTGTACCGCCGCTACCGGCCGGAGACGTTCGCCGAGGTCATCGGCCAGGACCACGTGACCGCGCCGCTGCGGTCCGCGCTGGCCAACAACCGGGTCAACCACGCCTACCTGTTCTCCGGCCCGCGTGGCTGCGGCAAGACGACGAGCGCCCGGATCCTGGCCCGCGCGCTCAACTGCGAGCAGGCGCCGGTGGCCGACCCGTGCGGCGAGTGCGACAGCTGCCGCGACCTGGCCCGCGGGGGTCCGGGCTCGATCGACGTGATCGAGATCGACGCCGCCTCCCACGGTGGCGTCGACGACGCGCGCGACCTGCGGGAGAAGGCGTTCTTCTCGCCGGTGCGCAGCCGCTACAAGGTCTACATCATCGACGAGGCCCACATGGTGACCACGCAGGGCTTCAACGCCCTGCTGAAGCTGGTCGAGGAGCCGCCGCCCCACCTGCGGTTCATCTTCGCCACGACCGAGCCGGAGAAGGTGCTCCCGACGATCCGGTCGCGGACCCACCACTACCCGTTCCGACTGATCCCGCCGCGGCTGCTGTCGTCGTACCTCTCCGAGCTCTGCGAGAAGGAGCAGGTCGCCATCGAGCCGGCCGCGCTGCCGCTGGTGGTCCGCGCGGGCGCCGGGTCGGCGCGCGACACCCTGTCGGTGCTCGACCAGCTGCTCGGCGGGGCCGGCCCCGAGGGGGTCACCCACGACCTGGCGACCGGGCTGCTGGGCTACACGCCGGACACCCTGCTCGACGAGGTGGTCGACGCGTTCGCCGCCGCCGACGGCGGTGCGGTCTTCGGCGTCGTCGACAAGGTGGTGGAGACCGGCCAGGACCCGCGCCGGTTCACCGAGGACCTGCTGCGCCGGCTGCGCGACCTGGTGATCGTCGCGGCCGTCCCGGAGGCGACGGCCTCCGGCCTGATCGACGTCTCGGAGGACCAAGGGGAGCGGCTGGTCGCCCAGGCGGCCCGCTTCGGCGCCGCCGAGCTCAGCCGCGCCGCCGACCTGGTGGCCACCGGGCTGACCGAGATGCGCGGCGCGACCGCGCCCCGGCTGCTGCTGGAGCTGATCTGCGCCCGGGTGCTGCTGCCCGGAGCCGACCACTCGACCGCCGGTGTCATGGCCCGGGTCGACCGGCTCGAGAAGCGGCTCACCATCACCGGCGTCCCGTCGGCCGCGGTCGCCGCCCCGGCCCCGCCCGCCCCGCCGGCCCAGGACCGCCCGGCCGACGTCAGCGTCGCCTCCGACCGGGCCACCGAGGCGGCCCCGCCGCCGACCCCGCCGGTCGAGTCGCGCCGTCCGGTCGACACCCCCGCGGCGCCGGCCGCGCCGCCTGCGCCCGAGCGGCAGCCCGAGCCCGTGCCCGTGCCCGCGCCCGAGCCCGCGCCGGTGGCGGCCCCCGCCCCGGTCGCGGCTCCGGTGCCGGCCGCGCCCGTCTCGGCCCCGGCGGCCGGTGGCCTGACCCTGGTCGAGGTCCGCCGGCTGTGGCCCGACATCGTCGAGGCCACCAAGCTGCGTCGGCGGGTCGCCTGGATGATCCTCACGCAGAACTGCCAGGTGGTCGCGGTCGAGGGCAAGGTCGTCACCATCGGCTTCTCCAACGCCGGCGCCCGCGACTCGTTCGTCCAGGGCGGCTGCGACGAGGTCTTCCGCCAGGCGGCGATCGACGTCGTCGGGGCCGACTGGAAGGTCGAGACCATCGTCGACCCCGGCACCCAGCCCGGGTCCGGCGGTCAGCCGGCGGCGCCCGCTGCTCCGGCGCCCGCCGCCCCGACCCCGGCCGCGCCGGCCGACGTGGCGCCCGCGGCCCCGGCC
>NZ_JBBBBJ010000016.1:0-43389 GCF_037120545.1 Nocardioides sp. CCNWLW216
TCGACCGCCTTCTTGCCACCCGCGTTCGAGGTGTCGAAGTAGGCGTTGCCCAGGTTCTTCGGGATGAACGTCACCGACGTGTTGTCACCGCCGGTGTCGCTGCTGTCGCCCGAGGAGTCGTCGCCACCGCACGCGGTCAGCGCCAGGCCGGCGACCAGGGTGAGCGCCGCGAGGCCGCCCAGTCGGTTCTGCATCTTCACGTCTGTCGTGATCCTTCTGTGGAGGTGTGCCCGAGCTAGATGAGCCCACGCCGTACGGCGCGGACGATGACCTGGATGTTGTGGTCGACGCCCCACTCCTGGCGGACCGCCTGGAGGCGCCGCCAGACGGTGGCCTCCGAGACGTTGGCCGCCGCGGCGGCCTCGGCCGTGGTGCCGCCGTCGGCCAGGGTGCGCAGGATCTGGAGCACCAGCTCGTCGACCACCGGCGACGGCGTCCGGTCGCGTCGTGCCACTGCTCTCCCTTCCTCGGATCTGGTTGTCGTCAGTCCTGGAACGATTCAAGGTCGGGAAGGAGTGTGGCAGGCGCCACAGATAATTGAAAGGCTTCAAGTCATCGTGAGGGGATCCTCGCAACTTGCTGTGAACCGCTAGGCAACGTCGGTCGCGCTATGAAACGGTTCACCGCACCGCGTGACGACCGTCACGCGATTCCGACGGGCATCGCGCGTCGGGACGTCGGGCCGAGCGGACTCGGGCCCGAGGTGTCGCAGGACATGTGCGCCGGCACGGCGTACGTAGCGAAAGGGCAATTGTGAGAAGGACGAGAGCATCAGGCGCGCTGGTCGCGTTGGGTCTGGCCGTCACGCTGGGACCGGCGGGCGCGGTCATTCCCCAGGCCGTGCTGGCGCCGGCCTCGGCGACGGTGGTCCAGGCACCGCTGGCGCAGGTCGCGGTCTCCGGGCTGGAGGTCAACCACCTCTTCGCACCGCAGGGCATCGACGACTCCGCCCCGGTCTTCTGCTGGGGCATGGACTCCAACGTGGTCGGCGCGAAGCAGGTGAGCTACCGCATCGAGGTGGCGAAGGACCGGGCCTTCAGCAAGATCGCCTGGGACAGCGGCACGGTCGTCTCGGACGAGTCGACCGACATCACCTACGGCGCCTCGGGCGCGGCGGAGAAGCTGAAGCCGGAGACGGACTACTGGTGGCGGGTCACCATCGTCGACGACCGCGGAGTCGAGACGGTCTCGGACGTCTCCTCGTTCTCCACCGGCCTGATGAGCGGCAAGATCGGCGCCTGGGACGGCGCCCAGTGGATCGGCAGCACCAAGACCAAGCTGGACGCCGAGTCGACGTACATGTTCGACATCAACACCAAGTTCACCATCACCAGCGGTGACAACGTGTCGTTCATCCTCGGTGGCGACGACCCGCGCCTGTCGAGCGAGTTCCGCAACGTCTTCGGCGCGCCCGGCGGCGAGAACTTCATCCGCGCCGAGCTCGACCTGTCCGGCGTCACCGCCGACCCGGCGACCAACACCGGCGGCGTGCTGAACCTCTACCGCAAGGGCTACCACCGCACCGACGACGACAACGGCGACCCGAACACGCTGCCGTACAAGTCGGTCCGCCTGGTCGACAGCACCGCCGCCGCGGTCAAGACGCTCTTCACCCCGGCGAACAAGAACGCCGAGCACACCCTGCGCATCCAGGCCAACGCCAGCGCGATGACCTTCACGGTCGACAACGTGAACCTCACCGGCTTCACCGCCGCCACGATGACCGTCGGCGCCGGCCGCCCGGCCGCGGCCAACAACCTCAACGTGTCGCCGAACTCGACGATCAACGACGCCGGCGTGCACACCTTCGTGACCGGCAACAACTACAACACCTTCCCGCACCTCGGGAAGATCGGCTTCTCGGTGAAGAACGTCGGCGACGACGTCTCGCTCACCGACTACAAGCTCGTCGACATCGGCCAGAGCGCGAAGCGCACCCTGTTCGACTCGACCACCGGCGCGAACTACAGCATCTTCAGCTCGCTGCCGAACTCCGGCATCACGACGACCGGCAACACCATCCGCGTGCGTCCGACCGCCGCCGCCCAGCTGGGCCCGAAGTACGCCGACCCGACGTACGGCGCCCAGACCCACCTGCGCACGGAGTTCCGGGTCAGCCCGACCAAGGAGATCGCCCAGGCGAAGCTCTACGTCACCGCCCAGGGTGCCTACGAGATGTTCATCAACGGCGACCGGGTCAGCGACGACTACATGAACCCGGGCATGGCGACCTTCGCCAAGACGCTGAACTACAACACCTACGACGTGACGGACATGCTGTCCACCGGCACCAACGCCGTCGGCGCCCTGCTGGGCCCCGGCTTCTGGACCGGCAACATGACCTTCACGCCCGGCAACTACAACATGTTCGGCGACAGCGAGGCGCTGCTGGCGAAGATGGTCGTGACCTACGCCGACGGCACCAGCGAGACGATCCTCACCGACCCGTCGACCTGGAAGACCTTCAACGACGGTCCGAACCGCTACGCCGACAACTTCCAGGGCGTGCGGTACGACGCCAGCAAGGAGCCGAGCGTCGCGGGCTGGTCGACGGCCGCCTACAAGAACGCGCTGCTCAGCAAGTGGTCGCCGGCGGAGGTCATCCCGCTCAAGGCCGGCCTGAACCCCGAGATCATCGCGCGCCAGGACCAGCCGGTCCACGAGGTCGAGCGGCTGACGGCCAAGCGGGTGCTGGAGACGCACAGCGCGGACGACACCACCTGGACCTACGACATGGGCGTCAACATGGTCGGCGTCCCGACCGTGACCATCCCCGCGGGCACCCTGCAGGCCGGTGACGAGGTCCTGTTCCGCTTCGCGGAGACGATCTACCCGGGCAACAGCGACTCGCCCAACACGACGTACCCGGGTGCGGACCCCCGCACCCCGACCCCGAAGCCGTACGCCGACCTCTACGGGCCGAGCGGCAGCTACCGTCCCGGTGTCGCCGGTCGGATCCTGACCGACACCTACCGGGCGGCGACGCCGCACGACGTCTACGTGGCCTCGGCCGCGGACGCGACGCGCGACGTGGTCATCACGCCGAACTTCACGTTCCGTGGTTACCAGTACATCGAGATCACCGTCCCGCGGCGCACCACCCCGCTGCCGCTGGAGAACGTCGACGGCATCGTCCTGTCGTCGATCGACCTGCCGGAGGGCACCTACACGGCGACCACCAGCGACGACAACTACACGGGCAAGCTGGCCAACCAGTTCTTCAAGAACGCCCAGCGCAGCCAGGTCGGCAACTTCTTCTCGCTGCCGACCGACTGCCCGCAGCGCAACGAGCGGATGGGCTGGACCGGCGACCTGCAGGCCTACGCCCGCTCCGCGACGTACAACTCGACCGACACCCAGGCGTTCCTGCGCCAGTGGCTGATCGCGCTGCGCGACGCCCAGGGCGTCAACGGCGGCATCGGCGACACCGTCCCGATCATCAGCCTCACCGGTGACCGGGGCACGAACTACCCGCAGTCCCCGACCTGGGAGGGTGCGGTCGCGCAGGCGCCGTGGCAGCTCTACACCCAGTACGGCGACACGCAGATCATCCGGGAGAACTTCCCGACGATCCGCAAGTGGCTGGACTCCTACCTCGCCAACGGCGGCGTGCTGAGTCCCGACTACCCGGGCCTCACGAGCCGGACGTCGGGCAACGCCGACCACATCAGCATGGACGCCAACACCCAGGCGCACATGGTCGGCCAGGCGATGTACCTGTACTACCTGGACATCTCCTCGCAGATGGCCGACATCATCGGCGAGACGGCGTACGCCGAGGTCCTGCGCGGTCGCTACACGCAGGGCGTCGACAGCTTCAACCGGCTCTACGTCGACCCGCAGACCGGCTTCACGCTGAACGCGACGCCCGGGGCCACCCTGGTGACCGGCCGGACCCTGCAGGACTCGCAGGCCTCCTACGCCACCCCGCTCGCGCTCGACCTGTTCAGCGACGAGATGACGGTCCAGGCCGGGCCCAACCAGGGCCTGACCTACAAGGAGTTCGCCACCAAGCGCCTCGCCGAGCTGATCGCCGACCCGGCCCAGAGCAACAACGGTGCGGGCCCCCTCGCTGGCACCGGCCTGTTCTCGGGCGGCCAGGCCAGCAACAAGCCGTACACGATCACGACCGGCTTCAACGCCACGCCGAACATCCTCCCGGCGCTGACGAAGAACGGCCAGATCGACACGGCGTACAAGCTGTTCAGCAACGACGACTTCGCCAGCTGGCTGTACCCGGTCACCCTGGGTGCGACCTCGATGTGGGAGCTGTGGAACTCCTACGAGCGCGGCTTCGCCCAGGGCGGCAACAGCCAGATGAACTCGCAGAACCACTTCGCCCTGGGTGCCTCGCAGGCCTGGATGTACGAGTACCAGCTCGGCATCACCTCGGCCGGTGAGAAGGGCTACCGGGACTTCATCCTGCAGCCCGTGCCCGGCGGCGAGTTCACCTCGGTCGAGGGCAGCATGGCCTCGACGTACGGCGAGATCGAGTCCGCCTGGACGGCCACCGACGGTGAGCTGACGTCGTACAGCACCACGGTCCCGGCCAACACGACGGCGACGCTCTACCTGCCGACGGACACCGCGGTGAGCGGCTTCAAGGCGATCCCGGGCGTGTCCTTCGTGGGCATGACCGAGCGCAACGGGCTCGACGTCGCCGAGTTCGAGCTCGGCGCCGGTGGCTACGAGTTCGACGTCGACGGCAGCACGGTGACCGCGACGCTCGACAGCGGGTACGCCGTCGACGAGCCCGCGGGCGACTCGACCGTCAAGGCGCCGGCGGTGTCCGGCACCTACGGCAGGGCCACCACCGTGGTCGCCACGGTCACGGGCTCGGCGCCGACCGGCACCGTGTCGGTCAAGGCCGGCACGCGGACCCTCGGCACCGCCAAGGTGGCGAACGGGGTCGCCCGGGTCGTCCTGGGGGCCACCGCGCTCCCGGCGGGCCGTCGTACCCTCGCCCTGGCCTACAGCGGTGACGCCAAGAACGCGGCGTCCACCGGCTCGGTGACGGTCTCGATCCGCAAGGCGAGCACGAGGCTCTCGGTCTCGCTGGCTCCGAAGAAGCCGAAGGCCGGGACCCGGCCGAAGGTCAAGGTCACGGTCTCCGCGACCGGGATCAAGGCGACGGGTGCCGTCCGGGTCGTCCTCCGGGGCAAGGTCATCGCCCGAGGCACGCTCAACGCCAACGGCAAGGTGACGGTCCGGCTGCCGAAGCAGGCCGCCGGCAAGCGCACCGTCCGCGTCGTCTACGCCGGTACGGCGAACGTCGCGGGCAGCTCGAAGGCGGTGACGCTCCGGGTCGCGCGTCGCTGACCCAGCAGCAGCAACCAGGGAGGGTCCAGTCGCTCGGGCGGCTGGGCCCTCTCGCGTCATCTAGAGTTTCCGCGTGACCCAGCACTCGGCCCTCCGTGGGTGAGGAGTCCGACCGGCGCCCGCCGCGGATGGACGACGTGGCGAAGCGCGCCGGGGTCTCGGTCGGAACCGTCTCGCACGTCCTCAACCACCCGGAGCGGGTGGCGTCCCGCACTCTCGACCGGGTCAACCGCGCGATCGAGGAGCTGGGCTTCGTCCCGGACCGGCGGGCTCGCGCGCTGGCGGGCGGCAGCAGTGCCCTCATCGGGTTCGTCGTGCTGGACCTGACCAACTCCTACTTCGTGGACATGGCCCGCGGCGCGGAGGAGGAGGCTCAGCTGGCGGGGATGAACGTGGTGCTGGCCAACTCCGACCTGCAGGCCGCCAAGGAGCTGACCTACCTGCACCTCTTCGACGAGGAGCGGGTCGCCGGGATCCTGCTGACCCCGCTGGCCCGCCGGGACGAGCAGGCGTGGCGGTCCGCGGGCTGGCGCGGCGAGCTGGTCATCCTCAACACCGAGGCGGAGCCGGACCGCTGCAGCGTCGTACCGGACGACGAGCTCGGGGGCTACCTGGCCGCCCGGCATCTGATCGAGGTCGGCCGCCGCAACCTCGTGTTCGCGGGTGGGCTGTTCGGTCTCGCGCCCGTGGCCAACCGCCTGCGCGGAGCCGAGCGTGCGGTCGCCGAGACCAACGGGGCGGTCCGGATGTCGACCGTCGTGGCCGACGGGCTCCGGCCCCACCACGGGCGGGAGATCGGTCGTGGCCTGGCGGAGCTGTCACCCGCCGACCGGCCGGACGGGGTGGTGGCCGCGGCCGACCTCCTCGCCCTGGGCATCGTGCAGTCGCTGGCGGGCGACCCGACGCTGCGGATCCCCGACGACCTCAGCGTCGTCGGCTACGACAACAACCAGGCGTCGTGGGAGAGCGAGATCCCGCTCACGACCATCGCGCAGCCCGGCCACGCGATCGGCCAGACGGCCGCCCGGTTGCTGATCGACGAGATCCGCCACCCGGCGACGCACCTGCACCAGCACGTCCGCATCGATCCGCAGCTGATCGTGCGCGGCAGCAGCGTTCCCGCCTCGGGTCGCTAGAGGCCCAGCCGGCCGAGGGACCGCAGGACGAAGCCGGTGACCGCGGGGTTCGGGCGGAGCAGCGAGGTCGTGAGGCCCGGCCCGATCAGGTGGAGGCGACCGCTGGACCACAGGTCGGTTCGCGCGACGACGGGCTGCTCGCGGAGCTCCCTGGCCGTGGTCGCCCCCGTCGTCCCGACGAGGACGACGTCGATCCCGTCCAGCACGTCGAGGTGCTCCGGGCCGACGATCACGAGGCCGTCGGCGCTCCGGTTCCAGCGGCCCACGCTCGTGAGGTCCGCCACCTGCGGGGCGAGGTCGAGTCCCAGGCGCCCGAGCAGCTGGTGGGACTGCGAGCCCGGGGTCGCGTCGAGGTAGGCCTGCCCGCCGCCGTAGAGGCCGAGGGCGTACGTCGCTCCGGCGAGCTCCGGATGGTCATCGGCGAACCGGTCCAGGTCGGCGTCGGAGTCCGCGATCAGATCGAGCGCCTCGTCGTACCGGAAGAGGGCCCGGCCGAGGGTCCGGGTGACCTCCTCGCCGCTGTCGGTGGTGTCCCCGGTCGGCTCGGCCGGGGCGAGGACCGGGGCGATCCGGGACAGCTGGTCGTAGGCGTCGAGGTAGGGACCGGTGGCCGAGACGGCCAGGATCAGGTCGGGGCGGGCGAGGGCGATGCGCTCGAGGTCGGGGAGGTCGTCGTCGAGGACGGCGACGTCGCCCGACAGCACCGGCATGACGCCCGGCCAGTTGCCGTCGCGGCTGGTCGGATCGCGGACCGCCGCCACGATCGGCACGTCCAGGGCCGCGGCGACCTGGGTGTCGGTGGACCCGAGGGTCACCACGCGCCGTGGCGGTCGGAGCACGGTCGTCGTCCCGCGCGAGTGGCGGACGGTGACCGCCTCCCCGGGCGGGTC
This sequence comes from Nocardioides sp. CCNWLW216, assembly GCF_037120545.1. Taxonomy (NCBI): domain Bacteria; kingdom Bacillati; phylum Actinomycetota; class Actinomycetes; order Propionibacteriales; family Nocardioidaceae; genus Nocardioides; species Nocardioides sp. CCNWLW216. Next base: position 7,346 of record NZ_JBBBBJ010000016.1, read on the forward strand.
CTCCCTCGTCGCGCCGAGCGGCACGTCCGGGTTCTGCCCGGCGGTGCACCCGGCCGCGAGCAGCAGCGACACGAGCAGCCCGAGCGCGCCGGGGATGACCGACCTGACCCTCACCGGGTGATTGTCACCCCTGCCCGACCGTCCATCGACCCGTCACTCGGTGACCGACGCGCCGCAGCGCGAGGTCATTCAGTGACGGGTCAGCGTTGCGGGACTGCGCAGTGCCACCGGGTCGGGGAGTGGCCGGGCGTCGACGTGGGGGAGGACCTCCTCGAAGATCAGCCGGTAGATCTCGTCCCGGTCCTCCGCCCGCCCGGCGGGGATGGCCGGGATGATCCGGACGTGGCGGGCACCGTTGGCGGCGATCTCCTGGATCGTCTCGACCACCCGCTGCGGCGAGCCCACGAGGGAGCCGGAGGCCCGGGCGACCTCGCGGTGGGTCCACTCCTTCTCCCAGGCGGCGGGCGTGCCGAGGCGGCCGGGCTGCGGACCCTCGCCGCCGACCTCGAGGTACTCCGCCCAGCGCTGCTCGGCGGCGCGCTGGGTCGGGGCGACCACGACGGTGAGGCCGAAGCCGAGCCAGGTCAGGCACTCCTCGACGGTGGCGGCGTCGTGGCCGCCGGCGAGCAGCGCCTCGGTGTAGAGCGGCAGGTCGGCCCGGTTGTCGCCGTCCTTGGCCAGCCACTGGCCCATGATCACCGGCACGCCCTCGCGACCGAGCCGCTGGATGGTGGCCGGGGTGCGGGTGGCCCGGGCGACCAGCGGCCGGGGGAGCCGGTACGACGCGGGGCTGACCCGGGCGCTGATCACCCCGCGGTCGACGCTGGTGCCGATGTCGAGCGGCGGGTCGCCCTCCTCGTGCGCCCAGATGCGCAGGGCGGCCTGGATCCGCTCCTCGGTCACCCGGGCCCGGTCGATGCCCTCGGCGCCGAACGCCTCGAGCTCGGTCGGGGAGGCGGAGCCCGCCGCCAGCGCGACCAGGAACCGGCCCCGGGTGAGCTGGTCGAGGATGTTGCACTTCTCGACCAGCCGCAGCGGGTGCTCGAGCGCCACCTGCGCCACCGTCACGGAGATGTGGGCGGTGCTGAGCCGCCCGGCGAGGTGGGCGCCCATCAGGAACGGGTCGACGTAGGTGTTGTAACCGGCCAGGTGGTGCTCGGTCAGGCCGATCGAGGCGACGCCGTGCTGCTCGGCGAGCAGCGCCTTCTCGACCACGCCGGCCATCACGTCGGCGTCGTCGGACGCCTGTCGGCTCTGCGGGCTCAGGTGGAGCGAGACGTGCATCGGGGTCCTTTCGACGGCGCGCACCCGGTGTGCATTATCTCTATCAAGATAGCCCACAATTGATGTAGAAGAACTAGCGTGTCGCAAGGTGAACTTCTAGCGCGTGCGGGTGGCCTCGGCGGCCTCGGCGGCGAAGATCATCGACGCCCTCCGCAGCACGGCGTTCTCCTCGCGCAGATCCTCGACCTCGGCCTCGAGCTCGGCGATCCGGGACAGCAGCTGCTCCTTCGGGGCCTGTCGCAGGCGGGCGGCCTCGCCGGTCGCGAACATGCCGTCGTCGAGCCGCTTGACCCAGATCCGCAGCGACTGCTCGCCGACCTCGAACTCCTCCGCGACCTCGCGGAGGATGGAGCGGTTGCCCGGCTCGTTCTGGCGGCGGTCGGCGACCCGTCGTACGGCGGCGTCGCGCACCTCGTCGCTGTACTTCTTCTCGAAAGCCACGGGTGTCCTTCAGTCCTGGATCGTCGGCACAGCCTAGCGAGGAGGAGACCCGCTCAGGCGCGGCGACGCACCAGCTCGGTCAGTGGCAGCCGGACCCGGGGCGCGGTGTCGCGCTCGAGGTGCTCGGGCTCCAGGTCCGCGGTCTCGGTCGCTCGCCCGACGGCCACCAGGACCCAGGGCTCGTACGGCGCCGCGACGTCCAGCCGCTCGGCCGCGACCGTGGCGTCGAAGCCGCCGATCTGGCGCACGTGCAGCCCCAGGTGGTGCGCCTGCACCGTCAGGTGGGCGACGGCCTGGCCGAGGTCGTACTCGGCGAAGCGCTGCGCCCGACCGTCGGCGCCGACCCGCTCGACGATGCCGAGGACGAGCAGCGAGGCCCGCTCGGCCCACCAGCGGTTCCGCTCGTAGACCGCGGAGGTCACCAGGGCGTGCAGGTCGGTGCCGCGCCGGGCGGCGACGAAGCGGCGCGGCTGGCGGTTCTGGGCGGACGGGGCCCAGCGGGCCGCCTCGAGCAGCGTGGTGACGTCGTCCTCGTCGAGCTCGTGGTCGCGCACGAACGAGCGGGGGCTCCACCGCTCGGCGAGGAGGTCGTGCAGCGGCTCGTCGGTGGGGGCGCGCCGGCTCATGCCGCCGCGTCCGCGGGCGAGCTGCCGCGCAGCTCCACGTCGAGGATCGTCTCGAGCGCGGGCAGCACCCGGCACCCGCGGCGGTACTCCTCGAGCAGCTCGTCGGTGCCGGCCGGGTCGAGCCCGCCGACCAGCACCTCGACGACCAGGCGGCCGACCTTCAGCCGCCCGGCGGGGTAGCGCGAGACCCGGGCCCGGACCTGGACGTCGCGCCGGGGCTCGGCCTCCTCGTCGTCCGGGTCGGACGCGAGGTCCCCGTCGTGCAGCACGTTGAGCATGTTGGCGACCAGGGCCGAGATCAGCAGGTCCAGCGGCCCCGGGGCGCGGCCCGGTCCGCCCGAGGCGACCGAGCCGTCGGCGAGCAGCTCGAAGGAGGTGCCGCGCAGGGCGAAGCGGCCGCGCACCTCGGTGGTGCAGCCGGTGATGGCGCTGGCGTAGTCGTAGCCGGACACGTGCGGTTCCTCCTGGGGCGGACGTGGGGTCGGACGGGATCAGACGGCGAGCAGGGCCTGGGTGTAGTCGTGCTGCGGGGCGAGCACGACCTCGTCGGTGCGGCCGAGCTCGACCAGCCGGCCGCGGCGCATCACCGCGACCCGGCTCGCGACGTCGGCGACCACGGCGAGATCGTGGGTGACCAGGAAGTAGGTCAGCCCGAGGTCGCGCTGGAGCTCCTGCAGCAGCTCGAGGATCTGGGCCTGGATGGTCGCGTCCAGCGCGGAGACCGGCTCGTCCAGCACCACCAGCTCAGGGGAGAGGGCGAGCGCCCGGGCGATCGCCACCCGCTGCCGCTGGCCACCGGAGAGCTCCTGCGGGCGGCGGCCGACGTACGACGAAGGGATCCGCACGCGGTCGAGCAGCTGCCGGACGCGGGTGCGGCGCTCGGCGCGGGAGCCGATCCGGTAGGCCTCCAGCGGCTCCGCCACCAGTGCCCCGAGGTCGAGGCGCGGGTTCAGGGAGTCGAAAGGGCTCTGATAGACGACCTGCATCCGGCGGCGCAGCGCCCGGACGCCCGCCCGGCCCAGCGAGCCGACGTCCTCGCCGAGCACCCGGACCGCGCCCCGGTCGGCCTGCTCCAGACCGAGGATGAGGCGGCTGGTCGTGGTCTTGCCGGATCCGGACTCGCCCACCAGGGCGAAGGTGGAGCCGGCCGCGACCTCCAGCGACACGTCGTCGACGGCCTGCACGCGCGACGTGCCGCGCCCGAACTCCTTGGAGACGCCGCGCAGCTCGATCGCCGTCGCCGCCCCCGGGTCCAGGACGGTCGAGGTGGGTCGGTCCTGGCGTCGGTAGGCCTCGCCGATGCTGAGCACCCGGCCCTCGGCGATCCGGGCGGAGCTGGCCAGCAGCGCCTGCGTGTAGGCGTGCTGCGGCCGGGCGAACACGTCGTCGACCGGTCCGGCCTCCACGACCCGGCCGCCCTGGAGGACCACGACGTCGTCCGCGTTCCGGCTGGCCAGGGCCAGGTCGTGGGTGATCAGCACGACGGTGGTCCCGTGCTTGGTCCGGACGTCGTGCAGCCGGCGCAGCACGTCCTGGCCGACCAGGACGTCGAGCGCGCTGGTCGGTTCGTCGGCGATCACCAGCTGCGGGCGCTGGCTGAACGCGATCGCCACCAGGATGCGCTGCCGCATCCCGCCCGACAGCTCGTGCGGGTAGCGGCGGAGCAGGGTCTCCGGATCGGCGAAGCCCAGGTCGGCGAGGTCGGCGACGATCCGCTCCTGCACCTCGTCGGCGCCCAGCGGGGAGCCGGCGAGCCTGAAGGCCTCCCGGACCTGGGCGCCGACGGTCTTCGTCGGGTTCAGCGACCCGATCGGGTCCTGCGGGACGAATCCGATCTGGGCGCCGCGCAGTGGTCGGAACTCGCGGTCGGTGCGGGCCAGCAGGTCCTCGTCCTCGAAGCGGACCTCGCCGCCCGTGATGTCGCCGTTGCCGGGCAGCAGCCGGACGACGGCGTGCGCCAGCGTGCTCTTGCCGGAGCCGGACTCGCCGATGACGGCCGTGACCCGGCCGCGGGCGATCTCCAGCGAGACCCCCTCGAGCGCGGTCTCGCGGGAGTCCCCGCGGCGGTAGGCGACGGACAGGTCGGTGATCGTGACGAGAGGCGTGCTCACGGGCGGTTCTCCTGCAGCAGGTAGGCGATGCGGTTGAGCAGGACGACGACGGCGGTCAGGGCGAGGCCCGGGATGATCGCGACCCACCAGGCGTGCACGAGGTACTTCTGACCCCCGGAGATCAGCACGCCCCACTCGGGCGACGGCGGGGCCTCGCCGAAGCCGAGGTAGCTGAGCGAGCCGATGGCCAGCATCGCCAGGCCGAAGTGCATGGCCGTGTAGGACAGCACCGGCGGGTAGACGGCCGGGACGACGTGCCGGGTGAGGACCCGCCAGGGCCGGGTCCCGCAGGTGCGGGCGGCCTCGACGTACCCGAGGGTCTGGGCCTGGATGACCAGGCCACGCACCAGGCGGGCGAAGCCGGTGGCCTCCGCGATGCCGATGGCGACGGCGGCGATGTAGGCGCCGCGGCCGTACGCCGTGATCGCGGCGAGCGCGAGCAGCACCGCGGGGACGGCCATCACGGCCTCGGTCAGGATGCTCAGCAGCCGGTCGAGGACACCACCGGGGCGGACGCCCGAGGCGATGCCGACGACCGAGCCGAGGACCAGCGCGACCAGGACGGCGAGCGCGGCGGAGAAGAACGAGATGCGCAGGCCGTGCACGACGCGCGACCACAGGTCGCGGCCGATCTCGTCGGTGCCGAACCAGAACGAGCCGCTCGGCGGCTGGAACGGCAGGCCGTCCAGCGCGAGCGGGTCGTGGGTCGCGGTGACGCCCGGGAACAGGGCGACCAGGACGAGGACGCCGAGCAGGACGAGGTGGACGTGCAGCTCCCGCAGCCGGCGGCGTCGGCGGCCCGGGCCGGTGGCCCCGGGCCGGTCGGTCTCGGGGACCGGCAGCTCGGGTGCCGAGGCGACCGAGGGGGTCAGCGTGCCTTGGATGGTGTCGGTCATGCGGGGACCTCCTGGGTCCGGTCCTGGGCGGCCCGCGCCGGGGCGCGGCGTCGTACCCGCGGGTCGAGGACGGCGTACCCGACGTCGACGACCATGTTGATGACGACGTAGACGAGGGCCAGCACGACCACCAGCCCGAGCACCACGGTCAGGTCGACGGCCCGGACCGACTCGACCATCAGCCGGCCGATGCCGTTGCGCGAAAAGACCACCTCCACGACGGCCGTCCCGGCCAGCAGCTGGCCGACCCGGAGGCCGAAGACGGCCAGGAACGGGAACGCGGCGTTGCGCACGCAGTGCCGCAGCACCGTGTAGGTGCGGCTCGCCCCCTTGGCCGGGGCGGTGACCGCGGCGTACGTCTTCCCGACCTCGGAGCGCAGGCCGCTGATCAGCACCTGGGCGAACTGGGCCGCCCCGAGGAGGGCGAGCACCGCCGTCGGCAGCACGATCGACGCCGCGCCCTGGCTGCCGCTGGAGGGGAACCAGCCCAGGGTGATGGCGAAGAGGTAGATGAACAGCACCCCGATCCAGAAGACCGGGAGGCTGACGTACGCCGACGGCACCAGGGCCGCCAGCGACCGCAGCCGCCGCGAGCGTGGCACTACGGCGAGCAGCGCGAGGGCGAACCCGAGCGGCACCGACACGAGCAGCGACAGCGCGGTCAGCGTGAGCGTGTTGGGCAGGGCCTCGCCGAGCAGCGCGGTGACCGGCCGGTCGTTGATGAGTGAGTGGCCGAGGTCGCCGTGCAGCAGCCCGGTGAGCCCGGACCAGTACTGCTGGCCCAGGCTGTCGTTGAGGCCGACCTCGGTGCGCAGTGCGTCGAGGTCGAGGTTGCTCAGGTCGCTGCTGCCGACGGTGTCGGTCGTGCCGATCCGGGCCAGCACGGCGTCGCCGGGCAGCACGAACAGCAGGAAGAAGGAGGCGGAGTACGCCGCCGCGATCACGGCCGCCGCATGGGCGAGGCGCACCGCGACGACGCGGGCGACGGTGCGCACCACGTCCCCCCGGCCGGCCGGGGCGGGTGCCCCGGCCGGCGCCACGACTGGTGCGGTGGTCGTGGTCGTCATGACTCGTCGACCCAGACGTCGCTCAGCAGCGGCAGGTGGCTCGCCTCGAGCGTCGGGAGGTGGGTCGTGTTGCGGTAGGCCAAGGGCTGGATGAAGTCGTAGAGCGGGATGAAGTAGGCCTGCTCGAGGATCGTCCGGGCCGCCGTGTCGGCCAGCACCTGGCGGGCGGCCTGGTCGGGCTCCGCGAGGATCGCCGCGAAGGTCCGGTCCAGCGCGGGGTCCAGACCGCCGTAGTTGCCGCGGAGCACGTCGACGTCGGGGCGGGTGCCGCTGCCCCACGAGAACGAGTAGTCGCCGTTGACCAGCCGCTGGTTGAGCTCGGCGGCGGTGAGGCTGCCGAAGCTCAGCTCGACGCCGAGGTCCTTCCACTGCGACTGCACGACCGCGATGTTCGGCTCGTGGGAGATGGTCGAGGGGCTGTAGATCAGGTCGAACGACAGCCGCTCGCCGTCCTTCTCGCGGACGCCGTCGTCGCCCTTGACCCAGCCGGCGTCGTCGAGCAGCCGCTCGGCCTCGTCGACGTCGGTGGTGATGAGCTCGGACTGGTCGGTCCAGAACGGGTTGCTCGCCGCGAACACGCTGGTCGCCGGGACGTCGATCGCCGACGCCCGCTCCAGGACGGCCTCGCGGTCGACCGAGAGGGCCAGCGCCCGCCGTACCTCGGGGTCGTCGAGGCCGGGCTTCGCGGTGTTGACCACGAAGCCGAGGGCCGCGCCGGGCAGCGGGTCACGACGGATCGTGAGGTCGGGGTTGGTCGAGAACTCGGTCTTGTCGGCCGGCTCGGTGTTGTGCATCAGGTCGATGTCGCCGTTGCGCAGCTGGGCGGCCGCGATGCTGTTGTCCGGCGTGGTCGAGACCTCGATGCCGTCCAGGTACGCCGCGCCCTGGTTCTCGGCCGACGCCGGCGCCCAGGCGTAGTCGTCGCGGCGGTCGAGGACGTAGCCCTCCTCGCCCCGCGTCTCGGCGACCACGAACGGGCCGCTGCCGATGATCGTGTCGCCCTCCTGGCGCTGCTCGTAGGACAGCGCCGCGGTCTCCGGCGCCACGATGCCCAGCGAGGTCGTCGAGCTGGCCTGGAGGAACGAGGAGTTGGGGGAGTCGAAGTCGAAGACGACCGTCGACGGGTCGGGGGTGGTGATCTCGCGCAGATCGCCGATCCACTCGTTGGCGACGGCGTACTTGGCGCCCTGGGAGACCAGGGCGTCGTAGCTCTGCTTGACCGCGGCGGAGTCGAGCTTCTCGCCGTTGCTGAAGGTGACGTCATCGCGCAGCGTGTACTCGTAGTGGGTGGCGCTCGCGTCGACCGTCCACTCGGTCGCGAGCCACGGCTCGATCGTCCCGTCCTCCTGCTGGAAGACGAGGGAGTCGACGATGCCGCGGACCGGGACCGCCGGTCCGTAGCCGGTGTGCACGGCCGGGTCGGTCGAGCTCAGGTTGGCGCCGGTGGTGCGGTACTTCAGCACGCCGCCCTGCACCGGAGTGTCCGACGAGCTGGACACCGCGTCGCCTCCCGCGCAGCCACCGAGCAGGACGGCAGCGGTGGACAGGACCGCGATCGCGGCGGTGAACCGCCTGCGGGGATGACGCAACATCTCGACGTACTCGCTCTCTCTCGGGGGCGGAGGGTGCGCCCACTGGCACCGCTCCGCGCCAGAACGCTAAGCCGCGTGCCGAGCGTTTAAGTCGACCATCTCACTAGATGAACAAAATTAAAATTTTCTACGGTGCCGACGCTAGGTTCTGATCGAACTTCTAGTGGAGCGGCCTCGGTCGCAAGTGAAGGAGCGAGATGAGCACTATCAAGATCGAGGCGGCCGGGACGGTCTTCTACCTCCCGTACTACGTCGCCGAGGAGGAGGGCTACTTCGCCGAGGAGGGGCTCGACGTCGAGCTGATCCGCAAGCGCCCGAGCGACGAGGAGGGCCTGCGCTTCATCGAGCGGCCCGACATCGTGTCCTCGTTCAGCAGCTTCAAGCTGTTCGAGGCCGGCCAGTCGCAGCTCTACAACGCGTGCGAGTGGGGCCAGCTGCGCCGTTCGCAGGACAGTCAGGTCAACGGCAAGGTGGTCGCCCGCCGCTCCGCCGTCGCCAGCCAGGCGATCATCGTGCGGCCCGACTCGCCGTACAACGTCCCCGGCGACCTCGCCGGCGTCCGGGTCGGCGTGAACTTCCACCACGGCTCGCACTACCTGGTCCTCCAGCTGCTCGAGGGCTTCCTGCCGCGCACCGACATCAACCTGGTCGGCATCAAGGGCAAGGAGCGCTTCGAGGCGCTGCGCGACGGCGACATCGACGCCGTCGCCGTCATGGAGCCGTGGATCACGGTCGCCGAGAAGCAGGGCTACAAGGTCCTCGCCGAGGGGCACTACTTCGGAGCCGAGGTCGCCGGCGAGAGCCTGACCGACGACCAGTTCACCAAGATCACCCGCGCGGTCAACCGCGCGGTGGACAAGATCCACGAGGACATCCGGCCCTACCTGAAGTACTTCGTCGAGCAGGCGGCGCCGGTCGCCGAGCTGGCTCCCGAGGACTTCAAGCTCGGGCGGCTGCGCTACATCCACGCCGGTCCCTACCCGGAGGACCACTTCAACCGGACGGTCGACTGGGTCGCCAGCTGGGGCCTGATCGGCGCGGAGAACGAGTTCGTCCAGCTCGTCGACTCCACCAAGCTCCTCCAGGGAGCATGACGGGCGAGCCCGGCAGCCACCACCCGGCGGCGCAGGTCCTCGCGGCCTGCGCCGCCGGCGTGTCCGGGGGGTGCCCGTGACCGCGGTCCTCCCGGTCGTGCGCAGCCGGCTGGCCGCGGTCACCGTGTGCGGGCTGGCCGCCGGCATGCTGCTGCTGGACATCCACAAGGTGTCGCTGGCCATCCCGTCGATCGAGCGGTCCCTCGACGCCGGCCCGACCGGCATCCAGCTGGTGTCGGCGTCGTACGTCGTGCTCTTCGCCGTCACCCTGGTCCCGGCCGGCCGGATCGGCGACCACGGCCACCGCCTGACGCTCACCCGGGCCGGGCTCTGGGGCGGGCTGCTCGCGGCCGCGGTGTGCACCTTCGCCCCCGGGATCGAGGTGCTGGTGCTGGGCCGGGCGCTCGCGGGCGTGAGTGCGGGACTGCTGATGCCGCAGCTGCTCGGGATCGTCCAGCACCTCTACCGGGCCGAGGAGCGCGGTCGCGCCTTCGGGCGGTACGGCGTCTGCGTCAGCCTGGCGACCGCGCTCGGGCCCAGCGTGGGCGGCCTCCTCATGGTGCTGCCGGCGCTCGGCTGGCGCGGGGTCTTCGCCCTCAATCTCCCCGTCTTCGCCGCGCTCCTGGTCGCCGTGCACCGGGTGCTGGCCGGGGCGGGCTCGCTGGACGGCGGGCGCCGCCGTCCGGACGTCGACTGGGGTGGCCTGGCCCTGGGGAGCGCGTCGCTGGTGCTGTTGCTGCTGCCCCTGGTGCTGACCACCGGCCGCCCCGGGGACCCGGCCGGTCGCTGGCTGGCCCTGCTGCCCGCCGCCGCGCTGCTGGTCGTCCTCGTGGTCCGCGGCCGGCGCCGGGCGGCCGCCGGGCGGACCGGCATCGTCGACCCGCAGCTGCTCGCCGTCCCGTCCTTCCGGAACGGGGTCCTGGTCTCGCTCACCTGGTTCGCGAGTGGCCCCGGGGTCAACCTGGCCCTGCTGATCTACCTGCAGTCCGCCCGCGGCCTGACCCCCTTCGAGGTCGGCCTGATCATGCTGCCGTCGTCGCTGACCTCGGTGCTCGGCGCCCACCTCGGCGGCCGGTACGTCGACCGCTGGGCCCGCTCCCTCACCCTCCTCGGCATCCTGGTCACCCTCGCCGGGGTGCTCGGCACGGTCGGCCTGGTCGTGGCCGGCGCCTCGACGCTCACGCTGGTGCTGCTGGTCCCGCTGCTCCAGCTGCTGTCGGGCCTCGGTGCCGGCCTCGTCGTGTCGCCCAACCACACGATGACGCTGCGCGACGTACCCCGGGACCGCGGGAGCGCCGCCGGCGCGATCGGCCAGCTCGGCCAGCGGATCGCCAACAGCCTCGGCGTCGCGACCGCCTCGGTGGCCTACTACACGCCGATCTACGGGTCCGGCCAGACCCTGTCGACCGCGTCCGAGGCCACCCACCGCCAGGCGCTGTACGGCGCCACCGCGGTCGCTCTGGTCTTCCTGCTCGCCGCCCTGCTGGTGGTGCTGCGCGACCGGCGGCGCCTGCGCGGACGGGGACGCCGGGGCGGGTGACCTGAGCGGTCGGCACCAGGCACCTCGGACGCGCCCGATGCGACGCCGTCACGCCAGGGCCGTCGAGGCGCGCGCCACGAGCTCGGGGCGGAAGAGCAGCTGCTGGTGCCGGTGCCCGGGGTCGGCGACCTCCGCCAGGAGCAGGTCGGAGGCAGCCCGCCCCAGCTCGCGGCGCGGCTGCGAGACCGAGGTGAGGGGAACGGCGGCCGCGCCGGCGAACTCGATGTCGTCGTACCCCACGATCGCGAGGTCGTGCGGCACCCGCACCGAGGTGCTGACGGCGTGCTGCAGGACCCCCAGGGCCAGGAGGTCGTTGGCGCAGAAGGCGGCCGTGGGACGGGCGTGGTCGGGCAGGCCGGACAGCCGCCGCGCCGCCAGGCCGCCGTGCGGTACGTCGGACCGGGCCGTCTCGAGCACGACGAGGTCGTCATCGGACCGGCCGGCGGTCTGCCAGGCCGACCGGGCGCCGGCGAGCCGGTCGGCCACCTGCCCGGTCGTGAGCGGACCGCCGACGAACGCGACCCGTCGGTGGCCGCGGTCCAGGAGGTGCTGGACCGCGAGGCGTCCCCCCAGGTGGTCGTCGACCGCGACGGAGCAGAACGTGTGGTCGGTCCGGTGGTCCACGACCACGGTCGGGATGCCCTGGTCCCGGACGGCCCTGAGACCGGCCGACCGAGGGTCCACGGGGGTGATGAGCAGGCCCTGCACGCGGTGCTGGTGGACCAGGCGCAGGTGAGCGGCCTCGCGCTCGGCCCGGCCGCCGGCGTTGCAGAGCATCAGGCCGAGGCCGTGCAGCTCGGCCACAGCCTCCACGCCCTGCGCGACGTCGGTGAAGAAGGGGTTGCTGGTGTCGAGGGCCAGGTAGGCGAGGGTCCGGCTGGTCCCGGCGCGCAAGTGGCGGGCCGGCTCGTTCAGCACAAAGCCCAGGGCGGCGATGGCCCGCTCCACCCGCTGCCGGTTCGCGGCGCCCACCCGGTCTGGGCGGTTCAGGACGTTGGAGACGGTTCCGACGGAGACTCCGGCCGCGACTGCGACGTCCTTGATGGACGCCGACCTCGAGCCCGGCATTCAGATCAGGCCGCTACGGACGGCGTGGACCACGAGCTCGATGTTGTGCTCCAGCCCCCACGCCCGCCGGGCGTCGTCGAGGCGTCGGCGCAGGGTGCTGAGCGAGACGTTGCACGCCGTCGCCGCGTCGGTCGTGTTCATGCCCCGCGCCATGGCCGAGAGGATCTGCAGGGTGAGGTGGTCCGCCTCGATCCGAGGTGAGGGGTGGCTCGACTGGGTCACCGGTCCGTCCTTGTCGGTCATAAAACGATTCACCAAAGATCAGCCTACTGTGGACCAGGTCACAGGTTCGAGGCGTTCTGGAGCTTTGACACAACTTGTTCCAAGCCGCTCATCGGCTCCGTGGAGGCCGTTTCGGGGCGCGATGACACATTGTGGTTCACATTCGTGGACGAGTAGTGACGCCCGGCCCTTCTTGTGAAACGGTTCACCTCGCGTGACGACAGTCACGCCGGCGCCGCATCGCGGTGCTGCAGGCAGGACGAGGTGGGCGGCGACACGGCGCCCCCCGGTGATCCGATCAGCCACTGGAGAGAACTACATGTCGAACAACCACCAGGCTCGCCGCCTGAGGTTCACGAGCCTCGCGGCCGCGGCCGTGCTGGCCATCGGCGGTGTCACGCTGACGACGGGCGGCGGCGCCAGCGTCGCCGCACCGTCCGTCGCCGTGGACGCCCCCGCCAGCTGGGAGAAGTACGTCCTGGGCCCCGACTCGCCCCAGGTCTACCCGACCGCGTTCGCCGATCCCCGTGGTTCGGTGACCCGCCCGGCGGCCCTCGTCGAGCGCAACGGCTCGATGACCCTGACCACGGTGGCGGGTGAGACCCCGGCGTCGGTCGTCCTCGACTTCGGGCAGGAGATGAGCGGCGTCCCGTTCATGGACGTCGTCCGGACCACCCCGGCCACGCCCGGCGGTGCCGACCCCACCCTGCAGGTCGTCACCGGCGAGGCCCGCTCGTTCCTGCGACGAGCGGCCAGCACCGCCGTACGGGTGAACACGGCGGCGGGCGAGACCGTCCTCCCGGTCGCCTCGACCGCCGGCCTGGAGGTCGACAGCGAGATCGTGATCGGCACCGGCGCGACCGCGCAGACCCGCACGATCGTCGCCTTCGCCCCGACCACCGGCCAGGGCTCCGGCGCCGGCACCATCACGCTCGACGCGCCCCTGACCGCCCCGGTCACGGGCCCGGTGCCCGCATCGGGTGGCAACCCGGCCGTCCCGGGCACCGCCGTCACCAGCGCCGCCCTCGGCCCGGCGTCCGACGAGAACCCCGGCCAGTCCCTGGTCGGCGGCAACGACCTGCTGACCCCCACGACCCCCGGACGGCTGGAGGCCGGCGCCCACCCGGGCTTCCGGTTCGTCCTGCTCACGCTGACGACCCCCGGCTCACTCACCATCCGCGACCTCGGCGTCGACTTCCAGGCCTACCGAGCGACTCCCGAGGACTACCGGGGCCACTTCGAGTCCAGCGACGACGAGCTCAACCGGCTCTGGTACGCCGGCGCCTACACGCTGCAGACCAACCTGAAGCTCCCCGGCCTGCGCGGCCTGCCCGACGGTCGGATCTACGACGGCGCCAAGCGCGACGGCAGCATCTGGACCGGCGACCTGATCATCCAGGGCCCGACCGCGATCGCGACCCTGGGCGACGAGGGCGAGCAGTACGTCAAGTGGTCCCTGGAGGAGCTGCTGCGCGAGCAGCGCGCCGACGGTCACCTGCCCGGCTCCCCGGACTTCAACAAGGGCCGCGTCGGCACCGGCCCCGGGGGCTCGTACCCGATCGGCCAGGGTGCGCCGATCTACTACTCGGTGAACTACTCGGGCTACGGCACGCGCTCGATCATCGACTACTTCCGCTACTCCGGCGACGAGGAGTTCGCCCGGGCCACGCTGGACCAGGTGCGTCGGTCGGTGGCCTACAACCAGGCCTTCCTCGATCTCGACAAGAACCTGATCGCGCCGCGCAACCCGGCCAACCCGAGCGACCCCACCTACACCCGCGGCGACCGCGACTACTTCCAGTCCTACATGCCCGGGTACGTGACGAAGTTCAGCATCGACTACTACATCCTGCTGCGCGAGATGGCGTGGTACGAGCGCCAGATCGGCACCGCCGAGCGGGCCGCGGAGTACGACGCGACGGCCGACCGGATCAAGACGGCCGTGACCACGACGCTGTGGAACCAGGAGGGCGGGTTCTTCGGCCAGAGCGACCAGAAGATGGACCTGATCGCGGGCGACGTCAACGGCCTCGCCCTGCAGTACGGCTTCGTGCCGAAGGGGCAGGAGAAGCGGGTCCTCGAGGCGCTCAAGGTCAACTGGAACGACCACGGCGCGATCATGGGCGAGGGTCTCGTCGACCCCACCGGGCACACCATCGAGCCGTTCGGCATCGGCATGGAGACCGGTGGCCGCCTCGCGGTGGACGACACCGAGGGCGCCTTCGACCTGATGCGTCGTACCTGGGGCACGATGATCGACCCCGAGAACCCGCTCTACACCGGCGCGTTCTGGGAGTTCAAGAACACCGACGGCGGCGTCAACCGGGCCACGGCCAGCCTGGCGCACGGATGGGCCGCCTCGCCCACGGTCCAGCTCACCGAGCAGGTCCTCGGCATCTCGCCGACCGGCCCCGGCTACTCCACCTGGAAGCTTCAGCCGCACCCGGGCGACCTCAAGTTCAGCAAGGGCGTCGTCCCCACCGAGACCGGTGAGATCGACGTCTCGTGGACCCAGGACGTGGCCGCGGGCGCCTTCTCCCTGAAGGCCGCCTCTCCCGCGGACACCCGGGGCACCGTCTCGGTGCCCGCGACGGCCGACCAGACGGTCACCGTCAACGGCCGGCGGGTCTGGTCGAACGGGCGCAGCCTGGCGCTCGGCGCCACCTTCGCTGACGGCTACGTGACCTTCCAGGTCACAGGCGGCGCGCTCGATGCCCGGGTCGCCGACACTCCGGCGCCTCCGGTGACGCCGGCTCCGGTCGGCAAGACGACCGTGAAGGTCAAGGTCCGGCCCGCCAAGGTCACCACCACGACCCGGCCCAAGGTCACGATCGCCGTCCGCTCCACCCGCGGCAAGGTCGCCGGCCGGGTCGAGGTCCGTCTCGACGGCCGCGTCGTACGCCGGGTCCGGCTCGCGGCCAACGGGAAGGCGACCGTGACGCTGAGGAGGCTGAAGGCCGGCCGGCACCGGGTCGTCGTGGTCTACCCGGGCACCGCGACCACCGGCCAAGCGCGCGGGGTCGACGGCTTCCGGGTCGTACGGCGCTGACCGTCCGTCCCTGAGCACCGCACGGCGGTGGGGCCCGCGACCCGTCGCGGACCCCACCGCCGTAGGGCGCCCGTAGCATGGGCGCGCCATGGCCGGACCCGCTGACTCACCGACGATCCGCGACGTCGCCGCGCTCGCCGGGGTCTCGGCCGCCACGGTCTCGAACTACTTCCACCACCCGGAGCGCATGTCGCCGCCGACCCGGGAACGCATCAGGTCGGCCATGGAGACCCTGAACTTCGCCCCCAACGACGCCGCGCGCAGCCTGCGTCGTGGGCGCAACCCGGTGGCCGGCTACATCTCCTACGAGTTGGCCAGCGCCCGGACGCCCGCGATCACCAACGCGATCAGCGACCGGCTCGCGGCCGCCGAGATCCAGCTGCTGTCGGCCGTCGACGGCGGGGACCCGCAGCGGGAGCGGGGGTTCCTCGAGCTGTTCGAGCGCCAGCGACTGGCCGGCGTCATCATCACCCCCGTCACCGACATCGAGCCGGAGCTGTCCCGACTGCGGGCCCGGGGCATGGCCAGCGTGCTCTGCGCCCACCGGGCGCGCAGCCCGGAGCAGGCGTCGGTGTCCATCGACCACGTCACCGGCGGTCGCATCGCGGCCGAGCACCTGCTCTCGACCGGGCGCCGCCGGCTCGCGTTCGTCACCGACACCCTGGAGCGGAGCCAGATCGCCGAGCGGTTCGACGGCGTCTCGGCCGCCGTAGGCCAGCAGCCCGGGGCGTCGGTGGAGGTCGTCTGGTGCCCGGCCCGCTCCATCGACGGCGGCGAGGCCGGTGCCCGCCAGCTCCTGCGGCGCAGTCCGTCGACCCTTCCCGACGCCCTCCTCGGGGTGAACGACCTGGTGGCGATGGGCCTGCTGGCCGGGCTCCGCGGCGTCCTCAGCGTGCCCGACGACGTCGCCGTGATCGGGTACGACGACATCGAGTTCGCGCGGTTGGGAGCGGTGCCGCTGACCTCGATCCGGACTCCGCAGGAGCAGCTGGGCACCACCGTCGCGGAGCTGCTGGTCGACGAGATCGCCGCGACGTCCGGCGCGGAGGCAGCCGGGCCCCGCCCCCACCTCGAGCTCACCCCCGAGCTCGTCGTGCGTGCCTCCACCGTCACCGGCTGAGCGGGTGCTGCCCACGCGCTCGGCGAGCACCGGTCTGCGTCGACTCGTCCTGGTCGCCGGCATGGCCTCGCTGCTCGACAGCGCCGCCATCGTCTCCGTGGGATCCGCTCTCCCGCTCTGGCGTTCCGACCTCGGCCTCGACGACTGGTCGGTCGGCTTCGTCAGCTTCGCGCTGACCCTCTCGATCGCCGCTGGAGCCCTGGTCGGGGGACCGGTGTCCGACCGGGTGGGTCGGCACCGCGTGTTCTCGGCGACCGTCGTGCTCTACGCCCTGGGCGCCGCCGTGGTGGCGGGCGCGCACCAGGCGTGGGCCCTGTACGGCGGGGTCGTGCTGCTCGGGATCGCCTCGGGAGCGGACCTGCCCGCCTCGTTGGGGATGGTGTCCGAGCGGGCGCCGGTGGCGGTGCGCGGGCGGCTGATCGCCCTCACCCACGTCATGTGGACGGTAGGCATCCTCCTGGCGACCGCCCTGGCGCTCGTGGTCTCGCCGTTCGGGGTGGACGGCATGCGCGCGGTCTTCGGGGTCCTCGCCGTCGCCGCCCTCCTGACGGTCGTGGCGCGGGTCCGCCTGACGGCGTCGCTCGCGGAGGACCGGTCCCCGCAGCCGAGGGCCGTCGTCCCGCGACGGTCCAGCGAGGGGACGCTGCGCACGGCCGGCCTGCTCGCGGCGTTCTACGTGGTCTACACCCTGCTCGCCAACACCTTCGGCAGCTTCCGGACCTACTTCCTGGTGGTGGTCGGTGGCGCCGGCCAGAGCGCGGCCACCGCCATCTCGTTCGGGGTGACCCTCCTGGGGCTGGCCGGGACGATCGGGTTCAGCCTGCTCGCCGACACCCCCTGGCGGCGCCGTGTCTTCCCGGCCGGCGCAGTGCTCCTGGTCGGCTCGCAGCTCCTCATCGCCGTGTCGGGCGGTACGTCGATCGCCGTCGTCCTGGTCGCGCTGATCCTCTACAGCCTCGCCTACCCGTTCGTCGGGGAGGGGCTCTACAAGGTCTGGACCCAGGAGCTGGTCGACACCGAGTGGCGCGGCACGGTCCAGGGCACGACCATCGCCCTGGCGCGGGCGGCCGCCGCGGCGTTCGCCGTGGTGACGCCGGCGCTGATGTCGTGGAGCCCGTCCGTGCTCTTCGCGATCCTCACCGGGTGCGCGCTCGTGTCGACCGCCGTGGGCGTCGTCATCATGCGCACCTCGACCTCTGCCCGCCCCGGCTGAACGGGTCGTCCGCGCTTTCTCATTTGAGGTCGACGGCCCGTGACCGGGCGTCACGCCGGTGACATCCGGCTTGCCTACGTTGCGCCGTGCCAGGTCGCGCCGCTCGGGCGGACGCGACCGGTGACGACCACGGCGCTGTCGTCGTCGGTGTTATCGGGCCGGGCCCCGTCGGGTGCCCGGCATGACCAGAGGAGTCGTATGTCTCGCAAGGTGCACCAGCGGCGCAGCCGCGGTCATCGCTTCATCCCCCCGGCGCTGGTGGCCGGGCTCGCCATGTCGGCCCTCGCGGCCGTCCCCGCCCAGGCTCTCAACACGGTGAACGTCGCCCGCAGCGACACCTGGCAGGTCCAGGACGCCGCGATCCCGGGGGTCGACACCGGCAGCGTGACGCGGACCGCCGGCCTCGCCCTCCAGGGGTACGGCGGCCTCCGGGTCGAGGTCGCCGGCGGCACGAGCCGGCTCAACGGCATCCTGCTCCGCGGCTTCGGTCTGACGTACGACGGTCGCGACACCTTCTCCACCACCAGCGGGGTCAAGCTCGACGGCGTGGTCGTCCAGCGCGAGCTGGCCGTGGACAAGGCCGACAACTACGGGCGGTTCTTCGACTCCTTCACCAACACGCTGCACGTGCCGGTGACCGTCGAGGTGGCCTTCGGCGGGCAGCTCGGCTACAACACCGGCGCGAACCAGACCGCCATCGCCGGCACGTCGACCGGCGACGCGGCCATCACACCGGCGGACGGCTGGGCGGCGTGGTACTCGCCGTCGGCCGGTCCCGGCTCGGCGAGCACCAACGGTCCGTCGGCGACCGTGATCGGCCAGCCGGGCACCGCGGGCGACCTGACCCGGATGGGCAACTTCCTGCGCGACCCGTTCACGAACGACCTCGCGACCACCGGCGACGAGGCCAACCACCCGGCGTTCATGACGTCCCTGACGATCCAGCCCGGCGACACCGCCTCGCTGGTCCGGTACGTCGTCGCCGGCCGCTCCGAGGTCCGGGCCCTGGGCGGTGCTCCGATCCCCACCGCAGGCTCCGAGGTCAGCTTCGTCGAGAACACCGCCCAGCAGCTGGTGTCGACCCCGGACGTCACGGGCCTCAACGTGAGCGAGCTGTGCTCGGTCGTCAACTACGACCTCACCGCCCTCGGCGTCGACGCGGCCGACTGCGCGACCGGCGCGACCGAGCCGATCCAGAACGACGTGCTCGGCGCCGTCCAGGCCGAGACCGTGAAGACGACCTCGCCGTACGACCCGATCGGCAAGTCGTTCACCCAGCAGTCGGCCGACCTGAAGGCCCGGGTCACCAACTCGCAGCAGATCGTGCGGGCCTACCTGGACCGGATCGCGGCGTACGACCGTGGTCCGTTCGGGCTGAAGTCGGTCCTGTCCGTCGCGCCGGACGCGATGAAGCAGGCCAAGGCCGCCGACGCCGCGCGCAAGGCCGGCGACACCCGCCCGCTGCTCGGCGTACCGATCCTGGTCAAGGACATCATCGACACCAAGGACATGCCCACGACCGGTGGGTCGGTGCTCTTCGACGGCTGGACGCCCTCGGACGACTCCTTCCAGGTGAAGAAGCTGCGCGAGGCCGGCGCGATCATCCTGGGCAAGGCGAACCTCTCGCGGTTCGCGCAGAGCGGTCACTTCAGCCAGAGCCACTTCGGCCAGGTGTGGAACGCCTTCGACCCGTCGAAGAGCACCATCGGCTCCAGCGGGGGCTCGGGCGCCTCGATCGCCGCGAGCTTCGGCGCGGCCGCCATGGGCACCCAGACCGGTGACTCGCTGTGGGGTCCGTCGTGGGCCGGCAGCCTCTACTCGCTGCGCGGCACCGACGGCATGCAGTCCAGCGCGGGCACCATGCCGCTGACCCTCATCCAGGACTACGTCGGCTTCATGACCCAGTCGGTCGAGGACCTGGCGGCGCTGCTGGAGGTCGCGGCGGTCGACAACCCCGACGACGTCCTCGACGACGTGTCCAACGGCCATCGGCCGGAGAACTGGAGCCAGTACTTCACCCCGAACGCGCTGCGCGGCAAGACCATCGGCGTCCCGGCCGGTGCGTTCACCGACCCGTTCGGCACCACCGGGACGAGCGACGCGCTGCGGGCCCAGTTCGCGACCTTCGAGGCCGCCGGCGCCACGATCAAGGAGATCCCGGCCGCGCCGGCCGCCCCGACCCGGGGGGACTACGGCAGTCTCGGCCGCGAGGGCTGGCTGCAGTGGTTCGAGGCGCACCCCGACGCCCCGACCACGATCGACCAGGTCTCCAGCGGCTCGGCCCTCTCGACCGACCAGCAGCAGCGGGACTTCGAGGCCTGGCGCGCGCAGTACCGCGGGGTCCTCGGGTCGTGGATGGACGACAACGGCGTCGACGCGGTCCTCTACCCCGAGGGTCTCAGCGACATCCACCTCAACGACTCGACCGGCAACAGCTTCGGCCGGCTCGACCCGCAGTCGTCCGCCTCGGGCGTCCCGACGGCGATCTTCCCGGCGGGCACGAACGCGAACGGCACGCCGATCGGGTTCCAGCTGCAGGGCAAGGCCTACCAGGACGCCGAGCTCCTCGGCTTCGTCTACGCCTTCAAGACGATCCGCGAGGGTCGGGTGCTCCCGGCCGTCCTCCCGGCCCTGGAGTACGACGCCGACGCGATCCCCAGCCCGGTGGAGCCGCTCGAGCCGGTCGACCCGGTCGAGCCGACCCCGGCGGTGCCGTCGGTCCGCCCGACGGTCCTCTCGCGGACGGTCACGGCCAAGGTCGCCGGCGCGCGTCCGGCCCGGGCCACGCTCAGCCTCGGCTGTGCGAGCGCCGCGGTCGCCTGCACCGGGCAGGTGCGGGTCGCCCTCGGCGGCAAGCGCCTGGCGGTGAAGACGGTCCGGATCGGGGCGGGCGCGCAGCGCCAGGTCACGGTCAAGCTGCCCCGGTCGGCCAAGCGCAAGCTGCTGCGGGGCAAGCGGGTCGTGCTCGCGGTGACCTTCACGGGCACCGGCGCGACGAAGTCGCTGACGAAGGCGACCAGGGTGAAGGTGCGTCGCTGACGATGCGCCCACCGCACGAACGCCGGCGGCGTCGTACCTCGGGGTACGGCGCCGCCGGCGCGGCGGGTCGGCGGACCTACGGTGGGCCGGTGCCCGCCCGCGACCGCGCCCGCCCCTCCCTCCGGTTCCGCGACCGATCGGTGTTCGAGGGCGTGGCCCGTCGCGAGGTGGGCGCGCTCGACCTCGTCGCCCACTCGGTCGCCGTCCTCGTCCCGTCACTCACCGCGCTCGGCTCGGGGCTCGCGTTCCCCGCCGTGGTCGGCCCCGGATTCTGGGTCAGCACCCTTCTGGGGTTCGGCCTCGTCGGCCTGCTCACTCTGACCTTCAACCAGTTCTCGACGCGGTTCCGGTCGGCCGGCACGCTCTACACCTTCGTCGCGAAGGGACTCGGGCCGATGCTCGCGCTGGTGGTCGGGGGCGGGCTGATCATCGGCTACTCCGCGATGATCGGCTTCGGCCTGGGCAGCGGCTCGCGACGCGCGGAGGCGGCGCTCGCCGCCGGCGGCGTCGACCTGTTCGCGGGCACCGGCCGGGAGCTGGTCCTGCTCGTCGTCGGCGCCTCGATGTGCCTCTACGCCATCAGTCGCGGCATCCACTGGTCGACCCGCGCCGCCCTGGCGGTCGAGGTGGTGAGCCTGGTGGTGCTGGTCGTCGTCCTCGGCACCTGGATCGAGCGGTACGGCTGGCCGGGCCCGGAGGTCCTCTCCCTCGAGGGCGCGTCGCTGAGCCGGATCCTGCTCGGTGCCGGGCTCATCGTCACCCTGACCCTGGCCTACGAGAGCTCGGCCTCGCTCGGCCTGGAGACCAAGCGGCCGTTCGCCGAGGTGCCGTTCGCGCTTCGCTGGAGCCTGGTCCTCGCGGCCGTGCTCTTCGCCTTCGCCAACCTGGTCGCGACCCAGCGTCCGGCGGACGCACCGTCCGTCTTCAGCTGGCGCTGGTTCTCGCCGGGGGCGGACCGGTCGGTGGCCGACGCGCTCGTGCTCGTCGTCCTCGCCTGGTCCCTGGTGGCGCTGGCCCTGTGCGTGTGGTGCGCCCTCGCCCGTCTGGTCTTCTCCCTCGCCCGGGAGGGCGTGCTGCCGGACGCCCTGGGCCGGGTCAACGCCCGGGGCATCCCGATGACGGCGGCGCTCGCGGTCACGCCCCTCGCGGTGCTGCCCACGATGGTCGGAGTGCTCGCCCAGGACGAGGGTGGCTCCTTCGGCTGGGAGCTGAAGGTGGCGACCTCCGTCGTCATCTGCACCGCCTACGCGTTGACCGCCCTCTCCCTCCTCCTCTTCCTCCGCCGCCTCGATGAGGTCACGCCGGTCCCGGTCGTCGCGGCCGTGGTCTCCGGGGTGGGGGCGGCCGCGGTGGCCGTCAACGAGCTGGTCACCGAGCTCCGCGACGGGACCTACCTCGCGGTCGGTCTCCTGGTCGCGTCCGCGGTCCTGGGGCTGCTGATGCGGCTCGGCACCGCGCGCCGACGCGTCACCGGCGACCGGTACGTCGGGATGCACGACGAGGCCCTCGCGTCGTCGGTGATCCTGCCTCCCGAGGAACGGGCCGACTCCCATGCCGACCGCTGACCGCGACGGCTTCCTGGCCCGGCAGCCGGCCGCGGTCGACAGCGCGTTCGCGGTCCTCGAGGCCGTCGTACGGCTCGGCCCGGGGGTGACCGCCCGCGAGCTGACGGAGGCCCTGCCGATGTCGCAGGCGAGCGTCTACCGGATCGTCAAGCACCTCGTCGCCCAGGAGTACCTCGTCCGCACCCCCGACCTCCGCGGCTTCGTGATCGGCGAGCGCGTGCGGGCCCTGGCGTCGGGGGCGATCTCGCAGCTCGTCGAGGCGTCGGACGAGCCCGCGGAGCCGCAGGCCGAGGAGCGAGGGACCTGATCGTCAGGCGAGGTGGGTGCCGAGGAGGTCGAGGAGCCCGCGGCTGCCGACCTCGCGGTTCGGGCCGTCGGCCCAGTACCGGTCGAGGAAGACGCCGTGCTCGGCGTGGGTGAACCGGGTGCCCTGGTCGGTCGGGACGAACTCGAACGACGCGACGGAGGTCGACATGTGGGTCCCGTCGAGCCACATGTCGTAGGTCGTGACGATGCGGACGTGCGTGACGATGTCGGTGTAGGTGGCCTCGTACCGCGAGACCGGACCGTCGTGGAACGCGCCCTCGGCGACGTCGCGTCCGCCGACGCGGAAGTCGAACGCCCACTCTCCGCGCACGAACGCGTCGGGGTCGCCGAACCAGGCTCGCTTCTGGTCCTCCTCGGCGAAGGCGCTCCAGACCCGCTCGACGGGTACGGCGTAGTCGCGGGTGAGGGTGAAGCCGGAGTGGGCGAGGCGGCGCTCGTCGGTCATGGGCCGGCTCCTAGCGGGTGAAGGTGACGTGGATCGTGCCGCTCTCGGCGACCTGGGTCGTCATGCGGTGGGTCTGCTCGAGCCCGCGCAGGTCCTCCCACACGCGGTGGCCGCGATCGAGCACGACCGGCGCGATCGCGACGTGGAGGTCGTCGACGAGGCCGGCCCGCACGAACGCGCGGGCGGTGCCGATGCCGCCCCCGACCCGGACGTCGAGTCCCGCGGCCGCTGCGGCCGCCTCGGCGAGCACGTCCTCGACCGGAGCGCTGCGGAAGCGGAACGTCGTACCGCCCCGCATCTCGATGTCGGGCCGCGGCGCGGTGCCGGTCAGGACGTAGACCGGGCAGCCGAACGGGGGCTCGTCGCCCCACCACCCCTTCCAGTCGGGGTCGTCGGGGTGGGAGTGCAGGCCGAACATGGCGGCGCCCATGATCTCGGCGCCGACGCCCTCGAAGAACGCCGCGGCGTACGCGTCGTCGATGCCCGTGGTGCCGGCGCCGCTGGTGTCGCCGAAGACGCGCTCGCGCATGGTGCGGGTCGCGACGTACGCCGCGGTGAGCGGACCCCAGTCCTCTCCCATCGGGTTCTCGGCTCCGCCGCCGGCCGAGGCGCAGCCGTCGAGCGAGCTGAACAGGTCGATGCGGACGCGGGTCATGTCAGGTGTCCTTCGGTGCGGAGCGGGTGAGGCGGAGGCCGAGTCGGTCGGCCTGCCGTTCGGCCGGCGTGCGCTGCTCGCCGAGCCACAGGTGCAGGACGTCGAGGGCGCCGGGTCGCAGGCTGACCGTCCGGACCCGGCCCTGCTTCTCCGACGTGACGACGCCGGCGGCCTCGAGGACCCGGAGGTGCTGCATCAGGGACGGCAGTGCCATGGCGAAGGGGGCGGCCAGCTCGGAGACGACGGCCGGCGACCTGGACAGCCGCTCCACGACGGCCCGACGCGTCGGGTCCGCCAGGGCGCGGAGGACGGCGTCCAGCTCGTCGCCATAGTTAGGCATATGCCTAACTATGGCGGGGTGGGTGATCGCTCGTCAAGCAGCGTCTCTGCCGATGAGTGTCGCCCACGTGAGTGCCGGAGATCGACCGCCAGAGGCCGGCGACTCGGGCCGCACCCCGGGTCGCGGAGCAGCCGGAGCCGGAGCCGAGCGTCGGTGGAGGGCCGCGTGCCGCAGTCGGAGCCACGTACGGCCGGGTGGTGCCCCAGGCAGGAGTCGAACCTGCGACCTTTCGCTTAGGAGGCGGCTGCTCTATCCGCTGAGCTACTGGGGCGTGATCGGCGCCGGACATCCTGTCATGCCGCGGTTTTGACCTACTCGCCGGTCGCGCACACCATTTGAGGTGCACCCGTAGGTTCGGGGGCGCGCCACCGCCCCATCCCTGGAGTTCCCGCATGCCCGAAGGCCCCACCGGCCCGCACGACCAGTCGGCCGTCCCGCCGGTGATCGGCGACCCCGAGACCCGAGCCGAGGGCACGCGACGCGGCGGGGCCAGGCGGGGCAAGGCCCGCAAGCGGCACACGGTGGGCAAGGTGCTGCTCTCCACGATGGTCGTGCTCGGCATGGTGACCGGGCTGGGGACCGTGTGGCTCTACCGCGACCTCAACCACAACCTCGACGTCGTCGACGTGGCCGACCAGCTGTACGACGTGCCGGACAAGCCGGAGTCGACCGAGCCGCAGGAGCCGCTCAACATCCTCGTGATGGGCTCCGACGACCGCGACGGCAGCGGGAACAACATCGACGGCCTGACCGGGTCCGGCCAGCGCTCCGACACGACCCTGCTGTTCCACCTGTCGGGGGACCGGAAGTCGGCGTACGGCGTCAGCATCCCGCGCGACTCGCTGGTGACCCGGCCCGACTGCATCGGTGACGACGGCGAGACCATCGAGGGCGCCGAGAACGCGATGTGGAACGAGGCGTTCGCGGTGGGTGGTCCCGCGTGCACGATCCAGCAGTTCCAGACCCTCACCGACATCAAGGTCGACCACTTCGTCGTCGTCGACTTCGCCGGGTTCAAGGACATGGTCGACGCCATCGACGGCGTCCCGGTCTGCATCCCCGAGGACATCTCGGACCCGGCGCATGACATCGACATCAAGGCCGGCACGCGCGAGCTGCGGGGCAAGGAGGCGCTCAACTACGTGCGCGCCCGCTACACCCTCGGCGACGGCTCCGACATCGGCCGGGTCAAGCGCCAGCAGGCGTTCATCGCGGCGATGGCCAACAAGGTCGTCTCCGGCGGCGTCCTGGCTCGCCCGGACCGGCTGATCGGGTTCCTGCGTGCGGCGACCAAGTCGCTCACCGTCGACCCGGGCCTCGACAACTTCGTCAAGATCAGCAAGGTCGGCCTGGGGTTCAAGGACATCGGGCTCTCGCGGGTCCGCTTCATCACGATCCCGTGGGCCTACGACACCCGCGAGGAGTACCGCGGTCGCGTCGTGTGGACCGAGGACGCCGAGCGGGTCTGGAACCGGGTCCTCAACGACAAGCCGATGTCGCGCAACCTCGACTCGGGCACCCTCGACGCCGCGAACCTGCCCGGCTCGCCGAGCGCCTCCCAGAGCCCCTCGGACTCGGAGAGCCCCTCGGACTCCGAGAGCCCGTCAGGCGACGCGAGCCCCAGCGACGACCCCAGCGCCAGCGCCGGGACGGGCGGCTCCGAGCGCGACGAGGCGCAGCGCGAGACGCTCGAGGCCGCGGGGCTGTGCACGTGACCACCCCCGAGGCGGACTGGGAGCGCAAGCGGCGGCTGGCCGAGGTCTTCGGTGACGCGCTGCCCGCCACGACCACGGACGAGCGGGACGACGAGAGCCCCCGCGAGCGGGCCGACGCCGGCGACGCGTGGCTGCGCTCGCAGGTGCCGCCCCACCACGGCTCGAGCTGAGGGCGCGGGAGAGTTTCATCGGCTAGCCGATGAACCTCACCCCGGGACGACAAAGGTTCATCGTCCAGGCGTGAGTTTCATCGGCTAGCCGATGAAACTCACGCGGCGGCCAGGATCAGCTGAGCGGCTGGTCCGAGGTGCTGGTCGTCCGGCCCTGCTGGGTGGCGAGCAGGTCGCGGATCTCCTGGAGGAGCTTGATGTCCTCGGGGGTGCCGGGAGGGGCGCTCGGGAAGAACTTCTCCTTGGCCTTCGTGTAGGGCAGGACGACGAAGAAGTACACGACGGCGGCCAGCACGAGGAACGAGATCAGGGCGTTCAGGAAGAACCCGAGGTCGCCCTCCTTGACGTTCTTGAAGGTGTCCTCGGTCGCCGGGATCTGTCCCATGAGCCAGGCCGTGAACGCAGTGACGACGGCGCCGAACGCCGTACCGATGATGACCGCGACGGCAAGGTCGACGAGGTTGCCGCGCAGGATGAAGTTCTTGAAGCCGCCGAGCATGGAGGACTCCCTGGGTTCCGGGGGATCGGTCCCTAGGAGGCTAGTCCCCGAACGCGTAGGTCAGGAACAGCCGCACCGCGGCGTCGGCGATGAGCGGTACGTCGTCCGGCCGCGCGCCGACGACGACCAGGCGGCCCCCGAGGCCGGTGCCGCCGGTCTCGGCGGTGCCGGCCGGCAGGGCCAGGACGGGTACGGCGGCCGCCACCAGCTGGGGCTCGCCCCCCTGGGGGTCGGCCGCGACCAGGTCGACCACGTCGCCGACCCGGAGCAGCCCGGCCATGCCGGCGTCGGGCAGGCGCACCGGCAGGGCGACCCGGCCGGGGTGCCCGGCGGCCAGGCCCGGGCCGACCAGCCGTACGTCGGTGACCGGCTCGCCGCGCCGCAGCGGGGAGGCGAGGACGCGGCCGACGGCGTCGTCGGCCAGCTCGTCGGGGACTGTGCCCGGGGCGAAGGCCGCGGTCGTCAGGTCCCCGGGCGAGAGCGCGACCCCGGCGGGCACGTCGCGCGCAGCAACGGTGACCGCGACGGTCGCGGGCGGCGGCTCGGCCGCGGCGCGGAGACCGGCCGCCACCGCCACTCCGGCGAGCAGGGCGGCGAGCAGCCGTCGGCGCGCAAGCACGGCGCGGCGTACGGCGCTCAGTGCCCGGGTCGGGCGGGTGGCGGCGGGGGAGTCAGGGAGCATCCCCCGACGCTAGGAGGGATCGGCAGGCCCTGCCCGCGTCCTCCACAGGCGCCTGGGCGCCGGGTCAGTCTCGACACGCGGGTCGCGGCTTCGCAAGCTCAGCCGTGCCGCTCGCTCGACCACCAATCGACGAGTCCGCTGGCGCGTCCTCGTCAGTCCGAGGACTTCGCCGCGGGCTTGGCGGCCGGGGCGGCGGGCTTGCTCTCGGACTTCGACTCGCTCTTGGTCTCGGTCTTCGTCTCGGTCTTGGTGCCCGAGCCCGCGTCGGACGACGTCGACGAGCCGCGGCTGTCGGTGCGGTAGAAGCCCGAGCCCTTGAAGACGACGCCGACCGCGTTGAAGACCTTGCGCAGCCGGCCCGAGCACTGCGGGCACTCGGTCAGCGAGTCGTCGGTGAACTTCTGGACCTGCTCGAAGGCGTGACCGCACTCGGTGCAGGCGTACTGGTAGGTGGGCATCGTGGCTCCGTGCTGAGAGTGGTGCTGAAGCGGCTTTGGCACTCGACTGGTGCGAGTGCCAAGGATACGGCACCGGCAGAATGACCGGGCGATGACCGACCCCACACCAGCCTCCGTCTCACCCGGCACCGTCCTGCGTCGGGGGTGGGCCGCCTATCGAGGGTGGCCCCGCGCCGCGCGGCTGACGTCGTACGGCGTGGTCGGGCTGGTGCTCGTGCTGGTCGCCGGTCTGGTGACCGTGGTGACCCTCGCGCGCCGGCCGCTGCCCCAGGACGAGGGCCGGGCGACGGTCGCGGGCCTCGAGGGCGAGGTCGAGGTGGTGCGCGACGAGCACGGCATCCCGCAGCTGTACGGCGACTCGCTGACCGACCTGGTCCGCGCCCAGGGCTACGTGCACGCGCAGGAGCGGTTCTTCGAGATGGACGTGCGCCGGCACGCGACGGCCGGCCGGCTGGCGGAGATGTTCGGCGAGGACGCCGTCGAGAGCGACTCCTACGTCCGCACGATGGGCTGGCGGCGGGTCGCCGAGCAGGAGCTGGCGCTGGTGCGCCCCGACACCCGGGCCGCGCTGCAGGCGTACGCCGAGGGGGTCAACGCCTACCTCGACGAGCACTCGCCGAGCGAGATCGCGGTCGAGTACACGGTGCTCAACGTCGGCGGTCTCGACTACACGCCCGAGGACTGGACGCCGGTCGACTCGCTGGCCTGGCTGAAGGCGATGGCCTGGGACCTGCGCGGCAACATGCAGGACGAGATCGACCGGGTGCTGGTCCGCTCGGCCGTGGGGCCGGAGCGGATGCGGGCGCTCTATCCGTCGTACCCCTTCGACGAGCACGAGCCGATCGTCGGGCAGGGCGCCGTGGTCGACGGCGTCTTCGAGCAGGACGCCAGCACCGGCGGCACCCGCAACCCCCTCCGTCCGGCCTGGACGGCGGACCAGCGCGCGGTGCTGCGCGAGGTCGGCGCGGGCCTGGGCCGGATGCCGGACCTGCTCGGCGAGGGCGACGGGATCGGCAGCAACAGCTGGGTCGTGTCCGGGGACCGCACCGCGACCGGCGCGCCCCTGCTCGCCAATGACCCGCACCTGGGTGTCGGCCTGCCGGGGGTGTGGACCCAGATGGGCCTGCACTGCCGTCGGGTCTCCGAGGACTGCCCGCTCGACGTCGCCGGCTTCACCTTCTCCGGCGTCCCGGGCGTGATCATCGGCCACAACGCCGACATCGCCTGGGGCTTCACCAACCTGGCTCCCGACGTCACCGACCTCTACCTGGAGCAGATCCGCGGCGACGAGTGGAGGTACGACGGCGCCTGGCGCCCGCTGCGCACCCGCATCGAGACCATCGAGGTCGCCGACGGCGAGGACGTCGAGCTGACGGTCCGCTCGACCCGCCACGGTCCGATCCTCTCCGACGTCGCCGACGAGCTCGCCGACGTGGGGGAGCGGGCGCGCGAGGACCGCGAGTTCGCGGTCGCGCTCTCCTGGACGGCGCTGGAGCCCGCGCCGACCGCGGACGCCATCCTCGACCTCAACCTGGCCACCGACTGGGACTCGTTCCGGGCAGCGCTCTCGTCGTTCGCGGCGCCCTCCCAGAACGTCGTGTACGCCGACCGCGAGGGCCACATCGGCTACCAGGCGCCCGGGCGGGTGCCGATCCGCAAGTCCGGCAACGACGGGACCATGCCGTCGGCGGGCTGGCGACCCGAGAACGACTGGACCGGCGAGGTGGTCCCGTACGACGGGCTGCCCAACGTGCTCGACCCGGACGAGGGCTTCGTGGTCGCCGCCAACCAGGCGGTGATCGGGGACGACTACCCCTACCGGCTCACCGACGACTGGGACCACGGCTGGCGCTCCCAGCGGATCCGCGACGTGCTGTCCGACGCCGACCGAGTGGACGTCGACGCGATGCTCGACCTGCAGCTCGACGACCGGCACCCGTTCGCGCCGCTGCTGACGCCGTACCTCCTCGACGTGGCGCTGCCGCACGGCTACTGGTCCGGCGGGCAGGACCTGCTCCGCGACTGGGACTTCGACCAGTCCGCGGACAGCGGCGCGGCGGCGTACTACAACGTCGTCTGGCGCACCCTGCTGTCCCGGACCTTCCACGACGAGCTGCCGGAGGACCAGTGGCCCGACGGTGGTCAGCGCTGGTACGCCGTGGTCGCCGCGCTGCTGGAGGAGCCGGACGACCCGTGGTGGGACGACACGACCACCGCCGACGTCGTCGAGGACCGCGACACGATCCTGGAGCAGGTGCAGCGCGAGGCCCGCGACGAGCTGACCCGACGGCAGTCCCGCGACCCCGCCGGCTGGACCTGGGGCCACCTGCACCGCCTGGAGCTGCGCTCGCCGACCCTGGGCGAGTCCGGCATCGGCCCGGTCGAGCGGCTGGTCAACCGCGGGGGCTGGGAGGTCGGCGGCGGCAGCAGCACCGTCGACGCCTCCGCCTGGGACGCGGCGGAGGGCTACGAGGTGACCTCGGCCCCGTCGATGCGGATGGTCGTCTCGCTCGACGACCTCGACGCCTCCCGCTGGATCAACCTCACCGGCGTCTCGGGTCACCCGGCCAGCGACCACTACACCGACCAGACCGACCTCTGGGCCCGCGGCGAGTCCCTGCCCTGGGCGTTCTCGTCCGCCGCCGTCGAGGAGTCCTCGGCCCACGTCCTCACCCTGGTGCCGGGCTCGTCGGTCGAGTAGCGAGCTCGTTCGTCGGTCGAGTAGCGAGCTCGTTCGTCGGTCGAGTAGCGAGCGCAGCGAGCGTATCGAGACCCGCCGGTGGTCTCGATACGTCCGCTCGTTCCTCGCAGCCACTCGACCAGCGAGGCAGGGCGAGCACTCAGAAGCGGACGATCCCGGACGGCGAAGCGGCGGCGGAGACGGCGCGGTCGTGCGGCTCGACGGGAACCTCGACGCCGACCTCGTCGTCGTTCAGCAGCACGCAGGTGAACGTGCCGACGGGCACGCGGGCGAGGGCCCGGTCGTAGGAGCCGCCGCCGCGACCGAGGCGCATCCCGGTGGGGGAGACCGCCAGGCCGGGGACCAGGACGACGTCGGCGGTGGCGACCGCGTCGACGCCGAGCCGGTCGACCGGCTCCAGCAGGCCGCGGCGGGCCGGGGCGAGCGAGGTGTCGCCGCGGTAGGTCCCCCAGTCGAGGTCGCCGTCGGGCAGCAGCACGGGCAGCACCACCCGGCGGCCGGCGTCGGCCAGCGCGCGCAGCAGCAGGCCGGTGCCGGGCTCGGTGCCGATCGAGACGTACGCCGCCACGGTGGCGGCCCGTCGTACCTCCGGCGCGGCGAGCAGGTGCTCCGCCGTACGACGGGCGCCCTCGCCGACGTCGAGCAGCGGGCGCCGGCCGCGCGCGGTCAGCAGCCGGTCGCGCAGGGCCAGCTTCTGGGCAGTGACGGGGCTCACGCCTCGATCATTTCGCGGAGGTTTGCCGATGGACCACCCCGCGAGCCTACGATCGGTGGCATGGGTAGCCCTGGCTTGCACGCCGCTCGCGCCAAGATGGAGGCCGAGGGCGTCGACCCCGTCGCCGTCGACACGTTCGCGCACTACTTCCGCCTCCTCGAGCACGGCGAGACGGGGATGATCCCGGAGTCGACGATCGAGCCGGTCGACATCGAGGCGCTGGCCGACGTCGAGGTCTCCGACGAGGCGGCCGCGGCGGCGATCCGCACCACCGCGGTCATCAAGCTCAACGGCGGCCTCGGCACGTCGATGGGCATGGACCGCGCGAAGTCGCTGCTGTGCGTCCGCCGCGGCCTGAACTTCCTCGACATCATCGCCCGTCAGGTCCTCCACCTGCGCCAGCAGTACGACGCGACCCTGCCGCTCATCTTCATGAACTCGTTCCGGACCTCCGACGACACCATGGCCGCGCTCGCCCGGTACGACGCGCTGCCGGTCGCCGGCCTGCCGCTGGAGTTCCTGCAGAACAAGGAGCCCAAGCTCCTGAAGAAGGACCTCTCGCCGGTCAGCTGGCCCAAGGACCCCGACCTGGAGTGGTGTCCGCCCGGGCACGGCGACCTCTACACCACCCTGCGCGGCACCGGCCTGCTCGACCAGCTGATCGCGGCCGGCTACGAGCGGGTGCTGGTCTCGAACTCCGACAACCTGGGGGCCGTGCCGGACGCGCGCGTCGCCGGCTGGTTCGCCTCGACCGGGGCGCCGTTCGCGATCGAGGCGGTCCGCCGTACCCCGTCGGACAAGAAGGGCGGCCACTTCGCCCGCCGCAAGAGCGACGGCCGGCTGGTGCTCCGCGAGACCGCGCAGACCCTCGACGAGGACAAGGACGCGCTCGCCGACCTCGAGCGGCACCGCTTCTGCTCCACCAACAACCTGTGGATCGACCTCGCCGCGCTGAAGACCGTCCTCGACCAGCGCGACGGCATCCTCGGTCTGCCCCTGATCCGCAACGTCAAGAACGTCGACCCGGGTGACAAGACCTCGCCCGAGGTGATCCAGGTCGAGACCGCCATGGGCGCGGCGATCGAGGTCTTCGAGGGCTCCACGCTGATCGAGGTCAGCCGCGAGCGGTTCGTGCCGGTCAAGACCACCAACGACCTGCTCGTGCTCCGCTCCGACGTCTACGACATCGGCCAGGACTTCGTGCTCGACCAGGCCGCCGACGAGATCCCCTACGTCGACCTCGACACCGACCACTACAAGCTGGTCGGCGAGTTCGACAAGCGCTTCCCGGAGGGCGCGCCGTCGCTGCGGAAGGCGACGTCGCTGACCGTCGAGGGCGACTGGACCTTCTGCCGCGGCGTCCGGGTCGTCGGCGAGGTGTCGCTCGAGTCGTCGTCGGCCCAGCGGGTCGGTGCCGACACCGTGCTCTCCGATGCCTGAGGGCGCCCCGGACACGGTCGAGCAGCACCTCGACCGGGTCCTGCGTGACCTGGAGCCGCTGCCGGTCTTCCCGCAGCCGCTGATGGACACCCTCGGCCTGGCCTGCGCGGAGGACATCACGGCCGCGGTGGCGCTGCCGTCCTTCGACAACTCCGCGATGGACGGGTACGCCGTCGTCGCAGCCGATGTCGCCTCCGCCTCCGACGAGTTCCCCGTGCACCTGCCCGTGGTCGGCGAGATCGGCGCCGGCAACGCCCAGCTGCTCGCGCTGGCCCCGGGCACGGCGGCCAAGATCATGACCGGGGCTCCGGTCCCGACCGGCGCCGACGCGGTCGTCCCCTACGAGTGGACCGACCGCGGCGTCGCCCAGGTCAGCATCCGTCAGGCCCCGCAGCCCGGCCAGCACGTCCGGCCGGCCGGCGAGGACGTCGCGATCGGCGACCTGGTGGTCGAGCGCGGCACCGTCCTCGGCCCGCGCCACCTCGGCCTGCTCGCCTCGATCGGCCGGGCGACCGTGCGCTCGCGGCCGCGACCCCGCGTGGTGATCCTGTCGACCGGCTCGGAGCTGCGCGAGCCCGGCGTACCCCTCGGGCACGACTCGATCTACGACGGCAACTCGTTCCTGCTCGCGGCCGCGGCCCGGCGGGCGGGCGCGATCGCCTACCGGGTCGGCATCGTCCCGGACCAGCCCGAGGCGTTCCTGACCGCGCTCGACGACCAGCTGGTCCGCGCCGACGTCGTGGTCACCTCCGGCGGCGTCTCGCAGGGCGACTTCGACGTGGTCAAGGAGGCGCTGGCGCCGAAGGGCGTGTGGTTCGGGCCGGTCGCCATGCAGCCCGGCAAGCCGCAGGGCTTCGGGTTCGTGGGGGAGGACAACACCCCGATCTTCACGCTGCCCGGCAACCCGGTGTCGTCGTACATCTCCTTCCAGCTGTTCGTGCTGCCCGCGCTGCGCAAGATGATGGGGATGACCCCGTGGTCGCGGCCCGTCGTCCCCGCCCGGCTGACGCACGCGGTCACCTCGCCGCCCGGTCGGCGGCAGTACCTCCGCGGCGAGTACGTCGTCGACGGCGGCACGGTCACCGTCTCGCCGGTCGGCGGCCCGGGTTCGCACCTGGTCGGCGACCTGGCCTCGTCGAACGCGCTGGTGGTGATCCCGGAGGAGACGACGGCGATCCCGGCGGGCACCCTGGTCGACGTGCTGCCCCTGGACCTGGACTACTGATGAGCGACCACCTGACCCACGTCGACGAGTCGGGCGCCGCGCGGATGGTCGACGTGTCCGCCAAGGACGTCACCACACGTACGGCGACCGCCTCGGGCCGGGTGCTGGTCGCGCCCCGCGTGGTCGAGCTGCTCCGCGGCGACGGCGTGCCGAAGGGCGACGCGCTCGGCGTGGCCCGGGTCGCCGGGATCATGGCCGCCAAGCGGACCCCCGACCTGGTGCCGCTGTGCCACCCGCTCGCCCTCTCCGGCGTCACGGTCGACCTGGTCGTCGCCGACGCCTCGGTCGACATCACCGCCACCGTCCGCACGACCGACCGCACCGGCGTCGAGATGGAGGCGCTGACCGCGGTGTCGGTCGCCGCGCTCACGGTCGTCGACATGGTCAAGGCCGTCGACAAGGGCGCGGTCATCACCGACGTGCGGGTCGAGACCAAGACCGGCGGCAAGTCCGGCGACTGGGCGCGCGGATGAGCCTGCCCGCGGCCGTCGTCGTCGCCTCCAACCGCGCCGCGGCCGGCGTGTACGCCGACGAGACCGGCCCGCTGATCGTCGACGCGCTGCGGGACCTCGGCTTCACGGTCGACGCCGCGGCCGTCGTCCCGGACGGGGAGCCGGTGGGGGCCGCGATCTCGGCCGCGCTTGCCGCCGGCGCGCGCCTCGTGCTCACCACCGGAGGCACCGGCCTGACACCGACCGACCGCACCCCCGAGGTCACCCGCCCGCTGCTCGACCGCGAGGTCCCCGGCATCGCCGAGGCGATCCGGGCGTACGGCGTCGCGCAGGGCGTCCCGTCGGCCGCGCTCTCGCGCGGGCTGGCCGGCGTCGCCGGCTCCTGCCTCGTCGTGAACCTGCCCGGCTCCCGGGGCGGGGTCAAGGACGGGCTCGCCGTGCTGGCGCCGATCGTGGTGCACGCGGTCGAGCAGGTCGTCGGGAGCGACCACTGACCGGCGGCTGGCCGGTGACGCTCCGGTCCGGGGACGTCACCGTGCGACCGCTGCGGGCCCGCGACCAGCGGGCCTGGCGCGAGGCCCGGCAGCGCAACGCGGCCTGGCTGGTGCCGTGGGACGCGACCGTCCCGCCGAACGCGGGCGTGCGGCCGAGCACCTTCCGCGGGTTGGTGCGCCGGATGCGGCGCCAGGCCCGGAAGGGGACGACGTACCCCTTCGCCGTCGAGGTCGACGGCCGGTTCGCCGGCCAGGTGACGGTCACCAACATCGCCCGCGGTTCCGCGCAGTTCGGCTCGGTCGGCTACTGGATCGACCGGCAGTACGCCGGCCGCGGTGCGATCCCGCGCGCGGTCGCGCTGGTCGTGGACCACTGCTTCACCGCGGCCGGGCTGCACCGGGTCGAGATCGCGATCCGCCCGGAGAACTCGAACTCGCTGCGGGTGGTCGAGAAGCTGGGCATCCACGAGGTCGGCTACGCGCCCCGCTACCTGCACATCGACGGCGAGTGGCGCGACCACCGGATCTATGCGGTGACCCGCGAGGAGGTCCCGCACGGACTGCTGGCCCGCCTCGAGTCACACGAGTAACACAAGTCTTCTCGCGACACACGGGTAGACATCCGCCCCACCGTGTGTGGGTGAACCTACGCTCCTGTCCGTGGACTGGAGCGCGCTCATCTTCGTGGCACTGGCCGTGGCGTGGGCGGCCTACCTCATCCCCGTCGCCATCAGGTCGCACGACGACGCGGTGCGCAGCCGCTCCGTTGAGCGGTTCTCGAACCGGATGCGGGTGCTCGCCCGCCGTGAGCCCGTGGGCAGCAAGACCGCCCGCCTGGTCGTCACGCCGGGGCGTCCCGCGTCGACCGCGGTCGTCGTCACCAAGCCGTCGGCCGCCGACGAGCCGGCCTCGGAGCCCGCTCCGGTGGCTGAGGCGCCGGCGCCCGCTCCCGTCGAGCTGACCCCCGCCCAGCGCCGTGCGCGCCGCGAGGCGGCTCGGCGCGCGACCAAGCGGCGCCGCAACGTGCTGGCCGTGCTGCTGGTGGCCAACGCCGTCGTCGCGCTGCTGGCGGGCCTGAACGTCTTCTCCTGGTGGTGGACCGCCGCGCCTGGTGGCCTGCTGGTCGCCTGGCTGGTGCTCTGCCGGGTGATGGTCAAGGGCGAGCAGGCCGCGCTCGCTCCGCGATCGAGTGTCCCGGCTGCTCCGGAGGCTCCCGAAGCCTCCGAGGCCTCCGAGGCCTCCGAGGCCTCCGAGGAGGGCGAGGAGCAGGTCGTCGGCGAGGTCACCGAGGAGATCTCGGTCGTCACCGAGGACGGCGACACCGCCGTGCGGATCGTCTCCGAGGTCCGCCTCGACCCGACCCTGTGGGACCCGGTCCCGGTCACGCTGCCGACGTACGTCTCCAAGCCGGCGGCGGCTCGTCGTACCGTCCGGACGATCGACCTCGACGACACCGGCGTGTGGTCCTCCGGCCACGCTGCCGGCGACAGCCAGCTCGCCCGCGAGGCCGAGCAGGCCGACCGGGCCGAGAAGGCCCAGCGCTCCGACGGAGACGACCGGGCCGTCGGGTCCTGATTGGGAAGCACCCGGAGTCGGGTGCTAACGTTTCGCCTCGCGTCTTCGGGCGCGAAGGGGCTGTGGCGCAGTTGGTAGCGCGTCTCGTTCGCAATGAGAAGGTCAGGGGTTCGAATCCCCTCAGCTCCACCAGGTGACAGAGAAGCGGGGGGGGGGGGGGGGGGGGGGGGGGGGGGGGGCGGGGGGGGGCCGGGGGGGGGGGGGGGGGGGGGGGGGGGGTGGGC
>NZ_JBBBBJ010000016.1:43399-97637 GCF_037120545.1 Nocardioides sp. CCNWLW216
GCTCTTTCGCGCGGTCGGGGTGCCCACCCCCCACCCCCCCCCCGGGTCCCTGACTCGGGTGGGGCCGCCGCCCCCCCCGCTTCGTGCTTTTCCCGGGCTGGCCCGGTGGGGTGGGTGTGGCGTTGTTGGTAGCGCACCGTGCTGGTGGGCAATGAGAAGGTCAGGGGTTCGAATCCCCTCAGCTCCACCAGGTGACAGGGAAGCGGCAGGTCGGATGACCTGCCGCTTCGTCGTTTCTACGACCCCCAGCGTAGGTGGTAGGCCACCAGCGGCTGGATCGCGGCGAGCAGGTCGCGCCCGCGCGGGGTGAGCCGGTAGCGGACCGAGACCGGCGTCGTCGGGATCACCTCGCGCTCCACGAGGTCGTGCGCCTCGAGCTCGCGCAGGCGGGCGGTGAGGAGGCGGGCCGAGAGGCCGTCGACGGCGCCCTGGATCTCGCCGAACCGGCTGGCGCCCCGTCCCAGGGCCAGCATGATCGCGCCGGTCCAGCGCCGGCCGACGAACTCCAGGGCAGGGGTGGCCTCGCGGCAGGTGGCGTCGTCGATCAGGTGGCGGGCGGGGGCGGTTGTCACTTACTCAGAGTAACTCGCTTACGCCCGGTTGTCCCGCGTCGGTGGACGGCGGATCCTGGAGGCATGCCCGACTACGGCCACCCCCTGCGCTTCGGATCCTTCGTCACCCCCACGGCCGCGCCGCCGCAGCGGCCGGTCGAGCTCGCGGTGCTCAGCGAGGAGCTCGGCTACGACCTGGTCACCTTCCAGGACCATCCGTACCAGCCGTCGTTCCTCGACACCTGGACCCTGATCTCATACGCCGCGGCGCGCACGGAGCGGATCCACCTCTCCGGCAACGTGCTCAACCTGCCGCTGCGCCAGCCCGCCGTCCTCGCGAAGTCGGTGGCCAGCCTGGACCTGCTCTCCGGCGGCCGGGTCGCGCTCGGCCTGGGTGCCGGCGGGTTCTGGGACGCGATCGAGGCGTACGGCGGCACGCGGCTCACGCCGGGCGAGAGCATCGACGCCCTCGACGAGGCGATCCGGATCATCCGCGGCGTCTGGGACACCGCGGACCGGTCCGTCCTCGCCGTCGACGGCACCCACCACCGCATCCATGGCGCCAAGCGCGGCCCGGCGCCGGCGCACCAGGTCCCGATCTGGCTGGGCGCCTACAAGCCCCGGATGCTGCGCCTGATCGGCCGCGCGGCCGACGGCTGGCTGCCCTCGCTGCCCTACCTGCAGCCCGGCGACCTGCAGCGGGGCATGCAGGTCATCGACGAGGCCGCGGTCGCGGCCGGGCGGGACCCCGCCGAGGTGGTCCGGCTGCTCAACGTCGGCGCGGACGCGACGGCCGACGACCTGGTCCGGCTCGCGGTCGAGGACGGCGTCAGCACGTTCATCGTGATGGGCGACGACGAGGGCGGGCTGCGCCGCTTCGCCGGCCTCGCGGGGGAGGTGCGCGACCGGGTCGCGGAGGCGCGGGCGAGCGCCGGCGTGCAGGAGCGCTCCCGGGTCCGCGGAGCGTCCGCCCTGGCCCGCCGCCGCCCCGGCATCCGGTACGACGACCTGCCGGCCGCCCTGGCCGAGCGCGCGGTCGAGCCCGGCGACCCGGCGTACGCGCGCTACACGTCGAGCTACCTGCGCGGCGGCGCGCCGGGGCTGGTGCTGCGCCCGCAGAGCGTGGCCGAGGTGCAGGCGGCGGTGGGCGTCGCCCGCGAGCACCGCGACCTGCCGCTGGGCGTCCTGAGCGCCGGTCACGGCATCTCGGGGCGCTCGCTCAACGACGGCGGCCTGGTCCTCGACGTCAGTGCCCTGGACGCCGTCGAGGTCCTCGACCCCGAGTCCGGACGGGTCCGCCTGGGCCCGGGTGCCCGCTGGGCGGACGTCGCCCGCGTGCTCGCGCCGTACGGCCTTGCGGTCAGCAGCGGTGACTACGGCGGCGTCGGGGTGGGTGGTCTCGCGACCGCGGGCGGGATCGGCTGGTTCGCCCGCAGCCACGGCCTCACCATCGACCACCTGACCGCGGTCGACCTGGTGCTGGCCGACGGCCGCGCGGTCCGGGCGAGCGCCACCGAGGAGCCCGACCTGTTCTGGGCGGTGCGCGGCGCCGGGGCCAACTTCGGGATCGCCACGTCCTTCGAGCTCACCGCCGCCCGGGTCGGCACGATCGGCTTCGCCCAGCTGGCCTTCGACGCGAGCGACACCGCGACCTTCCTGGAGGGGTGGGGCCGCGAGATCGAGGCCGCCGACCGCAGCGTCACAGGCCAGGTGATCCTCGGCGCGCGCCGCGGCGGCCAGCGGGTCGCCCAGGCGATGCTCGTCGTCGAGTCCGACGACCCGGAGACCGTCGTCGAGCGGCTGCAGCCGATCGCCGGGATCGCGCCGCTGCTGCAGCAGCAGGTCGTCCTCACGACCTACGACCAGGTGATGGGCCTGTTCAGCAGCGACGAGCCGCAGCAGGGGCGCGGCGAGCCGCACACCCACTCCGGGCTCGCCGACCACCTGACGCCCGCGCTCGCCGCCGAGGTGGCCGGCCTGCTGGACGCCGGGACGTCGTACTTCTTCTCGGTCCGGGCGGTCGGGGGAGCGGTCGCCGACGTCGCGAGCGAGGCCACGGCGTACGCCGGCCGCAGCGCGGCCTTCTCGCTGTCCGGCTTCGGCACCAGCGCCCGGTTCGACGACGCCTGGGAGCGGCTGGTCCCGCACCTGTCCGGCAGCTACCTCAGCTTCGAGACCGGCACCGGCTCTCCGTGGCTCGAGCGGGCGTTCCCGCCGGCCCACCTCGCCCGGCTGCGCGACCTGAAGCTCCGCTACGACCCCACCGGCCTGTTTCGCGACAACTTCTTCATCGCGCCCGCCGACGTGGCCGAGGCGGCCGGTCCGGCGGCCTGACCGATCACCGCGGGATCCCGGAGGCAGCAGCGGCTGCGAGCGGGCGGTGAGCTGTCCACCTCCTGGGTGGCGCAGCAGGTGGACGCTTCACCGCGACCTCAGCGTGTCGCGACGACCCGCCGAGTCGGCGGTGTGACGGCCGCCGACTGTGGTCGGAGATCGGTGGACAGGTCACCGCCGGCCCGCGCGCCGGCCCGCGCGGACCGCGCGCCGGCCCGGTCGGCTCGTGGGGCTGCGAACGAAATGGGTGCGAGTGGACGGTGAGCTGCCCACCGTCTTGCTGGGTCGGCAGGTGGACGGTTCACCGCGACCTCGGCGCGTTGCCACGATCCGCGCGCAGCGCGCCCGCTACGCGCTGCCGAGCAGCCCGTCGGTGGCGCGGGCCAGCCGGGCGGAGAGGGCGGAGGTCGCCGACCGGGCGTAGGTGTCGGTGAGGTGGCTGCCGCCGCGGTAGACCAGCACGTTGCCGATGACCGGGGGACAGCGGACGCCGTCGGGGCAGAGCACGTCGGACATGTCGACGATCCTGACCTCGGGCACGCGGCGGGCCGCCTCCAGCTGGCGGGGCGCGCCCGAGCGGGGGACGCTCCGCTCCTTCAGCGAGACGCACTGCGTGAGGTCGTCGAGGTGCTCCTGGACGCAGTCCGGCACGGTCGCGCTGACGGGCGGCGGGGTGTCGAGGATCGGGACGACGGTGATGCCGTCGCCGACCAGCTGCTCCCAGTACTCCACGATCCCGTCGACCATGGCGGCCTGGGTGTAGTCGTCGGTGGACGTCCCGCCCGGCGGCAGCGCGCGGCTGTGCCGGGTGACGGTCACGACGACGTCCGGGGCGAGGTCCTCGATGGTCTGCAGGGCCCAGGGCTGCCAGGACTCGCAGGAGGGGTTGCGCTTGTTGTCCTTCAGCAGGGTCGACGCGGCGAAGGGGCAGCCGTTCTTGGCGACCACGACCAGGCGCCAGCCCGCGTCCTCGGCGATCGTGCGGACCGGGCTGAACCACTGCGCGGCCTTCGAGTCGCCGACCAGGACCACGGTCCGCTCTGCGTCGGGGTCGCCGTACTCGCAGGTCTCGTAGGCCTCGGTCTCGCGCTTGACCACGCAGCCGTCGGTGTTGATGCCGGGGTAGTCGGTGTAGGCGTCGAGCGGCGAGGGGCGCATCGCGTCGACCGACCTCAGGGCCGCCCAGTCGGTGTCGGCGAAGCGCGGATCCTGCAGCGCGCGGGCCCCGATCGCCTCGTCGGCGGACGCCTCGTCGACGGTGTCGACCAGGGAGAACGACGCCACCAGCGCGAGACCGGCCACCGTCGAGACCACCATCCCGGCGGCGCCCGCCAGCAGCGCGGGTCGCGGCAGCGCGAAGCGGGGCAGGTGCCGGAACGGCGTCTCGACGTAGCGGTAGGACAGCCAGGCCGGGATCGCGGACGCCAGGACGACCAGCAGGCCCTCGCGGACCCGGAGGTGGCCCCACAGCCCCTCCGCCGCGACCAGGAACGGCCAGTGCCACAGGTAGAGGGAGTACGACAGCCCGCCGATCCACACCGCCGGGCGCAGGCCGAGCAGCAGACCCGGCCCCCAGCGCACCGTGAGACCGCCGCCGGCCAGGATCGCGGCCGCCGTACCGAGGACGGGCATCAAGGTCGCCGTCCCGGGCCACACGGTCGTGGACCCGAGCTCGAGCACGCTGTAGGCGACCAGGGCCAGGCCCGCCCAGCCGAGGACCGCGCGCAGCGCCGACGGCAGGCGCACCAGCGTCGGGAAGGCGATCGCGAGCAGCGCGCCGACCCCCAGCTCCCAGATCCGGGTCGTGGAGACGAAGAAGGCCAGGCCCGGCTGCGCCACGGCGTACGACAGGGTGAAGACGAAGGACGCGACCGAGATCGCGGTGATCGTGACCAGCAGGCCGGTGCGCCACCGCGCCCGCGCGAGCGCGACCACCGCGGCGATCAGCAGCGGCCAGACGACGTAGAACTGCTCCTCGACGGCCAGCGACCAGTAGTGCTGCACGGGCGAGGACCCGACGTTCTCGGCCAGGTAGTCCACTTCGCGCGCGCCGAGGCGCCAGTTCACGACGTAGAGGGCGGCCGAGACGATGTCGCCGCCGAAGTCCTTGCGGTTGTTGACCGGCAGGCAGACCAGCGCGACGACGGCGCTGAAGACCAGCACCAGGGTACTCGCCGGCAGCAGCCGGCGGGCGCGCCGGGCCCAGAAGTCGGCGAGCCCGAGCCGGCCCCGTCGCTCGACCTCGCGCACCATCAGGGAGGTGATCAGGAAGCCCGAGATGACGAAGAAGACGTCGACGCCGACGTAGCCGCCCGGGACCCAGGCCAGCCCGGCGTGGTAGATCAGCACCGAGAGGACGGCGACGGCCCGGAGGCCCTCGATGTCGGGCCGGAAGCCCTTCGGCGTGGCCGGGCTCTCCCGATGGCGGCTCGCGGCACTCACGCGCCCGAACACTAACCGGCGAGTCCACCCTCGAGAAAACCTGCGCGATCGGCCGGACCGGCCGAAGAAGGAGAGGTCCTCCCATCGCCCTGTCCGGAGCACCCATGCCCGCTCGCCCCGCCCGCCACCGTTCCCGGGCCGTCGTCGCGACGGTCGCCGTCCTCGTGGTCGGACTCGTCGCCGTCCTCGTCGGGCAGGGGCCGGCCTCGGTCGCCCAGGCGGCCCGGACCGCCAATCCGACCGGCACGGCCGCCGGGAGCCCGCCCAACGGGGTCGGCAACCTGCGGGTCGGACTGGCCGCGACCGCCGACGGCCGGATCCGGGTGACCTGGGACCGCAGCCGGGCCCGGCAGCTCAAGCGGTACGTCGTCCAGGTCAGCCCGGGGCGTCGGATGGAGGCGCAGGTGCGGTCCTACCGGGTCGGTCGCACCCGGGGCTCGCTGGTCGTGCCCCGGGCCGTCGGCGCCACCCCCGCGTCGGGCAACTTCTCCTTCGTCAGGGTGGTTGCCCACCTGCGCGGGGGCGGGACGACGGCCAGTCAGACCAGGTGGATCCAGGCGCCGCTCGGCAGCCGGTGCACGGCCGCCGCGCGGGACCGGGTCACCCTCGCATCGTTCAACATGCAGACCTGGGCGGCCGACCGCCACCTGGGTCCCGGCCGGAACTGGACTCGGCGCGGCGACAACGTCGTCCGGGAGATCCTCCGCAGCGGCGCGCACGCGATCGCGATCCAGGAGGCCAGCGGCTCGACCCGGGTCGGGTTCGGCGACCGGCCCCAGAAGCAGTGGGTCCTCGACCGGCTCAACGAGGTGGACCCCGACCCGAGCGCGCACTGGGTCGACGCGGTCGACGACGAGTACTACCGGCCGCCGGAGGGCCGCGTCCCCGGCCTGGTCGGCACCCGGGTGTTCTACGACGCCAGCAAGTACGACGCGCTCGACGCGGGCCTCGAGCGGATCATCGACCCCGCCTTCGACAAGGACTCGCTGATCCCCTGGGTCCGGCTGCAGTCGGTCCGCGGCGACCAGGCGCCCTTCGTCCTGACCTCCAACCACCTGCGCGTCGGCGTCGTCGGCAGCACCACGGAGTGGCACATCCGGGCCCGCCAGACCGCCCGGACCATCGCCGTCATGCGCGCGCTGCGCCAGGCGTACGGCGACCAGGTCTTCCTGGCCGGGGACCTGAACTCCACGAGCGGCACCCTGCCGTCCAACAACGTCCACCAGGCGCTGATGGCCGCCGGCTTCTACGACGCCTACGCGACGACCCGCATCGTCGGCGGTCAGTACCCGACGACGCAGGACTCGCGGTTCCCGGTCCACCGGACGCCGCTGCGCCGCGACTACCTCCTGTCGCTGGGCACCGCGAAGGGCTCCTGCGGCTACCGGAACCAGACCTACGCCCGCGCGTCCCGGGTCGCCTCCGACCACTTCCTGCAGGTAGCGGTCCTGCCGCTGCCGCCGCTCTGAGGCGCTCGGTTCACCCCTACGGGCCGTTTCCGGGGTACGACGACGGGTACCTCCGCAGTCCGTCCGGCGTACGCGCCACCGTCTCGGAACCGGAGAGCCCATGTCCGCCCGTCCCGCCCCCATCCGTCTCGTGCGGGCGCTCGTCGCCGGGGTCGTCGTACTCCTGACGAGCACCCTGCTGGCTGCTCCCGCCGGGGCGTCCGAGGCCGCCGAGCGCCGTAACACCAATCCCACCGGCACCCGCTCGGGCAGCCTGCCGAACGGTGCCGGCAACCTGAAGGTACGCCTGGCCGCGACGTCCGACGGCCGGATCCGGGTGGGCTGGGACCGCAGCCGGGCCAAGCAGTTCAAGCGCTACACCGTGCTGGTCAGCCCCGGACGGCAGATGCGGACCCAGGTCAAGGCCTACCGGGTCAGCCGCAAGCGCAGCGCCCTCGTCGTCGACCGAGCGATCGGCGCCACCCCGGCCTCGGGCAACTACTCCTTCATCAAGGTCTACGGCGTACGCCGCAACGGCTCCAAGACCGCGAGCCAGACCAAGTGGATCCAGGCGCCGATCACCAGCCGCTGCACGGCGGCGGCGCGCGACCAGGTGACCATCGGCCTGTTCAACGTCCGGACCTGGGCGGCCGACCGCAACCTCGGCCCGCGCCGCAACTGGACCCACCGCGGGCCGAACGCGATCCGCGAGATCCTGCGCAGCGGCGCGCACGCGATCGCGATCCAGGAGGCGAGCGGGTCGGAACGGCTGGGCTTCGGCAAGAAGCCGCAGAAGCGGTGGATCCTCGACCGGCT
Organism: Nocardioides sp. CCNWLW216; assembly: GCF_037120545.1. NCBI lineage: Bacteria > Bacillati > Actinomycetota > Actinomycetes > Propionibacteriales > Nocardioidaceae > Nocardioides > Nocardioides sp. CCNWLW216. The sequence continues at coordinate 50,991 of NZ_JBBBBJ010000016.1, forward strand.
CAACGCCACCGACCCGGACAAGGGCGCCCGTTGGGTCGACGCGCTCAGCGACGACGCCTACCGTCCGCCGACGGGTCGCGTCCCCGGCCTGGTCGGCACCCGGGTCTTCTACGACGCCAGCAAGTACCGCAAGCTCGACGCCGGGCTGGCCCGGATCGTCGACCCCGGGTTCAAGAAGGACTCGCTCATCGCCTGGGCCCGGCTGCAGTCCGTGCGCGGCGACCAGGCGCCGTTCGTGCTGAGCTCCAACCACCTGCGCGTCGGCGTGGTCGGCAGCGTCAAGGAGTGGCGCATCCGGGCGCGCCAGACCCGGAAGACCATCGAGGTCCTGGGCGGCCTGCAGCGGCGCTTCGGCGGCCAGGTCTTCCTCGCGGGCGACCTGAACTCGACCAACAACACCAAGCCGTCCAACAACGTGCACCAGATGCTGATGCGCGCCGGCTACTACGACGCCTACGCGACGACCCGGATCTCCGGCTCGAAGTTCCCCACCACGCAGGACTCGAAGTTCCCGCTGTACAAGACCCCGCTGCGGCGCGACTACATCCTGTCGCTGGGGCCGGTGAAGGGGTCGTGCGGCTACCGCAACCAGATCTACCGCAAGCCGTCCCGCATCGCCTCCGACCACTTCATGCAGGTCGCGCAGATGCCGCTGGCCTGAGGTCCGACGCCGACCCGCCACCCGACCTAGCGGGCGACCCGTCGATCTGCGACCGACACGCCGCAGAAATGGGGTCCTGAGTGACGGGTCGGCTCAGGGGGCCAGCGTGGCGAGCACCCCGCGCAGCCAGGCGTGGCCGGCGTCCAACTCCTTCGCCGGGTGCCAGAGCATGGTCATCGTCAGCGGCGGGAGCGGGACGGGCGAGTCCAGGACCACGGTCCCGGAGGCGTCGGCCATCAGCTCGGCGAGGGCCCGGGGCACGAAGCCGAGGCGGTCGGTCCCGGCGACCAGGAAGGGCACGCTGACCAGGTCCCCGGTGACGATCTCGGTGCGGGTCTCGATCCCACGCCCGTGCAGCGACTCGACGGGCGGGATGTGCCCGCCCTGCTGGAGGCGGAAGGCCACCCAGGCCGCGCCCCGGAGCGCCTCCTCGGTCAGCCGGGTGGCCGCGTGGGCGCCGGTGGCCGACCCGACGAGGACCCACTCGTCCGGCACCAGGTCGACGTACGGGTAGTCCGGGATCGAGGCCCGGGGGAGGACCAGGCCGTCGACCCCGAGCAGCTGGCCGTCGAACTCGGTCAGGGTGCTGGAGGCGATGGGCAGGAACCGGAGGACGGCCGATGGCGCCTCGCTGGCCACCCGCGCCGCGATCGCGGCGCCGTGCACCGTGGTCAGGTAGTCGGAGGTGACCAGGTCGAAGCGGCGGGTCGTCGTGGCCGGGTCGAAGGCGTCCGCGAGGTCGAAGAGGCTGCGCATCTCCGCGAGAGCCGCCGGGGTGCGGGCCGCGAGGCCGGTCGCGAGCGGGGTCAGGACGTACCGGGTGCCGTGCCGCACCAAGAGTTCGTCGTCGAAGTGGCGGCGGAGCTTGGCCAGCGACGAGCTGACGGCGGGCTGGCTCACCCCCAGGCGCCGGGCGGCACCGGTCACCGAACGCTCCCGCAGCAGGTGGTCGAGGGTCGTCAGCAGGTGCAGGTCGAGGTTCCGGTAGGTGCCCACCACCGGATTATGGGCGAGGCTCGACGACTCGGCCGGGCCGTGGTCGAGACCACCGGACGACGCCGGACGGCAGGCTCCGCGCCCGTCCTGCGCCCGCAGCGCTCTGACGTGCACCTATAAGCGAACGCCATGGAGCCCATACCGACTTCGCCGTCGACGAGTGTTGCGGTCGTCACAGTTCTCGGGTGAGAGTTGTGCGTCACGTCACGTGAAACGATTCAAGGTCGGCACGTCCAGACGTGAACCCTCCCGGTCCCAGCTCGCGGTGCGGACCGACGGTTGCCCTTCACCAGCAGGTGAACGGGCCGGACAGCCCTGCCCCGAGCAGGTGCGCACGGAAAGAGGAACTGTGATGCGTTTCAACCAGGACGGCGCTCGATGAGGCGGCTCCGCAAGCGGTCGATCTCCCTCGCGGCCGCCGCGGTGGTGGGCCTCGGCTCGATCACCCTGGCGACGACGACCGGTACTCCCGCCGCGTCCGCCGCCGCGGACGGCGCCTCGTCCAGCATCTCCGCGGACGAGTTCTCGACGCCCGACATGACCTACCGCCCGGGCGTGCGGTGGTGGTGGTCCGGCGGGTCGATCAAGACCGACGTGCTCGCCGAGCAGCTGGAGTACCTCGCCTCGCACGGCTTCGGCACCGTGGAGATCAACCCCTACCGCGTCGTGCCGAACGTGCCCGACGCGCAGCTGCAGGACATCTACACGCCGGCGTTCTACGAGAAGCTGGAGTTCGCCGTCGCCAAGGCCGACGAGCTCGGCATCACCGTCGACCTCAACATGGGCTCGGGCTGGAACGCCAACAGCCAGTTCACGACCATCGCCGACAGCGAGGGCAACCTCTCGCTGGGCCGCGCGACGCTCACCGGCGCGCAGGTGAAGGCCGGCGGCATCGCCGTACCCGCGCTGACCAAGAGCCTCCAGTACGGCGCCGCCGTGACCCCGAGGTTCGCCCCCGAGCTGGCCCGTCTGCAGGGGGTCGTGGTCGCCAAGCGCACCGGCACCGCCGGCGCGGTCACGGGTGACGCCCGCCTCTTCGACGACGGCGCGACGGTCTGGGACCAGCGGGTCACCCTGGACGTGAACGACAGCCACTTCGTCGACGCCAGCGAGATCGGCGGCACCTCGTTCCGGCTCGACCCCGCCGTCACGACCGCGATGGCCGACGGGGACAGCTACGAGGTCGTGGCGCTCTGGTCGCTGCCCGCCGGCGCCAGCGGGGCCGGGACGACGACGGCCCGGCCGGACTGGTTCACCGTCGACCACATGGACGCGGCCAAGACGCTGCGCTACGTCAACCAGTGGGTGGGGGAGGCCAACCTCAGCCGGATCGTCTCGACGTACGACAACGTCCGTGCGCTGTTCAACGACAGCCTGGAGCTGCACACCGACCTCTACTACAACGAGGGCATCTCCGCGCTGGCCAAGGACGCCGAGCACAACGGCCTGGGCTACGACTTCAGCAAGTACCTGCCGACGGTCTACCGACAGAACCTCAACACGGCGGCCTACCGGCCCAACACCATGGGCGGCTCGGCCGACTCCTACCTGACCTACACGACCGACAGCGCCACGACCAACCGGATCCTGGCCGACTACCGCACGCTCGTCGGCGTGAAGATGGCCGAGGGCCTGCGCGGCTTCCAGAAGGGCAGCAACTCGCACGGGCTGCTCTTCCGGCAGCAGGCCTACAACCCGCCGATGGACATCATCGGCTCGGCCGAGTACGTCGACATCCCCGAGGACGAGCAGCACGACGAGTACCGGCTGATCACCGCGTCGTCGGGCGCCAACCTGCACGACCGGAACCTGGTCACCGCGGAGCAGTTCACCCTCGGCCTGACGCCGATGCAGAACACCCTCGACACCCTGAGGGTCGGCTTCGACCTGATGGCCACCGGCGGCGTGAACAACTTCTTCTACCACGGTCTCAGCTACCCCTACGGCAAGGGCAGCGCGCAGTACGGCGAGAACGGCTGGGCGGCTTTCCCGACCATCGGCGTGAACATGACCGAGGACAACACGCTGGCGCCGTACTTCGGCCAGCTCAACGCCTACGCGTCCCGGCTGAACTACCTGATGCAGCAGGGCGACCCGAGCCGCGACGTCGCGGTCTACGCGCCGTACAACACCCGGGCGGTCGCCACCGGCGCCACGCCCACGCTCAACGCGAACGGCTACGCCTGGGACGTCATCAACGACAAGAGCATCCAGGCGGCGGACACGACGTTCGCGGACGGGCGGCTGAGCGTCAACGGCGGCAAGGCGTCGTACGACGCGCTGGTCGTCCACACCTCGACGGTGCCGGTCGAGACCATGCAGAGCCTGCTCCGGCTGGCCGAGCAGGGCGCGCCGATCGTCTTCTACGGAGCCCTGCCGAACGCGCAGGCCGGGTACGCCGACGGCCGGTACGCCGCCCTCGACCGCCAGGTCGCCACGCTCGCCAACCAGGTCCTGCTGAAGGGGGACGCGGCGTACAACCCGACCAGCGAGGCCTCGCTGGCCTCGACCCTGAAGCGGGTCGTCACCCCCGAGCTCACCTACGACACCAACACCGAGGTGCGCTTCACCCGTCGGACCCTGGACGACGGCGGCGAGCTGACCTACCTGCGCAACACCAGCACGACCGCCAACACCATCACCGTCCGCGTCGACGAGAAGTACGAGAACTTCTACTGGCTGGACCAGAAGACCGGGGAGATCCACGACGCCGACGTCCGCGACGGCGCGGTGACTTTCACCCTCGACGCGGGCAAGGACCCGCTGGGCCGCGGCTCGACGCCGTCCAAGCCCAGCAACGGCATCGCCCTGCTGGCCGAGCCGGCCGGGGTCACCATCCCCGCCGCCGACCTCACCCCGGGTCTCCCGGACGGGGTCGACCGGGTCGCGCCGGCCTCGACGCTGCCCGTGACCGCGCAGTCGCTGACCGTCTCCGACGACAACCTCGACGGCGTGCTCGGCGGGCCGGTCCAGACGCAGACGTTCACGGAGAGCGTGCTGGGCAACTGGAAGGACGCAACCTACCAGGGCGGCACGCTGCGCTCGGTGGTGTCCGACGGCGTCTACCGCGCGACGGTCGACGTCACGCCCGAGAAGGGCCGGCGCTACGTGCTCGACCTGGGCGAGGTGCACACCGCGGCCCGGGTCACGGTGAACGGCCAGGACGCGGGCAGCGTGATCTTCGCGCCGTACGAGCTCGACGTCACGTCGCTGCTGAAGGCCGGCGCCAACCAGGTCGAGATCGCCGTCACGCCGCGGAAGAAGAACCGGTACTTCCCGGCGGCGACCAACACCAACGGCCAGTACTCCATGGCCGCTCCGCAGGACGCCGGCCTCGTCGGTCCGCTGACGCTCGACGTCTCGCCCCTCGCCGCGACCAGCCCGGCGGCGGTGACGGCACCTCGGATCACCGGCACGCCCGTCGTCGGCCGCACCCTGACCGCCGACCCGGGCACCTGGGACGTCGCCGGCGTCGGCTTCGCCTACCAGTGGCTGCGCGGCGGTACGCCGATCGCCGGGGCGACCGGGGCGTCGTACCGGGTCGTGACGGCGGACGCCGGTCGGGCGCTCGCCGTCCGGGTGACCGCCACCAAGGCGGGCTACGGGCCGGGGGTCGCGGCCTCGCGGACCGCGACGGTGGCCCGGCTGGGCTCCACCGCCCGGGTCGCGCTGAGCGCGCGGAAGATCACCGCGGGCCAGGCGGTCCGGGTCACGGTGCGGGTCGCCGCCCCGGGCCTGGCCGGACCGACCGGGACCGTGCGGGTGACCCGCAACGGTGCCGTCGTCCGCACCGTGGCGCTGCGGGCGGCCGACCGCGGGGTGGTCACCGTCCGGCTGCCGAAGCTGCGGCGCGGCACCTACCGGATCGCGGCGTCCTACCTTGGTGACGCCCAGGTGGCGCCGAGCAGGGCGACCGCGGTGAGGGTCAAGGTCCGCGCGAGGCGCTGACCGACCAGGGGGCGGCGGCCGGGGATCCCGGTCGCCGCCCCCTCCCGTCGTGTCGAGGAGGAGGGCGGCGATGACCCGCATCCCGCACACCGAGCTGCGGGCGGCGTGCGACCCGGCGGAGGTGCGCCGCTGGGCGCGCGAGGCCGGCCTGGTGCTCGCCGACCAGGGCTCGCTGCCGCGCTTCGTGCTCGAGGAGTTCCTGCGGGCCGGGACCCGTGACGGGGCGGCTCAGCCGACGCGCTCGGCCCCTTCGACGACCGGTGCGACCGACCAGTAGCGCCGGTCGTGATGGAGCAGCGGCGCGGCCTCGGGGCCGAGCGTGACGTCGTCCACGCGCAGCAGCACCAGCCAGGACCCGCCGGCCGGGATGACCTGCTCCACCCGCCCGCCGTACGACGCCGTCGCGCCCGCCAGCAGCGGCGTCCCGTCAGCCGCCCGGCTCCACCCCTGCTCCGCGGTGAACCGGGCGGCCGTCCGGGAGGCGAAGGCGGCGGCGACCTCCACCTGGTCCGCCGCCAGCTGGTGGACGACGAGCCGTCCGGCGTCGACCAGGGCACCGGCCGTGGTGCTCGACCGCAGCAGGGAGAACGACAGCAGCGGGGGCTCCACGCTGACCGAGGCCACGCTGGACACGGTGGCGCCGACCGGACCGGTCGGCGTGGCCGCGGCCACGATGGTCACCCCGGCCGCGTGCCGGCGGAAGCCGGAGCGGAACCGGTCGGGCAGCTCGTCGTACGCCATGGACCTGAGGCTAGGAGCTCAACCGCGGTTGAGGTCCAGTCGACGTGCGCGAGGTCACGCACCGCCGGCCGGCAGCTCCTCCAGCATCACGTCGGGGTTGTCGCGGGCGGTGGCGGAGGCCCGCCACTGGTCGACGAAGAGGGCCAGGTAGGTGCCGTCGGAGCGCTGCAGCACCTCGGTGCCCCGGCCGCCGGCCAGCGCGGCGGCGCCCTCGGCATCGGTACGGCGGGCCACGGAGTAGTCGACCCGCGAGAGCCGGATCGGCGAGTTGAACTCGTTGGTCATCCGCTCCTGGACGACCTCGAACTGCATCGGGCCGACCGCGGCCAGCACCGGGCTCTGGTCGCCGCGCAGGTCCGATCGGAGCACCTGGACCACGCCCTCCTGGTCCAGCTGCTCGATGCCCTTGCGGAACTGCTTGAACCGCCCGACGTCGGCCGCGGAGGCGGCCATGAAGTGCTCGGGGGCGAAGGAGGGCACCGGCGGGAACTCGATCGGCTCCCCGACGTACACCGTGTCGCCGACGCGCAGCGCCTGGGCGTTGACCAGGCCGATGATGTCGCCGGGGGAGGCCTCCTCGATCGAAGAGAGCTCGCGGCCGAAGACCGCCTGCGCGTACTTGGTCGCGAACGGCTTGCCGGTGGTCGCGTGGGTGACCACCATGCCGCGCTCGAAGGTGCCGGAGACGACCCGGGCGTAGGCGAGCCGGTCACGGTGGGCGGCGTTCATGCCGGACTGCACCTTGAAGACGAAGGCGCTGAACTCGTCCTCGACCTCGCGGACCGAGCCGTCGACGCCCGGCGTCGCGTGCGGGGCCGGGGCCAGGTCGAGCAGCAGGTCGAGGAGCTGGGCCACGCCGAAGTTCTGCAGCGCGGACGCGAACATCACCGGCGTCGTCGTACCGGCGAGGAAGAGCTCCTGGTCGTGGTCGGCACCGTCGGCCTCGAGCAGCTCGTGCTCCTCGACGGCGTCCTGCCAGACCGGCCGGTCGGCCTCGCCGACCTCGCCCGCCGGCATCCGCTTCTCGGGCGCGCGGGTCGCGCCGCCGGCGGTGCGCGTGTACTTCACGAACTCGCCCGTACGACGGTCCAGCACCCCGCGGAAGTCGCCCGCCTCGCCGACCGGCCAGGTCAGCGGCGTCGGCCGAAGCTTGATCTTCTGCTCGATCAGGTCCATCAGCTCGAGCGCCGCGAGGCCCGGGCGGTCCCACTTGTTGATCACGGTGATGACCGGGATGCCGCGCAGCGCGCAGACCTTGAACAGCTTCAGGGTCTGCGGCTCCAGCCCCTTGCCGGCGTCGACCAGCATCACGGCCGAGTCGACCGCTGAGAGCACCCGGTAGGTGTCCTCGGAGAAGTCGCTGTGGCCGGGGGTGTCGACCAGGTTGACGACGTGGTCGCGGTAGACGAACTGCAGGGCCGCGGAGGTGATGGAGATGCCGCGGGCCTTCTCCATGTCCATCCAGTCCGACACGGTGGCGCGGCGCCCGCCCTTGCCGTGCACGGCGCCGGCCTCGGTGATCACCCGGGCGTGCAGGGCCAGGGCCTCGGTCAGGGTGGACTTGCCGGCGTCGGGGTGGCTGATCACCGCGAAGGTACGGCGGGGGCGGCTGTCGGGCACCTGGGGAACCTAACCCGTGGCGCGGGGCGCGACGACATTGAGAAGACGTCGAGCCGGCGGCCCGTCCCACCGGTTCGCCCGGGCGACGGGGGCGTTGGTACCCTCGACGGCAGGAGAGGTGGTCCGCGCCCTCGGCTCTTCGGGCGGCGCAGCCGATCACCACCCCACGCACCTCCGGTCGGTCCCGCGGTTCTCGCAGCCCCGGCCGGGTCCTGACGCCTCGTGCCGGGGCGTCGTGCGTGACCGCGTCACCAGGCCGGGCGGGTCAGCCCGGCACCGAGGAGGGGTCTGTGGCTCGACGAGGCCAGCGCCAGAACGGCGCTCGCCGTCCGGCGGCGCGCCAGCGCGGTCGTGCGCTGGACAACGAGGGGATCATCCCCGTGCTCGCCCGCGCCGTGCGCGAGGTGGAGACCGCCGTGCAGCGGGGACGGGTGGACGGGTCCACCCGGACCAAGTTCCAGGTCGTGGCCCTGCTGGTGCGCGAGGAACGGCACCGGCTGAAGGCCGACCAGGAGCTGTCGGAGTCCCAGCGCGGCGAGGAGCTCAAGCGCCTCGACGGGATCGCCACGATCCTGGCCAAGACCGCCGCCCGCGACACCTCGATGCTCGTCCTGCTCGCCGAGGACGCGACCATGTCCGACTCCGCGCGCGAGCTGAAGAACGAGATGCTCCGCGCCGCCGGGGCCGAGCCGGAGCCCGAGCCGGAGCCGGACCCGGAGCCGGACCCGCTCGGCGTCCCCGCCTCCCGGCGGGTGCTGCCCGTCTCGGTGCGGCAGCGCCAGCTCTCGAACCCGTTCCTGGTCCCCGACTTCAGCGCCACCCCGCCGCGCACCGACGGGCCGCGCCGACTCGCGACCTGGGAGCTGCTCGGCCCGCTCTTCCGCTCCTTCGAGCAGGGCGGCAAGTCCTCCTCGATGACCCTCCCGGAGCCCCAGCCGCTGCGGCTGCCGGCCGGGCTGGAGCTGATGAGGCACCAGGGCGAGCTGGTCGCCTCGGCCGCCGACGGGCACCGCACCTACCTGCTCGCCGACGAGCCCGGACTCGGCAAGACGGCCCAGTCGCTGCTGGCCGCCCGCGCCGCCGACGCCTACCCGCTGCTGGTCGTCGTCCCCAACGTCGTCAAGACCAACTGGGCCCGTGAGGCCGCTCTGTGGACCCCGGAGAAGACGGTCACGGTCATCCACGGCGACGGTCACGACGTCGACGGGTTCGCCGACATCGTGGTGGTCAACTACGAGATCCTCGACCGCCACGTCGGGTGGATGGGCGACCACGGCTTCCGCGGGATGGTCGTCGACGAGGCCCACTTCATCAAGAACAAGGGCTCGCAGCGCTCCCAGCACGTCCTGCACCTCGCCGACCGGATCCGGACCCGTACGGCGCGACCGCTGCTGATGGCCCTCACCGGCACGCCGCTGATCAACGACATCGAGGATTTCCAGGCGATCTGGGAGTTCCTGGGCTGGATCGACGACAAGAGGCCGCGCCGCGAGCTGATGGACAAGCTGGAGGAGATCGGCCTGACCCCGGCCGACCCGGTCTTCTACCCGGCCGCCCGCGGCCGGGTGATCGAGATGGGCATCGTGCGCCGCCGCAAGGTCGACGTCGCCGCCGACATCCCCGCCCGCCGGGTCGCCGACCTGCCGGTCGAGCTCGAGGGCGAGATGGGCCGCTCGATCCGCGAGGCCGAGCGCGAGCTGGCCCGCCGGCTCGTCGAGCGCTACGAGATGGCGCTGGCCACCCGCACCTCCGGCCGCACCGTCGAGGGCATCGACCACGAGCTGGTGCGCCGGGTCGCGACCTGGGAGCGCGAGGACACGACGACGACGTCGACCGGAGAGAACGTCTTCGGGATGATGCGCCGGATCGGCCAGGCCAAGGCCGGACTCGCCGCCGACTACACCGCCCAGCTGGCACGCAACGTCGGCAAGGTCGTCTTCTTCGCCAAGCACGTCGACGTCATGGACGTCGCGGAGGAGACCTTCGAGCGTCGCGGCCTGAAGTACGCCTCGATCCGGGGTGACCAGACGCCCAAGAACCGGCAGAAGAACATCGACGCCTTCGTGAACGACCCCGAGGTCGCGGTCGTCGTCTGCTCGCTCACCGCGGCCGGTGTCGGCCTCAACCTGCAGGTGGCCTCGAACCTGGTGCTCGCCGAGCTCTCGTGGACCGATGCCGAGCAGACCCAGGCCATCGACCGGATCCACCGCATCGGCCAGGACACTCCGGTCACCGCCTGGCGGATCATCGCCTCGCAGACCATCGACACCAAGATCGCCGAGCTCATCGACAGCAAGGCCGGCCTCGCCGCCCGCGCGCTCGACGGCTCCGACGAGGAGATCGGCTCCTCCGCCGACATCCAGCTCGAGGCCCTGGTCGCCCTGCTCACCGAGGCCCTGGAGGAGCGCGAGACCGCCTCCGTCTGACCCCGCCTCCCGCCGAGTCAGCAGAAGTGGTGGGCCGAGTCAGCACCAGTTGTGCTGACTCGGCGATCTACGGGGTGGTGCGGAGGAGGCCCGGGCCGAAGACGAACCGGTCCACCTCGATCCGGATGGCGACCCGGGTCGGGTTCTCGCGGGGCTGGCGGTAGCGGCCGGCGTACCGCTCGACCGCGCGGGCCACGGTGTCGGGGTCGTCGTGGACGGTGCCCCGGCCCTCGATCGTCGACCAGCGGCCGCCGTCGACCTGACAGACGGCGACGTGGCCGCCCCCGGCCAGGTTGACCGCCTTGCGGGAGCCGGCGTTGGTGATCACCCAGGCGCAGCCGCGCTCCGGATCGATCGTCGCGCCGACCGGTACGACGTGGGGACGGCCGTCGGGCCGCAGCGTGGTCAGCGTGCAGAGGTGTCGCTCGGTCCAGAAGTCGGTCAGGGGGTGGGGGAGGGCGTCCCAGCCGGGGACGAAGATGCTCACGCGGGAAGCGTAGGGCTCCGGAACCGGGCGACGAGCGCGATCATCGCGATCGCCCCGGTGATCGCGGCCACGGCGGTCACGACGGACTCCGGGGAGTCGCCCAGCCGCCCGACCGCGATCCAGGCCAGACCCCAGGCGCTCGCGAGCGCGACCGGCCAGCGGCCGCCGTACGACCTCGCGAGCCAGGCGCCGCCCGCCAACACCACGAGTACGGCGAGCACCGCGCCCGCCTCGGCGACGGCCCGATCGACGGTGATGTCGACCGCGAGCGCCGCGGCGACGTTCGCGCAGGTCGCGACGCCGACCCAGCCGAGGTAGAGCCCGAAGGTGCCGTCGAGCACGATCCGGTCGCCGAGCGAGCGGGCCGGCCGGCGCGCGAGCCGCGCGACCAGCAGCACCAGCGTCGTCAGCAGGGCCAGGATCACCAGCACGCTGACCCAGATCCAGCCGGCCTGGGTGACCAGCAGCCAGGCCGCGTTGAGGACCATCGACGCGGCGGCGAGCCACCCGGTCGCGCGGGCCCGCTCGTCGGTGGCCTTCGCGGGCAGCCACTGCCAGACGGTGTAGGCCGCGAGGCCCAGGTAGATGACCGACCAGATCGAGAACGCCGGGCCGGCCGGGGCGAGCAGGGTGGCGTCCGCCGCCAGCGCGCCGCCCGACGACTCCGCGACGCGGGTGCCGATCACCCCCGTCCCGACCAGGGTGCCGACGACGCAGAAGATCTCGGCGAGGGTGACGGTGACGCGACGGGCGAGGTCCATGGCCGCGCGGTACCCGTCAGATCCAGCGCGCGAACCAGATCCGGTCGAGCCACTCGCCGTGGGTGAGCAGGCCGTTGGTGAAGATCGGCCAGAACCACGCGAAGTTCAGCAGGGTCAGCACGACGAACGACCCCGACACCACGACCCCGACGGTACGACGACGCGTCGGCACCCGGTCCGGTCCGATCAGCCAGCCCATGGTCAGGGTCAGCGCGAGGACGACGAACGGCAGCGTCACCACCGCGTAGAACAGGAAGATCGGGCGGTCGTCGTACAGCAGCCAGGGCAGCCAGGTCGACGCCGTACCGACGACGGCGACGCCGAAGCGCCAGTCCCGCCCGCCCACCCAGGCGACGACCGCGAACAGCAGGGCGAGGATGCCGCCCCACCAGATGGTGGGGGTGCCGAGGAGCAGCACCTGGCGCAGGCAGTCGCTGCCCGCGGGCGCGTCGCAGCCGCGGGTGCCGGGCTGGATGCCGGTGTCGGCGGCCACGCCGACCGGGCGGTTGAGGAGCAGCCAGCCGGACGGCTTGGAGGCGTACTGGTGACTGCTGCAGTTCAGGAAGTGGGTGTGGAAGGTGAACACGTCCTGGTGGTAGTTCCACAGCGAGTGCAGGGACTGGCGGACCTCCCCGAGACCGCTGGCGTCCGGCTCGGTGGCCGTCGGCCACTGGTCGTCGTTCTTCTCGTCGACCACGAGGTCGCCGTCGGCGCAGTGGCCGCTCACGAAGGTCGTGTACTGGGTCTGCGACAGGTGCTCCTCGTACTGGTCGGCGTGCACCAGCCAGCCGGTCCAGGTCGCGACGTACACGACCAGGCCGACGCCGACGAGGTAGCCGAACGCCGGCAGCCCGTCCACGACGGCCGAGCGCAGCACCGCCCACCGCACCCCGAAGGTACGACGGGCGCCGGCGCTCCAGAGCCAGGCCAGCAGGCCGAACGCGGCCAGCGGGTAGAGAGCGGTCCACTTGGTGCCGATCGCCAGCCCGAAGCAGACGCCGCCGGCGAGCAGCCACGGCCGCCACAGCACCGCGCGCACCGGCCCCCAGCCGTCGGTGACCGGCGCCGTCAGCTCGCGGGCCAGCCGCGCCCGGAACCAGTCGCGGTCGTTGACCAGGCAGGTGACCGCCATCAGCGTGAAGAGCGCCAGGAAGATGTCGAGCAGGGCCAGCCGGGAGAGCACGAACTGCAGCCCGTCGAGGCTGAGCAGCAGCCCGGCCGTGCAGCCGAGCAGGGTGGAGCCGGTCATCCGACGCACCAGGCGGCACATCACCAGCACCATCAGCGCACCGGCGACGGCCGCGGAGACCCGCCAGCCGAAGGGGTCCATGCCGAAGGCCTTCTCGCCGAGGGCGATCAGCCACTTGCCGACCTCGGGGTGCACGACCATCGACGGGTCGTCCTTCCACTGGCCGCCCGTCTGACCCGCGAGGATCTGCTCGTTGGCGTCCTCGACGTACGACCGGACGTAGCCGTGGTGCAGCAGCGACCAGGCGTCCTTGGCGTAGTAGGTCTCGTCGAACTCGAACTCCTTCGGGGAGCCGAGGTGCCACAGCCGCAGGAAGAGCGCCAGCAGCGCGATCCCGATGCTCGCCGTCCACCCGACCAGCGGGTCCTCGCCGCGCACCCGCCCGGTCGCCCGCTGCCAGGCGGTGGGGACGGCGAGACCGGTCACCTCTCCCGCGACACCGCGCTCGCGCGCAGGGGTCGGGGCGGACGTCGGCACGGCGCGAACTCTACGCAGCGCCCCGGTCACCGGTGGTTGAGGAGGTCGCGCAGCGACCGTCTCGAAACCCGGTGAGCCGCTCGACCGCGTGGACGTCGGGCCGACCGACGGCTCACCAGGGTTCGAGACGGGACTTCGTCCCTCCTCAACCACCGAGGCCTCACCACCGGGTGGATCGCGGCCTGACATGATCGGCCCCATGACCGGCGTCCTGGTGCTCGCGGCGACGCCGATCGGACGGGTGGCCGACGCACCGCCCCGGCTGGCCGAGGAGCTCGCGACGGCCGACGTGGTCGCGGCCGAGGACACCCGACGGCTCAAGCGGCTGACCACCGACCTCGGGGTCACCGTCTCCGGGCGGGTGGTGTCGTACTTCGAGGGCAACGAGTCGGCGCGCACCCCGGTGCTGCTGGAGGCGCTGCTGGCCGGCGAGCGGGTGCTGCTGGTGACCGACGCGGGGATGCCCAGCGTGTCCGACCCGGGCTACCGGCTGGTCGCCGCCGCGGTCGAGCACGACGTGCTCGTCACCGCCGTCCCCGGGCCGAGCGCCGTGCTGACCGCGCTGGCCGTGAGCGGACTGCCGGTCGACCGGTTCTGCTTCGAGGGCTTCCTGCCGCGCAAGGCGGGGGAGCGGTCGCGGCGGCTGCAGGCGCTGGCCCGCGAGGAGCGCACCATGGTCTTCTTCGAGGCTCCGCACCGCACCGAGACGGTCCTGGAGGCGATGGCGTCGGCGTTCGGCGACGACCGGCCCGCCGCGGTCTGCCGCGAGCTGACCAAGACCCACGAGGAGGTACGGCGCGGACCGCTCGACGCGCTCGTGTCGTGGGCCGCCGAGGGGGTACGGGGCGAGGTGACCATCGTCGTCGCGGGAGCGGTCCCCGGCGCCGACATCGCCACCGACCCGGACGGTCTGCGGTCCGCGGTGGCCGAGCGCGAGGAGGACGGCATGACTCGCAAGGAGGCGATCGCGGAGGTGGCCCGGCTGGCCGGCGTCCCGAAGCGCGACGTCTACGATCTGGTCCACAAGTCGTGACCCGGCTGACGACGTACGCCCGCGGGCCGCTGTTCTTCGACGTCACCGACACCGGGCCCGAGGACGGCACGCCGGTCGTGCTGCTGCACGGCTTCCCCGAGCGGGCGTCCTGCTGGCGCGAGGTGGCGCCGCTCCTGCACGCGCAGGGCCTCCGCACCTACGCGCCCGACCAGCGCGGCTACTCCCCGGGGGCGCGGCCGCGCGGGCGTTCGTCGTACGTCGTCAGCGAGCTGGTCGCCGACGTCGTCGCGCTGATCGAGGCCATCGGCGGTCCGGTCCACCTGGTCGGTCACGACTGGGGCGCCAACGTGGGCTGGTCGGTCGCGGCCCGCCACCCCGAGCTGGTGCGCAGCTGGACGGCTGTCTCGGTCCCGCACCCGGCCGCCTTCGTGAAGGCGATGAAGACCACCCGGCAGGGACTGCACAGCTGGTACATGGGCCTCTTCCAGGTCCCGTTGGTGGTCGAGGGCCTGGCCCGCTGGGCCGGCGGCCCGGTCGACCAGGGCCTGCGCCGCACCGGCATGTCGCGCGACGAGGTGGCCCGCTTCCGCACCGAGATCGTCGAGCACGGCGCGCTGCCCGGCGCCCTCGGCTGGTACCGCGCCCTCCCGCTCAGCCGTGGTCGCGGCATGGGCGGCCGGGTCCGTGTCCCCACCACCCTGGTCTGGAGCACCGGCGACTCCGCCATCGTCCGCCCCGGCGTCGACTGGTGCGAGCAGTACGTCGACGCGCCGTACGAGCTGGTCGTCCTCGAGGATGTCAGCCACTGGATCCCCACGCACGCGCCGGAGCCCCTCGCCGACGCGATCCTCGCCCGGATCGCCTCAGTCGACTGACGTTGGTCGAGGTGTGAGGAGCGCCCAGTGACGGGTGGCTCTCGCTGGTTGAGGTGTGAGGAGCGCCCAGCGACGGGTGGCTCTCGCTGGTTGAGGTGTGAGGAGCGCTAGCGACGAGCCTCGAAACCCGGTGAGCCGAGCGTCGGGCTCGATCGAGGGCGACTGTTGGCAAGACGGGTTTCGAGGCTCGCTTCGCTCGCACCTCAACCAGCGTCGGGGGCTCAACCAACGGGGGCCACGACCACCCGCGGTGCCGTCACGGGATCTCGGCGGTCCCGCTGATCGTGGTCGCGTTGTCGCCGAAGTCGGTGACGGTCAGGTCCAGCTGGACGACGCTGCCGGGGTCGAGCGGCTCCAGGTCGTAGGTCAGGTTCTCCAGGTCGGCGTAGAGGCCGGTGTCGGAGCTGGCCGTCCACTCCTGGGAGCCGTCGGCGGCGACGGTGAGGGTCTCCGGGACGATGATGCCCTCCGGGTCGGCGGTGAGCTCGCCGTACCCACCGCTGTCGGGGTCGAAGACGTAGTACTGCTCGCTGACGATGTCGCCGCTCTCCGCGTCGAGGACCAGCGAGAGCAGGACGTCCTGGTAGGTCTCGCCGTCGACGTCGCCCGGGGCGTAGTAGGCCATCGGCACGTCCATGCTGATCACCTCGTCGCCCTCCTGGTAGCCCAGTGCCAGATACGCGTACGACGAGTCCTCGCCGTCGCTGACCGTCAGCGCCGTCATGTCGTAGTAGCCGGCCGCGACGGGCGCCCCGTCCTCGCCGATGACCGCGTCCTGCTCGCCGAGGTAGGTCAGCGTGCCGTCCTCGCCGACGACGGCGTAGCTCATCGACGCGCCGGTCAGGTTGCCCTCGCCGACCTCGTCGTAGACGCCGGTGATCGAGAAGCCCTCGCCGTCGTACTCGATCTCGGCGCCGCTCTCCGGGTCGACGAACGCCGCCTGCTCCTCCGCCGGGATAGCCGCGCCGGCGTCGTAGTACGAGACCAGGAAGTCGACCCACGAGGCGGCGCTGGAGACGTCGCCGTACGCGCCGTTCGAGAGCTCCTGGGTCGGCGGGAAGTAGATCGAGAGGCCGGTCGCCCCCTGGGTGGCCTGGCCGGTCACCGAGTCGACGACGGCGTCATTGATCGCCCGGACCAACGTGTCGGCCTGGTCGGAGACGTCGAGCGCCTCGACCCCGATCGTGGCGGCCAGCATGCCGAGGTCCTTCATCTGGCTGTCCTCCTCCGGGTTGGGGCTGCGGGCGAAGCCGAGGGTGGACTCGCCGGCCCGGCCCACGGCCGGGGCGACGGTCGCGGCGCGCTCGGCCAGCGCCCCGCTGAAGTCGCCGAGCGCCTCGTCGACGGCGGCCATCCGGGTGAGGTCGATCATCGCGAGGGTGATCGAGTCGTCGGTGCCGGACTCGACGGCCTGCGCCTCGAAGCCGTCGATGATCGCGGCCCCGAGCTCGTCGGCCGTCGCGGCCTCGTCGTCGGCGAGCACCTGCAGCGCGCGGTAGTCCAGCCGTGGCCGGGCTCCAGCTCCTGCGAGGCGACCAGTCGGTCGGCGAGCGGGGCGACCGCGCTCGCGACCTCGTAGCTGCCCATCAGACAGGCGTCGAACCCGAGCAGGTCCAGCTTGTCGACGCCGGCCTCCTCCAGGCCCGCCGAGACGCCCTCGACGATCTGGGCGAGGTCGAGCACGTCGTCGTCGGAGCCCTCGTCGGGGCCGACGCCCGGCCAGGAGGCGCCGTGGTCGGAGATGATCAGCGCATAGTGGCCCGCCGGGTGGTCGGCGATGCCCTGGGCCACGAAGGACGCCAGCACCTCCGGATCGGCGGAGTTCACGTCGCCGAGGTCGTCGACCAGCTCGGCCGAGCCGGGGTTGATGTCGAGCACGCGCGCGCCGACCCAGCTGCCCTGGTCGAGCAGCTCGTCGTCGCCGTACTCCGCGGAGCGGTCCATGAACTCGCGAACCTGCAGCGCACCGGTGGAGCCGACCTCGCCGAGCTCGTTGACGTCGCTCACCATGAACGGCTCGAGGTTGGTGTCGGCCATCGAGTAGTGCAGCACGGTCCACTCGCCGCCGGCGTCGGGCTCACCCGGCTCGTCGGGATCGGCGCTGCTGGAGCAGCCGGCCAGGAGCAGGGCCAGCGCGCCCAGCGCTGCGGTGGTCGTACGACGGGTGGTCACAGTCGTCATGGTCGGCACCGGCGGCCCGCGGGGGAGCCGAACCCCGGGAACGGCGTCCACTGGTCTGGTCCTGGCACGATCGTCCGGTGAGCACCCTGGCCGACCGTCCGCCCGTTCCCGAGCCGCTCCCGCTGCCGGTGGTCGACAACCACTGCCACCTCGACATCACCCGGCACGGGGACGACGACCCGCTCGCGGTCCCGGAGGCGCTGGCCCTGGCCGCGTCGGTCGGCGTGACCCGGATCGTGCAGATCGGCTGCGACCTGCCGGGCGCCCGCTGGGCCGTCGAGGCCGCGGCGGCGCACGACGCCCTCGTGGCCGGGGTCGCCCTGCACCCCAACGAGGCGCCCCGCCTGCCGGACCTCGACGCCGCCATGGCCGAGATCGAGCAGCTCGCCGGTGCGCACGACAAGGTCCGCGCGGTCGGCGAGACCGGCCTCGACCACTTCCGCACCGGTGAGGACGGCCGCGCGGTCCAGGTGGAGTCGTTCCGCCGGCACATCGACCTGGCCAAGCGGGTCGACAAGACGCTGGTCATCCACGACCGGGACGCCCACGACGAGGTGCTCCGCGTGCTCGACGAGGAGGGGGCGCCCGAGCGCTGGGTGATGCACTGCTTCTCCGGCGACGCCGCCTTCGCACGGGCCTGCCTGGACCGCGGCGCGCACCTCAGCTTCGCCGGCACGGTCACCTTCAAGAACGTCCAGCCGCTGCGCGACGCCCTGGTCGTGGCTCCGCTCGACCGGATCCTGGTGGAGACCGACGCGCCGTACCTCACCCCGTCGCCGCACCGCGGTCGGAGCAACGCGTCGTACCTCGTCCCGCTGACGGTGCGGGCGATGGCGGAGGTCCGCGGCGACGACCTGGAGGGCCTCTGCGCGGCTCTCGACGGCAACACGGAACGGGCCTTCGGCGGCGCCTGGTGACACCGGTGGAACTACGTGTCGCTGCCCACAGGGGTCGGTGCGGGTTTGATTTCCGCACCGGTTCACTGTTGTTCTGGACGTCGAGAAAGCCGGGATCGGGACGATCTGACCTGCGCACCAGGGCCCGATCCAGGGTCCGTGCCGCCGCCCGAGGCCCGGGGAGCACGACCATCGGAGAAGTGTGGCTTCCACGCCTGACCACCCCAGCACCGTCCAGCGCCTGCGCTCCGCGCTCGCCCGCCTGACCCGCAGCAGGACCGCCCTCGTGGCGCTGTCCTCCGTCGTGGTCCTCGCGGTCGCGGGCAGTGCGCTCGGCTACCGGGCGCTCAGCACCACCGTCGTCGTGAGCGTCGACGGGAAGGACCGCGAGGTCCGGGCCATGGGCGGCACCGTCGAGGACGTGCTGGAGTCCGAGGGCATCGAGGTCGGCAGCCACGACCTGGTCGCGCCCGGCCTCGACGAGCAGGTCGCCGACGGCAGCCGGATCAACGTCAAGTACGGCCGGCCGCTGTCGCTCACCGTCGACGGCGAGGAGCAGACCCACTGGGTCACCTCCACCGACGTGGACGACGCGCTCGGCGAGCTCGGCCAGTCGTACGGCGACGCCCGCCTCTCCAGCAGCCGCAGCGCGACCATCGGCCGCGGCGGGCTCGACCTCGAGGTCGTCACGCCCAAGACCGTCGAGGTGAAGATCGCGGGCCGCAAGGCCCGCCAGCGCACCGTCCTCGCCCTGACCGTCGAGGAGGCGCTCCAGCAGCTCGGCGTCGAGGTCGACCGCCACGACCGGACCCGACCCGCCCTCGACCACGAGCTCCAGGACGGCGACACCCTGGTCTTCACCGACATCCGCGTCGCGTCCAAGAAGGTCCGCGCCGAGGCGCTGCCGTTCGACACCGTCGAGCGCGAGGACGACGAGGCCTACGAGGGCGACGAGACCGTCGTCCGCGAGGGCCGCGAGGGCGCTCGCGACGTCGTCTACCGGCTGGTCTACCGCAACGGCGAGCTCACCGCTCGCAAGGTGCTGCGCCAGCGGGTGCTCCGCGACCCCGTCGACGAGGTCGTCGAGATCGGCACCAAGGAGCAGCCAGCCCCCGACTTCTCGGGTGGCGGCACGGTCTGGGACCGGCTCGCCCAGTGCGAGTCCGGCGGCAACTGGGCCATCAACTCCGGCAACGGCTACTACGGCGGCCTGCAGTTCAACCTCGGCACCTGGCAGTCGTACGGCGGCAGCGGCCTGCCCAGCGAGAACAGCCGCGAGGCCCAGATCGCCATCGCGACCAAGGTCCGCGACGCCGCCGGCGGCTACGGCGCCTGGCCCGGCTGTGCGGCCAAGCTGGGGCTGCCGCGATGAGGCTCGCGCCCTGACCACTAGCCTTCAGAGCATGTCCACGTCCGCCGGTCCCCGTCTGCTGGGGCCGGCGGAGGTGCGTCAGCTCGCCGCCGAGCTCGACCTGCGCCCCACCAAGCAGCGCGGCCAGAACTTCGTCATCGACCCCAACACGGTCCGCCGGATCGTGCGCGAGTCCGGGATCGGGCCCGACGACGTCGTGGTCGAGGTCGGGCCGGGCCTGGGCTCGCTGACCCTGGCCCTGCTGGAGGCCGCCGGCCGGGTGGTCGCGCTCGAGGTCGACCCGCTGCTGGCCGGTCGGCTGCCGGCGACGATCGGCGAGTACGCGCCCGAGCAGGCCGATCGCTTCGAGGTCGTGCTGACCGACGCGATGCGGGTCACCGAGGTGCCGGGCCCGCCCCCGACCGCGCTGGTCGCCAACCTGCCCTACAACGTCTCCGTGCCGGTGCTGCTGCACCTCCTGCAGCTGCTCCCGTCCCTCGAGCGGGGGCTGGTGATGGTGCAGGCCGAGGTCGCCGACCGGCTGGCCGCCGCCCCCGGCTCCAAGGTGTACGGCGTCCCGTCGGTCAAGGCCGCCTGGTACGCCGACGTCCGCAAGGCCGGCGCCGTCGGCCGCAACGTCTTCTGGCCGGCCCCCAACGTCGACTCCGGCCTGGTCTCCTGGACCCGCCGTGAGCCGCCGGCGACCTCGGCCACTCGCGCGCAGGTCTTCGCCGTCGTCGACGCGGCCTTCGCCCAGCGGCGCAAGGCGCTGCGTGGGGTGCTGCGCGCGCTCGCCCCCAGCGAGGTCGTCGACGCCGCCCTGGCCGGGGCGGGTGTCGACCCGCTGGCCCGCGGCGAGTCGCTGCGGGTCGAGGACTTCGTGCGTATCGCGGAGGGGATCCACGCATGAGCCGCTCCCACCAAACGGTTCGCTCCGCCCACGTCTCCGCGGGGACCCCGGGTTGAGCGCCGAACGCACGGTCCGGGCGCCCGCGAAGATCAACCTCCACCTGGGGGTCGGCGCGCCCCGCGAGGACGGCTACCATCCGCTGCTGACCGTCTACCAGGCCGTCGGGCTGCACGACGACCTGACCGCGCGGCCGTCCGACACCTGGTCGGTCGAGGTCGAGGTGCCGGACTGGATGGGCGGCATCGCGCTGCCCACCGTCGAGGACAACATCGTCACCCGGGCCGCCCGGCTGCTGGCGCGCCACCACGGCCTCGAGCCGACCGGGGCGGTCCACGTCGTGAAGTCGATCCCGGTCGCGGGCGGGATGGCCGGCGGCTCCGCCGACGCCGCGGCCGCCCTGGTCGCGCTCGACCGGCTGTGGGGGGTCCAGACCTCCGACGACGACCTGCTGCGGATCGCCGGCGAGCTCGGCAGCGACGTCCCGTTCGCCCTGGTCGGCGGGACCGCCCTGGGCACCGGCCGCGGTGAGCTGGTCGCACCCGTCGCCGACACGGGAACCTGGTGGTGGGTCGCGGTCCCCTCGCTGGACGGGCTGTCGACGCCCGCCGTCTACCGCCACTTCGACGAGCTGCACCCCGACGCCGCGCCCGAGCCTCCGGCGGCCGACGACCTGCTCGCCGCGCTCGCCGCGGGCGACCCGCACGCCCTCGCCGCGACCCTGCGCAACGACCTGCAGGCGCCCGCCATCGACCTGCGGCCCGAGCTGGGCGACCTGCTCGACCGCGGCGAGGCCGAGGGCGCGCTGCGCGGGCTGATCTCCGGCTCCGGACCGACCTGCGTGTTCCTCTGCGAGTCCGCCGACGCCGCCCGCGCGGTGGCCGGCGCGTTCGCGGACGACTCCGACCGGCACCCCGTCGTACTCGTCGCCAACGGCGCGGTCGCGGGAGCCCACCTGGTGACCTATGGCTAATCTCCTCAACCTCGAGCGCGTCTCGAAGTCCTACGGCGTCCGCCCGCTCCTGACCGACGTCTCCCTCGGCGTCTCCGCGGGCGAGCGGATCGGCATCGTCGGCCGCAACGGCGACGGCAAGACCACCCTGCTGGAGGTGATGACCGGGCTCGAGGAGCCCGACACCGGCCGGGTGTCCCGCACCCGCGGGCTGCTGGTCGGCTACCTCCACCAGGGCGACGAGCTCGTCGACACCCACACGGTCCGCGAGGCGGTGCTGGGCGGCCGGGCCGACCACGAGTGGGCAGCCGACTCCCGCACCCGGGAGGTGGTGGAGGTGCTGCTCGCCGGCGTCGCCCTCGACCGCCCGGTCCTCGGCCTCTCCGGCGGTGAGCGCCGGCGCTGCTCGCTGGCGGCGCTGCTGCTCGGCGACCACGACCTGCTGGTGCTCGACGAGCCGACCAACCACCTCGACGTCGAGGCGGTGGCCTGGCTCGCGGACCACATCGCGAACCGGCCGTCCGCGCTCGTCGTGGTCACCCACGACCGGTGGTTCCTCGACGCCGTGTGCCAGTGGACCTGGGAGGTCCACGACGGCACCGTCGACGTCTACGAGGGCGGGTACGCCGCCTTCGTGCTCGCGAAGGCCGAGCGGTCCCGGCAGGCCGCCGCCTCCGAGATCCGCCGGCAGAACCTGGTCCGCAAGGAGCTGGCCTGGCTGCGCCGCGGCCCGCCGGCCCGGACCTCCAAGCCGAAGTTCCGCATCGACGCGGCCAACCAGCTGATCGAGGACGTGCCGCCCCCGCGCGACCGTCTCGAGCTGCAGAGGTTCGCGACCCAGCGGCTCGGCAAGGACGTCCTCGACGTCGAGGACGCCGACCTGGTCCGCGGCGACCGCGTGCTGCTGCGGCACGCGACCTGGCGGCTCGGACCGGGCGACCGGGTCGGGATCGTCGGCGTCAACGGCGCCGGCAAGTCCTCGGTGCTCGGCCTGCTCTCCGGCACGATCGCGCCCAGCGCCGGGCGGGTCCGCACCGGCCGCACGGTCGCGCTCCGCGCGCTCACCCAGCAGCTCGACGACCTCGACCCCGAGGCTCGCGTGCTGCCGATGGTCGAGTCGGTCCGCCGGGTCACCAAGGTCGCCGACGGCGAGATCACCGCCAGCGCGATGCTGGAGCGCTTCGGCTTCACCGGCGACCGGCTGACCGCCCGGATCGGCGACCTCTCCGGTGGCGAGCGACGCCGCTTCCAGCTGCTCCTGCTGCTGCTCGACGAGCCCAACGTGCTGCTCCTCGACGAGCCCACCAACGACCTCGACATCGAGACCCTCAACGTCCTGGAGGACTTCCTCGACGGCTGGCCCGGCACTCTGGTGGTCGTCTCCCACGACCGCTACTTCCTCGAGCGCGTCACCGACTCCACCTGGGCGCTGCTCGGCGACGGCCAGATCTCGATGCTGCCCCGCGGCGTGGACGAGTACCTCGAGCGTCGCGCGGCCTCCCTCGCCCCGGTGGAGAAGGTCGCCGAGTCCGCGCAGACTCGCGCCGTCTCGGCGGGGTCCTCCCCAGCAGCGGGCGCGACCACGACCCCGAAGGCCCGGGCGGGGAGCGCCGAGGAGCGGGCGGCGCGCAAGACGCTGGCGCGGATCGACAAGCGGCTCGAGAAGATCGCCGAGCTGGAGACCGGGCTCAACGAGCAGGTGCTCCAGCACGCCCATGACTACGAGCGTCTCGCCGAGATCAGCCGCGAGCTCGAGGTGCTGGCGGCCGAGAAGGACGAGCTCGAGCTGGAGTGGCTCGAGGCGGCGGAGGCGGTCGAGTAGCTCAGTCGAGCAGCTCGACCGAGCCCACGGCGTAGAGCCGCCGGCCCAGCGCGGCCGAGGCCGGGGTCGGCACCAGCAGGCGCAGCCCGTCCTCGTCGAGGACGGCGGCGACCTTGCCGTGCAGCCAGGCACCCCAGGCGGCGGTGCGGTACGACGGGGCGTCGTCGACCGTCAGCACGGTGACCGACGCCGGGTGGAGCAGCGAGGTGGTCATGCGGAGACCATCGGTGCGTCCCGTCGACTCCTGAGCAGAGTGACCTCGCTCACGTCCGGGCCGGGCCGGCCGATGGTCCCGGGGAAGGGAGGCGGTCATGACCACCACGAACCACCGGGACGTGCTCGTCCTGTCCGGCGGCGCCGCACGAGGCGCCGTGCAGGTCGGGATGGCCGAGGTCCTGCTCGCTCGGGGGGTGCGTCCCGCCGCCCTCGTCGGCACGTCCGTCGGGGCGCTGAACGCGGCGTACCTGGCCGCCGATCCGACGCCGACCGGCGCCGCCCGGCTCGGCGCCCTCTGGTCCGGGCTCAGCGGGCGCGACGTCTTCCCCGGAAGTCCCTGGACCCGGCTCGGTCACGTCGTCCGGAACCCGGCCTCGCTCTACAGCTCGGCCGGCCTGCAGCGGATGATCGCCGCCTGGGCCCCCACCGCCCGGCTGGAGGACCTCCCGGTGCCGGTCCGGGTGGTCACCGCCCGCCTCGACACCTCCGAGGCGGTCTACCACTCCTCGGGCGAGCTGGCCCGCCTGCTCCTCGCCTCGACCGCACTGCCCGGCATCTTCGACCCTGTGCGCCTCGACGACGGGACCCACGTCGACGGCGGCATCGCCGACCTCGTCCCCGTCGCCGGTACGGCGGGCCTGGGCGCCACCCGGATCTTCGTGCTCGACGCGAGCGTCCCCGCGCGGCTGGGGCGGGTGCGCTCGCCGCTGGACGTGCTGCTGGCCAGCCTGGCCTGCTCGATGCGGGTCCGCGCGGCGGTGGACCCGGGACCCGGCGTCGAGGTGCACCACCTCCGCGCCCCCGACCTCGGCACCCGGATGAGCGACTTCAGCCGCACCCGCGACCACCTCGCGCTCGGCCGCGAGGCGGCCCTCGAACATCTCTTCCCGGTGCCGACGGCCGCCTGACCCCGCCGCCGACCCGTCACTGAATGTCCTGGATCTGCGGCGTGTCGGGCACGGGTTGACGGGTCGTCCTCGGCAGGAAGGCGGCAGGCGTGCGGTCGAGCCGTCGATCTCAGACCGACACGCCGGGAAGAAGTGGCATCCAGTGACGGGTCGGCGTGGCCGACTAGGAGTCGGCGAACGGTGCCAGCAGCGTGCGCAGCAGGCCGCCGAGCTGGTCCTGCTCCGCGGCCGGGAGGTTGGCCAGGAAGCCGCGCTCCGCGTCGAGGAGCGCCTCGAAGGCGCCGTCGACGGCGGTCTTGCCCTCGCCGGTCAGGCGGACGATGACGCCACGCCGGTCGGCGGGGTCGGGGGAGCGCTCGACGAAGCCGCGGGCGGCGAGCCGGTCGACCCGGTTGGTCATCGTCCCGCTGGTCACCAGGGTCTCGCGGAGCAGCCGCCCCGGCGAGAGCTCGTACGGCGCTCCCGCGCGCCGGAGCGCGGCCAGCACGTCGAACTCCCACGACTCGATGCCGTGAGTGGTGAAGGCAGCCCGGCGGGCCAGGTCGAGGTGGCGGGCCAGCCGGGAGATCCGGCTGAAGACGGCGACGGGGGCCAGGTCGAGGTCGGAGCGCTCGCGCGCCCACGCCTCGACGAGCTCGTCGACCTCGTCCCGCCTGGGCTCCTGCATACCCCCCAGCCTAGCGGGATCGATCGAGAATCTTGACATCGAGACAGTTTCGGCGCAGGCTGAGTTTATCTTGACGTCAAGAGACTTGGAGCCGTGATGGCCCACTCCTGGGACCCCGACCGCTACCTGACGTACGCCGACGAGCGCGGCCGTCCCTTCCTGGACCTGCTGGCGCGGGTGCCCGCGAGCGCGCCCACCCGGGTCGTCGACCTCGGCTGCGGGCCGGGCAACCTCACGGCCCTGCTCGCCGCGCGCTGGCCGGACGCGACGGTCGAGGGCGTCGACGCCAGTGCCGAGATGATCGAGGCCGCCCGGCGCGACGTGCCCGACATCGGGTTCACGGTCGGCGACCTCCGTGACTGGGACGGTGGCCCGGTCGACGTCCTGGTGTCGAACGCGACGCTCCAGTGGCTTCCCGACCACCTGGAGCTGCTGCCGCGCCTGGTCGGCGCGGTCCGCCCCGGCGGCTGGCTCGCCTTCCAGGTGCCGGGCAACTTCGGCGAGCCCAGCCACACGCTGCGGACCGAGCTCGCCGCGCAGGCGCCGTACCGGGACCACCTGGGCGGCGTCGCCGTGCCCGACAGTCACGATCCGGTCGTCTACCTGGAGGCGCTGGCCGCCCTCGGGTGCGAGGTCGACGCCTGGGAGACCACCTACCTGCACCGGCTGGTCGGGCCCGACCCCGTCTTCACCTGGGTCTCCGCCACCGGCGCCCGCCCCACGCTCCAGGCGCTGCCCGACGACCTGCGCCCGGCCTTCGAGGCGGAGTTCCGGCGCCGGCTCGCGGCGGCCTACCCGGAGCGGCCCTGGGGTGTGGTGCTGCCGTTCCGCCGGGTCTTCGTGGTCGCCCGCGTCCCCGGGTGAGTCCACGAGGGCTCGAAATGGGCTCGAGTCGGGCTATCCTTGGGTCTTGTGAGTGCTCTCACAAGTTCCACCGACCCGCAGATCGGGTAAGAGACACTTTCATCGCGTCAGGGGTGGCAACACCCTCGGTCGCGGTCACGACCAGACATGGGCGACCCCTCGGGCGAAGCGGGGGGAGCTCCTCCCGAGGGGCCGTCCACGTGTGGCCGGAATCCTTGCTCGTCGATACTTCCGGGGGTATCCGACGGGCGCCACGTTAGCACCCATGGGGTGCGCTTCGCCGAACTTGGAGAACCACCCGGATGACGCTCACGACCGACGAGATGACCGCGGTGGTCAACCGCATCAAGCGAGCCCAGGGCCAGCTGGCCGGAGTGCTGCGGATGATCGAGGAGGGCCGCGAGACCGAGAGCGTGGTCAACCAGCTGAAGGCGGTCTCCCGCGCGGTCGACAAGGCCGGCTTCGCGATCATCGCCGCCGAGCTGCGCCGCCACGTCCAGGACGGGACGGTCTCCGACGACGAGCTGGCTCAGCTGGAGCGCGCCTTCCTGTCGCTCGGCTGAGCGCTCGCGGTCATCCCGCGGCCAGCGCGAGCGAGTCCAGGTCCCGGATCGCCGCGCACGCGCGGGTGACCATCGCGGCGAACATCAGGTCCCCGCGATCGGTCCGGGTCCCGTAGGCGCAGCCGAAGACCGCGACCAACGGACCCTGCGGCATCGCGAAGCGGTAGTCGTCCCAGGCGAGATCGCCCGGGTACGCCGCCACGCCGTACCCCTCGAGGGCGGAGTGGTACGCCGCCACCAGGTCCTGCTCGTGCGCCCGCCGCTCGGCGACGGCCAGCCCGGTGCCGAGCACGTAGGCCAGGTCGCGGGCCGGCAGGCCGAGCGAGAGGGTCTGCCAGTCGACGGCGACCGAGCCCGGTCCGCCGCCCGGCGGGAAGAGCAGGTTGTCGAGCCGGTAGTCGCCGTGCACCAGCCCCACCCGCTCGGAGCGGGCCAGGGCCCAGGCCTCGGTCACCGCGACGCAGTCGCGCAGGGTGCCGTGGTCCTCGGGCGCCAGCAGGTGGCCGAGGCCGTCGAGGAAGATCTCGGCCGCCGGCCCGTAGAGCTCGGCCAGCAGCCGTGCGCCCTCGGCGTCGGTCGCGGTGATCCCGTCCAGGTCCAGCAGCGTCGAGTCGCCCCAGCGCGGACCGTGCAGGCCGGCCAGGTTGACCACGGCGTCGCGGGCCTGGTCGACCGTGCAGCCGGCGAGCTGGTCGCCCTGCACGGCGGGGGTCAGGTCCTCCAGCAGCAGCACGAAGTCGCCGGAGGCGCCGGGGGCGGTGACGTGGTGGCAGGCCGGCACCCGGATCGCCACCGTCGGGGCGACCTCGGCGTAGAAGAGCGCCTCGGTGCGGTAGACCCCCGCGAGCAGCTCGCGGGCCGCCGGGTCGACCGCGGGCAGCTTGGCCAGCACGGTGGCGGGGACGTCCGTGCCCTCCAGGTGGAGCCGGTGGCAGGTGCCGATCTGGCCGGTGCCGACCGGCTCGCTCCGCACCGCCGTCACTCGACGACCGAGGGCCTCGCTCAGCCACTCCGGCGTGAGCTCCTCGACCAGCGCCGGGACGCTCATCGCGTCCAGCCCGGGTTGACGGGGAGCGCGGGCAGGTCGGGGCGCAGTCCGCCGTACGCCTCGACGACGGGGGCGAGCTCGGTCGGCGTGGCGCCGTGCAGGATGACGCTGTCGGCGCCGGCGGCCAGCTGGTCGAGGACCCGCTGCGCGCACTGGGTGGCGGACCCGGTGGCCGAGGCGGCCAGCCACTCCGCAGGCAGCACCCGGTCGCGGAGGTAGGTGAGCTCGTCGGTCGTCCCGATCGCGTCGAGGGCGCCCGGGTAGCCCTGCAGCAACGGGTCCTCGCGGAAGCGCTGGAGTGCGGCGAGGTCCCAGCCGTTGGCCCGCACGAGGACCTCGCCATACCCCTGGAGGTACGTCGCCAACCGCCCGACCAGCTTGCGCAGCCGTTGCTCCTCCGGGATCGAGTCCTCCACGGTGGCCAGCACCGACCAGACCCGGACCGAGGCCGGGTCGCGACCGGCCTCCTCGGCCGCGCGCCGGACGGTCGCGACCGAGCGGGCCAGGGTCTCGTCGGACAGGAAGGTGTGCAGGACGACGCCGTCGGCGACCCGACCGGCGAGCTCGAGGCTCCTCGGCCCGATCGCCATCATCAGCACCGGGACGTCCTCGTCGAAGGACGGGTCCTGCGAGAGGTAGGGGTAGTCGCCGGCCGGCCCGGAGTGGCCGAACGCCTCGCCGTGCCAGAGTCGGCGATAGATCCCGACCGCGTCCTCGAGCTGCGCGCCGGTGACCCGGGGGAGGCCCATCACGTCGAAGAGCAGGTCGAAGCCCCGGCCCAGGCCGAACGCGTAGCGTCCGCCGCTCATCCGGTGCAGCGTCGTGGCCATCGTGGCGGTGACGAGCGGGTGGCGGGTGTTGTGATTGGTGGCGGCGGTGCCGACGCCGATCCGGCTCGACGTCGCCACCGCGGCTCCGGCCAGGACGCCCGCGTCCTTGACGTTGAACCGCTCGGAGAGGAAGACCGCCCCGAGGCCGAGGTCCTCGGCGAGCCGGACCTCGTCGATGAGGTCCGCCGGCGAGGCCGAGTGGCCGGCGAGGCCGTAGCAGCCGAGCTCGGGGAACGCCTGGCCCTGGGGATCGATGGTCACGCGCCGGGACGCTAGCAACGGACTTGACACGTGTCAGTAGCGGTGAAAGTTACCGGCCGGTAAGGTTGCTCGTATGAGCCAGGTCCTCGCCCTGTGGCAGAAGATGAGTGCCGTCCCGGTGATCGGGACGCGCGTGTTCTCGGTGGCCTTCGCGCAGAAGGCGCCGTACTTCGCCTCGATCCGTCCGCGCTTCACGGTGCTCGAGCCGAACCACGTCGAGCTGGTGATCCCGAAGCGCCGTCGCGTGCACAACCACCTCGGCACGCTGCACGCCATCGCGCTGTGCAACGGCCTCGAGGCCGCCATGGGCGCGCTCGCCGAGGCGACCATCCCCGCGGACAAGCGGTGGATCCCGAAGGGGATGGAGGTCGGCTACACCGCCAAGGCCACCAGCGACATCACCTGCGTCGCCGAGACCGACCCCGAGCAGTGGACGTCCGAGGACCCTGACCTCCCCGTGCGGGTGCGCGGCGTACGCGACGACGGCACGGTGGTGATCGAGGGCGTCATCCGGCTCTGGGTGACGCCGCGGAAGTAGCCGCTCAGACGGCGGTGCTCTGGCCGCCGTCCATGTTGCCGACCCGGGTCGGGTCGAGCGGGCTCTTCTCCCCGACGTAGCGTCGCTGCACCCAGCCCGCGAGCAGGGTGAGGAGCAGGTTCACGACGATGTAGAGCGCCGCGACCACGATCATGGTCGGCACCCGGTTGCTGAACTCCAGGTAGATCTGCTTCGAGACGAAGGTCAGTCCCGGGGCGGTGACGAAGATTCCGAGGGCGGTGTCCTTCAGAGCGACCACGCACTGGCTGATGATCGCGGGCAGCATGATCTTCACCGCCTGCGGCATGAGGATGATGTTCATGACCTGGGTCTTGCGCATCCCGATGGCGTACGCCGCCTCCGCCTGGCCGGACGGTACGGCGAGCACGCCGGCGCGCAGCACCTCGGCCAAGACCGAGCCGTTGTAGAGCGTCAGGGCGATGACCACGGCCCAGAACGGGCTGCCGTCCTTGTTGATGCCGATGGCGTACCAGGTGAAGACCATCAGCAGCAGCACCGGGACGGCCCGGAAGAGCTCGACGATGGCCCAGGCGGGCCAGCGGACCACGGCCAGGTCGGACAGCTTGCCGACGCCCAGGACGAAGCCCAGGACCACGGCTCCGAGGATCGCGAGGAACGCCATCTTCAGCGTGTTCAGGAGTCCGTCGACGAGCAGGACCCGGACGTAGTCGGGGGTGGTGAAGACCTCCCACTTGTCGGCCTCGAACTGGCCGTCGTCGTAGAGGCGCCACAGCGCCCAGGCCACCACCGCGGCGACCAGGACGACGGCGACGGCGTTGTACGTGCGGTGCCGGGCGACGGTGCGTGGGCCCGGGGCGTCGAACAGCACACTCGCGCTCACAGGGCGACCCTCCAGTGACGCTCGGTGCGGGTGGCGAGGAACGAGAAGGCCTCGACCAGGACGATGTAGCCGACGGCGAAACAGACGAAGATGCCGAGCCGCTCGGAGGAGAAGCTGTTGGTGAACGTGCGCATCTGCGCGGTAGCCTCGGCGACGCCGAAGACCGCAGCCACGGAGGTGTTCTTGATCAGTGCGATCTGCACGCTGGCCAGCGGGGGCAGCGCGGCCCGGAAGGCCTGCGGCAGCACGACCTGGGACATCACGCCGCCGAACGGCAGTCCGATCGCCCGGGCCGCCTCGACCTGGCCGAGGGGGACGGCGTTCACGCCGGCGCGCAGTCCCTCGCACACGAAGGCCGAGGTGTAGAGAGTCAGGGAGACGACGGCGGCCCCGAAGAGTGCCGTGAAGTCGAAGGTCCCGACGTGGACCTGCAGCCAGTTGAACTTGATGCCGAAGATCGGCGCCGCGAACGAGAAGAACGCGAACATGATCACGAGCGGGGTGTTGCGCACGACGGTGACGTACGTCGCCGCCGCGCCCCGGAGCACCGCCACCGGCCCGACCCGCATCGCGAGCAGGACCGTGCCGAGGACGGTCGACAGCACGCCCGCCACCAAGAACAGGAAGAACGTGTAGCCGAAGGCCTTGAAGTACGCGTCGAGGTTGTCGAGGACCGCGTTCACGGCGGGGATCCTTCCTCAGCTCGTGGGAGTGGGTCCGGGGCGGCCGGACGGCCGCCCCGGACGGGAGTCACGACGATCAGGCGACGCAGTCCTGCAGCTGCGGCGGGTCCGGCGTCTCGACGCCCGAGGGGCCGAGCGTCAGCTCGAACGCCTCGGCCCAGGAGCCGTCCTCGAAAGAGTCCTCGAGGACGTCGTTGATCCACTCGCACATCTCCGGGTGCTCCTTGGAGTACCCGACGCCGATCAGCTCCTCGGAGAACTCGTCGCCGACGACCTTCAGCTGGCCCTCGTTCTCGGCCGCGTAGCCAGCGAGGATCGAGCCGTCGGTCGACATGCCCTGGACGGTGCCGTCGAGGACCTTCTGGACGCACTCGGAGTAGCTGTCGAAGCCGACGCCCTTCGCACCGGCCTCGTTGATCCGGTCGATCGAGGTCGAGCCGGTGACCGAGCAGACCTCCTGGCCCTTCAGGTCGTCGATGCTCGCGACGTCGCTGTCAGCGGGGACCAGCAGCTGCTGGCCGGTCACGAAGTACGGTCCGGTCTGGCCGACGACCTTCCGCCGGTCGTCGGTGATGGAGTACGACGCCAGGACCAGGTCGACCTTGCCGGACTCCAGGAACGGCTCCCGGTTGTCGGAGATCGTCTCCTCGTAGGTCACGACGCTGGTGTCGGCGGGGTCGATGCCGAGGTCGGCGACCAGCAGCTTGGCGATCTCGACGTCGAAGCCCGACGGGATGTCGTCGTTCGCCCCCTTGAAGCCGAGGCCGGGCTGGTCGTACTTCACGCCGACGGTGATCTTGCCCGCCTCGGCGAGCTCCTTCATGCGGGTGCCGGCGTCGAACTCGTCGGCGGCGTTCTCCTTGGCCTCGACGTCGCGGCCCTCGTCGTCGCTGCCGGCGTCACCGCACGCGGTGAGCATCCCGGCGAGGAGCACTCCTGCCGCGGCGATCCCGAATCTCGTCCTGCGCATGCTGTCTCCTTCAGTGCTTGAGGATCTTGCCGAGGAAGTCCTTGGCCCGATCGCTCTGGGGGTTGGTGAAGAACTCGTCGGGGGTGTTCTCCTCGACGATGGCGCCGTCGGCCATGAAGACGACCCGGTCGGCCGCGGTGCGGGCGAAGCCCATCTCGTGGGTGACGACGACCATGGTCATGCCGCGCTCGGCGAGGTCGACCATGACCTCGAGGACCTCGGAGATCATCTCGGGGTCGAGGGCGGAGGTCGGCTCGTCGAAGAGCATCACCTTCGGCTCCATGGCCAGCGCGCGGGCGATCGCCACGCGCTGCTGCTGGCCGCCGGAGAGCTGGGCGGGGTACTTGGCGGCCTGGTGGCCGACGCCGACCCGGTCGAGCAGCTCGCGGGCGCGGGTCTCGGCCGCCTCCTTCTTGACGCCGCGGACCTTGATCGGGCCGAGGGTGACGTTCTCGAGGATCGTCTTGTGGGCGAAGAGGTTGAAGCTCTGGAAGACCATGCCGACCTCGGCGCGCAGGTTGGCCAGCTCCTTGCCCTCCGCGGGGAGCGGCTGGCCGTCGAGGGTGATCGAGCCCTGCTGGATCACCTCGAGCCGGTTGATCGCCCGGCAGAGCGTGGACTTGCCGGAGCCGGACGGTCCGATCACCACCACGACCTCGCCGCGGTCCACCGTGAGGTTGATGTCCTGCAGGACGTGCAGGTCCCCGAACCACTTGTCGACATGGTCGAGAACGACCAGCGGTGCACCCGTCATGACCGGGGAACCTATCCCGACCTGACCCACTTGAACCATCCCCGACCTGGGGTGGCCGGACTGAGACCGACCTGTGACCAACCGGGTCAGTGGCAGGTCAGCGGCGGGCGCGCACCGCGAGAAGGACGGCGGCGGTGGCGACGACCGCCGCCGTACGACGTCCCGGGCGGACCAGCACCGCCCACGAGCTCTGGTGGGCCAGGACCGACCACGAGCTCTGGTGTGACAGCACCGACCCGAGCGACATCGAGGAGCCGATCGAGAAGAACGAGGCGTACGAGCCCACGCTCCCGACCGAGAGGACCGACCCGGTGCTCGCGATCGAGAGAGCCGAGCCGTCGGACCACAAGGACAGCACCGAGCGTCGGGAACCGACCGACAGGTGCGAGGACATGGCGGCAGCGTAGGACGCGATCCGCCTCGGGCACCAGAAATCCCGTCTGGGCGACCCGGTGTGGATACTTCTGCCAGTGACCTCGGCATCTGCGCACGCAACGGACCCGCGTCCCCGGGACACCGTGACGACGAGGGAAGCGCCCTCGCGAGGGCTCCGTCAGGACATCCAGGCGCTGCGAGCGATCGCGGTCGCCCTGGTCGTGGTCTTCCACTTCTGGCCGTCGTCGCTCACCGGTGGCTACGTCGGGGTCGACGTGTTCTTCGTGATCTCCGGGTTCCTGATCACCAGCCACCTGCTCCAGCGGCCGCCGACGAGCGTCAGGGACCTCGCCGCCTTCTGGGGGCGCCGGATCCGGCGGCTGCTCCCCGCCGCCTTCACCGTCCTCCTGACGACCCTGGCCGCCACCTGGTGGCTCGCGCCGGCGAGCATGTGGGCAGCGACCGCGAAGCAGGCCGTGGCATCGGCGCTCTACGTGCAGAACTGGGTGCTGGCGGAGGAGTCGGTGGATTACCTCGCCGCGGACAACGTCGCCACCCCGGTCCAGCACTACTGGTCGCTGTCGATCGAGGAGCAGTTCTACCTGGGGTGGCCGGTCCTCGTCCTGGTGGCCGCCCTGGTGGCCCGGCGTTCCGGCCGCAGCGTCAGGGCGTGCGTGGGGGTCGCGGTGGCGGTCGTGCTCGGGGTGTCGCTCGTCTGGTCGGTCCTGGGCCGTGACGACGCTGCGTCGTACTTCGTGACCTGGACCCGGATCTGGGAGCTCGGGGTCGGTGGCCTGGTGGCCGTGGTCCTTCCTCTGCTCGGCGGACTCGGCCGGACGGTGCGGATCGTCGCTGTCTGGTCGGGCCTCGCGATGATGGCGGTCGCGGCCGTCACCTACGACGGTGCCACGGCCTTCCCCGGCTTCGCCGCCCTGCTCCCGGTGCTCGGCGCGGCCCTAGTGATCGCGGCCGCGGTCCCACGTGGCCCGCTGTCGCCGCTCAGGGTGATGGGACTTCGACCCGTGCAGGCCCTCGGCGACGTGTCGTACGCCGTCTACCTCTGGCACTGGCCCGTCGTGGTCCTGCTCCCGTTCGCACTCGAGAGCGAGCCGGCGACCTGGCAGCTGGTGGTGGCGCTGGCGGTGGTCCTGCTGCTCTCCCAGCTGACCAAGGTGCTCGTGGAGGACCCCCTGCGTGGTCAGCGACCGCTCGGGCTTCCGCTGCGCCGCAGCTTCGTCTTCGCGCTGGTCGGGGCGCTGCTGGTCACCGGCGGTGCTGTCGCGCTGCGGGACCAGGCCCAGGAGGCCGTGCGGCCGCCGGCCAGCGCCGACCGCGATGACCCGTGCTTCGGGGCTCGCGCCGTGACCAACGAGTGTGACCTGGACGGCCAGGAGCTGGCGACCTCGACCGTCTTCGCGTCCGAGGACAACAAGGCCGTCCGGGACCGGAACTGCATGTCCAGCACCACCGGGCTGCTGGCCGACCCGGCCTGCCACTACGGCAGCGACGACCCGGGCGCCCTCCAGGTCGCGATGGTCGGCAACTCCCACGGGGCGCACTGGCTGCCCGTCTTCCGGGCCATCGCCCGGCAGCGGGGGTGGAGCCTCACGACGTACTTCGCCTTCGAGTGCCACACCTCGGACCGGCCGGTGGCCTTCCCGGAGAAGGTCCAGACCGACAACTGCGAGACGTTCAACCAGCGAGCGATCTCCGAGGTCGCCGACCAGGACTTCGACCTGGTGGTCCTGGCCAACCGCACCCTCATCCCGCTCGTCGGACTGGACGGCGACGACCAGGAGGACGAGAACCAGCGCGAGACCGAGGCGTCGTACCGCCGGATCATCACCACGTGGCGGGACGCCGGGAGCAGGGTCCTGGTGATGCGGGACAACCCCCGACGCCACGAGAAGGAGACCGTCCCGCAGTGCATCGACCTCCACCCGGACGACCTCGCCGCCTGCGACCGCCCACTCGCCGAGGCCGACGTCTGGGACCCGGAGGGCGATGTCGCCGCCGAGATGGCCAGGACCGACGACGGGGTGGGCGTCTTCGACCTCCGGCCCTGGTTGTGCCCCGACGACATCTGCCGTGCGGCGGTCGGTGGGGTGATCACGCTGTGGGACACCCACCACCTGACGGCGACGTTCGTCCGGTCCTTGCGTCCGCAGGTGGCCACCGCGGTCGACGAGCTGATCGGACCCGGCTAGCGGCCGGCTCTGCTTTTCACTCGTCCGGGGACGGAGCCGTACCCTCGTCGGGTCATGGCGCGCACGTACGAGGTCCGCACCTACGGGTGCCAGATGAACGTCCACGACTCCGAGCGGCTCACCGGCCTGCTGGAGGACGCGGGGTACGCCGCCGCGCCCGCGGGTGAGCAGGCCGACGTGGTCGTGTTCAACACCTGCGCGGTGCGCGAGAACGCCGACAACAAGCTCTACGGCAACCTGTCGCACCTGGCGCCGGTCAAGGCCGCCAACCCCGGGATGCAGATCGCCGTCGGGGGCTGTCTGGCCCAGAAGGACCGCTCGACGATCACCCAGAAGGCGCCGTACGTCGACGTGGTCTTCGGCACCCACAACATCGGGTCGCTGCCGGTGCTGCTGGAGCGGGCTCGGGTGCAGGAGGAGGCGCAGGTCGAGATCCTCGAGTCGCTCGACGTCTTCCCCTCGACGCTGCCGACCAAGCGCGAGTCGGCGTACGCCGCGTGGGTCTCGATCTCGGTCGGCTGCAACAACACCTGCACCTTCTGCATCGTCCCCGCGCTGCGCGGCAAGGAGAAGGACCGCCGCCCGGGCGATGTGCTGGCCGAGGTCCGCGCGCTGGTCGCCGAGGGCGTCACCGAGGTGACGCTGCTCGGTCAGAACGTGAACGCCTACGGCGTGGAGTTCGGTGACCGGCAGGCGTTCAGCAAACTGCTGCGCGCGTGCGGCGAGATCGAGGGGCTGGAGCGGGTCCGCTTCACCTCGCCGCACCCGGCCGAGTTCACCGACGACGTGATCGAGGCGATGGCCGAGACGCCCACCGTGATGCCCTCGCTCCACATGCCGCTGCAGTCCGGCTCCGACCGGATGCTCAAGGCGATGCGGCGCTCCTACCGCTCGTCGAAGTACCTCGGGATCATCGAGCGGGTCCGGGCCGCGATGCCCGACGCCGCGATCACCACCGACATCATCGTGGGCTTCCCGGGCGAGACCGAGGAGGACTTCCTCGAGACGCTGCGGGTGGTGCGCGAGTCCCGCTTCTCCAGCGCCTTCACCTTCCAGTACTCCAAGCGCCCCGGCACCCCGGCCGCGACGCTCGACGAGCAGGTGCCGCCGGGCGTCGTGAAGGACCGCTACGGCCGGCTGGTCGCCCTGGTCAACGAGATCGCCGAGGCGGAGAACAAGCGGATCGTCGGTCGCACCCTCGAGCTGATGGTCTCCGAGGGCGAGGGCCGCAAGGACGCCGCGACCCTGCGGCTCTCCGGCCGCGCACCCGACAACCGGCTCGTGCACTTCAACCCCGACGGCGCGGACGGGGTCCGGCCGGGTGACATGGTCACCGTCCAGGTCACGTACGGCGCCCCGCACCACCTGGTCGCGGACG
Organism: Nocardioides sp. CCNWLW216; assembly: GCF_037120545.1. Classification (NCBI taxonomy): domain Bacteria; kingdom Bacillati; phylum Actinomycetota; class Actinomycetes; order Propionibacteriales; family Nocardioidaceae; genus Nocardioides; species Nocardioides sp. CCNWLW216. The sequence continues at coordinate 87,459 of NZ_JBBBBJ010000016.1, forward strand.
GGCCGGTCCTCGCGGTCCGGCGTACCCGGTCGGGCGACGCGTGGGAGCAGCGGAACGCCGCGCCCGCCACCCCGGCCGGGGTCGGGCTGGGCATGCCGTCGATCGGCGTCCCCGCGCCGTTGCCGGACGCGCCGGCCTGCCGCTGAGCGCTCAGCCCGAGCGCGGGTCCTTGCTGGAGTAGCCGCCCCGGGGCGGCACCGGCGGATCCGGGTTGCTCTCGGGGCCGCCGGAGGACTGCTCCGGGGGAGCGTCGTCGGCGGGCTCGGCGGGGGTCACGTCGCGGACACCGCTGGAGCCGACCTGACCGGGTCCGGTCGGGCCGACCCGCTCGCTGCTGACGCCCATGTCGCCGTCGCGCGGCTCCTCGGACGTCACGCCGGGGACTCCTCCTCGGCCGGGACGTCCTGGCCCTCCTGGCCTTCCTTGGTGGCCTCGGTGGAGGTGTCCTCGCCGGCCTGGACCTCGTCGGGCATCGTCTCGGTGTCGACCGCCGGGTTCTGCGCGGTCGTCAGGTCGGCGGGCAGCGCGTCCTCGGTCTCCGGGACGGCGTCGACGCCGCCGGGGTTGGGCTCGCCGGGCTCGATCTCGGCCTCGGGCTTCGGGCCCAGGTCGGTCGTCGTGTCGTCGCTCAACGCATCCTCCTCAGAAGCCGAACGTGGTGTACGCCGGAGCGGTACCCGGCCCGATCAGCTCCAACACGGCGCGCTCGTGCGGCACGACCGGCTCCGGGAGGGCGTCGAGGGGGAACCAGCGGATCTCGGCGCACTTCGTCGGCTCGACCACCCGCGGGTCGCCCGTCCAGGAGCGGGCGGTGAAGAAGAAGTCGACCCGCTCGTCGATGGCCTCGCCGCCGCGGGTGCGCTGCATGGTGGTCAGGAACCGGAGGTCGAGGTCGCGGACCCCGATCTCCTCGAGCGCCTCGCGGTGCGCGGCGTCGTACGCCGTCTCCCCGCGCTCCACGTGGCCGGCGGCGGCCGCGGCCCAGTGCCCGTCCATGTACGGCGTGCCCTGGCGCAGCTGGAGCAGCACCTCGGGGCCGCCGACCCCGTCGCGGAGCAGGTAGACGTAGGCCGCCGGGACGACGACGAAACGCTCCTCGGTCACTGGTTCGTCGGTCACTGGGACGGCTGGTCCAGGGAGGTCTCGGCGTTCTCCTCCTGCGCGTCGCGCTCGGCGGCGTCCTGCTCGGGACGGTCGCCGGAGGGCTCGGGCACGTCGGTGCCGGCGGCGGGCGTGCTCGGTGCGGGCGCGGTCGCGGCCTCGCCGGGCGTGTCACGGCCGTCGGGGGCGTCGGTGCGCTGCGGCCCGCCCGGCGGGGTCGGCGCGTCGAGGTCGTCGTGCTGCTTCTGGTTCATCGCGGCGGCGTCCCAGGGTTCCCCGGGGTGCTGCCGGGTCCGAGGTCGCCGTCGTCCTTCTTGTCCAGCTTGTCGAGCGCGTCCTTGGCCTTGGCGGAGGCGTTGCGGATCTTGTCGGCGTGCTTGCCGCCGGTGCGCTTGTCGGCCTCGGCGGCCGCCTTGTCGATGCCCTGGCTGATCTTGTCGCCATGCTTGTCCACGGCGTCGGACAGCTTGTCCTTGGCCTTGTCGAAGAAGCTCATCGTTCCCTCCCCTGTCGCTGAACGGTCGGTGTGCGGGTCCCGTACCCGTCTTGCCACACTAGCCACGTGCCGAACCCCGTCGACGTGCCGATCGTCGCCGTCGTCGGCGCGACCGCGTCGGGTAAGACGTCGCTCTCGCTGGACCTGGCCGAGCGGCTGGGTGGCGAGGTGGTCAACACCGACGCGATGCAGGTCTACCGCGGCATGGACGTCGGGACGGCGAAGCTGCCGCCGGCCGAGCGTCGGGGCGTCCCGCACCACCTGCTCGACACCCGCTCGGTGCGCGACTCGGCGACCGTCGCGGAGTTCCAGGGGTGGGCGCGCGACTGCGTCGCCGACCTGCGCGGCCGCGGCACGACGCCGGTGCTGGTCGGCGGCTCGGCGCTCTACACCCGGGCGATCCTGGACCGCTTCGAGTTCCCCGCGACCGACGAGGGGGTCCGGGCGCGCCTGGAGGCGGAGCTCGCCGCGGTCGGGCCGGCGGTCCTCTTCGAGCGGCTGCGCTCGCTCGACCCGGAGGCGGCCTCGCGGATGCTCGTCGAGAACGGTCGCCGTACGGTCCGCGCGCTCGAGGTCATCGAGCTCACCGGTCGGCCCTACAGCGCCTCCCTCCCGACCCTGGAGTACGCCGATCCGCGCACCGTCCAGATCGGCGTCGACATCGACCGGCCGACCCTCGACGCGCGGATCGAGCAGCGGGTCGACGCGATGTTCGCCGACGGGTTCGTCGCCGAGGTCGAGCGGCTGCTCGCCGAGGGGTTGGCCGACGGCCGGACGGCGTCCGTGGCGATCGGCTACCGGGAGGTGGCGGCTCACCTGCGCGGCGAGCTCACGCTCGCCGAGGCGCGGGACCGGACGGTCTTCGCGACCCGCCGGTTCGCCCGGCGCCAGGACGGGTGGTTCCGCAAGGACCCGCGGATCGTCTGGGTCGACTACGACGACCCAGACCGGGTGGAGCGGTCGTTGGCGGCCATCACGGACCTCTGACCGGAGCAGCGACTTTCGTCGGGTGTCCGGATCGACCGGCGTCCGATGGCACGCGTCGGCGTGACCGGCAGGCTGGCGGCATGGAGCAGATCGAGAAGGTGCTGGCCGGTTCCCGTCTCCGGGGTCGGCCGACGGTGGTGGGCGTGCGGAGCGGGGGCTCGACCCGGCTTTGGGCGCGAGGTGAGCTGCCCGACGGGGAGTCGTCGCTGTTCGAGATCGGCTCGGTGACCAAGGTCGTCACCGCTCTGCTGCTGGCCGACCTGGTGCGCTCCGGTCCGGCGCGGTACGACGACCCGGTGGCCGACCTGCTGCCGGTGGCCCCGTCGATCGTGGGTCGCCCGATCTCTCTCGTCGACCTCGCTACCCACCACTCCGGGCTGCCCCGGCTGCCCGCCGGGATGCTGCTCGCCGGGATGACCCGGGACCGCGGCAACCCTTACGCCCGCCTCGACGACGACCGCATGATGCAGGCAATCCGTGAGACCCGGCCGACCCGGCCGCCGGGGGAGCGGTTCGCGTACTCCAACTACGGCGCCGGTCTGCTGGGGTACGCGCTGGCCCGCTCCGCGGGCACGTCGTACGACGAGCTGGTGGCCGCGCGGGTGGCCGGCCCGCTCGGTCTGCTCGACACCGCGGTCTCGACGCCGGTCGGGGCAGCGGACCGGCTCGCCGCCGGTCGCAGTCGCTGGGGGCGGCGCACCGAGAGGTGGGACCTGGCCTCGCTGGCCGGGGCCGGGGGCCTGGTCTCGACCGCGACGGACCTGCTCGGGCTGCTGGCGCTCTGGGGTCCCGACGCCCGTGGTCCGCTGGCCGAGGCCGCCGCCGAGACGGCAGTGGCGAGACACCGAGCCAACCCGGTGATGGGCGTCGGCCTGGCCTGGCTGCGGATCGCGGGCGGCGCGGGGCCGGCCCGCTTCCGGTTCGACCACGACGTGCTGTGGCACAACGGAGGCACCGGTGGCCACCGGAGCTTCGCCGCCGTCCTGCCCGAGACCGGCGACGCGGTCGTCGTGCTGTCGGCGCGCGCCCGCAGTGTCGACGACCTCGGGCTGCGCCTGGTGCGGGCGCTCAGCTGAGCACGTCGTAGGTCAGGTGGACGGCCTCGGCACCGACCTCCACCCTGCGCCGGGCGAGCCGGTGGGCGGAGCCCTCGAAGAGCGGGGTGCCGTGTCCGAGGAGGACCGGCGCCACGTGCACCTGGAGCACGTCGAGCAGCCCGGCACCGAGGCAGGAGCCGACGAGCATCCCACCGCCCATCACGCGCACGTCGCCGTCGTCCGCGGCCTCGCGCGCGGTGGCCAGGGCAGCCGCCGGACCCTCGGCCACGAACGAGAAGCGGTGGGTCTCGGTCAGCCGCACCAGCGCCGGCTCGCTGCTGGTGACCACGACGAAGGGCGGCCGGGTGTCGTGGCGGGCGCCGTACCCGTGACCGGGACGCCAGCCGTCCGGCCCGTCGACCACGTCGAAGGTGCCGCGGCCCATCACCACCGCCCCGGCCGCCGCGACCGACGCGAGCACCGCGGCGTCGACCGGGTCCTCGCTGGTGAGCGCCCAGGCGTGCATGGTCTCCACGGCAGCCCCCTCGCCGCTGACGAAGCCGTCGAGCGAGAGGGTCATGTCTCCGATGATCCGACCCATACCGAGACCGACCGGGACCACGGACGAGACTCATCGGAGCAAGATCGGTCGGGCGTCGCGGTGGTCCGCCGGTCCAGACTGGAGCCATGACCGAGACCGGGAGGGACCGGCTGCGCGAGCTGCTCGACGCGGTGCTCGACGAGGACCACCGCACGCTGGGAGACATGGCGGGCGGGGCCTACGCGTCGCCGTACCACTTCAGCCGTCAGCTCAGCCGGGGCACGGGCGAGCCGCCGGTGGCGATGCGGCGGCGGGTGATGCTGGAGCGGGCGGCCTGGCAGCTGCGGCAGGGCAGCTCGGTGACGGACGCGGCGTTCGCGGCCGGCTACGAGTCGGTCGAGGGGTTCGGCCGCGCCTTCCAGCGGGCGTACGGCGAGTCGCCCGGCTCCGTCCCGCGCGGGCCCGGCCAGCACTGGCTGCCGGCCCCGAACGGCATCCACTTCCACCCGCCGACCTCGCTGTGGATCGAGGGGACCGGGGCGGCCGCCCAGCCGGCCGCGGGCACCGTGACGGCGCTGATGGTCGAGCACGACCTCGACGACACCCGGGAGCTGCTGGAGCTGGCGAAGGGGGCCGAGGTCACCGCGGAGCTCCTCGGGCTGCTGACCGACCTGGTCGGCAGCAAGGAGGTCTGGCTCGCCGCGATCGAGGGCCACGACCAACCGAGCATGGCGGGCGGCGACGTACCGGCCCTCCTTGAGCGGTACGACGCCGTCGCGCCCCGGTGGCTGGCGATGGTCCGCGACGTCGACCGCCGGGGCGCCTGGGGCGACCGGCTCGTCGACGCGCTCTGCGACCCGCCCGAGAGCTTCGTGCTCGGCAGCGTGCTCGCGCACGTGCTCACCTACGCCGCCCACGGGCGGCTCCAGGCTCGGCGGCTGCTCGGCAGCGAGTGGCCGGCGGGCGATCCGATCATGTGGCTGCGGCAGCGCAGCGGAGGAGACCAGTGAGGACCACCTTCTACACCGCGACCACCCTCGACGGGTTCATCGCCGACGCGCAGGACTCGCTGGACTGGCTGCTGAGCCAGCCCCAGGACGAGGACGGCCCGATGGGCTACGACGAGTTCATCCAGGACGTCGGCGCGATCGTGATGGGGCGTACCACCTACGAGTGGGTCCGCGACCACCTCGAGAGCGAGGGCGAGTCCTGGTCCTACGACATGCCGGCCTGGGTGATGACGCACGCCGACCTGCCGGTGATCGAGGGTGCCGACGTGCGGTTCGCGCAGGGCGACGTGCGCGAGGTGCACACGGCGATGGTCGAGGCCGCCGGCGGGAAGGACCTCTGGGTCGTGGGCGGCGGCGACCTGGCCGCGCAGTTCGCGGCGGCCGGGCTCCTCGACGAGCTGGTGCTGTCGATCGCGCCGGTCACCCTCGGCTCCGGGCGGCCCCTGTTCACCCGGCCGTTCGACCTGCGGCTGGTCGAGCACGGCGTGAACGGGGCCTTCCTGTGCGCACGCTACGAGGTGGTGGGACCCCGGGTTGCGGGGTAACGGCGACAGATGACCAGTTCTCTCGGGCGGCTCCCCGCCGTACTCCTCACCCTCGCCCTGCCCGCGGGCGCGCTCGTGGCGACGAGCGCCGCGCCCGCGGCCGCCGTACCCAAGAAGCCGACCGCGCGCGGGTCCGGCGGCGCGGTCGCGTCCGTCGACCCGTACGCCACGCAGGTCGGCCTCCGCGTCCTGAAGGCCGGCGGCAACGCCGTCGACGCCGCGGTCGCGACCGCCGCCGCGCTCGGCGTGACCGAGCCCTACAGCGCCGGCATCGGTGGCGGCGGCTACTTCGTCGTGTACGACGCCAAGACCGGCCAGGTCCGCACGATCGACGGCCGCGAGACCGCTCCGCGGAAGATGCCGCGCGACGCCTTCGTCGACCCGAAGACCGGCGAGCCGTACCCGTTCACCCCCGACCTGGTGACCAGCGGCGTCTCGGTCGGCGTGCCCGGGACACCGGCCACCTGGGAGCGGGCCTTGGACCGCTGGGGCACCTGGTCGCTGGCCGAGACCCTCGCGCCGGCCACCCGGATCGCCCGGAAGGGCTTCCGTGTGGACAAGACGTTCCGCGACCAGACGGTCGACAACCAGGAGCGCTTCGCAGCATTCCGAACGACCAAGCGGCTGTTCCTGAAGAAGGGTCGGGCGCCGCGGGTCGGCTCGACGTTCCGCAACCCCGACCTCGCCGACACCTACGACCTGCTCGCGAAGCGCGGGACCCGGGCGTTCTACGAGGGCAAGCTGGCTCGGCAGATCGCGCGCACCGTCCGCAAGCCCCCGAAGACCACGGGCACGACGCTGCCGGTCCCGCGGGGCTTCATGACGGCCCGCGACCTGAAGCGCTACCGCACCGTCGCGGGCCGGGCCACCCGGGTCGCCTACCGCGGCTACCAGGTGCACGGCATGCCGCCGTCGTCCAGCGGCGGCTCGACCGTCGGCGAGGCGCTCAACATCCTCGAGGGCTCCGACCTCGCGAAGCTGCAGCGGCCCGCCGCCCTGCACCGCTACCTGGAGGCCAGTGCGCTCGCGTTCGCCGACCGGGGCGAGTACGTCGGCGACCCGCGCTTCACGAAGGTCCCGCTGAAGGACCTGCTCAGCCAGCGGTTCGCCCGCGAGCGGGCCTGCGCGATCGACGCCGACCAGGCGCTGCCGAAGCCGACCGCGGCCGGCGACGTCTCGTCGTACGACGGGAAGTGCGGGCCGTCGGCGCCGGCCACCGCCGAGCCGGCCGAGGACACCGAGAACATCTCCACGACCAACCTCACCGTGGTCGACAAGTGGGGCAACGTCGTCGAGTACACGCTCACCATCGAGCAGACCGGCGGCTCCGGCATCGTCGTCCCGGGACGCGGGTTCCTGCTCAACAACGAGCTGACCGACTTCTCGACGGTCTACGAGGCCGACGACCCCAACCGGATCCAGCCCGGCAAGCGCCCGCGCTCGTCGATGTCGCCGACCATCGTCACCAAGAAGGGCAGGCCGGTCCTCGCGCTCGGCTCGCCCGGTGGCTCGACGATCATCACGACGGTGCTGCAGATGCTCGTCAACCGGCTCGACCTCGGGATGAGCCTGCCGCAGGCCATCGCCGCCCCGCGGGCCGCCCAGCGCAACACCGCGGACGTGACGGCAGAGCCGGCCTTCATCACCCGGTACGGCGCCGCGCTGGAGGCCTACGGCCACTCGCTGGTGCCCGCCGGCGACGCGTTCACCAGCCAGGCCGAGATCGGGGCCGCGACCGCGATCGGCATCCGCGGCCGTCGGCTGGTCGCGGTCGCCGAGCCGGACCGACGCGGCGGCGGTGCGGCCGGGGTCGTGAGACCCCGCAAGCGCTGACCACCCCTCCCGGTGGTTGAGGAGGTTGCGCAGCAACCGTCTCGAAACCCGTCATGCCAGGAGTCGGCGTCGATCGAGGCCGACTCCCGGCTGACGAGGTGTCGAGACGGGACTTCGTCCCTCCTCAACCAACGGGAGCGGCGGCATCCCACGTATCGTTGGGGGGTGTCGACCACCACCGCCTGGACCGAGATCACGACCGTCGACGAGCTCGTGACGCTGCTCGGCCTGCCCACCGAGCGGGCCCGCGACAAGGCCCGCCCGGCCCTGCTCGACGTCGACCGCGACTGGCTCGCGGCGTCGCCGTTCTGCGTACTGGCCACCGCCTCGGCGTCCGGCGAGTGCGACGCCTCGCCGAAGGGCGACCCGGCCGGGTCGCTGGTGCACGTGCTCGACGACCGGACCATCGCGCTGGCCGAGCGGCCCGGCAACCGCCGGGCCGACGGCTACAAGAACATCCTGCAGAACCCTCACGTGGGGCTGAACTTCTTCATCCCCGGGCGGGGCGACACCCTGCGCGTCAACGGCCGCGCGCGGCTGGTCGGCGACGCGCCGTTCTTCGACGAGATGGTGGTCAAGGGCCACCGGCCGGTGCTGGCGGTGGTCGTGGAGATCGAGGAGCTGTTCTTCCACTGCGCCAAGGCGTTCCTGCGCTCGGGCCTGTGGAGGCCCGAGACCTGGGACCCGGAGGGCGTCGTGCCCCGGCGGGCGGTGGTGACCCAGCGGGTCGAGCCGACCGGGATGAGCCTGGAGCAGCTCGACGACTACTACTCGGACGCGACGTACAGCAAGGGCCTCTATGCCTGACTACCCGTTCCTGAAGGGGCACGGCACCGAGAACGACTTCGTGCTGCTGCCCGACCACGACGGCAGCGTCCACGGCGACCTGTCGCCCGAGCGGGTGCGCGCACTGTGCGACCGCCGGGCCGGCATCGGCGGGGACGGCGTGCTGCGCGTCGTGCGCGAGGGCGAGCAGTGGTTCATGGACTACCGCAACTCCGACGGGTCGCTCTCGGAGATGTGCGGCAACGGCATCCGGGTCTTCGCCCGCCACCTGGTCGACGAGGGCCTGGTCGACGGCTCGCAGCCGTTCGCCGTCGGCACCCGCGACGGGGTGAAGGTGCTGCGCGTCGAGGGTGAGCTCGTCACCGCCGACATGGGCACACCGCGGGTGCTGGGGGAGTCCCCGGTCTCGGTGGGGCCGAGCACCTGGACGGCCCGGCACGTCGACATGGGCAACCCGCACGCCGTCGCGTTCGTGTCCTCGCTCGACGACGCCGGGCCGCTGCTGGAGGCGCCGGTCCACGACGCGGCGGTCTACCCGCACGGCGTGAACGTCGAGTTCGTCGTCGAGCGGGACGAACGGCACGTGGCCATGCGGGTCCACGAGCGCGGCTCGGGCGAGACCCGGTCCTGCGGCACCGGCGCGTGCGCCGTGATGGTCGCAGCGGCGCTCCGCGACGGGCTGGTCGCCGGGGACGCCCCGGCCGGCGACACGTCGTACCGGGTCGACGTGCCCGGCGGCACCCTCACCGTGACCTGGACCGCCGCCAACCGGGTCCTGCTCACCGGGCCGGCCGTCATCGTGGCGCGGGGCGTCACGGACCTCTGAGCCGGGGGGTGTCCTACTTCCCCGGATCACCGGGTAAGTAGGACGTTCCTGGGCAAAGCATCCCCCGGGAACGTCCGGGATCCCCCGAGAAGTACGACGGCCCGCCGCGATCGCGACCCTGACAGCATCACTGTCGCGGTGGCTATGCTCCGCGGCATGGACATCAAGGGAACCAGTGCCATCGTCACCGGCGGCGCCTCCGGCATCGGCGCCGCGGTCGCCCGCCAGCTCGCCGCGCACGGGGCGATCGTCGTCGTCGCCGACCTGCAGGCCGAGAAGGGCGAGGCGCTCGCCGCGGAGATCGGCGGCGTGTTCGCCCAGGTCGACGTGACGAGCACCGAGCAGATCGCCGCGGCCGTCAAGGCGGCCGCCGAGATCGCGCCGCTGCGCTCGGTGGTCAACTCCGCCGGCATCGGCTGGGCCCAGCGCACCATCGGCCGCGACGGCCAGCTGGAGTCCGCCCACGACCTGGACTCGTTCAAGCGGGTCGTCGCGATCAACCTGGTCGGCACCTTCGACGTGGTCCGCCAGGCCGCCACCGTGATGAGCACCCAGGAGCCGACCGAGTCCGGCGACCGCGGCGCGATCGTCAACCTGGCCAGCGTCGCCGCGTTCGACGGCCAGATCGGGCAGGCGTCGTACTCCGCCTCGAAGGGGGGCGTCGTCGGGATGACCCTGCCGGTCGCCCGCGACCTCTCCGCTGCCGCGATCCGTCTCAACACCGTCGCCCCGGGCCTGATCGAGACCCCGATCTACGGCGAGGGCCCGGAGTCGGAGGCGTTCAAGGCCAAGCTCGGCGAGAGCGTGCTGTTCCCCAAGCGGCTCGGCACCCCCGACGAGCTCGCGTCGATGGTCGTCGAGTGCCTGACCAACTCCTACATGAACGCCGAGACGGTCCGCGTCGACGGCGGCATCCGGATGCCCCCGAAGTGAGCGCCCTCGTCGGGGGGGGGCCGGGGGGCCCCCCCGCCCACCACCACCCCAAACACCGGCACCCCCCCCCCCCGAGCCCCGCCC
>NZ_JBBBBJ010000017.1:0-22982 GCF_037120545.1 Nocardioides sp. CCNWLW216
GGCCGGGCCCCGCTTGTCCGGCGTTGTCCCCCGCACTCGGTCCGCGCTGCAGCGCGTACCTAGTGCGGCGAACATCGCGTTACAGGACAGCCGGCCGACCCGCGTTCGGCCCAGCGACCGACTCAGGCGCGGTCGTGCAGGGTCACCTGGTAGCCGTCGGGGTCGGCGAAGGTGAAGGTCCGGCCGAAGGGACCGTCGATCGGCGTCGAGACGATCGGGTGAGCGTCCGCCACGAGGGCGTCGTGGATGGCCTGGACGTCGGTGGCGTGCAGCCAGATCGCGACGCCGAGGCCGGGCTGGACGACGGAGTCGAGATCGGTCCCGGGTACGACGGTGCGGAGCGCGAAGGCGATCGGCTTCGTCTCGAACACGACGGCGTGCGGCGGGCCCGCCGGGGAGCGGACCAGGCCGAGGTAGAGCTCGTAGAACGCCTGCGAGGCGTCGAGGTCGCGCACCTGGAGCGAGATGAAGTCGGGGCCGATGGCGGGCATGGTGGGTCCTCTCGGAAGGCGTGTCAGTTATCTGACACAGAAGGTATGTCAGACTACTGACATGAGTCAACCGCGCGCCGGCATCGACCTGGAGACGTCGCTGGGCTACCTGCTGAAGGAGACGTCGAGCGCGCTGCGCACCGCGATGGAGTCGGTGCTGCGCCCGCTGGGCATGACCATCACCCACTACTCCTGCCTCGAGCTGCTGGCCCAGCGGCCCGGGCTGTCCAGCTCCGAGCTGGCCCGCGGCACCTTCGTCACGCGACAGTCGATGAACGTGCTGCTCCAGGCGCTCGAGCGCGACGGGCTGGTGACCCGGCCCGAGCAGCCCGCCGCGGGCCGGGTGCTGCCGACCGAGCTCACCGCCGCGGGCCGGGCCCAGCGCGCAGCGGCGAGCGCTGCAGTCAAGGAGGTCGAGCTGCGGATGACCTCCGGGCTGGACGCGGCCGAGCAGGCGCAGCTGGGTCAGCTGCTGTCCCGGTGCGGCGCGGCCCTGCGCGAGCCGGGGCCGGAGTCGCCGCAGCCGTGACGCACGGAGGGCCCCGCGCGGTGCGCGGGGCCCTCCGGGTCGATGCTCAGCCTGCGGTCAGCGGACCACCTTCACGAGGCGCTGGGCCGCGGTGGACGGGGTGGTGCTGGCCGAGCCCAGGTAGGCGGCCCCGATCCGGTGCTTGCCGACCTTGCGGATCTTGACCGTCACGACCGCCCGGCCGCCGCGCAGGACGACCCGCTTGACGATCTTGCCGTCGACGCGGACCGCCACCGTGCCCGTGGCCCGCGGGTTCGACGCCACGACCACGGTCACCTTGACCGGCTTGCCCTTCTTCACCTTGGCCTTGTTCACGCTGACCGTGGTCCGCGAGGCCACCCTGACCACCGGCGCGGTCGCCGCCGACGTGCTGACGCCGGGCGCCTTCCCGGCCTTCGACGCGGTCACCCGCACCGAGAGCCGCTTGCCGATGTCGGCGGCGCCGACCCGGTACGACGCCGCGCGGGCACCGCTGATCGCGGCCCCGTTGCGCAGCCACTGGTAGCCGAACGACAGCCCCTTGGTGTTCCACGACCCGGCGCTCGCCCGCAGCGTCGAGCCGAGCTTCGCGACCCCCGCGACCTGCGGCGCCACGATCGCGGCGACCGTGTCGACGTCGGCCAGGCTCACCGTCTCGGTGCGCAGCGCCTCGGGGTTGCCGGCCACGTCGGTCGAGGCGAACTCGACCACGTGCTCGCCGTACCCGCTGACCACGACCGGCTGCTCGCCGAGCGTCGTCCAGGCCCCGCCGTCGACCCGGTACGTCGTCGCCGCGACCCCGCTGGTGGCGTCGGTGGCGGCGAAGGCGAGCGTGGCCCGGTCGGACCCGTCGACGCCCGCGCCGCGGGTCGCCGTCAGCGTCGTCACCGGCGCCACGGTGTCGATCCAGACCGGCAGGGTGCCGGTCGAGACGTTGTCGTCGGCGTCGGTCGCCCGGTACGACAGGTCGCGCTTGCCGTCACCGGTCACCGCGACCGGCCCGGCGTACGGCGACCAGGTCGCCCCGCTCGCGGTCTCCACGAGCGGAGCCGGGTCCCGGGTGTCCGCCGCCGCGACCGCGACGGTGACGTCCGAGCGGTACCAGCCGGCATCGCCGGCCGCGCCGGCCGCCACGACCGCCGAGACGTCCGGGCCGCGGGTGTCGGTCACGAGCGGCAGCACCCACAGGTCGGCGATCGAGGGGTCGAAGAAGCCGTCCTGGGCCCGGGTCCCGAGGCGGTACTCGTAGCGGACCCGCACCGTCCCGGTGTTGTCGAGCGCGGCCGGGTCGGTGACCGGGAAGTCGTAGACCTTGAACCCCTCGCCGCCCTCGGTGCGCGGCAGCAGGTGCTCCCGGACCAGGACGTCGTCGACGTAGACGTCGTACTTCTTGGTGTAGGGACCCGAGTAGGTCTCCACGTTGCGGAGCACGAACGGCTTGCCGGCCGGCACCTGCACCTGGGCCGAGAACCAGGAACCGGGCGTGCCCGAGTTGGCGTAGCGCCGGGTCAGGCCGGCCTCGGTGTTGACGCCGCTGCTCGGCGACTTCTGCAGGACGTGGGCGTTCTCCGACGCCGTGTCCCCGAAGTCGACGTGGTCCACCGACGCCGCCGGCGGGCGGGGCGCGGTGAGCGTGAGGTCGACGGTGCGCTCGGCCAGGGTCGCCCCCGCCCGGCGGACGGCGACGTCCACGGTGATCGGCTCGGTGCTGGCCCGGTCGAGCGGTACGACGACCGGAACCGTCACGTCCACCTGGCCACCGGCGGGCACCAGCACGTCGGACGACGGGACCGTCCGCCAGCCGGCCGGCAGGGTGAGCGCCACGTGCGCGCGGACGTCCGTCGTCCCGCTGTTGCTGACCGGCACGGTGACGACCGCGTGGTCGGCCGGGTCGGTCGCGTCGGTCGCCGCCGTGACGGTGCCGACGGCCAGGCCGGAGGTCACCGACGCCCAGCCGGGCGTCGAGGCGGTCACCGTGAACGGCTCGCCGTCCAGGGTGAGGGACAGCGCCAGGGTGGCGTCGTACCCGCCCGGGTCGGCCTGCTTCGGCACCGACACCGTGAACGGCAGCTGCACCGAGCCGCCGGCGGGGACCGACGCGGCCGAGACGGCCGCCGTCCCGAGACCGGCCACGGTGACCGTGCCCTGGAGCCCGGTGAGCGCCTTCGTCCCGGTGTTGGTCACCTCGACCGTGCCGGCGAGGTTGCCGCCGGGGACCGCCACGCCGGCGACCGGCGGGAGGGCGACGGCGACGCCGACCGAGGCGGTGTAGGCATTCACGAGCTGGCCTTCGAGCCCGGTCACCCGGGCGACCAGGTCGGCCCGGACCGGCCCGGCCAGCTCGGCCGCCGTGAGCCAGGTGCGCAGCCCGCGCACCCCGTCGAGGGCCTCGTCGAGCGCCGCGGTGACGGCGGCCCGGTCGTCGCCGAGCCCGGCGAGGAGCGCCGCGTCGACGTCGGAGCGGACCGCGTCGACCGCGGTGTCGAGCTGCTGGCGCTGCGCCGCGGAGACGTCCCCGGCCTCGGCGAGGTCGGCCACGCGGGCCTTCAGCTCGTCGAGGTCCGCGGCGATCTCGCCGACCCGCGTGTTGCGCTCGGTGACGTCGAAGTCGTAGCGGCCGGAGCCGATCGTGACGGTGACCGTGTCGCCGTCGTCGGTCACGTCGGTGACGCCGTCGACGTCGCCGAGCAGCTCACCGCCCTCGCTGACCGCCGACGGGTTCGCGGCGGGCAGCACGACCTGGGCCGTGGTGTTGACCGGGACCTGCACCTGCAGCGCGAGGTCCTCGCCCGTCAGCCTCCAGTCGGTCGAGATCGGCCCGTACGCCGAGGCGAAGTCGCCCGCGCCGTGGGTCAGGCCACCCCCGACGACCGGGGCGATGCGGGTCGACCTGTAGCCGGCCTCGACCGGCGTGATGCCGCCGATGTTCTGGTACATCCAGTCGCCGACCGCGCCGTACGCGTAGTGGTTGAAGGAGTTCATCTCGACCGGGCCGAACGAGCCGTCCGGCATGATCGAGTTCCAGCGCTCCCACATCGTGGTGGCGCCCTTCTCGATCTCGTAGCCCCAGGACGGGTAGTCCCGGTGGAGCAGCATCGTGTAGGCGAGGTCGTCGCGGCCGATGCTGCTCAGCGCCGGCAGCAGCCACGGGGTGCCGAGGAACCCGGTGGTCAGGTGGTTGTCGCTCGCCGCCAGCTTGGCCACGAACTTGGCGGCCACCTTCTCGCGCAGCGCCGGGTCGGCGACCATGCCCATCCCGAGCGCCATCGCGTAGCCGGCCTGGCTGTTGCCCTGCACGACACCGTTGGCCTGGACGAACTCGTCGACGAACGCCTCGCGGACCGAGGTCGACAGCGCGGCGTACTCAGCGGCGTCCGCGTCCTCGCCGATCGCCATCGCCATCTCCGAGAGCATCCGGGCGTCCTCGGCGTAGTACATGGTGCCGAGCACGCCGACGCCCGTCGGGTCGTCGAGGTTCAGCCAGTCCTCCCAGTGCCCGCGGTTGGAGTCGATCAGGTCGGCGCCCGCGCTGGTGCGCACGAAGCCGAGGAACTTCTCCATCGCCGCGTAGTTCTCGCGCACGATCCTGCCGTCGCCCCAGGCCTTCCAGGTCGCGTACGGCACCGTGATGCCCGCGTCGGACCAGCCGAGGCCCGAGCCGAAGTCGCCGGCGTTCGGCACCACCGGTGCGATGCCCGGGAAGTTGCCGTCCGTGTACGCCGCGTCGCGCAGGTCGGTCATCCACTTGGCGAGGAAGCCCCGGGTGTCGCGCAGGTAGCTGGCCGTCGGGGCGAACACGTTGATGTCGCCGGTCCAGCCGAGCCGCTCGTCGCGGGCAGGGGTGTCGGTCGGGACCGACAGGAAGTTGCCGCGCTGGCCCCACGAGATGTTGCTGACCAGCTGGTTCAGCATCGGGTCGGAGGTCGCCAGGTCGCCGGTCGCGGCGAGGTCCGAGCCCCAGACCACGCCGGTCACGTCGGCGAGGGCCGGGGCGGCCGTCGTCCCGGTGATCTCGACGTAGCGGAAGCCGTGCTGGGTGAACTTCGGCGTGTAGGTGGCCGTGCCGGTCGAGGCGAAGGTGTAGGTGTCGGTGACCTTCGCCGAGCGGAGGTTGGCGGTGTAGAGCGTGCCGTCGGGGTTGAGCTCCTCGCCGTACCGGATGGTGACGGTCCTCCCGGCCTGGCCCTGCAGCCTCATCCGGGCGACGCCGACCAGGTTCTGGCCGAGGTCGTAGACCTCGACGCCGGGCGCGGGGGTGGTGTGCACCCGTGCGGGGACCTCACCGGTCACGCGGACCGGCTCGTCGGGCTGCGGCACCAGGCGGGCCGTCGTGTCGGTGGCCGCGGTGACCGGGTTCCAGCCGGTGTCGTCGAAGCCGGGCTCGT
The DNA here is from genome assembly GCF_037120545.1 of Nocardioides sp. CCNWLW216. Classification (NCBI taxonomy): domain Bacteria; kingdom Bacillati; phylum Actinomycetota; class Actinomycetes; order Propionibacteriales; family Nocardioidaceae; genus Nocardioides; species Nocardioides sp. CCNWLW216. The sequence goes on from NZ_JBBBBJ010000017.1 coordinate 5,385, forward strand.
CCCAGCCGGGCTGCTCGGCGCGGGCGTCGTACGACTCGCCCTCGACGTTGTCGGCGGCGACGTAGGGCCCGAAGTGGCTGGTCCAGGTGTCGTCGGTCGCGACGACCTGCGAGGTGCCGTCGGTGTAGTCGATGCGCAGCTGGGCGATCAGGCCCAGGTTGGCGCCGTAGTGACGGAAGCCGAAGGAGGCGATCTTGCCGGCCCACCAGCCGTCGCCGAGCTCCGCGCCGAACGCGTTCTCGCCGCTGCGGACCTGGGCGGTGACGTCGTAGGTCTGGTGCTGGATCCGCTTGCGGTACTCGGTCCAGCCGGGCGCGAGCAGCTGGTCGCCGACCTTCTCGCCGTTGAGCTGCAGCTCGTAGACGCCCTGGGCCGACGCGTAGACCCGCGCCGACTCCACCGTCTTGCCGGGCTGGGTCGTGAAGGACGTGCGCAGCAGCGGCTTGTTCGCGTCCTTCGAGCGGTAGAGGACGTCCTGGCGCTCGGCGACGCGCAGACCCTGCGCGGTCAGCCGGCCGCCGTCGAACGGGTTGCTCGACGAGAAGTCGGTGTCCAGCAGGACGGTGCCGTTCTTGCGGGTGACCTTGACCTTCTTGATGTCGGCCGACTCGTCGCCCTTGCCGTCGGCGAAGTCCTGACGGAAGCCGACGAAGCCCCGGGTGAACTGGGAGTCCGTGCGCTGGTCGATCTGGGTGCCGTCGAGCAGGGTGGTGATGGCGCTGCCGTCGACCGTGATCGTCAGGCGGTGCGTGCCCTCGAGGAGCTGGGCGGAGGTGATGCTGGTGATCGGCTGGTTCCCGAGCAGGGCGTAGCCGTTGTTGACCCGCTTGTGCGGGCGGAACTTCGGGACGCCGGTGCCGTCGGCCGTCGAGATCTGCCACATGTAGGCGTTGCTCGTGTTGGCGGCCCGGACGAACACGCCGATGGCCAGGTCGGCGATGTCGAAGTCGATGTCGGCGGTGTAGTCGTCCCAGGTGTCGACCTCGCCCGACGTGGACTTGCCGATCCAGTCGGCCTGCCACTCGCCCGCGGCCAGGACGCCGGTCTCGAAGGACGCCGGCTCGCTCCAGGCCGAGGCCTGGTCGGTGCCGTCCCAGGTCCGGACCTGCCACACGTAGCGGGTCTGCGAGGTCAGCGCGGGCCCGTCGTACAGGACGTCGGTCTGGCGGTCGGAGGCGACCTTGCCGGAGTCCCAGACGTCGGCGTCGCCGAGTGCGTCCTCGCTGCTCGCGACCCGGACCTGGTAGGCGCTCTGCACGACGCCGCGGGCCGTCGAGGCGGCCTGCCAGCCCAGGCTGGGGTCCTCGCCGGGGATGCCCAGCGGGTCGGTGCGGCCGTTGACCGTCAGCCCGGACAGCTGCACCACCGCCGGATCGGCGGCGACGGCGGCCGTGGCGACCGCGCCTGCGGGGGCGGTCACCGCCACGCCGAGCCCGCCGACGAGGGCGAGGGCCGCGAGCGCCGCGGTGCCGCGACGTGCGGCGGGGGTCAGAACTCGGTTCACTGCGTCAGTCCCATCGATCGAACCAGCGGCGTGACAGCGGTCACGCACTGTCGTGAACCGTTTCACAGGGGGCTGACAGACGCTAGGGATGCGTCTCAGGTTGACGGGATCCGGTCAGGCGCGGTTCAGCGGGCTGAACCGAGGAGAAGTGCTGGTCTGGCCCCCCTTCCCAAAGGGAGTGACGGCTGCCACAATCCGGCTGGAATGATGAATCGTTACAGCGAGGGCGAGATCCCGCTGCCCGACCGCCCCGACGACCTGACCCTGCGACTGCTGGCGCAGATCGCGGACGGCGCGACGACCGCCCAGGCCGCGGCCGCGTGCAACGTCTCCGAGAGCACCCTGACCCGCCGGATGCAGGCGCTGCGGCGCGCCTGGGGGCTCGACAACACGATGCAGGTCGTCGTGCACGCGGTGCGGCTCGGCCTGGTCTGAGCCGGGCGGGGCGCGCGGGCCGGCCCGGCTGTCACGCGCCGCCGAGCGCCGGGCTCAGCCGACGATGATGACGTGCAGGGTGCGGGGGCCGTGGACGCCCTCGACCCGGTCGAGCTCGATGTCGCTGGTGGCCGAGGGGCCGCTGATCCAGGTCAGCGGGCGGGCCGGGTCGAGCAGCTCGACCGCGTCGGGGACGTCGGCGACGACCTGGTCGGTGCGGACGATGCAGACGTGCCGGTCGGGCACCAGGGTGATCGCCCGGCGACCCATGCCGGCGGTGTGGTCGAGCACGATCGTGCCGGTCTCGGCGATCCCGACCCGGGCGTCGGTGACGACGACGTCGATCGCGTCGAGGTCGGCCGAGGTCAGCGTGCCGTCGTCGACGGTCGCGCCCTTCACGGCGACCGAGAGGCCGGCGGGCACGACCACCGTCGCGCCCTCCGGTACGGCGGCGCCGACCTTGCGGGCCAGCTGGGCCGGCGTGCAGCGCTCGACGATCGCGCGGTAGTCCTCGACCCGCTCGGCGAACAGGTCGACCACCTCGGCGTGCGGCCGCTCGGCCAGGCGCGGGGAGGCGACCGGCTCGCGGTCGGGCTCGACGTCGGCCAGCGCGCGTCGTACGCGGCCCAGGATCTCGTCGCGGGCGGTCGTCATCGCTTGCCTCCGTCGGTGCGCTTCCACCAGGCGCGGAATGACTCCGCGGGCGGGGCGGGCAGGTCGCGGGCGCTGGTCCACTTCGCGGCGCCGGGACCGGGGATCCGGCCGGCGGCCTTGCGACCACCCGGGAGCGTCGTACGGCCGAAGCGGGAGAGGACCCGGCCGGCCAGGCCCGAGCCGCGCTCCGCGAGCGAGAGCCGCTTGGCGTCGGAGAGGGCGTACGCCGCGCCCTTGAACGCGACCGCCTCGAGCTTCGGGACGGTGTCGTCGCGGTGACCGTCGACGACCTTCGAGCGGAGGTGGACCAGCACCTCCGGGATGTCGATGCGGACCGGGCAGGCCTCGAAGCAGGCGCCGCACAGCGAGGAGGCGTAGGGCAGCGAGTCGGTCTGGGCGTCGCCCGTGCCCTTGAGCAGCGGGTTGAGGATCGCGCCGATCGGGCCGGGGTAGACCGAGCCGTAGGCGTGCCCACCGGTGCGCTCGTAGACCGGGCAGACGTTGAGGCAGGCCGAGCAGCGGATGCAGCGCAGCGCCTGGCGGCCGACCTCGTCGGCGAGCGCATTGGTGCGGCCGTTGTCGAGGAGGACGACGTGCACCTCCTGCGGCCCGTCGCCGGGCGTGACCCCGGTCCAGGTGGAGGTGTAGGGGTTCATCCGCTCGCCGGTGGACGAGCGGGGCAGCAGCCGGAGCAGCGGGTCGAGCTCGGTCCAGCTCGGGACCACCTTCTCGATGCCGACCACGGAGACCAGCACGTCGGGCAGGGTCAGGCACATCCGGCCGTTGCCCTCGGACTCGACGACGACCAGGGTCCCGGTCTCGGCGACGGCGAAGTTGGCGCCCGAGACGGCGACCTTGGCACGCAGGAACTTCTCACGCAGGTGCTCGCGGGCGGCGCCGGCCAGCGCGGCCGGCTCGTCGGTGAGCCCCTCGGGGGCGGGCTTGCCGACCAGGCCCATCTCGCGGATGAAGATCTCGCGGATCTCGGCCCGGTTGCGGTGGATGGCCGGGACCAGGATGTGGCTGGGCAGGTCGTGGCCGAGCTGGACGATGATCTCGGCCAGGTCGGTCTCCCAGGCCGAGATGCCCTCGGCCTCGAGGGCCTCGTTGAGGCCGATCTCCTGGGTGACCATCGACTTGACCTTCACGACCTCCTCGGCCGCGTGCCTCTTCGCGATCGCCACGACGATCGCGTTGGCCTCGGCCGCGTCGCGGGCCCAGTGCACGGTCGCGCCGGCGGCGGTCAGCCGCTCCTCGAGCAGGACCAGGTTGGTCTCGAGGTCGCGCAGGGCGCGGTCCTTGACCGCGGCGCCGGCCAGGCGGAGGTCCTCCCAGCCCAGGTTCTCCTCGACCTCGGCGACCAGCTTGGAGCGCTTGGCCCGGATGACGCCGGTCGCGTGGGAGAGGTTGTGGCGCAGCTGGGTGTCGCCGAGCGCGGCCTTGGCCGCGGTCGGGAAGGCCGGCATGCCGACGAAGGTGCCGCTCATCGGGGGGCCTCCTGGGCGCGGGTCGGAGCCGCCGGGGCGGCGAGCACCGGCGCGTCCTCGGTCGAGGCCAGGATCTCGGCCAGGTGCATGACGCGGACGCCGGAGCGCTGCCGCGAGAGCACGCCGCCGATGTGCATCAGGCAGGAGTTGTCGCCCGCGACCAGCACCTCGGCGCCGGTGTCGCGGACGTGGCGGGCCTTGTCGGCTCCCATGGCGATCGAGGTGTCGGCGTTCTTGACCGCGAAGGTGCCGCCGAAGCCGCAGCACTCCTCGGCGTTCGGGAGCTCGGCGAGCCGGATCCCCCGGACCTTCTCGAGCAGCTGCCGGGGCCGGTCGCCGACCCCGAGCATCCGCAGTGAGTGGCAGGTCGGGTGGTAGGTGACCCGGTGGGGGAAGTAGGCGCCCACGTCGGTCACGCCGAGCACGTCGACCAGGAACTCGGTCAGCTCGTAGGTCCGGGGCGCCGTCTCGGCGACCGCCTTCACCAGGCCGGCGTCACCGGAGCGCTTCGCGACGATCCCGTGCTGGTGGCGGGCCGAGCCGGCGCAGGAGCCGGACGGGGTGACGATGGCGTCGTACCCGGCGAAGGCGTCGACGAAGGTGCGGACGACGGGCACCGCCTCGTCGAGGTAGCCGGTGTTGACCATCGGCTGCGCGCAGCAGGTCTGCGCGGCCGGGAACTCGACGTCGACGCCGAGCCGCCTCAGCAGCGTGACGACGGCCTTCCCGGTCTCGGGGAACATCGCGTCGTTGACGCAGGTGACCATCAGTGCGACCCGCATGCTTCTCCATCCTCTGACCTTGCTGTGGTCAGACCACAGGACAGAACGATAGGCTCGCCCCGCTCCGCCGGTCAAACGGCGGTACGACGAGGGAGGACCGCGTGACCACGACCGACGGCTGGCAGCCCGTCGCCCGGGCGCGCGCCTACGAGCTGGTCGTCGAGCGGGTCGAGGAGCAGATCCTGGCCGGCACCCTGAAGGTCGGTGACCGGCTGCCCGCGGAGCGCGACCTGGCCGCGCGGCTGCAGGTGTCGCGGGCCGCCGTACGGGAGGCGATGCGGACGCTCGAGGCGCAGGGCGTGGTCCGCTCCGGGGTCGGCTCGGGCCCGGACGCCGGGACCGTGGTCTCCGCGCTGCCGTCCGAGGCGCTGACCCGGGTGCTACGGCTGCACGTCGCGCTGGCCAACTTCGCGATGGCCGACGTGGTCGCGGCGCGGGTGATGCTGGAGCGCTCGAGCGCCGGGCTGGCCGCGGCGCACGCGTCGGCCGAGGCCCTGGCCGAGATCGCGTCCCCGCTGGAGGCGATGGCCGGCGACGCCGACCGCGAGACCTTCAACGACCTCGACACGGCCTTCCACATCGCCGTCGCCGAGGCGGGCGGCAACCGGCTGGTCGCCGACATGACGATCGCCATCCGCGAGGCCATGCGGCTGCCGATCCTGCGCGAGCTGGAGCAGCTCGGCGAGCGCTGGCCCGAGGTGCGCGCGGCACTCACCGCCGAGCACCGGGCCATCCACGCCGCCATCGCCGCCGGTGATCCCGAGCGCGCGGCCACGCTGATGGAGGGACACATCCACTCCTCGCGCCGACTGCTGGCGCCCTGAGCCGCTGAAGCACGGGGACGCCCCGCCGACCGGGGGGAATGATCGGCGGGGCGGTTCCCCGTGCAGAGGTCAACCATCTCCGAACGACACCCCGCCCGGCATCGTCCGATCGGTCAGCCTGCCGGGACCGATCGGCCACGTTCGGCCCTCCCCCTGTGGACAGCCACGCCGAGTTGTCCACAGGGGGTGCGGGTCAGGAGCGGCAGAGCGCGGCCTCCACCGTGGCGCTGACCGCCGCGATGCCCTCGAGCGTGTCGGGCAGGGCGGTGACGGCGACGACCGCCCAGCGGCCGTCGTTGGTCACCAGGTTGCGGGTCTCGAAGCCCTGGATGTCGCCGCCGTGGCCCCAGCCGCGGATGCCGCACGGGAGCCGGTGGCTGGCCAGCCCGAGGCCGTAGCGCCAGCCCGGCTCGGCGTCGAAGCCGGGCGCCCGCACGGTCCGGCGCATCTGCGCCAGCTGGGCCGGGGCGAGCAGGCGACCGTCGAGCAGCGCCTGCATGAACCGACCGAGATCGGCCGTCGTAGAGACCAGCTGGCCGGCCGCCCAGCCGAGGGACGGGTCCATCCGGGTGATGTCCTCGTACGGCGCCCCCGGCTCGTCGGCCCAGTAGCCCCGCGGATGCACGCCGCGGATCCGCTGCTCCCCCTGCCGCGGCCAGTAGGTGTCCTCGAGTCCGATGGGCCGGATGATCCGCCGGGTGATCTCCTCGCCGATCGGCCGTCCGGTCACCCGCTGGGCGAGCAGCCCGAGGACGACGTAGTTGGTGTTGCTGTACTCCCACTTCCGCCCGGGCTTGAAGTGCCGGCGCTCCCCGAGCGCGGCGTCGAGGAGGTCGTACGGCTCGAAGTACTGCCCGGCGATGGACTGCAGCGACCCGCCCTGCGCCTCGACGATGGTGTCGTAGTCGGGCAGCCCGCTCGTCTGCTGGAGCAGCTGGCGCACGGTGATCCGGCGGCCGTCGTTCCCCCTCCCCCGGACGACGCCCGGCAGGTACCGCTCGACCCGCGCGTCGAGGTCGACCTTCCCCTCCCCCACCAGCTGCAGGACGACGGTCGCGGTGAACATCTTGGTGTTGCTGGCGATCCGCACCCGCCCGTCGGCAGGGACCGGCGAGCCGTCGCGCAGGTCGCCGACGCCGGCGGTGTAGCTGCGCACCCGGCCGTCGCGGCCGCGGACCGTGGCGATCACCCCCGGGAGCCGCTGGTCGGTCACGAGCCGGTCGAGGCGGCGCTGCAGGCCGGGGTCGTGCCCCGGTCGTGGATCGGCGGCGGGAGCCGCCGGAGCTGGTGCCGCCGGAGCTGGTGCCGCCGGGGCGGGTGCCGTCGGGGCGAGGGTGGCGGCGACGAGGGCCGCGGCCAGCAGGATCTTCCGAGAAGTGGTCATGGCTCGACGCTAGGAAGCGAGCCCCCCGCGCATCGAGCGGCGAAGGATGGAGCCTGCGGGTTGCATCCTTCGGTGGAAGCCGGGTCGTCGGCGCCCCGGCTAGCGTGCTGCCATGGCGCGGAGCGGAGCGAGGGTCGCCGCGGGCGCATGGGTGCTCGCGGTGCTGCTGCTGGTCGCCCTCCCGCTGCTGGCCACGGACGAGGACGGCATCCCGTCCTTCGAGCACGCCGCCTGGTGGGCGACCCTGGGCGTGGTGACTGCGGCCTCCGCCGCCCTCGTCGTACGGCGGCGCCGGCCCGCCGCGGTCGCGCTCGCGACCGCGGCCGCCGTCCCGGCCGCTGCGGCCCTCGGCGCCGCCGGCGCGATCGGCGTGACGTCGGTGGCGTTCCTGGTCGGCCTCTACACGCTGGCCACCACGCGCCCGTGGCAGGACGGCTGGTCGGTTCTGACGGCGGCCGGCCTGCTGGTGGCCGCCGGCCAGGCCGGCGCCGCGATCGACGACGGCGTCACCCCCGGTACGGCGGTGGGCGCGGGCGCGCTGCAGGCCCTCGTCCTGACCGGCGGCACCCTGCTGGTCGCCGCGCTGGTGGTCGCCCGCCGCGAGACCCGCACCGCCCAGGACGACCGGATCCGGGCGCTGGAGCGCGAGCAGGACGCCCTGGTCCAGGCCGCCGTCGCCCGCGAGCGCACGGCGATGGCCCGCGAGCTGCACGACATCGCCGCCCACCACCTGACCGGGATCGCGGTGCTCAGCGCGGCCATCGCCACCCAGGTCGACACCGACCCGGCGGGCGCGAAGGCCGCCGTCGCGGAGGTACGACGGGAGAGCACCGCCGTCCTGCGCGACCTGCGCCGACTGGTCGGGCTGCTCCGCGAGGACGACGGGGTGGCGGCCGGCGTACGGACGGAGACGCTGGCGGGGCTGACCGGACTGGTCGAGCAGGCCCGGGTCGCGGGCCAGCAGGTCGACCTGGAGCTGCGGGCCGACCCGGACCGCGAGATGGGCACCGGAGTCGGACCGCTGGCCCAGCTGGCGACGTACCGGATGGTCCAGGAGGCCCTCGCCAACGCCGCGCGGCACGCGCCCGGGGCGCCGTGCACCGTCACGGTGGACGACCGCGACGCCGCCGCACTGGTGGTCACCGTGACCAACGGACCGGCACCGCGGCCGGCCGACCCGGGCGTCCGTGGTGGACTCGGCCTCGTGGGGATGCGCGAGCGGGCCGAGCTGACCGGCAGCACCGTCGAGGCCGGTACGACGTCCGCCGGCGGGTGGCGGGTCCGCCTGTGGACGCCGCGGGCCGAGGGGGACGCGTGATCCGGGTCGTGGTGGCCGACGACCAGCCGATGGTCCGGGCCGGCCTCACCACGCTGCTGGGTGCCGCCCCCGACATCGACGTCGTGGCGGCGGTCGAGGACGGCGCCGCGGCCGTGACCGCCGCCCGGGAGCTGCACGCCGACGTGGTCTGCACCGACATCCGGATGCCGGGGACCGACGGCATCACCGCGACCCGCGCGCTCTGCGGGCCGGGCGTCGAGGACCCGATCGCGGTGCTGGTGCTGACGACCTTCGACATCGACGAGTACCTCTTCGGCGCCCTCGAGGCCGGCGCCTCCGGGTTCCTGCTGAAGGACGCGGAGCCCGAGGAGCTGCTGGCCGCCGTACGCGCCGTGGCCGCCGGCGAGGGCACCATCGACACCTCGCTCACCCGGCGGGTGCTGCGCGAGGTCGTGACCCGGCGCGGCACCCGCCCGGTCGTCGCCGTCGGCGGCTCCGACCTGCTGACCGCGCGCGAGCTCGACATCCTGCTGCTGCTCGCCCAGGGCCTCTCGAACGACGAGATCGCCGCCGAGCTGGTCCTGGAGGTCTCGACGGTGAAGTCGCACCTGGCCCGGATGATGCCCAAGCTCGGCGTCCGCTCCCGCCTCCAGGCCGCCGTCTGGGCCTACCAGAACAAGATCGTCGACGTCCCCGACTGAGCGCCCCGGCGAGCCGGCGTGGGCGGGCTCGGGGCCGCCCGGAGAGTTTCATCGGCTAGCCGACGGAACTCACGCCGGGACGACAAAGGTTCATCGTCCAGCCGTGAGTTTCATCGGCTAGCCGATAAAACTCTCACCCCCGGTGCCGGCCGCCCGGCAGGCAGGTCAGAGGCGCAGGGTGCGCTCGGCGTACGGGACCAGGCGGACCGGGCCGAGGAGGCCGTAGGACTGGCGGGCGGCGACGCCGTACACCTCGGGGGTGACGGTGCGGAGCCGGTTGAGGAGGGTGGAGGCCACCTCGACCTCGATCACGTTGCGCCCGCGGCGCAGCCGGTCGCCGAGGTCGACGGTGGTGTCGAGGACGTCGCTGGGCGGGAGCCGGTGACCGTTGACGGTGACCCGGAAGGTGTCGTTGACCTCGCCGAGCTCCAGGACGGCGCCGTCGCCGTCGGTCCAGTCGCGGCCGAGGTCGACGACGGTGCGGTAGCGGCCGATGCCGGACACGTCCTCCAGCCCGGGCAGCTGCGACCAGGGGGCCAGCGTCGTCAGCGTCGTACGACGGACCGGCCGCACCGTCTGCGTCGCGGAGGAGCCCGGCTGCCAGTCCTCGACCGCCAGCTCCCACGACGTCGGTACGACGGCCTCGCGCACCCGGTCCACGGACGTCCGCACGACCCGCCCGGAGGCCAGCGTGGCGGTGTGGGCACCGGCGGTGGCGGCCCGGAGCACCACCCGCGACCCGTCGCGCCGCACCGGCGCGGTCGAGGCGACCACGGCCGGGGTCCGGTCGCCCCGCGAGGCGGGCGTCAGCGCCACCACGGTCGACTGGCCGGGCAGCAGGTCGACGGTGACCCGGACCCGGTCGCCGGACCGCTCGTAGGCGGCGACCGGCGTGACCGTGCCGGTCCAGGCGTCGAGCAGGTGCGGCACCGACGACCGGTCGGTCGCCGTGAGCCAGACGTCCTGGGTGACCCGGACCAGCTTGCGGTTCTCGGCGTGCTTGGCGTTGGCCAGGTAGTAGAGGTCGGTGTCGCCGACCACGCGCCGCACGTGCGCGACGGTCGAGGTCTCGTGGGAGACGGCCGGTGTGACCCCGAGGGCGGCGAACGCGGCCGGGAGCTCCGCGTCGGTGAGCACCGACCGGGTCGTCGGCAGCGCCGCGAGCGACGCCAGCAGGGAGCGCAGCGCGTCGGTCTCCCCCGGCTGCGCGAGGCCGACCGGCTCGGCCGTCGACCAGTCGCCGAGCAGGACGACCGGCAGCCCGGCCCGCCCGAGTGCCAGGACCCGACGGGCCGTCGCGACGGCCATCGTCCGCTCGGCGCCCCGGAACTGGTCCGGCCCGATCACCATCACCCGGTACGACGGCCCGTCCGGCGCGAGCACCCCGCCCCGCACGCGGGCCAGCGGCAGGTCGAGCAGCGCGGGCGTGGCGAACGAGTGCGTCCAGCCGGTCGGGATGCCGGTGTTGGTCGCCCAGGGCGCGCCGATGCCGGTGGAGGTCCAGCCCTTCTGGCGCAGGAACACGACGTCGTACGTCGGGGTGCCGGTCTGCAGCACCAGCTGCGTGCGGGCGAGGTAGCCGGCCACGTCGGGGATGTGCCGCCACTGCGGGGTGCGTGGGCCCCAGGCCTCGCCGTACCCGATGGCGCCCTTGTAGTACGGCGAGAACGCGGCGAAGCCGGGCCAGCTGACGCCGGGCGCGTCGGCGTACGCGAAGCCGTGCAGGACGCACTGGTTGACACCCGCCGCGAAGATGCTGTTGAGCGTCTGCAGCGCGCGGTCCCAGGTCGTGTTGTAGGCCGCGCCGTTGTAGCAGGCCGCCTCGCACGACAGGATCGTGTGGCCGGCCAGGTCGCGGCCGCCGGCCATCACCCGGTAGTCGTCGAGGTTCTTGAAGCCCAGCGACTCCGTCTCGGGTACGTCGAGCAGCGCGGCGTGCTCGACGGTGTCGGTCTCCAGGCCGTAGGGCTGCACCCGCAGGCCCATCCCGAGCGAGCGCGCGAAGCGCTGCAGGACCAGCAGGTGGTGGTCGCGGTAGAGGTCGCTGAGCACCTGGTTGAAGTCGTCGCGCACGCGGGTCGTGGTCACGGCGTCGAAGGCGAAGAGGTACTTCTCGTGGGCCTCGACGACCACCGGGAGGTACGGCAGCAGGTCGTAGCCGGCCCGCTTCCGGAACTCCGCCAGCATCAGCGGCGTCCAGATGGTCGCGTCGGTCTCGATCTCGAGGGAGTCCTCGAAGAGGTAGCCGCCGGCCTTCCTCAGCAGCCGCCGCATCTCGCGGTCGAGGATCCGGTCCTCCCACAGATCGACCACGGCCGCGGAGCCGGCGGCGCTGAAGTGGTCGACGACGTACGACGGCGGGTCGGTGTGCGGGCCCGCCTCCGGCTCCTGCGCGGAGCCGCGGCGCCAGTAGGACAGCAGCACCCAGGCGCCGTCACCCGGCGCGGTCCAGGCCAGCCGCCCGTCACGGACCCGGTCGGTGAGGTCGACGCGCGAGGCCGGGTCGAGGGTGGTGACCGCCTTGACGGTGCCGAGGTCGCGGAAGGCCTGCACGGCCACCAGCTCGCGCCGGGTGCTGGCGGCGGCCGGCGCGATGACCGGCTCCGGGACGACGTCGTCGTACGACGCCCCCGCGGCGAGCGTCACGACGCCGTGGGCCAGCTCGGCGCAGGCCGCGTCGTCGTCGGGCGTGACGGTCGGGACCGCGGCCGGCCAGGACGGGCCGACCGTGACGTCGATGCGCACGTCGCGCCGGGCGCCGCGGGCCAGGGCGGCCTTGACGCCGCGGACCCAGGCCGGGGTGCCCCAGCCGTGACGGGCCAGGTCCATCTCGATGCCCCGGGCGTTGAGGCTGTGGGTGACGTCGGCGATCTCCAGGACGCCGAAGCCGGCGTCCGCGACCTGGTCGACCTCGCGCTCGACCTCGCGGGGGTCGACGAGGCCGTTCGGCCACCACCAACGGAACCCGGCCGCGGTGGCGGTGCCGGGCCGGGCGAAGGACCGGAGCAGGTCCGTCGCCCGGCCGGGTCCACCGCCGTGGGCGCCCGCCGGCGCCGCCCCGGCCACGGCTGCGAGACCGAGGCCGGCGGCGGCTCCTCCGAACAGCGTCCGCCGACGAAGGGGATGAGGGGTCTGTCGGACGTCGTTCATCTGGGCTCCCGAGAGGTGGAGTGAGGGGATGGTGGAACGGTGGTGCGGAGTGGGTCAGCGGGTGATGCGGGCCTCCGCCGCGTCCCAGTCGGTGCCGGGACGGGGCTCGAAGCGGTGCAGCTCGTGCGTACGACGGACCAGGTCGCGCATGGCGCCCAGGTCCTTCAGCGGCGCCCCGAGGGTGCGGGCCTGGACCAGCACGTTGCCGAGCGCGGCCGCCTCGGACGGGCCGGCGAGGACCGGGATCCCGACCGCGTCGGCGGTGAGCTGGCAGAGCAGGTGGTTCTGCGAGCCGCCCCCGACGATGTGCACCACCGACGGCGACCGGCCGGCGAGCTCGGCCGCCGTCCGCAGGTGCTTGCGGTAGGCCAGGGCCAGGCTGTCGATGACCGTGCGGGCGATCCCGACGGGCGTCCGCGGGATCGGCTCGCCCGCCTCCTCGGCCAGCTGCTGGATCCGGGACGGCATGTCCCCGGGCGGCAGCAGCCGCGGGTCGTTGATGTCGACGACGGTCCGCAGCGCGGGTGCGTCGACCGCGCCCTCGAGGACGGCCGCGAGGCTGGCCTCGCGGATCCGCTGGTCCGACCAGGTCCGCAGGCACTCCGAGAGCACCCACAGGCCCATCACGTTCTTCAGGAACCGGACCGTGCCGTCGACGCCGCCCTCGTTGGTGAAGTCGGCGAGCCGCGCGGCCTCCGACAGCACCGGCTTCTCCAGCTCCAGGCCGACGAGCGACCAGGTGCCGGAGGAGATGTAGGCGAAGTCGTCTTCGGTGGCCGGCACCCCGACGATCGCCGACGCGGTGTCGTGCGACCCGACCGCGACCACGGGGACGCCCCCGTCGACGCCGAGCTGCTCGGCCACCTCGCCGAGGACCGGACCGATCACGTCACCGGCGTCGCGCAGCGGCGGCAGGATCGCCCACGGCACCCCGACCCGCTTGGCCAGGTCGACCGCCCACTCGCGGGTGGTCACGTCGTACAGGCCGGTGGTGGAGGCGTTGGTGCGCTCGGCGCCGACCTTCCCGGTCAGCCAGTACGCCAGCAGGTCGGGCAGCAGGAGCAGCTGCTCGGCCGACTCCAGCGCCGCGGTGCCCTGGGCCGCCGCGAGCTGGTAGATCGTGTTGAACGGCAGGTTCTGCAGGCCGGTCGTCGCGTACAGGTCGGCCGCGCCGACCTTCTCCAGCACCCGGGCGGGGACGCCGTCGGTGCGCGAGTCACGGTGGCTGTAGGGGTTGCCGAGCAGGTTGCCGTCCCGGTCGAGCAGGCCGTAGTCGACCGCCCAGGAGTCGATGCCGATGCCGTGCAGCGGACCGGTGCGGGCGACCTCACGGACGCCGTTCAGGACCTCGCGGTGGATGCCGAGGACGTCCCAGAACAACGAGCCGTTGGCGCGCACGCCGCCGTTGGGGAAGCGGTGCAGCTCCTCCAGGTGCAGTGAGCGCGGGCCCACCCGGCCCGCCATCACGCGGCCGCTGGTCGCGCCGAGGTCGACGGCCGCGACGCGGACCGGCGAGCCGGGCCGGGTGGCTCCCGTCATCGCAGGAACGCCGCAGCCACGCCCGCGTCGACGGGGACGTGCAGGCCGGTGGTGTGGGTCATGTCGGGACCGCAGAGCACGAAGACGGCGTTGGCGATGTTCTCCGGCAGCACCTCGCGCTTGAGGATGGTGCGCTGCGCGTAGAACTTGCCGAGGTCCTTCTCCTCCACGCCGTAGACCGCGGCGCGGTTGGCGCCCCAGCCGCTGGCGAAGATGCCCGAGCCCGCGACGACACCGTCCGGGTTCACGCCGTTGACCTTGACGCCGTGGGCGCCGAGCTCGGCGGCGAGCAGCCGGACCTGGTGGGCCTGGTCGGCCTTGGTCGCGGAGTAGGCGATGTTGTTCGGGCCCGCGAAGACGGAGTTCTTCGAGGAGATGTAGACGATGTCGCCGCCCATCTCCTGCTCGATGAGCACCTTGGCCGCGGCCTTTGAGACCAGGAACGAGCCCTTGGCCATCACGTTGTGCTGCAGGTCCCAGTCGGCCTCGGTGGTCTCGAGGAGCGACTTGGACAGCGACAGGCCGGCGTTGTTGACGACCAGGTCGAGACCGCCGAAGGCGAGCACGGCCGCGTCGACCATGGCCTGGACGGCGTCCTCCTTGGACACGTCGGCGGCGACGCCGACGGCGACGTCCGAGCCACCGATCTCGGCGGCGGCGGCCTGGGCCTTCGCCAGGTCCAGGTCGGCGATGACGACGCAGGCGCCCTCGGCCGCGAGCTTCTTGGCGGTGGCCTTGCCGATGCCGCCGGCGGCACCGGTGATCAGCGCGATCCGGGTGGCGAGCGGCTTGGGCTTCGGCATCCGCTGGAGCTTGGCCTCCTCGAGCGCCCAGTACTCGATGCGGAACTTCTCCGCCTCGTCGATCGGGGCGTACGTCGAGAGGCCCTCGGCGCCACGCATCACGTTGATGGCGTTGGTGTAGAACTCGCCGGCCACGCGGGCGGTCTGCTTGTCCTTGCCGAAGCTGAACATGCCGACGCCGGGGACCAGCACGATGAGCGGGTCCGCGCCGCGGATCGCCGGGGACTCCGGCGTGGCGTTTCGGTCGTAGTAGCCCTGGTAGTCCTCGCGGTAGGAGACCGCGAGCTCCTTCAGGCGGGCGATCGAGTCCTCGACCGACGCCGACGCGGGCAGGTCGAGGATGAGCGGCTTGACCTTGGTGCGCAGGAAGTGGTCCGGGCAGGACGTGCCCAGGTCACCCAGGCGGGGGTGCTCGCTGGCGGCCAGGAAGTCGAGGACGACGTCGTGGTCGGCGAAGTGGCCGACCATCGGACGGTCGACCGACGCGATGCCGCGGATGGTCGGGGCCAGGGCGGCGGCCTTGGCGCGACGCTCGGCCTCCGGCAGGGCGCCGTACCCCTCGAGGGCAGGACCGAAGGGCTCGGCCTTCGAGTGCTCGGCGATGTACGACGCCGCGGTGTCGATGATCCACAGCGAGTTGGCCTCGGCCTCCTCGGAGGTGTCGCCCCACGCGGTGATGCCGTGGCCGCCGAGGATGCAGCCGATCGCCTGCGGGTTCTTCTCCTTGATCTCGGCGATGTCGAGACCGAGCTGGAAGCCGGGGCGACGCCACGGGACCCACACGACCTTGTCGCCGAAGATCGTGGTGGTCAGCTCCTGGCCGTCCGCGGCGGTCGCGATCGCGATGCCGGAGTCGGGGTGCAGGTGGTCGACGTGCGCGGCGTCGACGAGACCGTGCATCGCGGTGTCGATCGACGGCGCCGCACCGCCCTTGCCGTGCAGGCAGTAGTCGAACGCGGCGACCATCTCGTCCTCGCGGTCGAGGCCCGGGTAGACGTCGACCAGCGCGCGCATCCGGTCCAGGCGGAGCACGGCCAGGCCGCTCTCCTTCAGGGTGCCGAGGTCGCCACCCGAGCCCTTCACCCAGAGCAGCTCGACGGGCTCACCGGTGACCGGGTCGGTCTCGGTGCCCTTCGCCGAGGTGTTGCCGCCCGCGTAGTTGGTGTTCTTGGGGTCGGCGCCGAGGCGGTTGGACCGGGCGATCAGCTCGGCCGCAGCAGGGTTGGTCATGATGCCTTTCTCGTCTTCTGGGGAAGGGGTTCGGGTGCGCGATCAGGGGCGGACCGTCAGGTCCAGGACAGCTGGGTCCCGCCGACGCGGGACTCCTCGATCTGCTGCTGGTAGCCGGACGCGGCGTACGCCTTCATCGGGCTGGCGGGCAGACCGCGCTCCTCACGCCAGGCGGCGAGGTCGGCGCGGACGTCGGTGTAGAACGCGTCGTTGAAGATCTCGTGGGCGCCGAGGACGTCGCCGGCCTCCTGCGCCGCGCTCAAGGCGTCACGGTCGACGAGCAGCGCGCGGGCCGTCATCTCCTGGACGTTGAGGACCGAGCGGATCTGGCCGGGGATCTTGTCCTCGACGTTGTGGCACTGGTCGAGCATGAAGGCCACGTCGGAGTCGGGGCCGTAGCCGCCGCCGCGGATGACCTCGAAGAGGATCCGGAACAGCTGGAACGGGTCGGCCGAGCCGACGATCAGGTCGTCGTCGGCGTAGAAGCGGCTGTTGAAGTCGAACGAGCCGAGCTTCCCGAGGCGCAGCAGCTGCATCACGATGAACTCGATGTTGGTGCCGGGCGCGTGGTGGCCGGTGTCGAGGCAGACCGTGGCCCGCTCGCCGAGCGCGCTCACCTGGGCGTACGACGTACCCCAGTCCGGGACGTCGGTGTGGTAGAACGCCGGCTCGAAGAACTTGTACTCCAGGACCAGGCGCTGCTCCTCGCCGATCCGGTCGTAGATCGCGGAGAGCGACTCGTGCAGTCGGTCCTGGCGGCCGCGCAGGTCGGCCTGGCCCGGGTAGTTGGAGCCCTCGGCCAGCCAGATCTTCAGGTCGCGCGAGCCGGTCGCGTCCATCACGTCGATGCACTCGAAGTGGTGGTCGATCGCCTTCTGGCGCACCTTCTTGTCGGTGTGCGTCAGGGCGCCGAACTTGTAGTCGTCGTCCTGGAAGGTGTTCGAGTTGACGGTGCCGAGCGCGACACCCTGCTCCGCGGCGTACGCGCGGAGGGCGGCGTAGTCGTCGGTCTTGTCCCACGGGATGTGCAGGGCGACCTTCGGCGCGAGGCCGGTGAAGCGGTTGACCGTCGCGGCGTCGGCGATCTTCTCCTCGATGGAGCGCGGGGTGCCGGGCGTGCCGAACACCTTGAACCGGGTGCCGGAGTTGCCGAACGCCCACGAGGGCAGCTCGATGGCCTGGCCCTCGAGCTGCGGGGCGATCTGGCTGAACGTCGTCATCGTGACATCACTTCTCGGTGGTCGGGGCGGCCGGGGGTGTGGCTGCCGTGGTGTTCGGGAGGAGGGCCAGCTGGTCCTCCAGGTGGAAGACCTCGCGGAGCTGGACGAAGCCCGTGTCGGGCGCCGCCCCGTCGAGGTCGACGAAGAATTCGGCCATCTCGGCCTGCCAGCGGGCGTTGACCTCGGTGGCGGCCATGCCGGCCTGCGCGGCGGCGAGGTCGGGCGTCTCGACGTAGCCGATCAACAGCCCGTCCTCGCGCAGGAAGAGGGAGTAGTTGTGCCAGCCGGTCTCGTGCAGGGCCGCGAGCATGTCGGGCCATACGGCCGCGTGCCGCTCCTGGTACTCCGCCATCCGGTCCGGCCGGACCTGGAGCTGGAAGCAGACGCGCTGCACGGTTCCTGCCTTTCAGAGGTGATCTGGGGGGTGGTGCTGGTGGTGCGGTGCCGGTACGGCGGGGTGGGGTGCCCGGCCGGCCACGGGAGAGCCATGGCCGGCCGGGCGGGTCTAGCGGGGTGGTGCGGTGGTGCATCCTGCTTCGGTGCTGATCGCGACCCTCGGTCGAGGTTTCGAGACGGGTTCCGCAGCCCCGAGCAAGCTCGGGTCTG
>NZ_JBBBBJ010000018.1:0-22942 GCF_037120545.1 Nocardioides sp. CCNWLW216
ACGGCCACTCGACCACCGAAAGCCCGCGACACCACTCCTCCGTCACGGCCACTCGACCACCGAAAGCCCGCGACACCACTCCTCCGTCACGGCCACTCGACCACCGAAAGCCCGCGACACCGCTCCTCCTCGCGGGGGGTATCGAGACCAGGAACGCCGCAGGGGCGGGGCCACCTGGCCCCGCCCCTGTCTTCCCCGGCCCGTCAGCCGGGGTCGAGGCGGCTGACGAAGTCTGTGGTGGCGCTACTCGGTGGGGACCCGGAGCTGCTGGCCGGCCACGAGCACCGTGGAGTCGAGACCGTTGAGACGCTCGATGCGGGAGATCATCGAGCGGACCTGACCGTCCTCGGAGGCGTCGGCCGCGATCTCCCAGAGGGTGTCGCCCGTGCCGACCGTGACTACGGTCGTCGACTCGACCGCGCCGGGCTCCGGCGTGGCCACCGAGCCAGCAGCCAGGACCAGCCCGATCCCGAGCACCACCGCCAGGCCGAGCAGGAACACCACGAGCCGTCCGCGGCGGGTGAGCCGGAGCTCCCCGCGGGTCGTCGACAGGGTGCTCAGTCGGACGGGGCTCAGCTGGATCGTGCTCATTGGGACCTCCTGGGGAAGTGGCGGTCAGCCTCGGTGCCTGACCACAACCGCATGTCTAACGGCGGCCACCGACAGTCCGGTGCGGGCCAGCTGGTCGATCAGACGTTCGATCGAACATGTGTACGAGGCTAGAGCAGGTGTTCGAACGAAATCAAGGGCTCGACGAACATTTGTTCGAACATGGTCGGCCCGACACGCCGTTCGAACACGTGTTTGAAGCGGGGCGGTCGGATCGGTACGGTGTGGCCCACGAGCATCCCGGCGAAAGGCGTCACCATGGCCAGCAAGAAGAACGTCAGCGAGCTGCCCGACGGGCCGCCGGACGCGACGGGCCTGACCCCGCGTCAGCAGCGCGTGCTCGCCCACATCAAGGACAGCATCGAGAAGCGCGGCTACCCGCCGAGCATGCGCGAGATCGGCGACGCCGTCGGCCTCACGAGCTCCTCGAGCGTGGCTCACCAGCTGAAGTCCCTCGAGGAGAAGGGCTTCCTCAAGCGTGACCCGCACCGACCGCGGGCGCTGGAGGTCTTCCTGCCCGAGGTGATGGCCGCCCGCCGCACGCTCTCCAGCGCCGAGGAGACGTCGTACGACGAGACCGGCCTCGGCGACTCCGCCCCGACCCCGGCCAACGTGCCCCTGCTCGGCCGGATCGCCGCCGGCGGTCCGATCCTCGCCGAGGAGCGCTACGAGGAGGTGTTCCCGCTCCCCCGCCAACTGGTCGGCGAGGGCGAGCTCTTCCTGCTGGAAGTCGCCGGCGACTCGATGGTCGACGCCGCCATCTGCGACGGCGACTACGTCGTGATCCGCAAGGAGCAGACCGCGGAGAACGGTGACATCGTCGCCGCCCTGCTCGACGGCGAGGCCACCGTGAAGACCTTCAAGCGCAAGGACGGGCAGGTCTGGCTGATGCCCCACAACGAGGCCTACGACCCGATCGACGGCACCCACGCGACGATCCTCGGCAAGGTCACGGCGGTGCTGCGACGAGTCTGATCCGGGTGGGTGGGCGTGCGAGGATGGCGCGTCCGCCCTCCCCTTGGATGGAGATCTCGTTGCGCGCTCGTCACCGTTCGCTGCTCGCCACCGTCGGCGCCGTCGCCGTCGCCGCCGCCCTGTTGAGCCCTCCCGGGGCTGCGCGCGCGGCTGACGACCCCGCCGTCGTGCCGATCACCGAACCGACCGGGGCAGCCGACGCCACTGCCCGCGCCGTCGAGGTGCTCGAGCAGGCCGACGAGATCGTGAGCGGTGAGGTCGACGGCCGGGACGCGAGCCTGGCTCTGCTGGAGCTGGCCCGCACACGCTCGGCCCTCCCCGCCGCACGCCGCGCGGAGGCCGATCGGATCCTGGCCCGTCCGACCGACACCCCGGACACCGACGCCGGCGGCCGGTTCGGCTACGCCGCCAACGCACTCCCGACCCAGGCCTGCCAGGGCGGCTTCTGCGTGCACTGGGCCCGCGCCACCTCCGACGCCCCGGACCTGACCGACGCCGACGCCAACGGCCGGCCCGACTACGTCGACCGGGTCTTCGCGACGCTGCTGAAGGTCAGTGGCACCTACGTCGCCGCCGGCTACCGCAAGCCGGTCTCCGACCGGACCCGCGGTGGCGGGACCAACCAGTTCGACGTCTACCTCGTCGACACCGGCCGCGAGGGCCTCTACGGCTACTGCGTCCCCGAGGGCGTGACGTCCAGCACCCAGCGCAGCGCTCAGGCCTACTGCTCGCTCGACAACGACTTCGCCAGCAAGCAGTTCCCGGCCAACACCCCGGTCCACAACCTGCAGGTCACCACGGCCCACGAGTACTTCCACGCCGTCCAGTTCGCCTACGACATCACCGACGACCTCTGGTTCCTCGAGTCGACGGCGACCTGGGCCGAGGACGAGGTGTACGACGCCGTCAACGACAACATCCAGTACCTCCGCAACAGCCCGATGTCGCAGCCGCGCACCCCGATCGACAAGGGCCAGGACCTGCGCGTCTACGGCAGCTGGATCTTCTTCCGCTACCTCAGCGAGCTGGAGCCGGGCTCGCGCGGCGGGATGCCGACCATCGTCCGGGACATCCTGACCAAGGCCGCCGGACCGGCGTACTCGCTGCAGGCGGTGCGAGCGGTGCTGAAGGAGCGTGGTCGGTCGATGACGGCCACGGTCGCCCGCTTCTCGGCGGCCAACCGGCACCCGGCCCGCAGCTACCGCGAGGGCGCCCGCTACCCCGTGACCCGGCCCGAGGGCACCGCGCGCGTCGCCCGCAACCAGCTCCGCCGCGCGTCGCTGAAGCTGAACCACCTCAGCAGCGGCACCGTGCGCTACCGGCCCGGCAAGCGGACCAACCGGGCGAGCACCCGGCTGCGGATCGCGGTCGACCTCCCCCGCCGGACCCGGCCGACCGCCGCCGTGGTCACGGTGCGCCGGGAGTCGGGCAAGATCTCCTCTCGCCTGGTGCGCCTCCGGCCCTCCGGGGCCGGCCTCCTGAGCGTCCCCTTCGTCGACGGCCGGATCGCCTACGTCGACGTCACCCTCGTCAACGCCGGCACCCGCTACGCGTGCGGCCGCGGCACGGTCTACTCCTGCCAGGGCCGTTCGCTCGACGACGGCCTGCGGCTGCGGGTGCGGGTGCGCGCCGTCACCCGCTGAGCGGCTGCCGGATGAACAACGCGTGACGTCCGCGGTCAGGGCGTCACGCGGACGCTGACGGGTCGTTGGACGATCCGTGACCGCCTCCGGACCTGACCACGTCCTGCCGCTGCCCCGCCGTACCGTGCTCGCCACCGGCGCGGCGGGGACCGCGCTCACGGCGACCTCGCTGGTGGCCGGCGAGCCCACCGCGGAGGCGGCGCGCCCCGGCGCCCGCTTCTTCCGGCACGGCGTCGCCTCCGGTGACCCGCTGCCGCACCGGGTGGTGATCTGGACCCGGGTCACGCCGACCCCGGCCGCACAGCCCGGCTCCGGCAGGGGCCCTCGGGTCCGGGTCGGCTGGGAGGTGGCGACCGACCGCCGGTTCCGGCGCGTCGTACGACGGGGTGCGTTCGCGACCGGTCCGAGCCGCGACCACACGGTCAAGGTCGACGTCACCGGGCTGGAGCCGGCCCGCTGGTACTACTACCGGTTCACCTACCGCGGCGCCCGGAGCCGTCTCGGCCGGTTCCGCACCGCCCCGGCCCACGACGCGCTGCCCGGCCACGTCCGCTTCGGGGTCGTGTCCTGCGCCAACTGGCAGGCCGGCTACTTCGGGGCCTATCGCGGGCTCGCCGCCCGCGACGACCTGCACGCGGTCGTGCACCTGGGCGACTACTTCTACGAGTACGCCCCCGGCCAGTACGGCGCCGGCGCCGACGACACCGACGTACGACGGCACGTGCCCGCGAAGGAGGTCGTCAGCCTCGCCGACTACCGCCGACGACACGCGCAGTACAAGACCGACCCGGACCTCCAGGCCCTGCACGCCCGCTACCCGTGGATCGTCACCTGGGACGACCACGAGGTCACCAACGACCAGTGGAGCGGCGGTGCTGAGAACCACACGCCCGGCGGGGGCCTGAACGGCGAGGGCGACTTCCGGCGGCGCCGCGCCCGGGCCCACCGGGCGTACGACGAGTGGATGCCGGTCCGCCTCGACGGCACCGCCCGGCTCGGCGACGGCGACCGGCTGTTCCGCCGGCTGCGCTTCGGCCAGCTCCTCGAGCTGAGCATGCTCGACCTGCGCACCTACCGCAGCGAGCAGGTCTCGACCCCGGCCGTCGACGCCGGCGTCAGCGATCCCGACCGCACGATCCTGGGCGGCCGGCAGCTGGCCTGGCTGAAGTCGTCGCTGAGCCGCGAGCGGGCGCAGTGGAAGATCGTCGGCAACCCCGTGATGATCGCGCCGCTCGGCCTCGGCGGGCTCCCCGACGAGCTGATCGCGCCGCTCAACTCCTTCCTCGACCTGTTCCCCGAGGACGGGGTCACCATCAACACCGACCAGTGGGACGGCTACACCGCCGACCGCAACGAGATCTTCGGCCACCTGCGCGACCACCAGGTCACCGACACCGTCTTCATCACCGGCGACATCCACGGCGCCTGGGCCGCCGACCTGCCGTACGACGCGTCGACGTACCCGCTCACGGGGTCGGCCGGCGTCGAGTTCGTCTGCACGTCGGTGACCTCCAACAATCTCAAGGACGCGCTCGGCACCCCGCGCCGCAGCCCGGTCAACCTGGCCGCCGAGCAGGCGATCCTGGCCGCCAACCGGCACCTGAAGTACCTCAACTTCGACGACCACGGCTTCTCCGTCCTCGACGTGACCCCGGAGCGGGCGCAGATGGACTGGTACGTCATCGGCTCCCGGAGCACGCGCCGCACGCCGGTCACCTGGGCCCGGTCCTTCCAGACCCGGGCCGGCACCGGGCGGGTCGTGGCGGTCGACCGGCCGGTGGGTCGCTGATGTGCCGGGACGGCACCCCGGGTGCCTTCGAGCGCGGACTGGCCGAGGTCCGCACGGGGCGTCGTACCCTCCTGCAGGCGGGTGGCGCCGGACTGGTCTTCTCCGCCGTCGCGGGGCTGCCCGAGGTCGCCGAGGCGGCGGTGCGCACCGGTCGCCGGGCCTACGTGCTGGTCATCGACGGCTGCCGGCCCGACGAGATCGACAGCGGCCTGACCCCGAACCTGCGGGCGCTGCGGGACGGCGGCCTGCGGTTCCCGCGGGCCTCCTCGATGCCGATCGCGGAGACCATCCCCAACCACGTGATGATGATGACCGGGGTCCGGCCCGACCGCAGCGGCGTCCCCGCCAACGCGGTCTACGACCGGCGTGAGAGGGCGGTCCGCGACCTCGACCGGGCCTCCGACATCCGGGTCGACACGATCATCGAGCGGCTGAACCGGCGTGGGCTGCGGACCGGGACCGTGCTCAGCAAGGAATACCTGTACGGCGTGTTCGGCGGCCGGGCGACGTACCGCTGGGAGCCGGCGCCGATCATCCCCGTCTCGGGACACGCCCCCGACCTGTTCACCATGCGCGCGGCCCTGGACATGCTCGACGACCTCGACCCGCACCTGATGTTCGTCAACCTCGGCGACATCGACCGGTTCGGCCACGTCGACCTGACCGGCGGGTCGCTGAAGGTGCTGCGTCGTACGGCGCTGGTCGGCACCGACCGGCTGGTGGGGCGGTTCGTGGACCGGCTGAAGGAGACCGGGCGCTGGGAGCGCTCGATGGTGGTCGTGCTCGCCGATCACTCGATGGACTGGTCGACGCCGGGCAACCTGATCTCCCTGCAGCCGGTGCTGGCGGCCGACCCGTTCCTGGCCGGCCGCTTCGTGATCGCCGACAACGGCGGCGCGGACCTCGTCTACTGGACCGGTCCCGCCTCGCAGCGCAGCCAGGCGGTGGCCCGGATCCGGCGGCACGCGGCGGCCGTCCCGGGCGTGCTGGCGTCCTACGACCGTCGTACCAAGGGTCTGCGGCTCGGCCCGGAGGCCGGCGACGTCGTCGTCTACTGCCGGGCCGGTTGGCGCTTCAGCGACCCCGACCCGACCAGCAACCCGATCCCCGGCAACCACGGCCACCCGGCGACCCGGGCGATCCCGTTCTTCATCTCCGGTGGGCACCCGGTGGTCCCGCGACGCCGGGCCTCGTCGGCCCACGCCCGGACCGTCGACGTCGCACCGACCGTCGCCCGGTTCTTCGGCCTGCGCCGGCCGCGGCGTGGCTGGGACGGTCGCTCGCGGCTGTGAGCGTCGGCATCCGGCCGACGGATCCGGCCCCGGCGGTCGAGCGGTGAGGCCACATCATCAGCCCCCGGGTCGGTGCATCGAGCACCGCCACTCCGGGCGCACTGTCCGGACACGCGGTGCGGCGGTGTGCTGTCCACCGGAACGGCCCTCGGCCGGGTGGACCACTCACCGTCCAGGCCTCGCCCCGCGACGACTCAGCGGGCGGTGGCGGACAGGCGGGCCAGTGCCTTGCGGACGACGGCCGGGTCGGTGGTGGTCCACATCGGCGGCAGGCTGGAGCGCAGGAAGCCGCCGTAGCGGGCGGTGGCCAGTCGCGGGTCGAGGACCGCGACAACGCCGCGGTCGGAGGTGGTGCGGATCAGTCGGCCCGCGCCCTGGGCCATCAGCAGGGCGGCGTGGGTGGCGGCGACCTGCATGAAGCCGTTGCCGCCGGCCTTGTCGGCGGCCTTCTGGCGCGCCGACATCAGCGGGTCGTCGGGCCGCGGGAACGGGATCCGGTCGATGAGCACCAGCTGGCAGGTGTCGCCCGGGACGTCGAGGCCCTGCCACAGCGACAGGGTGCCGAACAGGCAGGTGTGGGGGTCGGCGACGAACTGCTTGGCCAGCTCGGGGAGCTGGGCGTCGCCCTGGGCGAGGGTGGTCAGGTGGGGCAGCCGCTCGCGGACCGCCTCGGCCGCGGTCTCGGCGGCCCGCCGCGACGAGAAGAGCCCGAGGGTGCGGCCCTCGGCGGCGTCGACCAGCTCGACGATCTCGTCGAGCTGGGCCTTCACCAGCCCGTCGCGACCCGGGGGCGGCAGGTGGCGGGCGACGTAGAGGATCGCCTGCTGGCCGTAGTCGAACGGTGAGCCGACGTCGATGCCCCGCCAGGGCAGGCCGGTGCCGGACGCGTGGGCGTCGGCGGGCGCACCCTCCAGGACCCGCTCGGTCGGCTTCAGCCCGACACCGGTCGCGACCGCCCCGAAGTCGCCGCCGAGCATCAGGGTCGCCGAGGTCATCACGACGGTCTTGTCGGTCAGCAGCTTGTCGCGCATCGTGCCCCAGACCTGCAGCGGCGCCACGCACAGCCGCGGCGGGATCCGCTCGGTGCCCTCCCCCATCCACAGCACGTCGGCGTCGGAGAAGGCGGCCATCCGCTCGGCGGTCGCGAACACCTCCTGCACGGCGCCGCGCGCCTGGGTCCGGCCGGCGTCGGCGTCGCCGTCCTTGTCGGGCTTCGGGTACGCCGAGAAGCAGGCCCGCGAAGCGTCGCGCACCAGCACCAGCGCGTCGGCGAGGTCCTCGGGCACCACCTCGAACCGGCCGGCCGTGGCCTCGCCCATCGCCGCCCGGAGCGCGTCCGCGGCGTCGGCCAGGTCGTCGGCCTCGGAGCCGTCGACGTAGCGCTGGGAGCGGCGCGCGGAGCGCTCCACCTCGGCCGCCCACAGCTCGTCGGTGGCGGCCTGGGTGACCCGGGCGGTCAGCTCGTGGGCCTCGTCGACGACGACGACGTCGTAGTCGGGGATCATCGGGACCCCCTCGATCGCGTCGATCGCCAGCAGCGAGTGGTTGGTGACGATGAGGTGGGAGCGGTGGGCCTTCTCCTTGGCCAGCTCGGCGAAGCACTCCTGGCCGAACGGGCACTTGGCCGCACCGAGGCACTCGCGGTGGTTGACGCTGACCTGGCGCCACTCGCGGTCGGTGTGGCGCGGGGCGTGGTCGCGCTCGCCGCTGCCGCCGTCCTCGGCCGTCTTCTCCGCCCAGGCCCGCAGCTCCAGGATCTTGGCGCCCATCGAGCCCTCGGGCATCTGCACCAGCGCCCCCTGGTCGTCCGGGACGCCCTCGCGGACCCGGTGCAGGCAGGCGTAGTTGGACCGGCCCTTCAGCACGGCGTACGACGTGTCGACGCCCGGCGTGCCCTTGACCGCCTCGGCCAGCCGCGGCAGGTCGCGCTCGACCAGCTGGTGCTGCAGCGCGAGCGTCGCGGTGGCCACCACGACCCGCTCGCGGTGCAGCAGGCTGGGCACGAGGTAGCCCAGCGACTTGCCCGTGCCGGTGCCGGCCTGGACGAGCAGGTGGCGCTCGTCCTCCATCGCCGCGGCGACCGCCTCGGCCATCGCGACCTGGCCGTCGCGCTGCTGACCGCCCAGCGCCTCGACGGCGGCGGTCAGCACCTGCGTCACGGCGGGGGTCTCGGGCACCCGTGAACCCTAGACGCCCGGACCGACGCCCGCGGCGGCTGTCCCCAGGCCGCCGCGGGAAGCCCCGGTGGACTGGGCTAGAACCGCAGGTGCTCCAGGTAGAGCCGACCGACAGCGGCGCTGGTGAGCGGGCTGACGTCGGGGGTGTCGTTCTCGACGATGTACTCCTCGACGCGGTGCCGGCGCAGGATCCGGGCGAAGTCCACGACGCCGGTGCCGAGGTCGCTCATGTCCCCGGTGGCGGCGTCGCGGTCCTTGACGTGGAACTGGCGCACCTCCTGCGGAGCCCGCCGTACGACGTCGATGGCGAAGCGGTCCGGATCCGCCGCGCCGGTGTTCACCCCACCCGTGTAGGCCCAGTAGAGGTCGACCTCCAGGTGCACCAGCCGCGGGTCGAGCCGCTCGGTCAGGACCTCCCACGGCGTCACCCCGCCGCCCAGGTCGGTCGTGAACTCGTGGGCGTGGTTGTGGTAGCCGTAGCGCAGGCCGTAGCGCTTGGCGAGGGCCGCCTCCTCGTTCATCCGGTCGGCCCAGCCCTGCCACTCGGCGAGGCTGTTGGAGGCCAGGTAGGGCACCACGACGTAGCGCTGGCCCAGGGTCGCGGCGTTCTCCAGCTTGGTGCGCAGCGCGGTCCGGTCGGCGCTGAGGCCGTCGTGGCTGGACGTGGCCCGGATGCCGAGCCCGTCCAGGAAGGTGCGCAGCTGGGCGGCGGTGCGCCCGTAGTAGCCGGCCAGCTCGACGCGGGTGTAGCCGTACTGCGCGAGCCGCTGCAGCACGACGTCGAAGCCCGCCTGCCCGCCCAGGGCGGCGCGCAGCGTGTAGAGCTGGATGCTGATCCTGTCGTGCGGCACGCCGCGCGAGCGGCCGTCCCCGTGGCGGCCGCCCGCGGCGGCGGGCGAGGCGAGCCCCGACCCGACCGCGGCGACCCCGGCGGCACCGAGCGCCGCTCCCCTGAACAGCGAGCGGCGACTGGCGCCCTTCTCCTCCAGCGAGCGGCGCAGCGCGCCCTCGCCGTCGTAGCCGAAGCACATGACGGTGGTTCCTTCCCGAGAGAGTGGTGGTGCAGGTGAGTCAGTCGTCGGTGGCGAACGCCGCGTCGAAGGCGGCCGTGGGGGCGTCGAAGGCGAGTCCGCGCACGAACTCGAGGGCCTCGGGCGCACCGCGCAGCCGGTCCATGCCGGCGTCCTCCCACTCGATGGAGATCGGGCCGTCGTACCCGATCGTGTTGAGCATCCGGAAGCACTGCTCCCAGGGCACGTCGCCGTGGCCCGTGGAGACGAAGTCCCAGCCGCGCCGCGGGTCGGCCCACGGCAGGTGCGAGCCGAGCCGGCCGTTGCGGCCGTTGCCGGTCTGCCTCTTCGCGTCCTTGCAGTCCACGTGGTAGATCCGGTCCTGGAAGTCCCAGAGGAACCCGACCGGGTCGAGGTCCTGCCAGACGAAGTGCGACGGGTCCCAGTTGAGGCCGAACGCCTCGCGGTGGCCGATCGCCTCCATGGCGGCCTTGGTCGTCCAGTAGTCGTAGGCGATCTCGGACGGGTGCACCTCGTGGGCGAAGCGCACGCCGCACTCGTCGAAGACGTCGAGGATCGGGTTCCAGCGGTCCGCGAAGTCGCGGTAGCCGGCGGCCACCATCTCCTCGGTGGCCGGCGGGAACATCGCGACGTACTTCCAGATCGAGGAGCCGGTGAAGCCGACGACGGTCTTCACGCCGAGCCGCTGAGCGGCCCGGGCGGTCATCTTCATCTCCTCCGCGGCCCGCTGGCGGACGCCCTCGGGGTCGCCGTCGCCCCAGATCCGGGACGGCAGGATCGCCTGGTGGCGCGCGTCGATCGGGTCGTCGCAGACCGCCTGGCCCTTCAGGTGGTTGGAGATCGCGAACAGCTGCAGCCCGTGCTGCTCGAGCAGGTCGAGCCTGCCCTGCACGTAGGCGTCGTCCTCGGCCGCCTGCCACGGGTCGAGATGGTCACCCCAGCAGGCGATCTCGAGGCCGTCGTACCCCCAGCCGGCGGCCAGCTTCACGACCTCCTCGAAGGGCAGGTCGGCCCACTGGCCGGTGAACAGGGTGATCGGGCGGCTCATGTCGGGATCTCCTGCCAGGTGCGGGTGTCGGAGCTGGACTCGACGGCGGCGAGCACGCGCTGGACCTGCAGGCCGTCGGCGAACGTGGGAGCGGGGTCGGTGCCCGCGGCGATCGCCTTCACCAGGTCGACGACCTGGTGGGTGAAGCCGTGCTCGTAGCCGAGCCCGTGGCCGGGCGGCCACCAGGCCTCGACGTACGGGTGCTCGGGCTCGGTGACCAGGATCCGGCGGAAGCCCGCGGTCTCGGCCGGCTCGGAGGCGTCGTACAGCTCCAGGACGTTCATGTCCTCGAAGTCGAAGGCCAGCGAGCCCGCCGAGCCGTTGAGCTCGATCCGGATGGAGTTCTTGCGGCCGGTCGCGAACCGGGTGGCCTCGAAGATGCCGAGCGCGCCGCCGGTGAAGCGGCCGATGAACACCGCGGCGTCGTCGACGGTGACCGCGCCGCGGTCGCCGTCGGCCGTGGGCCGCTCCTTGACGAACGTCTCCAGCTGCGCGGACACCTCGAGGATCCGGTCGCCGGTGATGTGCTGGGTCAGGTCGATGATGTGGGCGCCGATGTCGCCGAGCGCGCCGGAGCCGGCCTTCTCCTTGTCGAGGCGCCAGGTCAGCGGGGCGTCGGGGTCGGAGATCCAGTCCTGGAGGTACGACGCCCGCACGTGCCGGATCTCCCCGATCCGACCCTGCTCGACGAGCCGGCGGGCCAGCGCGATCGCCGGCACCCGCCGGTAGGTGAAGCCGACCATCGCCCGCACCCCGCGCTCCGCGGCGGAGGCGGCGGCCGCGGCCATCTCCTCGGCCTCGGTCACCGAGTTGGCCAGCGGCTTCTCGCACAGCACGTGCTTGCCGGCGGCGAGCGCGGCGATCGCGATCTCCGCGTGGGTGTCCCCCGGCGTGCAGACGTCGACCACGTCGATGTCGTCGCGGGCCACGACGGCCCGCCAGTCGGAGGAGCTCTGGGCCCAGCCGAGCCGGTCGGCGGCGTCAGCCGCGCGAGCAGCGTCGCGCCCGACGGCGACCGTCATCACCGGGTCGAGCGGCAGGTCGAAGAATCGGGGCGCGCTGCGCCAGGCCTGCGAGTGGGCGGCGCCCATGAAGGCGTGCCCGATCATGGCGACGCGCAGGGGTCGAGCGGGGTCGGTCATCAGGGATCCTCCCGGATGGGGGGCGTGCCCGCCCCGGGAGAGAGGGGCGGGCACGCCATTCGTGGGCGACGGTCAGGAGTCGAAGCAGAGGTCCCGGTACTCGGCCACGTTGTCGGCCGAGACCACCGGTGCGTTCAGCACGACCCGCTTCGGCACCTCGACCTGGACCAGGTCGGAGAGCCCCTTGCCCTGGGCGATCAGTCGCGCCAGCTTGATGCCGTCGGCGGCCTGGGTCGGCGGGTAGATGACCGTGGCCTCCATCTCGCCGGCCTCGATCCAGTCCATCGCGTTGCAGGAGCCGGCGCCGCCGATGAAGGCGAACTCGTCGCGCTCGGCGGCGTCGAAGGCCGCCTTCACGCCCACGCCCTGGTCGTCGTCGTGGTTCCAGATGATGTCGATCTTGTCCTCGGCCTGCAGCAGGTTCGCCGCGACCTCCTCGCCGGACTCGACGGTGAACTCGGCGGCGACGCGACGGTCGACCTCCTGGTCGCACGCCTCCAGCGCGTCCGCGAAGCCCTGCGAGCGGTCCTGGGTCAGCGGCAGCGCGTCGATGCCGGCGATCTCGGCGATGACCGGGTCGGAGATGTCGTTCTCCTCGATCAGGCCGCAGGCGTAGGTGCCGGCCGAGACGCCCATGCCGTAGTTGTCGCCGAGCACGGTGGTGCGGGCGGCGAACGGCGAGGAGAACTCGCGGTCGACGTTGATCACCGGGATGCCGGCCTCCATGGCCTGGATGGCGGTCTCGGTGAGCGCGGCACCATCGGTCGGGAGGAGCACGATCGCGTCGACGCCGTCGTTGATGAAGGTCTCGACCTGGGCGATCTGCGCGCTGGGGTCGTTGGTGCCCTCGGCGAACTTCAGCTCGATGTCGTCGTACTTCTCAGCGGCCTCCTGGGCGCTGCTGTTGATGGCGGCGAGCCATCCGTGGTCGGCCGCCGGACCCGAGAAGCCGATGGTGACCGTGTCGCCGGTGTCGTCGTTCGAGCTCACCGTGCTGGCGGTGGTCTCGTTGTCACCGGAGTCCTCCGGCTCGTTGCTGGTGCAGGCGCTGAGCACCAGGCAGGCGACCGCCGCGACGGCGACGCCGACGAGCGGGCCCCGGCGACGCGGAAGGGGACGTGCGGACATGGTTTCTCCTCGGGTTGTGTGGTGCTGGACGGCGTGGGCGGGTGCCACGCCGCCCTAGGTGGTGTGGGAAGAACGGCCGGCGAGGCGCTGCTGGAGCAGCACGGCGACGACGATGATCAGGCCCTTCGCGACAGCCTGGGCCGAGCTCGAGAGGTCGTTCTGGACGAAGACGTTCGAGAGCGTGGTGAAGATCAGCACGCCGAGCACGGTGCCGACGATCGTCCCGCGGCCACCGCTCAGCAGCGTGCCGCCGATGACCACCGCGGCGATCGCGTCCAGCTCCCAGAGCGTGCCGTGGGTCGACGACCCGGTGGTGGTCCGGGCCGTGATCATGACGGCGGCGATGCCGCAGCACAGGCCCACCAGGCCGAAGATCATCACCGTGTGCCGGCGGACGTTGATGCCGGCCAGACGAGCGGCCTCGGGGTTGCCGCCGACCGCGACGGTGCGACGCCCGAACGTCGTGCGGTTGAGCAGCACCCAGCCGATCACGGAGACCAGCGCGAACATCCACACCAGCATCGGAATGCCGATGAGGTCCGCGCGGAAGAAGTCGGCGAAGCCGTCGACCTTGACGATCTGGGTACGCCGGTCGGCGATGATCTCGGCGAGTCCGCGGGCCGACGCCAGCATGGCCAGGGTGGCGATGAACGACACGATGCCGCCGTAGGCGACCAGCAGGCCGTTCACGAGCCCACACGCGACGCCGACGAGGAGCGCCGTGCCGACCATGACGATCCAGTGGATGTCCTCGGCCATGGTCTGGGTGGCGAGGGTGGTGCACCAGACGCTGGCCAGGGCCGCGATCGCGCCGACCGAGAGGTCGATGTGGCCCGCGGTGATGACGAAGGTCATGCCGATGCTGACGACGCCGATGACCGAGGCCAGGCGCAGGATCGTCAGGAGGTTGTCGACGCTCGCGAAGTTGTCGCCCGCGGTCGCGACGCCGACCACGCACAGCACGATCAGGGCGACGACCAGGCCCAGGTTGCGCCCGACCCCGCTGCCCATCACCGCGGCCAGCGAGCTCTGGGGAGTCGCGGTGTGGAGTGCGGCCTTCTCGACGCGCACGCTGTCCTGGCTCATGCCGGAACCTTTCCTTCCATGACGAGATCGAGGACCGTGGCCTCGTCGATCGCAGTAGCGGCGGACTCGTGGACGACGGCGCCCTCCCGGACGACGAGCACCCGGTCCGCCAGGCCGAGCACCTCCTCGATCTCGCTGGAGACGACCACGACGGCGACGCCGCGATCGGCCAGGGACCGGACGAGCTGGTAGATCTCCGAGCGGGCCCCGACGTCGACGCCGCGGGTGGGCTCGTCGAGGAGCAGGACCCGGCACTCGCGCATCAGCCAGCGGGCGAGCACGATCTTCTGCTGGTTGCCGCCCGACAGCGTGCGGACCGCCCGGGTGACCCCGGTCGGACGTACGTCGAGGCTGGTGGTCAGTGCCTCGGCCTCGCGCTGCTCCGCGCCACGGTCCAGGAACCCGAACCGGGCGAAGCGCGACATCGACGAGACGGTCACGTTCTTGAAGACGGCCTCGTCGAGCAGCAGGCCCTGGCTCTTGCGCTCCTCGGGTGCGAGCCCGATCCCGGCCCGGACCGCGCGGTCCACCGAGCCCCGGCGCAGCGGCTTGCCGTCCACGGCGACCGTGCCGGCCGAGGAGCGGCGGGCGCCGTACACGGTCTCGAGGATCTCGGAGCGTCCGGCGCCGACCAGGCCCGCGAGCCCGACGATCTCGCCGGCGTGGACGGTGAGGTCGACGTCGCGGAAGACGCCGGCGTGGGCCAGCCCGCGCACCTCGAGCACCGGGGCGCCCCGGTCGCGCTGCTCCGCGGAGCGCTCGGGGAAGACGTACTCGATCGAGCGGCCGGTCATCAGCTGGATCAGCCGGCTGGTGGGCGTCTCCTCGACCGGCAGCCCGGTGGCGACGGTGACGCCGTCCTTCAGCACGGTGATCCGGTCGCCGATGGCGCGGATCTCCTCGAGGCGGTGGGAGATGTAGACGATGGCGACGCCCTCGGCGGTGAGGCCGCGGATCACTCGGAAGAGGTTGTCGACCTCGCCCTGGTCGAGGACCGCGGACGGCTCGTCGAGCACCAGGAGCCGGGTGTCGTGCGAGAGCGCCCGGGCCATGCTGACGACCTGCTGGCCGGCCGGCGAGAGGTCACCGACCAGGCGGTTCGGCGAGATCTCGGCGTGCCCCAGGCGGGCGAGCAGGTCGCGGACGATGCTGTTGGTGCGCTGCCGCTGCGTCAGGCCGCCACGGGAGAGCTCGTGGCCCAGGAACACGTTCTCCGCGACGCTGAGATGCGGGACCAGGTCGAGCTCCTGGTAGATCGTCGCGATGCCGGCCTTGATCGCCGCCATCGGGGAGCCGAGGCTGATCTCCTCGCCGTCCCAGACGATGGTGCCCTCGTCGGGCTGGTGGGCCCCGGCCAGCACCTTGATCAGGGTCGACTTGCCGGCGCCGTTCTGGCCGAGCAGGCAGTGCACCTCGCCCGCCCGTACGTCGAGGTCGACCCCGCCGAGAGCCCGGACGCCCGGGAACTCCTTGACGATGCCGCTCATCCGGAGCAGCGGTCGATCGGTCATGCGCACCTCGTCCACCTCGGGCCGAACGAGTGACGGCTGTCACTCGTGGCGTCAAGGTAGGACGGCGAGGACCAAACTTGCAAGCATTTCAGCGAAAGTAATGAAACTTGAGTGCAAACTTTCGCAACTGTCTGGACAAAGTCAGTTCACAGACTCCGGGGCGTAGACGGAGTCGCTGATGAGCCGGGCCGCGCCGACCACGCCGCCCTCGTCGCCCATCTCGCTGAGCACGATGGGCAGGCTCCCGGTGGCCAGGGAGAGCGAACGGCCGTACGTCACGCCCCGAATCTCGGCGAGGAACGGGTGCCCCAGACCGGTCACCCCGCCGCCGATGACGATCATGCCGGGGTTGAAGAACGACACCAGGGTGGCGAGCACTTGGCCGACCCGGCTGCCGCCGCCGCGGATCAGCTGCACGGCCGAGGCGTCGCCCCGCTGCACGGCCAGCCCCAC
The DNA here is from genome assembly GCF_037120545.1 of Nocardioides sp. CCNWLW216. Classification (NCBI taxonomy): domain Bacteria; kingdom Bacillati; phylum Actinomycetota; class Actinomycetes; order Propionibacteriales; family Nocardioidaceae; genus Nocardioides; species Nocardioides sp. CCNWLW216. Next base: position 15,885 of record NZ_JBBBBJ010000018.1, read on the forward strand.
GTCGGCCGCGGTCAGCACGCCGTTGGCCTCCAGCACCTCGGCCAGGAAGGGCGACTCACCGGCCCGGGCGGCCACGGTCGCGTCGCGGGCCAGGGCCGCGCCGCCGGCGTACGCCTCGAGACAGCCGATGTTGCCGCACGCGCAGGTCGGACCCTCGTCGGAGACCCGGATGTGGCCGATGTCCCCCGCGCAGCCGTCGACGCCGCGGTAGAGCTCGCCGTCGATGACGATGCCGCAGCCGATGCCGGTGCCGATCTTCACGAACAGGAAGTCCCTCGCCCGGCGGGCCACCCCGCTGTGCTGCTCGCCGATGGCCAGCAGGTTGACGTCGTTGTCGAGCAGCACCGGGCAGCCGAGCTCGCGCGAGACCGCGTCGCGGACCGGGTAGCCGTCCCAGCCCGGCATGATCGGCGGCGTCACCGACATGCCCCGGTCGAAGTCGACCGGACCGGGTACGCCGATCCCCGCGCCCGCGGGCTGCTCCACCCCCAGCTCGTCGAGGACCTCGCGCACCCCCGCCAGGGCGATCCCCAGGACCTCCTCGGGGCCCTGCCGGATGTCACAGCCCAGCTGGCGCGTGGCCAGGGTCGCCAGCCGGCCGTCGGTCACGCCCACGGTCATGCCGGTGGCGCCGATGGCGATCCCGACGAAGCGGATGTCCTCGGCCAGGTCGACCATCGTCGAGCGCCGCCCGCCGCGCGAGGCCGCCGGCCCCGCCTCCTGGGCCAGGCCGAGCTCGAGCAGCCGACCCACCTCGGCCGCCACCGTGGTCCGCGAGACCTGCAGGCGGTCCGCGAGCTGGGCCTTCGACAGCGGCCCCTCGTCACGCAGCCGCGTGAGCAACCGGGCCTGGATGGCGCTCTCCGCCCGACCCGCCAACGAATGTCGCACGGGTCGATACTCGCACGCCGCTACTGGACCAGCGCGCCGATCTGCTCGGCGACGTGGTCGCCGAACTGGCGGTGTCCGTCGGCGGTCAGGTGCAGCCGGTCCTCGAGGTAGGGCAGGTCGAGGCCGGTCATGGCGACGTACGTCGCGCCGTACTGGTCGCTCAGGCGGGCCAGGAGCGCGTCGATCGCCGGCACCCGACCGGCGCGGGACGGGGCCAGGGCCGGGCCGACCACGACGAGCTGGCGGTCACCGACCACGCGGACCAGCCGCTGGAAGCCCGCGGTGATCGCGGCCGGGCTCTGGTCCCAGTCGTTGAGACCGCCCTCGACCACGACCGGGCCGGTGCGGACGTCGCGGACCGCCTCCCGGGCCCGGGCCGCGAAGGCCACGCCCTCGCAAGGGCTGGCCGCGCGACTGAACCCGGAGCCGGAGAACCCGGCCACGTGCACGCGGCCCGGCAGCCGGCTGGGCCAGGAGTCGACCGCGTCGTCGAGGCCCAGGCCGGCGGAGTAGGAGTCGCCGACGACCAGCACGTCGGCGCCGGACCCGGTCACCTGCGCGGCGCGGGCGAGCGACTCGGCGGCGAACCGGTCACAGCGGCTCTCGTCGGCCCCGGCACGAGCCGTCACCCAGCCGGCCGACACGGTCGCCAGCAGCACCACGACGGCGAACAGCGTCACGCGCGCGCGGGCCGAGCCCGCGACCCCCCGGAGGACCACGGCACCAGTCTGGGGCCACGACCCCCAGGGGCACATGACCCGTTGGAACTAACGAGGGACTAGACCAAAGTTCAGACGAGGTAGTCCGCGAGCTCTCCCGCGAGCGCCTCGCTGGCCCGTCCGGTGACCCGGGTGCCGTCGGCGGTGTGCTCGAGGGAGCCGATCTCGCCCTGCTGGTGGATCTTGTTGACCAGGTCGCCGCGGGCGTAGGGCACCAGCGCGTCGAACTCGATCGACGGCCGGGGCAGCTCGGACTCGACCAGCGCGATCGCCTCGGCGATGCCCTCGCCGGTCTTGGCGGAGACCACGATGCAGTGCGGCTCGCGCTGGCGCAGCCGGGCCAGGACCAGCGGGTCGGCCGCGTCGGCCTTGTTGACCACGATGATCTCGGGGACGCCGGTCGCCTCGATCTCGGCGAACACCTCGCGGACGGCCGCGATCTGGCCCTCCGGGTCGGGGTGGGAGCCGTCGACCACGTGCAGGATCAGGTCGGCGTCGGCGACCTCCTCCAGCGTCGACCGGAACGCCTCCACGAGCTGGTGGGGCAGGTGCCGGACGAACCCGACGGTGTCGCTCATGGTGTAGACCCGGCCGTCGGCGGTCGTCGTACGACGGGTGGTGGGGTCGAGCGTGGCGAAGAGGGCGTCCTCGACCAGGACGCCGGCACCGGTGAGCCGGTTGAGCAGCGAGGACTTGCCGGCGTTGGTGTAGCCGGCGATCGCGACGGCGGGGATCTGGTGGCGCTGCCGCTCCTGCCGCTTGGTGTCGCGGGTGCCCTTCATCTCCTTCAGGTCCCGGCGCAGCTTGGCGATCTTGGTGTTGATCCGGCGGCGGTCGTTCTCGATCTTGGTCTCACCGGGACCACGGCTGCCGATACCGGCACCGCCGGCGACCCGGCCACCGGCCTGGCGCGACAGGTTGCCGCCCCAGCCGCGCAGCCGCTGCTTCATGTAGTTGAGCTGGGCCAGCTCCGTCTGCGCCTGGGCCTCGCCGGAGCGGGCGTGCTGGGCGAAGATGTCGAGGATCAGCGCGGTCCGGTCGACGACCTTGACCTTCAGCTTGTCCTCGAGGTTGCGCAGCTGGCTCGGCGCGAGCTCGCCGTCGCAGATCACCGTGTCGGCGCCGGTGGCCCGCACGATCTCGGCGATGCCCTCGACCTTGCCGCGGCCGACGTACGTCGCGGGGTCGGGGGTCTGGCGGCGCTGGTAGATCGCCTCGAGCACCTCGGAGCCGGCTGTCTCGGCCAGCAGCGCGAGCTCGGCCATCGAGTTCTCGGCGTCCTCGGTGGTGCCCTGCGTCCAGACACCGACCAGGACGACCTTCTCCAGCCGCAGCTGGCGGTACTCGACCTCGGTGATGTCCTCGAGCTCGGTGCGCAGGCTCGCGACCCGACGGAGCTGGTGGCGCTCGGCGAGCTCCATCGCGCCCACCGTGGGCTCTTCCTCGGGGTCGGGCAGGCTCAGGTCGGGCTCGTCGTAGCCGGACTCGGCGTCGTCCTCCCAGTCGGAGGTCTCGGCGAGTTCGGGGGCGAGGGTGAAGTCAGATGCGTTCGTCATACGCCTTCCAGAGTAGGTCTCTGCTTCAACGCGCGCGACGGGTTAACTCTTCCCCGTGAGACTGCCGCCGCTGCCGACCGACCTCCGCCTGCTCGGCCTGACCGGCTCGCCGGGCGTCGGCAAGTCCACCTTGGCCGCGGCGTTGGGCCTGCCGGTGGTGCCGATGGACGGCTTCCACTACGCCGACGTCGAGCTCGTACGCCGGGGCCTGCGCGAGCGCAAGGGCGCGCCGGAGACCTTCGACGCCGAGGGGTACGCCGCCCTGCTGCACCGGGTCCGCGCCGGCGAGCCCGGCGTCGTCGCGCCGATGTTCGAGCGCGGCCTGGAGCAGCCGCTGGCCGGCGCGATCGCCGTCCCGGCGGACGGGACGGTCGTGACCGAGGGCAACTACCTGCTGCTCGACGAGCCGCGCTGGCGGGCGGTGCGCGCCGAGGTCGAGGTGGTCTGGCACCTGCACGTCGACGACGTCGTACGCCGGGAGCGGCTGGTCGCTCGGCACGTGCGGTTCGGGAAGTCGCCGGAGGCGGCCGCTGCCTGGGTCGAGCGGGTCGACGAGCCGAACGCCCGGCTGGTCGACGCGGCCGCCACGCGGGCCGACGTCGTCGTCGACCTCACGACCTGGGCTCCGCCGCGAACCGACCCGGCGTGAGACCGGTCGCCGTCCGGAAGTCGCGGGAGAAGTGGGCCTGGTCGCTGTAGCCGAGCTCGGCGGCCACCCGGGCCAGGTCGACGTCCCTCCCGGCGGCCAGCCGCTCGGCGGCCTCGTGGAGGCGGCGGCGCTGGACCAGCCACTTCGGGCTCAGGCCGAGGCGGCTGCGGGTCAGGCGCTGGAGGGACCGCTCGGAGAGCGCGAACTTCTCGCACACCTGGCCGACCCGCTGCACCCGCGGGTCGCCCTCGACGTGCTCGACGACCGCGTTGACCAGCAGTCCCTCCTCGTCGACCGGGAGCAGGTCGCGCAGCGCGCGCTCCACGGCGGCGACCGCGGCCCGCTGGGCGCCGTCCTCACGCGGGTCGTCACCGACGACGGCGCGGACCGCCGCCGCCAGCCCCGCGCCGTCGAGGCCGCGCGCCTCAGCCAGCGGGACGGCGGAGTCGGTCAGCCGGTCCACGCTCCCGCCGGCGAGGGCGCGGCCGGCCGCGGGCTGCAGCATCGTGCCGACCGCCCAGCCGTCTCCCGTCAGCGCCTGCACGGACATCCCCCGCTGCGGCCCGACCAGCAGCGCGTAGTCGTGGGCGACGACCAGCAGGCAGACGGGGTACTGCAGGACCCGCTGCTCGCTCACCCGCCCGTCCCGCAGGGACCACACCGGCAGCCAGTAGCGGCGGACCACGTCGGCCAGGTCGGGACTCGGCGAGAACCGGAAGATCGGCGGCGTGTAGCCGGTCTCGTCGCGCAGGTGGGCCCGTTCGCTCGGGTCGATCCGGTCGGGCATGTGTCGGATTCTTGCAAGAGCCGCCGACACCGGTGGCCCAGGCTGGGGGCATGACTCCCCTCGACGACTTCCTGACCCACGCCGGCCCCTTCAGCGACGTCGTCGCCGCGGGCGGCGACTGGTCGGCGCCCAGCCCCTGCGCCGGCTGGAGCGCCCGGGACGTGCTCGACCACGTCGTCGACACCGAGCGCGAGTTCTTCGAGCGGCACGAGGCGGGTCTGGGCCCGCGGCCCGACGGCGAGCCCGCGACCGTCTGGGCCGCGCACCTCGACGCGGTCCGTGCCGCGGCCACGCCCGAGCTGCTGGCGCGCGAGTACGACTCCGTCTTCGGCCGTACGACGGTCGCCGCGACCCTGGCCTCGTTCTACGGCTTCGACCTGGTCGTGCACCGCTGGGACCTGGCCCGCGGGCTGGGCGGCGACACGACCTTCACCGAGCCCGAGCTGGACCTGATCGAGGCGGCGCTGCCCGGCTTCGGCGAGCACCTGTACGCCGACGGGGTGTGCGCGGCCGCCGTACCCGTGCCGGAGGACGCGTCGCGTCAGGTCCGGCTGCTGGGGACGATGGGGCGCGACGCGACGTCGACCGGCTGAGGCTCCAGGTCGGTCGACCACAGCGCGGCGCCCGACCCGTCGTGCAGGGTGACGGTCAGCAGGCCGTCGGCGGCGATCGCCACGTGGCCGAAGAACTGGTTGCCGGCCCGTGGTGACTGCCGGCGGCCGGAGTCGTTGCCCTTCGCGAAGACCACCTCGGCCCCGAAGGTGGCATCCGGCTCCTTGACCGGGAACGTCTCCGCGGCGATCGGCCCGGAGACGAACTCCCAGAACGGGTCGAAGTCGGTGAAGGCCGTGGCCCGCTCCGGTCGGTAGTGGTGCGCCGCGGTGTAGTGCACGTCGGCGGTCAGCCAGACGACGTTGCGCACCCCGGCGGCCTTGAACGCCGCCAGCACCCGCGCGATCTCCTCCTCGCGGCCGGCGGGAGCACCCGGGTCGCCGTTGCCCACGCTGTCCAGGTCGTCGGCGTGGTTGGAGCGCAGCGAGAGCGGCAGGTCGGCCGAGATCACCTTCCAGGTGGCGGTGGACCGGGTCACCTCGTCGATCAGCCAGCGCTCCTGGGCCGGCCCGAGGATGCCCGCCTCCCCCGCGACGCCGGCCACGTCGTTGGCCCCTCGGTGGCTGCGCATGTCGAGGCAGAACAGGTCGAGGTGCGCGCCGCGCGGCACCCGCCGGTAGATCCGGGTCGCGGCGAACCCGTCCCCGCCGCCGTGGACCAGCCGACGGACCGGTACCGGCTGGTACTCCTGCCAGGCCCGCCGGCCTCGCCGGGCGAGCACGTCGCAGCGGCGCTCGGTGTAGCGCTCGTCGTCGTGCAGCTCGCCCGGGTACCAGTTGTTCAGCGTCTCGTGGTCGTCCCACTGGGCGACGGTCGGCACCTCGGCGTACAGCGCCCGGACATGGGCGTCGGCGAGCGCGTAGCGGTGCCGGCCGCGGAAGTCCTCCAGCGTCTCGGAGACGTGCGCGACGGCGTCCGTCATCTCGTTGCGCCAGACCTGCCCGTCGTCCTCGACGACCCGCTCCTCCATCGGCTCGTCGCCGTAGATCGTGTCGCCGGAGTGCAGGAAGAAGTCGGGACGGGTGGCCAGCATGGCCGAGTACGCCGTCAGGCCGCCCAGGTCGGGGTTGATCCCCCACCCCTGCCCGCAGGTGTCGCCGGACCAGACGAACGACGTCGCCGCGGGGTGGATCGGCGCGGTGCGGAACCCGATCCGCTCGGTGCGGCCCCGGGTGCCGTCCGGCGCGGTGAACCAGACGTCGGCGTCGTACTGCCGCCCGGGCGCGAGCCCGGTCAGGTGCAGCCGCGCCGTGTGGTCGGTGCGCGCGTCGGTCCACGGCCCGCGCAGCGAGCGCAGGGTGCGGCCGTTGCTGCGCAGCCGCAGCGTCATCCGGCCCTCGTCACCCGCCCGCGCCCACACGACCGCCGAGTCGGTGGTCACCTCCCCGGAGCGCGCCCCGGTCGGGAGATCGATGCGGTCGCGGACCTGCGCCGGGGCCCCGCGGCCCCACCGGCCGGCCACGAGGGCCGGAGCGGCGCCGATCCCGATCCCCGCGAGGAGGGTCGTCCGTCGTCCGAGCTGGACCATGGGGTCAGCCCAGCGGCGTCACCTGACGGCCGACCCACCGGCAGGTGACGGGTCGCCCAACAGGACCCGGCCACTCGTCGGTCCCTCTCGCGAGCCCCCGGCTACCCACCTCGTTGGTCGAGTAGCGAGCGCCAGCAACCCACCTCGTTGGTCGAGTAGCGAGCGCCAGCAACCCACCTCGTTGGTCGAGTAGCGAGCGCCAGCAACCCACCTCGTTGGTCGAGTAGCGAGCGCCAGCAACCCACCTCGTTGGTCGAGTAGCGAGCGCCAGCAACCCACCTCGTTGGTCGAGTAGCGAGCGCCAGCAACCCACCTC
>NZ_JBBBBJ010000019.1:0-20345 GCF_037120545.1 Nocardioides sp. CCNWLW216
AGAGATGCCTGACAAGACGATACTGACAATTGTCAGAATCATTGTCTTACCAAAGAAACCGTTGACATCACATCACCTGCCGAAGCAGGATCAGATCAGCCGACGGGGCATAACAAACTAATTCGTCGACTATGACACACTGTTGAGTTCTCAAGGATCAAGCGCACACCGTGGGCTTCGGCCTTTCAACCTGGCCCGGCGGGGCTTTTCAAACTTTAGCGGCTTTTCGCTCCCCGTGCAATTCGGGGCTTTTTCGAGCCACTCGCCCGATCTGGCCTTTTGCCTTTCGGCTTCCGACCCTTTCGGACTTGTCCTACTTTAGCGGCTTGTTTTCCCCCGGGCAATTCGGGGCAATTCGCGCCGCTCACCTTTTCCACGCGCCGAACTGCCTCGGTTTTTGAGGGGCCCCTCTTCAGGGCGCACGCTCATCGACCGGATTGGATCGAGGTGGTGGGGTGGTCGCTCCGGGGCCGGGAGCCCGACCGACTGGTCTTGCTCCCCGCCGCTCCCTGGCGACTCGGAGAACATTAGGGGATCGTGCTCACCGAGACAAATCGAGGTGCCGTGACTCGGGCCACAGACGGGTTTGCCCAGGTCAGAGGCTGTTTCGGGTCGGTGCGTCGGTGAGTCCACGCGTGTCCGCGACGCTCCGGCAGCCGGTCAGCCGCAGCGCCTCGGCCCATTGTTCACGCAGCAGACGATGCAGGCGGGCCACGCCCTCCTGCCCCTCCGCGAGCGCCAGGAGCGGCGAGCGTCCCAGGAACACCGCGTCCGCACCGGACGCGGTGGCCGTGACGACGTCGAGCCCGGTCCGCAGTCCGCCGTCGACGTACACCTCGGCGTCCTCCCCCACCTCGGCGACGACGGCACCGAGGGCGTCGACCGTGGCGACCGCTCGGTCGAGCTGGCGCCCCCCGTGGTTGGAGACCCAGACCGCGCGGGCGCCGGCCTGCACGCACCGTCGGGCGTCGTCGGGTCGGAGCACTCCCTTCACCACCACGGGAAGGCCGGTGCGCTCGGCCAACCAGTCCAGGTCGTGCGGGCCGAGGTCGGTCGCCTTGTCCGCCCCCGGCTGCTGGTCGTGCCCCTCGTCGAAGTTGACGCGGAGCAGCGCCGGGTCGACGACGTCCCAGACCCGCTCGCCGACGTGGTGCTTGGTCCCGACGACCGGTGTGTCGACGGTCAGCACGACCGCGCCGGCTCCCGCGTCGACGGCCCGCGCCAGCATCGGCTCGGCCAGCGTCCGGTCCGCGGGGAGGTAGGCCTGGAGCCACCAGGTCACACCGGTCTGGGCGATCTGCTCGAAGGACGTGCCGGCATTGCTCGAGACCACCATCAGTCCGCCGGCCTCCGCGGTGGCCCGGGCCATCGCGAGCTCACCGTCGGGATGCACCGCGCGCTGGAGCGTCGTCGGCGCCACCCCCCAGGGCAGCTCGACCCGCGACCCGAGCACGGTGACGCCCAGGTCCAGCTCGGTGACGTCGCGGAGCACGTGCGGCAGCAGTCGTACCCGCTGCCACGCCGTGACGGCCTCCGCCGTCGAGACCGAGTCGCCCGCGCCCTGCAGGACGTACTCCAGGACGGGCGCGGGCAGCATCCCGCGCGCGCGGTCCTCGAGTCCCGCGAGCCAGCGGGCGTCGGCGCTCACCGGACCCGCACGCCCGCGAAGCTCTTCTTGCCGCGGCGCAGGACGAGCAGCTGGTCGTCGATCAGGTCCCCGGGGCCGGGCACCAGGTCGGGGTCCTCCACGCGCTCGTTGTTGAGGTAGGCGCCACCCTCGGCGACCGCGCGCCGGGCCTCGCCCTTGCTCTTGACCAGGCCGGCGTCGACCAGCAGGTCGACGATGGTCGCGCCGAGGGACTCGACCTCGAGCATCGGGCGAGCCGTCGAGAGCGCGGCGTCCAGGGTGCGCGCCCCAGCCGCGCGGAGGTCGCCGCCGCCGAACAGCGCGGCCGAGGCGGCCTCGATGCGCGCGGTCTCGTCGACACCGTGCACCAGCGTGGTCACCTCACGGGCCAGCGTGCGCTGGCCGGCGCGGAGGAAGGGCTTCTCGGCGTGCTCGGCCTCCAGCGCCTCGATCTCGGCCCGGGTGAGGAAGGTGAAGATGCGGAGCAGCTCGCCCACCTTCTCGTCCTCGGCGTTGAGCCAGAACTGGTAGAAGGCGTACGGCGACATCATCTCGGGGTCGAGCCAGAGCGCGCCCCCCTCGGTCTTGCCGTACTTCGTGCCGTCGGCCTTGGTGACCAGCGGCGTCGCGAAGGCGTGCACCGTCGCTCCCTCGGAGCGGCGGACCAGCTCGACGCCGCCGGTGAGGTTGCCCCACTGGTCCGACCCGCCGAACTGCAGCCGGACCCCGTGGGTGCGGAACAGGTTCAGGTAGTCGAGGGACTGCAGCAGGATGTAGCTGAACTCGGTGTAGCTGATGCCCGACTCCAGGCGCCGCTTGACCGTGTCGCGCGCGAGCATCCGGTTGACCGGGAAGTGCTTGCCGATGTCGCGCAGGAAGTCGATGGTCGACAGTCCCGCGGTCCAGTCGAGGTTGTTGACCATGGTCGCGGCGTTGGCGCCGTCGAAGCTGAGGAAGGGCTCGATCTGGCGTCGTACCCGCTCGACCCAGTCGCGCACCGTCTCCGCGGAGTTGAGGGTCCGCTCACCGGAGTCGCGCGGGTCCCCGATCAGCCCGGTCGCGCCGCCCACGAGGACGTACGGCGTGTGGCCGGCCCGCTGCAGGCGCATCGCGGTCACGATCTGCAGCAGGTTGCCCATGTGCAGGCTGGGTGCGGTCGGGTCGAACCCCACGTAGTAGTGGACGCTCCCCTCGCCGAGGTCCTCGCGCAGCGCGTCGAGGTCCGTCGAGTGGGCGATGAGTCCGCGCCACTCGAGGTCGTCGAGAAGGGTGGGGTCGAGGGACACGATGCGCCTTCCGTGCAGTGGGTACCGTCGGGCCAAGCCTGCCGCATCCCCCGGAACGACGCCCACCGGGTCGTCTCATCGGCACGTTCTAGAGTGGCGGTGGCACGGGAGGGACGGACGTTGATCGCAGGCAGGTACTCGCTCGACCGCGAGGTCGGACGGGGCGGGATGGGCGCCGTCTGGCTCGGCCGCGACGAGGTCCTCGGTCGTGCCGTCGCCGTCAAGCGGATCGGGACGGCCCCCGGTGCGAGCGCCCCCGACGTCGAGCGTGCCGCCCGGGAGGCCCGCCTCGCCGCCCGACTCAGCCACCCGCACGTCGTCGCCGTCTTCGACCTCGTCGAGGAGGGCGACGCCCACTGGCTCGTCATGGAGTACGTCGAGGGGTCCACCCTGGCCGAGCTGGTCCGCGACCGGGGAGCGCTGGATCCCGACCAGGCCGCCCGCGTGGTCGGCCAGGCGGCCGACGGGCTGACGGCCGCGCACGCCGCCGGGATCGTGCACCGCGACGTGAAGCCCTCGAACATCCTCGTCAACGAGGAGGGTCAGGTGAAGCTCTCCGACTTCGGCATCGCCAAGGCCGAGGCGGACCCGTCCCTGACCCAGACCGGCCTGGTCACGGGGTCGCCGGCGTACCTCGCCCCGGAGGTCGCCTCGGGACGCCCCGCGACCGACGCGAGCGACGTCTGGTCGCTCGGTGCCACCCTCTTCCACGCCCTGTCCGGGAAGCCGCCGTACGAGGTCGGGGACAACCTGCTGGGCGCGCTCTACCGGATCGTCCACGAGGAGCCGCCCCGGCTCGCCTCCCCCGGATGGCTCGGCCCGTTGCTCGAGGCGACGATGACCCGTGATCCCGCCCAGCGCTGGACGATGGAGCAGGTCCGCGACTTCCTGCGTTCCGGCGCCGGCGCGCCGCTGCCGGCGCCGCTCCCGCTCCGCCGTACCGACACCGCCGAGCACGAGCTGGACGGCACGCAGGTGCTGTCGCGACCGGCGCTGGCGGCGGTCCCCGCGGCCCCGGCGTCTCCCGACCCGGAGCCGACCAAGCGGCGGCGCGGCCTGCTGCCCGTGCTGGTCGGCGCCGCCGTCGTGGTGCTGCTGACCGTGGTCGGCTACGTCCTCGGCACGAGCGGCGACGACGAGCCCGCCCCCGGCGCGTCCTCCTCCCCCGGCACCTCGACGTCGTCGGCGCCCGCGGCGGTCGAGGAACCCACCGCCGAGGGGATGACGAGCTTCGTCACGACGTACCTGGACACGGCGGCCGCGGACCCCGAGGCCGGGTTCGCGATGCTGACGTCGGCCTACCAGGAGGAGAGCGACGGGCTGCCGGGCTACGAGAGCTTCTGGGGCTCCGTGCGGCGCATCCAGGACGTCGACGTCACCGACGCGGACCCCGACGCCATGACGGTGACCTACACCTACCGCTACCAGCTGGACCAGGGCGGGTCGCGGCGGGAGACCATCCGGCTGGACCTGGAGCTCCAGGACGACGGCACGTACCTGATCTCGGGCGGCGACTCGGTCGGTTGAGGCCCTATCGTGACGCCAGGAGGTCAGGCATGGATCTGGCGGGGCTGTACCGGGACATCGTGGAGACGTCGCCGGACGGCATCTGGGTGTTCGACCTGGAGGGCCGGACCCTGTTCGCGAACGCCGCCATCGCCGAGATGTACGGCGTGCCGCCCGAGGACACGGCGGACCTGACGGTCTTCGACACCCTCGACGAGCCCGGTCGCGAGCAGTTCGCCGCCCACCTCTCCCAGGTGCGCTCCGGTCACGTCAACGAGGGCGAGGTCGAGGTCCACTTCGTCCGTCGCGACGGGTCGACGCTGTGGGCGCTGGTCCGGGAGAGCGTGTTCCGCGACGAGCACGGGGAGGTCATCGCGATCCTGCACCGCTTCATGGAGTACGGCGCCCGCCGCGCCGTCGTCGAGGAGCTGCAGGAGAGCCAGCGCCGGCTCTCCGAGGCCCAGCGGATCGCGCGGATCGGCAGCTGGGAGTGGGACGTCGCCACCGGCGAGGTGTCCGGCTCCCCCGAGCTCTTCGCGCTCTACGGCGCGACGCCCGAGAACACCACCGTCGGCCTGGACGACTTCTTCGAGGCGGTCCACGAGGACGACCGGGCCGGGGTGCGCGCCGCCCTCGACGACGCTCTCGAGCGCACCGGTGAGCTGGCGTTCGTCGCCCGAGTGTGGGGCGAGGGCGACTGGGTGTGGACCCGGGGCCGGGGCGTGGTGCACCACGACGCCGACGGGCGGATACGCATGTCCGGCACCCACCAGGACATCACCGAGGCCCGCCAGGCCGAGATCGCCCTCGAGGATCAGGTCGCCCAGAACACCCTGATGCAGACCGTCGCGAGCGCGGCCAACCAGGCGATCACGCTGACCGACGTGCTGCGGCACGCCCGCAGCCTGGTGCTGCTGCACGACGACTGGGAGCGAGGGCGGGCCTTCGTGCCCACCGGGGACGGCGGCGTCGTACCTCTGCACCTGCTGGACGAGGAGCGGGCCGAGGACGCGTCGACGCCCGAGCAGACGGCGAGGGAGCTCGCCCTCGCGAACGAGGCCTTCCGGAGCCGGGCGTCGGTGTGGGACCCGGAGACGATGCTGACCATCGCCTTCCCGGTGCTGCTCGACGACGAGGTCCGGGCCGTGCTGACCATCACCTCGGCGCCGCCGCTCTACCGCTTCGACCTGATCCAGTCGATGGTCGAGCAGGTCGCCGTCCAGCTCGGCCGAGTCGCCGAGCGCGAGCGCTACCAGCGCGAGCTCGCCGACGCCCGCGACCAGGCGATGGAGGCGTCGCGGCAGAAGTCGGAGTTCCTGGCCACCATGAGCCACGAGATCCGGACCCCGCTCAACGGGGTGATCGGGCTCAACGACCTGCTCCTGCGCACGGACCTGGCGCCCGAGCAGCTCCGCCTCGCCTCGGGGGTCCAGGTCGCGAGCCGGGCGCTGCTCAGCGTCATCAACGACGTCCTGGACTTCTCGAAGATCGAGGCCGGCAAGCTCGAGCTCGAGGTGCTCGACTTCGAGGTCCGCCCGCTGCTGGACCAGGTCATCGGCGTGCTGGCCGAGACGGCCCGGTCCAAGGGGCTGGAGCTCGCGAGCTCGTGCGCGCACGACGTCCCCGAGGTCCTCGCCGGTGACCCCACCCGGGTCGGGCAGGTCCTGACCAACCTGGTCTCGAACGCCGTGAAGTTCACCGCTCGTGGCGAGGTGTTCGTGCGGGCGACGGCCTCCCCCGGCCCCGACGACCGCACCGTGCTCCGCATCGACGTCACCGACACCGGGGTCGGCATCGACGAGGCCGAGGTCGCGGCCCTCTTCGAGCCGTTCACCCAGGCCGATGCCTCGACCACCCGGGTGTACGGCGGGACCGGTCTGGGCCTGGCCATCTCCCGCGAGATCGTCGACGCGCTCGGAGGCGAGCTGACCTACGCGCCGAACCCCGGCGGCGGCAGCGTGTTCACCTTCACCGCGGTCCTGGAGGCCGCCTCCGGGACCATCTCGGACATCGAGGACGAGTACGCCCGGACCTGGCTGAGCGGCCACCGCGTCCTGGTCGTCGACGACAACCCGCACAACCGGCTGGTCCTCGAGGAGCAGCTGCGCTGGTGGCAGGTCCGGCCGGAGAGCGTCTCGTCGGCGGCGGACGCGCTGGCGGCGCTGCGGGACGGGCTCCGGTCCGGGGACCCGTACGACGCCGTGCTGCTCGACCTCGCGATGCCCGAGCGCGACGGCCTCTCGCTCGCCGCCGACGTCCGGGCCGTGCCCGAGCACGCGGACACGGTCCTGCTCCTGCTCACCTCGCACGGCGGCGCTGACCCGGCCGCCGCGGTCGACGCGGGGGTCGCCGCGAGCCTGACCAAGCCGGTGCTCGCCGGCGTGCTGCGCCAGGTGCTGCTCGAGCACCTGGCCGGCGTGGGCGGGCGCTCGGCCGCACCGGCGACCGAGGTGCCCGACGGTCCGCGTCGCCGTCGGGTGCTGGTGGTCGAGGACAACCCGGTCAACCAGATGGTCGCGATGGGCCTGCTGGAGTCGCTCGGCTACGTCGGGCAGACGGCCGACGACGGGCTGGCCGCCCTGGAGATCCTGCGCGGCTCGTCGTACGACGCGATCCTGATGGACGTGCAGATGCCGCGCCTGGACGGGTACGCGACGACCCGCCGGCTGCGGGAGACGGAGGGCGGTCAGGGCACCCGGGTGCCCGTGATCGCGATGACCGCCGCGGCCGTGGAGGGGGAGCGCGAGCGCTGCCTCGAGGCCGGCATGGATGATTTCCTCACGAAGCCCGTCGACCCGGCCGCTCTCGGGGCAGTCCTGGCCCGCTGGTTGGACCCCGGCCCGCCGGGGTCCCCCGACTCCCCCGCCCCCACACCCCCATCGGAGAACCCCGTGTCCTCTTCCTCGCCGGTCGACGGCCTCGACCTCGAACGGCTCGAGATGCTGCGCGACCTCGACCCGGGCAACACGACGTACCTGGACCGCGCCATCGGCAATTTCATGGCCAACTCGCGCTCCGCCGTCGACACGATCCGCGCGGCGATCGTCAGCGGCGACGCCGCCGCCCTGCGGGCGGCCGCCCACAAGCTCGCCGGGAGCGCGCTGAACCTCGGCGTCCCGTTCGCCGGCGAGGCCGCGCGACAGTTGGAGTTCGTCGGCGACACCGGGAGCGTCGACGGGGCGCTGGAGCTGCTGCCCGAGCTCGAGGAGAGCCTGGAGCGGGCCCGGGCCGCGCTGCTGGCCTACCAGGCGTCGTACAGCGGGGGCGGGCAGGCCTGATCGCGGAGACGACGAACGGCCCCGGGCGAGCCCGGGGCCGTTCGTCGTTCAGGGGTGCTGCGGTGATGCGGGTGGTTAGCCGGGGATGCCGCCCGACTGGTAGCCGGGTAGGTAGTAGACCGCGCTCGGGTCGCTGTAGCCACCGTCGACCAGGGCCGCCCGCACCTGGACCGTGCCGAGCACGTCGGAGCAGGGCTGCCCGCCGCACGGGTACGGGGTGAGGCTGCCGCTCAGGCCGCCGAACCAAGGGGTCGTCACGTTGGTGAAGTTGGTCCACGACCCACCGTCGATCTTCACCTGCCAGGCCGAGACCTCGGCCAGGTCGACATCCTCCTCACGGAAGTGGATCGTCACTGCGTCGCGGGTGTTGGTGTAGCCGGTCACGACCGGCGGCTTCGGCTCGGCGACGACCTCGACCTCCTCGGACTTCGCGAAGTCACCCGGACCGGCGGCGTTAACCGCACGGACCGCGTAGGTGTGGACGCCGACCGTCTGGTTGGTCAGGGTGAAGGTGTAGGCACTGCTCGAGACCTCGACGCCGATCCACTCGCCACCGTCGATGCTGACCTCGTAGCTCTCGATCGGGTGACCGCTGTCGGACTCCGGCGCGACGAAGTCCACCTTCACCGAGGTGCCGGTGGCGACCGCGACCACGTCGGTCGGGGCATTCGGCACCGCGATCGGGGTGACGACGCGGTTCTTGCTGCCCGCGCCCGGGCCGCGGGCGTTGACCGCGCGGACGCGGACGCCGTACGCGTGACCGAGGGTGAGGTCGTCGAGGTCGAACGCGAAGCCCTCGACGGTCGGCGCGTAGGCGAAGGAGCCCCAGGTCTCACCGCCGTCGGTGCTCACCTCGTAGGAGGTCACGGGGAGTCCACCGTCGAAATCCGGGGCCTCGAAGGTGAACGAGGCACGCGTGCCGGTGACGACGGGCTCGTCGTCGAGCCACACCTTGTCCGGGACGGTGGCCACGAAGACCAGCGCGCCGAAGCTCTGGCTCGCACCCTTGGCGTTGACGGCGCGGACGCGGACGCCGTACTCGACACCGTTCTGGAAGCCGTCCTTGACCGTGGTCCACGGCGCGGTGCCGGTGGTGTCGAACTCGGTGAAGGTCTCGCCCCCGTCGTAGGAGATCTCGTAGGCGGTGATCGCCGAGCCATTGTCGTGCTCGGCCGGCTCGACGACCGTGGTGATGGTGCCGTTGTCACCCGTGGACGTCCGGATCCGCGGCGCCGACGGGACCGTGGCGTAGGTGAACTTCTGCGACGCGCTGGCCTTGCCCTTGCCGTGGGCGTTGACCGCGCGGACCTGGACGTCGTACTCGTCGCCGAAGGTCAGGCCGGCCAGGGAGAAGTACAGGCCCTCGTCCTCGTCGACCTCCAGCTCGTCCCAGGTCTGGCCACCGTCGGTGGTGACCTCGTAGCCGCTGATCGGCAGGCCGCCGTTGCGCTCGGGAGCCTGGAGCGCGAAGTTGACCACGGAGCCGTGCACCGCCGGGCTGCCGATCTCGGGAGCGGACGGGACGGCGGCGACGAGCGACTCGACCGAGGCCTCGGGGCTGAAGCCCCAGTCGTTCCAGGCGCGGACGCGGACGTCGTAGGTGGTGCCGTTGTCGAGGCCCTCCTTCACCACCGTGACCACGGTGCCGGACGCGAGCGGGACGAAGGTCCAGTGCTGGCCGCCGTCGTAGGAGATCTCGTAGTAGGCGACCGGCGAGCCGCCGTCCTGGGCCGGAACGCCGAAGGTGGTGGTGAGGACGCCGTCGTCACCGACGACCTCGAGGTCGGTCGGGGCCGAGGGACGGCCGTAGACCGTCGTCGAGAGCGTGTTGGACGGCGCACCGGCGCCGACCTTGTTCACCGCGCGGACGCGCAGGTTCACGAGTTGCGCGGGGCTCAGGTCGCCGAGGTTCGCCTCGAACTCGGCCCGCGGGCCGCAGCCGCGGCACGGGGTGAGCTGGGTGTCCGACGTCGTCGTACGACGGCCGAGGAGGATCTGCACCGGGACCCACGCGCCACCGGTCGAGACCTGGTAGCCGGTGATCGGCGAGCCGCCGTCGGTCGCCGGGGCGTTGAAGCCGTAGCGCACGGCGCCGTCGATGCCGTCGGCGTGCACGAGCACGGGTGCGCCGGGGACCTTGGCCTGCGGGGCGGTCGGGACCGGCTTGACCGGACGGGTGCCGGTCATCTCGACCACGACGCGGCGGTTGAGCTCACGCTTGGCCGGGACGCCGCCGACGATCGCGGGGCGGGCCGAGCCGTAGCTCACCGAGGACGTCTTCAGGCCGGGGTTCTCCTTGGCCAGCTGCGCGCACACCTTCGCCGCGCGCGCCTTGGACAGCGACGTCGCCTCACCGGCCGGGCCGGAGTAGTCGGCGTACCCCTCGCAGCGGACGCTGGAGGCGCTGGTCAGCGAGTCCGCCAGCTTGCGGATCTGCGCCTTCGCCGAGGTGGTCAGCGTGGCGGAGCCACCCGAGAACAGGCCGCCACCGTCGAGGGTCAGGGCCTGACCCTTCGAGACGAGGTTGCCGAACGCGAAGCGCATCGGCACGGCCAGCGCGCCGTCGCGGGTGCGGTAGACCGCGCGGGTCTCGCGGAGCTTGCCGCGGTACTTCTCGGGGTTGCCGGGCACGGCCAGCTGCGCCTTGCGCTGCGCCGGCGTACGCGGGTCGACGAACCACGACTTCTTCGCGGCGGCGACCGTCACGGACGTGGCGGACGCCGCGGCCGGGGCGCTGGACGGGGCCGCGGTCGCCGCCGGGGCGAACGCCCCGGACAGGACCGTGGCCAGGCCGGACGCCGCGACGGCGAGCGCCGCGACCCTCCGGCTCGGGACGGTGAAGGACATGACCAACCGATCGTTCGGGGAGCAGGAACCCGCGCCGAGGAGTGGCGCGGCCCTGACCATCGGCCGACGAACGGCGGTCCTGAAGGTAAAGAAGGATGTGTAGGGCGGGTGGGGCTCGAACCCACGACCCAAGGATTATGAGTCCTCTGCTCTAACCGACTGAGCTACCGCCCCGCGGCGCGACGTACCGGGGACGCCGCTCGGGTAGAGGTGACCCTAGCGGTCGCAGGAGTCATGCCAGTCAGGCCCGTCCGGCTCGGAGCCGAGCGATCTCCTCCCGGGAATGGACCACGGCGCCGTTCTCCTCGCCACCGCTCTCGCTCAGGTCGTGGGCGAGGTCGAGCGCCGCCGCCAGCACGTGCTTCTCCCGCCGCTTGCTCACGCCGTCGGCGCGGCCCTTGATCGCGGCCTTGCGGTCCTTGCGGCGGTGGGACTGCTCCCCCGTGAGTGCGGTCAGCTCGACCTCGGTGATGGTGCCGTTGGCGACCTCGGGGGCGAGCACGTCGCGCAGCCAGCCGCGCTCGCGGTGCGAGCCCCAGCGCAGGGCCACGAACAGCACGACGAAGCTGACGACGGTGATGCCGGCCATCAGGGCGGTGACGACGAACCCGTTGGCGTTGGAGAGGGCCAGCATCGAGTCCCACAGTCCGTGGATCAGCATGGCCGAGACCATCAGCAGCAGACCCCGGCCAACGCGACGTGGCTGGGCCCTGGTGCCGACGAGGTAGACGATGCCGGCGGCGAAGATCGCGGTGTACATCGCGTGTGACGAGATGCCGGACAGCGAGCGGATGACGAACGTGTGGAGCACCGCCCCGACCTGGTCCACGCCGAAGTTCGAGTAGGCGCTGTTCTGCCCGTAGAGCATGTCCTCCAGCACCTGGAATCCCAGCCCGACATAGGCGCCGACGATGAGACCGTCGTAGACGGTGCGGATGACGAACGGCGCCAGGCCGAGCATCAACACGAACACCGCTCCCTTGGCGCTCTCCTCCACGAACGGGGCGGTGAGCCCGGCGTTCCAGTCCGCGGCCCAGACCTGCCCGAAGGTCTTGCTGTAGAGACTCATGACCGCGGCGTTGCCGGGCATCGCCATCGCCCACACCGCACCGATCCCGCCACCGATGAACGCGGTCGCGGCCAGCAGCGCAGGGGTGCGCTCATAGCGGTCGGCGTGGTGCAGGAACAACAGGAACAGCAGGCAGAAGGTGCCGGCCGACGCCACACCGGCGATGTCCGCGTCAGCGAAGACCGGCGCGATCGGGACCGCGATCCGGTACAGCTCACGGGCACCCAGGACCACCAGCAGGAGGTAGACCCACAGGCTCAGGTTGCGCGGCTGGAACAGGTGGAAACGGGCGCCCCACCCGGATTCCTCGATCGCGTCGTGACGTCGTGCGAGGAGGTCGGCGGTCTCGGGAGCTCCGGCCACACCGGTCTCGCTGCTGGTGCTCATCAGGAGTCGCCCCCGTCCTGGGTGAGGGAGTCGATCATGGCGTCGGTCTCCGATCGCAGCCGGGTCACCTGCGTCTCCGGGCCAGCGACCTGGATGTCGATGCCCTGGCCGTCGACGACGAACGCCGTCACCGTCCCCGACCCGTCCGCGGTGATGAAGTCGGAGGCGACCCCGCGCAGCCCGCCGGCCGTGGTGAGGTCGCGGGCTTCACCCGACACGTGGTAGCCCGAGCTTCCCGCGCCGGTGATCCGCTCGACCTGCTCCAGCAGCCGGACCGGGCTCTCCTCGAACGGACCCTGCTGGATCGAGAACACGACACCGTCCTTGGTCAGGACCGTCTGCTCGACCTCCCGCGCCTGGTCGCCCCCGCGCGGCTCGTCGGTGGTCCTCAGACCCGAGATCACACCCCACCCCGGCGGGACCGACATGCTGACCTCCGTGGTGACCCGGAACGCCTCGCCGGTGCGAGTCGTGTCGTCCCACGCCACCTGGTCATCGACCCACGGCACGACCCAGGCCCACAACGCCAAGACCCCGAACGCCACCACCGCGTAGGGGATGGACCGACGGTCCAGACCCAGCCACCGATGCTCCACGGGCACCCGGCGCCCGCTCAGTTCCGTCGACGACATCACGCCTCACTCCCCGAGCGGCTCCGAGCCACACCTTGCGGGAGAACCTAGGGACCCGTCTTGGATCGGTCAAACATCAGGTTGGCGGTTCAGCGGAGCCCCGACGCGGTGGGCCGGCGACACGGCGTCTCACGCGCGCCGGGTCAGCCGCGAACGGTGAGGACGATCAGGGCGACGTTGAGGGCGATGATCACCGCAGCGACGACGGCTGCGGCGCACGTCGTACCGCGTCGGTTGACGAGGGCGCCCATGATGTCGCGGCGGCGGGTGAATATGATGAGCGGCACGAGCGCGAACGGGATGCCGAACGACAGCACCACCTGGGAGACGACCAGGGCCTGGGTCGGATCCACTCCCAGGGCGAGAACGACGAGGGCCGGGGCCAGGGTGACGAGCCGCCGCACCACCAGCGGGATCCGGCGGCGGAGGAAGCCCTCCATCACGATCTGGCCCGACAGGGTGCCCACGCTGGAGGCGGCGAAGCCGGAGGCGAGCAGGGCGAGCGCGAACAGCAGCGCCGTCACCGTGCCGAGACTCGTCCCGATCGCGGCGTGCGCGCCCTCGATGGTGTCGGCGCGTCCGCTCAAGGCGCTGGCGGCGATGACGAGCAGCGCGAGGTTCATGAACCCGGCGACCGTCATGGCGGTGACGACATCGATCCGCTGGCTGCGCAGCAGTCCCAGCCGCTGGGGCTCGGTGGTCGTGACGTAGCGGCCGGTGGTCAGGCTGCTGTGCAGGTAGATCGCGTGCGGCATCACGGTCGCACCGAGCATCCCCGCCGCCAGGAGCACCGACTCCGAGCCGGCGAACTGCGGCGTGAGGCCGGAGGCGACCGCGAGCGGCTCGGGCCCGCCGCGCAGCACGTTGTAGACGAAGCCGATCAGGATCACCGCCAGCAGGCCGGTGATGGCGGCCTCGAAGGGCCGGTGCCCTCGTGACTTCAGTCCGAGGAGGGCGAAGGCGACGCCGGCCGTGATCGTCCCGCCGACGAGGAGCGGCAGGTCGAAGAGCAGCTTCAGCGCGATCGCTCCGCCGACGACCTCGGCCAGGTCGGTGGCGATCGCGACCAGCTCGGCCTGGAACCACAGTCCGCGTACGGCGGGCCTCGGCAGCTGGCGACGGCACAGCGCCGGCAGGCTCAGCCCGGTCGCGATCCCGGCCTTGGCCGAGAGGTACTGGATCAGCATCGCCATCAGGTTGCTCGCCACCACGACCCAGACCAGCAGGTAGCCGTAGGTCGACCCGGCGCTGAGGTTGGTCGCGAAGTTGCCCGGATCGACGTACGCGATGGCGGTGACGAAGGCCGGTCCGAGCAGCGGGAGAGGCCCGCCCACGGTGGCATGGGGACGAGCGAGGAAACGACGTCGTTCCTGGAACATGGCATCGGTCCTGACCGGGCGGAATTGGCGCTGACAATTCACCAAAGCGCATATTCGGGCGCATTTCAAGAGCGCCATTTTGAAGCGAGGTCATGGCTCTTCATCTTCGAAGCCATCGCCAGATCGGATTGGAGGCGACTTTATTTTTCTTTTCTCCAACCCCTTGGCAAAGCCCGATTCAGGAGTACGTTCATCCAGGTCAGCGGCCTGCGTGGTGCATGTGCGTCAGGTCCATGATGTCGCAGAAATCCGCATCGGGGAAATCCAAGCCGGCGCGGATGTCGAATAGCGCAAGGGTGGCCACGCCATTCTCGCAAGATCGAGCAGTGGCGCATTCTCGGCGGTCCGACCGGTCCGCGTGCGCCGTTCCACGTGAATTCGGATGGAGATGACATGTTCGGAAAGACCGTCGTTCGCGACATGATCAACCGCAGTGCCGAGAACGAGACCGACCGCCGGATCTTCCTGAAGTCGGCGGGAGTCGCCGGCCTGGGTGCCGTCGGCGGGGCCGCGCTCACCGGCGCGGCGACCACCTCTGCCTCGGCCGCCGCTCCCAGCGACGGGGCGGTGCTCAACTTCGCCCTCAACCTGGAGTACCTGGAGGCGGAGTTCTACCAGCAGGCCGCGTTCGGGCGCTCGCTCGGTGACCGGCTGACCTCCGGCAAGGGCCGCAAGGGTGGGGTGACCGGCGGCCGCAAGGTCGACTTCGACACCCCGCGCATCGCCAAGGCGGCTCGCGAGATCGCCGGGGACGAGCTGGCGCACGTCAAGTTCCTCCGGACCGCGCTGGGCGGCGCCAAGGTGGCTCGCCCGCAGATCAACCTGCGCAGCAGCTTCACCGCCGCCGCCCGGGCCGCCGGCCTCATCGAGGAGGGTCAGACCTTCGACCCCTTCGCCAACGAGAACAACTTCCTGCTGGCGGCGTACATCTTCGAGGACGTGGGGGTGACCGCCTACAAGGGCGCCGCTCCTCTGATCAGCAACAAGACCTACCTGGAGGCCGCCGCCGGCATCCTGGCGGTCGAGTCCTACCACGCCGGCATCATCCGGTCCGCGCTCTACGAGAAGGACCTGTGGAAGCCGGCCCGGGCGATCAGCAACGCCCGCGACTCGCTCGACGGCCGGTCCGACCTCGACCGGGGTCTCGGCAACACGAAGAAGATCAACCTGGTCCCCACCGACCGCAACGGCATCGTCTACAGCCGCTCGGCCGCCCAGGTGCTCAACATCGCCTACCTGAACCCGAAGCAGGTCTCCCGGGGCGGCTTCTTCCCGCGTGGCGTGAACGGCGCCATCACGGTCAGCGGCGGCAAGAAGTAGGTGACCGCGATGACCTGGCAGCAGTACCTCGGCGCCCTCGTCCTGGTCCTGATCCACCTCCGGATCGCGTGGGCCCTGATCGGACCCGCGCACCTGCAGAGGGTCACCGTCCCGGTCCGCTGACCCGATGCCGGTCGGGACGGGACGATCCCGTCCCGTCCCGACCGGCACGTCCCCCGAAGGAGGGAGAGCACATGTTCGGCATCGGACTACCCGAGCTCGCGATCCTCGCGCTCGTCGCCGTCTGCGTCTTCGGCCCCGACCGGATCCCCGAGCTGGCCCGTCAGGCCGGCTCGCTGATCCGTGGGGCGAAGCGCCTGGCCGAGGGCGCGCGTGACGAGCTGCGCGAACAGCTCGGCCCCGAGTACGCGGACCTCGAGCTCCGCGACCTCGACCCCCGCGAGATCGTCCGTCGTCATGTCACCTCGGCCCTCGAGGACGAGGAGCGGCCCGACGACCGCGCGGACGACCAGCAGGACGAGGACGACCCCGACGACTTCGTCGTGTCGGACCCCGACGCGAGGGACGAACTGGACGACGAACTGGACGACGACGTCCCCACCCGCTCCACCCGCCGGCACGACGCCCCGTCGTACGCCGACGCGACCTGAGGAAGGAACGCCCCATGAACCCGCTCCTGATCGGAGGGCTCGGCACGACCGAGCTCCTCATCATCCTGGCCGTCCTGGTGCTGCTCTTCGGCGCCACCAAGCTTCCCGAGCTGGCCCGCGGCAGCGGCCGTGCCCTGCGAATCTTCAAGGCGGAGACCCGTGAGCTGATGGACGGCGACGACGACGCCGTCGACACCGGCCGTGCCGCCGACGTTCCCCACCCCCGCCCCCGGGTCGAGCCGGTCGCCGCGCCCGACCCGCGTCCCTGAGATCGTCATGAGCATCAGCGGAGCGATCGGCGTCCTCAGCACCCGGCCGCGTCACGCGGTCGGGACGGACGGCCGGATGGTCCTCACCGACCACCTCCGCGAGCTGCGAGCGCGGATCATGCGCTCGGTCCTCGTGGTGGTCGTGGTCTTCGGGATCTCGTTGTTCTTCTACGACCAGCTCCTCGAGCTCGTCCGGCGCCCTTACGACCAGGCGGTCGCGGCGCTGGGCCAGGAGGTCCCGACCGATCTGGTGATCTCCGGGGTCACCTCTCCGCTGATGCTCCAGCTCAAGCTGTGCGGTGTCGCCGCCGTCATCCTCTCCAGCCCCTACTGGCTGCTGCAGATCTGGGGCTTCGTCGTCCCGGGCATGCGTTCCGGCGAGAAGCGGTGGACGCGCGTCTTCGCGGCCGTGGCCGGGCCCCTGTTCCTCGGCGGCGTCGCCCTCGGGTACTACGTCCTGCCGAAGGGCATCGAGGTGCTGATCGGCTTCACGCCGGTCGACGTGACCAACCTGGTCGACTTCGGCGAGTTCTTCTCCTTCCTGACCCGGATGCTCCTGGTCTTCGGGATCGCCATGGAGATCCCTCTCTTCGTCGTGATGCTCAACCTGGCCGGCGTCGTCTCCGGGAAGGCCATCGGCCGGCACCGGCCCTGGATCGTGATCGGCACCTTCGTCTTCGCGGCGGTCGCCACCCCGTCGACCGACCCGTTCTCCATGCTGATGCTGGCCTTCCCCATGCTCGGGCTGTTCATCGTGGCCGAGATCGTCTCCCGACTGCTCGACCGACGCCGTGGCCGTGACCAGGACCCGGCCTGGGCGGACGACGAGGTCTCACCGATCCACGACTGATGGTCCGCGGACCCGCCGGGGAGACGACAGGCCTACCCAAATTCGGCGATCACGCACTCGCATCGTCCCCCGGATGGGTCAGAGACCTCGCCAGTCTTACCCCAGCGGATCGCGCCACGGGGACGGAGCAGGGGATGGACCAGGCGGAGTTCAGGACGATCGACGGACAGATCCATGCCGTCGCCCGACGCACCTCGCACGCCCTGCTCGCCCTGGACGGCTTGCGACGCTCGCCCGACCCGGCCTTGCGGCTGGCCTACCGCGAGGTCCACGACCTGGTCGGCGACCTCGGCGCGCTCCGCGTGACCGTGGGCTCACTGGCCACACCACCGCGACGTACGGCGTAGGCCCGTCGGGCATCCGCCGGGTCGCCTGAGCGGCCCTACTCCCCCGCGGCCTCGACGCCCTCGACCGGTTCGTAGCCGCAGGAGTCGCGGGCGTCGACCGCTGCGCCGGGCTCCTCGGACGGGGTCGCGGTCGGCGAGCCCGACGGGATCCCGGACGGCGTCTCGGACGGGGACCCGGACGGCGACTCGGAAGGCGACTCGGAAGGCGATTCGGTGGGCGTGGCCGAGCGGGGCTTGATCGCCCGGGTCACGGTCTCGTGCATCCACGCGAAGTCGGGGTCGCCGGAGAAGAACTTGTCGGACCGCTTGAAGACGACCGAGCGGACCTTGGCGTCCTTGACCTTCAGCGCCAGCTCCACGAACGCCGGGACGAGGTCGAGCGGGATGTCGCTGGAGACGACCTCCTTGCCGGCGGCCGCGAGCTCCGTGTAGCGGGTGATCAGGGTCGCCGGGTCGGCGGCGTCGATGATGGCGTCGATGGTGCAGCGCTGGCGCTCCATGCGCTCGTAGTCGTCGGAGCCCCAGCGGCCGCGGGCGAACCACAGGGCGTGGAAGCCGTCGAGGTGCTGGTCCGGGCCGGGCTCGATGTAGCCCGTCGGCGGGATCCCCGCGTCGGTGTTGCCGTTGATCGCCACCGGCTTGTTGACGTTGACGGTGATGCCGCCCATCGCGTCGACGACGTCCTTGAAGCCCTTGAGGTTGGCCAGGACGTAGTAGTCGACCCGGATGCCGAGGCTGCCCGCGACGGCCTGCTTGATCGCGTCCGCGCCCTCGTTCTTGCTCTTCCCGAGCACGCCGGGGTGGCGCTCCGGGATCTGGCCGTAGATCGCGTTGAGCATGTAGAAGCCGTCGTCCTCGGCGCCGGAGTAGCCGTCCGGGTAGAGGTCGTGGAGCGGGCTGTCCTCGGGGAACTGGGCGTTCATCATGTTGCGCGGCAGGCTGAACATGACGGTCCGGCCGGTCCGCACCGAGATGCTGGCGAGGATCACCGTGTCGGTGCGGACGCCGGTGCGGCCGACGCCGCCGTCGCCACCGAGCAGCAGCACGTTGACCCGCTCGCGGTCGCCCCACGGGTTGGCCTTGGTGACGTCCTCCGGCGACGTCGCCGTCTCGTTGCCCTCGAAGACCGACGACACCAGGTCGGAGGTCGCCAGCGCCGAGCGGGCGGCGTACGCGACGGGGACGCCGACCAGCAGGCAGAGCACGACCACGAAGCCCTGGCCGACCGCCGTGTGCCAGCGGGACCGCTGCAGCGGCCGGACCTTGCGGTAGGTCAGGTGGACGACGCCCGCCCAGGCGACGAGACCGACGACGAACACCGCGGCGGCGATCTTCAGCTGGGTCGGCGAGGTCGCGAAGTCGAGGACGGCGCGCAGGTCGCGGCCGACGTACCAGCCCGCGGCCGCGAGGCCGAGCACGGTCGGCAGCAGGATCAGCCAGCCGAGGGCGCGGCGGCCGCTCCACACGAGTCCGGAGCCCGGGAGCACCGCGCCGAGCAGGGTGACCCCGATGGTGCCGGGGAGACCGTGCGCCCGTCGCTGTCCGCTCGCGCGCCGGGCGCCGCCGCGCGGGACCGCCGAGGCCGACCGTCGGGACCGGCGGGCGTCACCCGACTCGGCCCTCCGCCGGCCTCCGCGTCGCGAGGGTGCGGGAACCCGCGGGGCGGGGAGAGGAGGGAGCGCATCGACCATGGCGCGGACAAAATACCCCGTCGAGGTACCGGATCGTGGCTGATCCCCAGGTCTGCGCGTTCAGTCCTCCCGCTGCACCTGGTGGAGCAGCTCGGCCGGCCGGTAGCCGAACGCCTCGTTGGTACGACGCATCGCGTGGTTGTCGGGGTCGGTCCAGGTGTGCAGCGCGCGCCGTTCCGGGTGCTCGCGCGCGAGCACGTCGAGCGTGGCCAGCTTCAGCTGCCGCCCCAGCCCCTGGCCGCGGTGGGCCGGCATCACCAGGGTGTCGTCCTGGATCGCCTCGCGGTCGTCGTGGGCGCAGAAGACGACGGAGTACCCGGCCATCGTCCCGTCGTCGTGCCGAGCGACGGCCACCACCTGCCGGTAGGACCGAGCGGTACGACGCTCCTGCGTCCGCAGCCGCTCCGCGTCGAGCCGGACCGGCGCCTGGTCGAGGTCGCCGGTCGGGACGTCGAGCGCCATCCGGTGGCGCATCGCGAGGTAGGCGTCCAGGTGCTCGTCCGGGCAGCGGTCGCGCCAGGTGAGGACGTCGTACCCGGACGGCGGGTCGGTGCGGGGCGGGTCGGCCGGCAACGGCAGGACCAGGTGCTCCTCCCGGTGCACGGTCGCGAAGCCGAACGCCCCGGCGAACGCGAGCCCGGGTGCCGCGGTGTCCTCCGCCGCGACCGACAGCTCCCCCGTCACGGTCCGGCGGCCGTCCGCCCGGCGTACGGCGTCGGCGTGGTCGTGCAGCGCCCGACCGATCCCGCGGCGCCGGTGGTCGGGGTGCACGTGCACCTCCAGCCCGGCCAGGTGCCGGTTCTCCGCCTGGTCGAGGACGAGCTCCGCGACGCCCGCGGTCGCGCCGTCGACACGCACCGCCAGCAGGTGCACCCGCCGGAAGGGACTGGGGTCGCGGACCGGGTGGGCCAGCGCCGCGAAGGTGCGGTGCAGCGCGTGCGAGCGACCGTGGCGCACCGAGGCGGCCTCGACGTCGTACCACTCCCGCAGGGCCGCCTCGTCGTGCGGATCGACCTCGACCACCGGGTGCGACATGGCCCGGAACCTACCCCGGACGCACGAGTGGGGGGGGGGGGGGGGGGGGGGGGGGGGGGGGGGCGGGGGGGGCCGGGGGGGGGGGGGGGGGGGGCGGGGGGGGGGGGGGGGGGGGGGGGGGGGGGGGTGGGGGGGGGCGTCGGGGTGGTCGGGTCGTCGGTGGGCTCCTCCGTCGGGTCGTCCGTCGGGTCCTCGGACGGCTCGTCCGTGG
>NZ_JBBBBJ010000020.1:0-19850 GCF_037120545.1 Nocardioides sp. CCNWLW216
GGGGGTGGGGGGGCGGGCCCCGCCCCCGCGTAACCGCTTGGTCCCCCGCACTCGGTCCGCGCTGCAGCGCGTCCCTAGGGCGGCGAACATCGCGTTACAGCTCGGCCGGCGGGCCCAGCGACTCGGCCAGCCGCGGCGCCCAGACCACCTTGCCGAGGAACCGGTCGGCGTCGGCCGAGGTGGCCAGCCAGGCGGCGCAGCGGCCGACGGCGTCGGCGGGCGAGGAGTCGAAGCCGCGGTCGGCGATGGCGGCCGTGCCGCCGCGGGCGGCGCCGGACTCGGTGACCACGAAGCCCGGGTCGACGTTGAAGGCGCGGACCCCGGCGGCGCGGTACTCCGCGTTCACCGCGCCCGCGATCCGGCCGAAGGCGGCCTTGGCCGAGGAGTAGCCGAGCCCCCAGCCGCCCTCGCCGGGCGGGGCGGGCGGGTCGATGGTGGCGGAGGCGGAGCAGACGGCGACGACCGTGCCGCCGCCCCCGGCGGCCATGGCCGGCAGCACGGCCTGGACCAGCGCGACCTGGTGCACGTGGTTGGCCTCCAGGCTGCGTCCCAACGCGTCGAGGTCGAGGTCGAGCAGCCGGGCGTGCGGGACGTGGCTGATCGCGTTGAGCACGAGCAGGTCGATGCGGTCCCACTCAGCGAGCACGCTCGCCGCCGCCGCGCGGACCGAGCCGAGGTCGTGGAGGTCCATCCGGACCGGCAGCGCGCGGGCGCCGTACGACGAGAGCTCGCGGGCGGTCGTCTCCAGGCTGCCCGACACGGCGTGCACGAGCGGCCCCTCCGCGGCGGTCCGGGCCGGCACCGTGCCGGTCCCCTCGACCTCGGTGCGCGCGGTGAACGCGACGTCGTACCCCTCGCGCGCCAGCACCAGCGCCGTCTCGCGGCCGATCCCCCGGCTCGCGCCGGTCACGAGGGCAACAGGGCGGTCCACGGGGGGCATGATGCCCGCTAGGTTCCCGTCATGCAGTACGACGTGATCGCGCCCGTCGCGGCCGGCACCACCGCCGACCCCGCCTGGATCGCCGCCTGGGCCGAGCACGTCGAGGCCTGCGGGTTCGACGGCGTGGTGGTCGTCGAGCACGCGGTGGTGGCGGCCGGCTACACCAGCACCTACCCGTACGACGCCTCCGGCCGGATGGAGCTGCCGGACGACTGCGACGTGCCGGACCCGCTCGAGCTGCTGGCCTTCCTCGCCGGGCGGACCACGACCCTCGGCCTCGCGACCGGCGTGCTGGTGCTCCCCGACCACCACCCGGTCGTGCTGGCGAAGCGGCTGGCCACCCTCGACGCGCTCTCGGGCGGGCGCCTCCGACTGTGCGTCGGGATGGGCTGGATGCGCGAGGAGGTGGAGGCCTGCGGGGTGGACTTCGAGAGTCGCGGCCGTCGTGCGGACGAACAGCTCCAGGTCCTCACCACGCTGTGGTCCGACCACGGACCGGAGGGGGTGGACCACCACGGCGAGTTCTTCTCCTTCCGCGGCGCGATGTCCTACCCCAAGCCGGTGCGCCCCGGCGGGATCCCTGTGCACGTCGGCGGCCACAGCCGGGCGGCCGCGCGCCGCGCCGGCCGGTACGGCGCCGGCCTGCAGCCGCTCGGCGTGGCCGGCGAGGAGCTCGCGGGGCTGGTCGCGCTGATGCGCGAGGAGGCCACCCGCGTTGGGCGCGACCCGGAGGCGCTCGAGCTGACCCTGGGCCACCTGGTCGACCGGGTCGACGCGGCGAAGGCGGAGCGGCTGGCCGCCCTCGGGGCCGACCGCCTGGTGCTCGCGACCGCGCCGACCGCGGACCTCGACCGGGCCCGGGACGCCCTGTCGGCCTGCGCCGGACGGCTGGGGCTGTGAGCCCCGAGGACACGCTGGCCGTCCACGACCTGGTGCACCGCTACGCGGCGTACGTCGACGACCGCGACCTCGACCGGGCCGCCGCGCTGTTCACGCTGGACGGCGTGCTGGTGCCCGCGCGCCGCGAGCCGGTCGCCGGGCGGCCCGCCGTACGGAAGGCGCTCGGCGCGCTCGAGCGGGTCAGGAGGACCGCCCACGAGATCGGCGGCATCGTGCTGGACCGCACCGGCCCGCACGCGGTGACGGGCCGGGTCACCGCGGTCGCGCACCACGTCGACGAGGGGACCGACCACGTGTGGCACCTGGTCTACCGCGACGAGTACCGGCGGATCGCCGGCCACTGGTTCTTCGCACGCCGGGAGCTGGACCTGCGGTTCGCCGAGGAGCGGCAGGTCGGCCGATGAGCCCCCGGGTCAGCGCGGTCACCGGCGGCGCCCGCGGCATCGGCGGCGCGGTGACCCGCCGGCTCGCCGGCCGCGGCGACCTGGTGGTGCTGGTCGACGTCGACGGCCCGGCGGCCGAGGTCACCGCAGCCGAGGTCGAGGCCGCGGGCGGGCACTGCCGGACGGTCGTCGGCGACGTCACCGAGGACGCGACGGTCGGCCGCCTGGTCGAGGCGGTGCAGGACCTCGGTCGGCTCGACGTGCTGGTGAACAACGTCGGCGACTTCCGGCCCGCGTCGCGCACCTTCCTGCACAGCACCCGCCAGCAGCGCCGGCGGCTGCACGACCTGAACCTCGGCCACGTCCTCGAGGTCACCCACGCCCTGCTGCCGGTGATGGTCGAGCAGGGCTCGGGGGCGGTGGTCAACAACGCGACCGTCGAGGCGTTCCGCGGCATCCCGGGGCACGCGGCGTACTCGGCTTTCAACGCCGGCGTCGTCGCCTTCACCCGCAGCCTGGCCGTCGAGGCCGGGCCGTACGGCGTCCGCGTCAACGCCGTCGCGCCCGACCTGGCCGACACCGATCAGACCCCGGCGGCGGCGATGCTGCGCGGGCGTGACCCCGCGTCGGTCCCCTGGTGGGTGCCGCTGGGCCGGTTCGGGCGGCCGGACGACTACGCGGCCGTGGTCGACTTCCTCGCTTCCGACGACGCCCGGTTCGTCACCGGGCAGACTGTCGCCGTGGACGGAGGGACTCTCGCGGCGTCCGGCTGGTACCGCCGCGCCGACGGCAAGGGCTGGACCAACCTCCCGGACCGCCCGTGACGGCGCCCGCCGACGGGTCGGCGTGGTCCGACTCCTCGGCGCGGGCGGTGCTCCAGCTGATGGTGGAGTCGGTCGCCGAGATGATCGGATTCGAGACCGCCGTGCTGTCCGTGGTCCTCGACGGCCTGCTGGTCACCGTCGCCTACACCGGGTCCGAGGAGTGGCGCGAGTACGTCTTCGAGCACGCCGACCCGATCTCGAGCCTGGACCAGGTCGCGGAGCAGGGCACCAGCTGGGGCCGGTTCACCTTCCTGGCCGCCGAGGAGTACGACGGCGAGCTCGACGGCAGCTGGTTCGTCGCGGCCGACGAGCCGCTCGACGTCCCCGACGCGTGGCACCCGCTCGACGCCCTGATCGGCTTCCTCCGCGACGACGACGGCACCCTGGTCGGCTGCCTGTCGGTCGACCGCCCGATCTCGCGGATGCGGCCCGACGGCGCCCAGCGGCGGCTCCTGGAGCGGTACGCCGCCCAGACCGAGCGCGCCGTCCTCACCGCCTTCGAGCGCGAGGAGCTGGTCCAGCAGATCGCGCACGCCGAGGCGGCCCGCCGCCTGGTCCGGTCCGCGTCGATGCCGGCCCACGCGTCGCTGCAGGCGGTGCTCGAGTACACCCACCACCCGCTCGTCGAGGGGTTCACCGCCTCCGGCTCGTGGATCCAGGTCCTCGGGACCGACGGCCCGTCGATCGGGTACGCCCGGTCGCGCGACAGCGACGTGGTCACGCTGCCCGACCCGATGGTCGAGATGGCCCGCGAGGTGGCCCCGCGGCTGTGGGCCGAGCAGCGGGCCGTGGTCGTCACCGCCGACGGCTCCCCGGTCCCGCCCGGCACCGACGTGGGCGACCGGGTGCGCGCGCTGGCGACCGAGCAGCTGGCGGACTTCGAGCTGGCGTCGGCGCTCGCCGTACCCCTCGGTGCGGGCGGCGAGTGCGTCGGCCTGCTGGTGCTCACCCGACGGCCCGACGACCCGAGCTGGTCGGCCGTCGAGGCCGCCTCCGCGCAGGAGATCGGGCACGACCTGGGCGCGGCGCTGGTCACCGCCCGGGCCCTGGAGCGCGAGCGCAACCTGGTCCGCGAGCTGCAGCAGCTCGACGACTACCGCACCCAGCTGATCGCGACCCTCTCCCACGAGCTGCGCACGCCGCTGACCGTCATCTCCGGCAACCTGGAGATGCTCGGCGAGCTCGACCTGGAGGAGACGGCCCGGCGCTACCACCAGGCGATGACCCGCGGCACCCACCGGATGGGCAAGGTCGTCGACGACCTGCTGCTGCTCGCCCGGGTCAGCGACCCGCAGCACCCGCTGGTGCCGGTCCCCGTCGACGTCGGCGCGGTGACCGCCGACGTCGTCGCGCTCGTCGGGTCGACCGCGCGGGCCAAGGGCCTGCACCTGCGCGTCGACCTCGGGCCCGGCGGCCTCGTCGTCCCCGGGGACGCGAACGAGATCGACCAGGTGGTCGGCAACCTGACCAGCAACGCGGTGAAGTACACCCAGGCCGGCGGCACCGTCTCGGTCTGCGCCGCCCGCCGCGACGACACGGTCGTCGTCGAGGTCGCCGACGACGGCCTCGGGATCTCCGAGGAGGACCAGGTCGGGCTGTTCCGCGCCTTCTTCCGCACCACCAATCCCGACGCCCTCCGCGAGCCCGGCACCGGCCTCGGCCTGGCCATCGTGGCCACCATCGTCGAGCGGCACCGCGGGTCGGTCCGGGTCAGCTCGGAGCTGGGGCGCGGGACGACGTTCACGGTCACCCTGCCCACCGGGGGTTGAGGAGGGACGAAGTCCCGTCTCGAAACCGCCTCCGCACCCGACAGACCATGCCGACTCCCGGCTCACCGGGTTTCGAGACGGTCGCTGCGCGACCTCCTCAACCACCGGAGGGTCGGAACCAGCGACGCCAGTCGTCCTGGCGGGTGTAGCCGGCAGCCCGCCAGGAGGCGTCGCCGAGCTCGTTGCCCTCCAGCACCATCGCGTCGAAGCGGCCGGCGCCGAGGGCGCGGAGCCGCTCCTCGGCCCGCTCGACCAGCAGCCGACCGAGGCCGCGGCGCCGGTGGTCGGGGCGTACGGCGAGCCGGTAGAGGTGGGCCCGCCACCCGTCCCAGCCGGCGATCACCGTGCCGACGATCTCGCCGTCGACCGTCGCGAGGAGCAGCGCGGACGGGTCGCGCGCCAGCAGCCCGGTGATCATCTCCGGCCGGTCGGTGGGCCGGGACTCGTTCTCGCCGGCGAACGCCCAGAAGGCGACCAGCGCCTCGGCGTCGTCGTCCACGGCCGACCGCAGCGTCACCTCGTCCACGCGGGCGATCCTAGGATCCCGACGTGACCGACCGCCTGCGCGCCGTACCCGCCGACCGGATGCACCTGTTGCTGATGCTGGCGCTGACCTTCGGGACGGGGATCGTCGACGCCGTCGGCTACCTCGGCCTGGACCGGGTGTTCACCGGGAACATGACCGGCAACGTGGTCATCCTCGGCATGGCGCTCGTCGGCGCCGACGACCTGCCGGTGCTCGGCCCGGTGCTCGCGCTGGTCGGGTTCATGGCCGGGGCCGCGCTCGGCGGCCGGGTGCTGAAGCGGGCGGCCGGGGCGTGGACGCGGCGGACCACGCTCCTGTTCGCCGGGGTGGGCGTGGTGATGGTCGCGCTGGCCGTGGTCCTGTGGGTGGTCGAGGACGACCTGGCCGAGCCGCTCGCGCTCGCGGTGACCACCCTGCTCGGGGCGGCGATGGGCGTGCAGGCGGCCGCAGCCCGGTTCATCGCGGTCAAGGACGTCACCACGGTGGTGGTCACCTCGACCATCACCGGCCTGGCCGCCGACTCGGTGCTCGGCAGCGGCAAGGGCGGGGGCAGCGGCCGACGGGCGGCGGCCGTGGTCCTGATCCTCGCCGGCGCGGCCGCGGGTGCCGCCCTGCTGAAGTGGCACCTGGGCGCGGGCCTGGTCGTCGCCGGCGTCATCGTCCTGGCCGTGACGGTGGTGGGTGCCGTGCACGCCCGCGGGAGTGCCACGATCGGGGCATGAGCTACCTCCCCGACCCCGCCCGCTACGACGCGATGGAGTACCGCCGCGTCGGCCGCAGCGGCCTGGACCTCCCCGCGATCAGCCTCGGCCTGTGGCACAACTTCGGCGACGACGTGCCGTTCGAGCGGCAGGCCGCGACCCTGCAGCGGGCGTTCGACCACGGCATCACCCACATCGACCTGGCCAACAACTACGGGCCGCCGTACGGCTCGGCCGAGGAGAACTTCGGGCGGCACCTGCAGCAGTCCTTCGCCGGCCTGCGCGACGAGCTGGTGATCTCGACCAAGGCCGGCTGGGACATGTGGCCGGGTCCCTACGGCCAGGTCGGCGGCTCGCGGAAGTACCTCGTGGCCAGCCTCGACCAGTCGCTGCGGCGCATGGGCCTCGACTACGTCGACATCTACTACCACCACCGCCCGGACCCGCGGACGCCGCTCGAGGAGACGATGGGCGCCCTCGACGCGATCGTCCGCTCGGGCAAGGCGCTGTACGTCGGCGTCTCGTCGTACTCCCCCGCGCGGACGCTGGAGGCGGCCGCGATCCTCGCCGACCTGGGTACGCCGCTGCTGATCCACCAGCCGTCGTACTCGGTCCTGAACCGGTGGGTCGAGGGCGACGGCCTGCTCGACACGCTGGAGGAGGTCGGCGCCGGCTGCATCGCGTTCTCGCCGCTGGCCCAGGGGCTGTTGACCGACAAGTACCTCGACGGCGTGCCCGAGGGCTCGCGGGCCACGCAGGGCAAGTCCCTCGACCGCGACTCGATCACGCCCGAGATGGTGGCGCTGCTGCGCTCGCTGAACGAGATCGCGGCCGAGCGCGGACAGTCGCTGGCCCAGCTGGCGCTGCAGTGGGCGCTGCGCGACCCGCGGATGAGCTCGCTGGTCATCGGCGCCTCCAGCCCCGAGCAGCTCGACCGCAACGTCGCCGCGCTGAGCGGTCCGGCGTTCACCGACGAGCAGCTGGCCGCGATCGAGCAGCACTCCACCGACTCCGGCATCGACCTGTGGCAGGCGGCCCGGCTGGGCGAGTGAGCTAGTGCTGCCCGGCGGCGAAGTTGCGGAGGAGGGGCCGGTCGTCGCCGGTGCGGACGGCCCAGACCAGCTCGCTGCGGTGGTCGCTGCCCTCCAGCGGGAGCGCGACGACGCCGTCGGGCGCGACGAGCAGCGCGCTCGCGGGAGCGACCGTGACACCGACCCCGGCCCGCACGAGGTGCAGCAGGGTGGCCCAGGACGACCCGACCTGGACGATCTCGGGCACCCGTCCGTCCTCGACGACCGGCGCCAGGTTGCGCTCGGTCGCCAGCGCGCCGGCGTCGGGCGGGAAGAAGACGAACGGGTCGCCCGCCAGCTCCGGCGCCCGCACGCTCGGGCGGGAGGCGAGGCGGTGGCCGGCCGGGACGACCGCGACGAACGGCTCGACGTGGAAGGTCGTGCAGGTGACGTCGTCGCGCGGGTCGGGGTCGCGGACGACGGCGATGTCGAGCTCGCCGCGGGTCAGCAGCTCGAGCAGCCGTGCCGTGTAGCCCTCGGTGAGCGCGACCTGGACCCGCGGCCAGCGCTCCCGGAAGGACTGCACGTGCTGGACCGGACCGAGCGGCAGCGCCGAGCTGACGAACCCGACGTCGAGCCGACCCTCCTCGCCCCGCC
The DNA here is from genome assembly GCF_037120545.1 of Nocardioides sp. CCNWLW216. Lineage (NCBI taxonomy): Bacteria > Bacillati > Actinomycetota > Actinomycetes > Propionibacteriales > Nocardioidaceae > Nocardioides > Nocardioides sp. CCNWLW216. The sequence continues at coordinate 7,711 of NZ_JBBBBJ010000020.1, forward strand.
CGACCCGGACCGTCTCCTCCAGGTCGCGCCGCACCTGGCCGAGCAGCGCGCGGGCCCGGTCGCGCAGCACCGAGCCGGCCGGGGTGAGCGCGACGCTGCGCGAGGTCCGGGTCAGCAGCAGGACCCCGAGCTCGCGCTCCAGCCGGCGGATCTGCTGCGACAGCGCGGGCTGGGCGACCCGCAGCCGCTCCGCCGCGCGACCGAAGTGCAGCTCCTCGGCGACCGCCACGAACGCGCGGAGCAGACGCAGCTCGACATCCATGCATTCAGATTATCGATCCTCGTGAACAAGTCTTGGAGTTATCTCGACGGAGCACGAACACTGGACGCATGACCAGCACGATCACCATCGACGACCTCCGCGACGACACCGACGCCCACGCCTTCCGGCGACTCAACGAGGAGTGGATCGGCCAGTACTTCGCCCTGGAGGCCGAGGACCGCCGCCAGCTCGAGGACCCGGTGGGGCAGCTGGTGTCGCCGGGTGGCGCGGTCCTCGTCGCGCGGCTGGGTGACGAGGTGGTCGGCTGCGTCGCCCTGGCCGTGACCCGCCCCGGCGTGATGGACCTGGTCAAGATGGCCGTCTCCCCCGACCACCAGGGCCACGGCATCGGCCGGTCCCTGGTCGCCGCCGCCCTCGACCGGGCCCGCGAGCTCGGCGCCACCCGGCTGGAGCTGGAGAGCAACCGCCGGCTGGCGTCCGCCGTGCACCTCTACGAGCAGCACGGCTTCCGCCACCTCGGCGCCGACGAGCACGAGCCCGGCCCCTACGCCCGCGCCGACGTGGCGATGGCGCTCGACCTCTAGCCGCCTAGCGACCGGCCTCCCAGTCGGCGTACGACGTCGCCCCGATCACCGGGTCGGCGTCCGGTGCGGGGACGATCTCGTCGGCCACGGCGGCCCCGCCGAAGTAGCCGACCGACGGGTCGGCCACGACCACGCGGTCGTCGCCCCGGTCGGCGAGGACCTTCGCCACGAAGGTGTCCATCCGCACCTTCTCGGCGCCCGCGATCTCGACCGTCCCGTCCAGCGGAGCCCCCACCGCGGTCTCGGCCACGAGCCGGGCCACGTCGGCGGCGGCGACCGGCTGGAAACCGATGGGGGCGAGGTGGACGCCGTCGTCGCGGGTGGCGGCGTCGGCGATCCAGGAGACGAACTCGAAGAACTGGGTCGCCCGGACGATCGAGTACGGCACGCCGGACTCGACGATCAGCTGCTCCTGGGCCACCTTGGCGCGCAGGTAGCCGCTGCCGGGGAGCCGTTCGGCGCCGACGATGGCGAGCGCGACGTGGTGGCCGACCCCGGCCGCCCGCTCGGCCGCGAGCTGGTTGCGGGTCGAGGTGGTGAAGAAGTCGAGGACCGCCTGGTCCTCCCAGACCGGCGAGTTGGTCACGTCGACGACGACGTCGGCGCCCGCGAACGCCTCGGCCAGCCCGACCCCGGTGATCACGTCGACCCCGCTCTGCGGCGACGCGGCGAGCGCCTCGTGCCCCTGCTCCTGCAGGAGCGCGACGACCTGCGACCCGATGAGCCCGGTTCCCCCGATGACGACGACCTTCATGACATGTGCCTCTCTGACGTCCGGTCCGGCGTCTCCGGCCCGGTTCGTCAGTGCTGACCGGGCAGCCGCCCGATCTGTGACAGCTTGTCGGGCGCCATCACCCAGAGCAGCTGCTCGATGCCGTCGGGCCCGGCCTCGATCGCCAGCACCGCCGCGGGCTCGTCCCCGTGCCGGACCAGCAGCGACGGTCGGCCGTTGGTCTCCAGCCAGGTGATCGTCGATCCGGTCCAGAACCGGTCGCGGAAGGCGGCAAGCACCCGCGCCACCTTCGACCGGCCGACGATCGGCACCCGAGCCGCGTTGCGGGTGACGCCCGCGCCGTCCGACGTGCTGACCACCCCGGCCGCGAGCAGTCGCTCGAGGTCGCCCAGGTCGCCGCCCCGCGCGGCGCTCACGAACGCCTCGAGGAGTCGCCGGTGCTCCGCCCGGTCGACCGGCGCGCTCCGGTGCTCGGCGACGTGCTGGCGGGCCCGGGCCACCACCTGGCGGGTGTTGGCCTCGCTGATCTCCAGGATCTCGGCCACCCGGGGGTAGGGGTAGTCGAACGCCTCGCGCAGCACGTACGCCGCCCGCTCCCGCGCGGGCAGCCGCTCCAGGAGCACCAGCACCGCCGCCTCCAGCGCCTCGCCGTTCTCCGCACCCAGGGCGGGGTCGGCGCTGGTGTCGACCGGCTCGGGCAACCACGGGCCGACGTACACCTCGCGGCGTCGGCGCGCGGAGTCGGCGACGTTGATCGCCAGCCGGGTGGTGACGGTGGTGAGGAAGCCGGCGGGGTTCTCGACGACGCTGCGGTCGGTCTGCTGCCAGCGCAACCAGGCGTCCTGCACGACGTCCTCGGCCTCCGCGACGCTGCCGAGCATCCGGTAGGCGATGCCGAACAGCCGCGGTCGCGACTCGTCGAACGCCTCCAGGCCGGGGTCGGCGACAGTGCTCACGCCGAGCATTCTGCTCGACGGGGGCCCGGGCGGCGTCGTACACGGACGGACACAAGTCGGGGTCGCCCGGTCGCGCTGAGCGTGGGACGTCGCGTCCGGGGCGACTTGTGTCCGTCCGGGTACGAAGCGGGCCGGTGGGACGAGCACCCGTCGGGCACCGGACCTCATGCGCATCGTCATCACCGGGGCCACCGGCAACGTCGGCACCGCCCTGCTCCGCCACCTCGCGTCCACCGGCGACCACGAGCTCGTCGGCCTGGCCCGCCGCATCCCCGACACCCCGACCGTCGGCGGGCGCGAGGTCGAGTGGCACTCGGTCGACCTGACGGCCGCCGAGGACCCGCTCCCCGGGATCTTCGCCGGCGCCGATGCGGTGGTGCACCTGGCCTGGGGCTTCCAGCCCTCGCACGACCTCGACTACCTGGAGCGGCTGGGCGTCGGCGGGACCCGCCGGGTGCTCGCCGCCGTCCGCGCCGCCGGCGTCCCGCACCTGGTCCACCAGTCCTCGCTGGGCGCCTACTCCCCGGCCTCCGACGACCGTCCGGTCGCGGAGTCGTACCCCACCGGTGGCATCCCCACCTCGCCGTACAGCCGGCACAAGGTCGCCGCGGAGCGCCTCCTCGACGCCGCGGAGGGCGGCGACCTGGTGATCACCCGGATGCGCCCGGGCGTCGTCGGACAGCGCGCGGCGGGCAGCGCCCTGATGCGGTACGGCGTGCCCGGCCTGGTCCCGGCGTGGGTCCTCGGGCACCTCCCGCTGCTCCCCCTCGACCGCGGCCTGCGGATCGCCTTCGTGCACGCCGACGACGTCGCCGACGCCCTGGGCCGCGTCCTCGACCAGCGGGCCGGGGGTGCGTTCAACCTGGCCGCCGCGGCACCGCTCACGGCCGCCGATATCGCCGCGGCCTTCGGCGCCCGCCTCGTCCACGTGCCGTCGGCCGTCCTTCGCGCCGGCGTCGACGTGAGCTGGCGGCTGCACCTGCAGCAGATCGACGCCGGCTGGCTCGACATGGGGTTCGCGCTGCCGCACCTCGACTCCAGCCGCGCCCGCTCCGAGCTCGGCTGGATGCCCTCGCGGTCCGCCCCCGAGGTGTTCGCCGAGGTGCTGGACGGGATGCGGACCTCAGCCTCGGGCCCGACCGCCGTCCTCCGACCTCGCTCGCTGGCCCAGACGGTCGGCGACGCCGTACGGCGGGGGCCGGTGGGGCAGCGGCGCACCCCGTGACGCCTGGTCGGGGCAGCCCCGGGGTGACGGAGTCGGGGTCGCCTTCTCGTTGATCGAACGATCGCTCGACGAACAGCCCTCCCTGGTTGAGCGAGCGCTCGATCAACCAGGAGACGACCCCCGCGCCGGACCCTCCAGCGCGGTCGCGACGACCGTCCGGGCCAGCGCGCCGACCTCGACGGGGCCGGCGGCGTCGTACCACTCGACCAGCGAGTTCACCATGCCGAAGACCAGGCGGGAGACCACCTCCGGGTCGAGGTCGTCACGCAGGGAGCCCTCGGCGACCGCGGCGCGGACCAGACCGGCGAGGCGGGCGTCGATCCGGCGCCGGCGGTCGAGGGCGGCGCGTTCCACGGCGGTGTTGCCGCGGACGCGGAGCAGCAGGGTGACGGCCGGCTGGTGGGCGACGAGGAGACGGACGCTGTCCTCGACCACCCGGCGCAGGCGCGGGTACGCCGCCCCGCCCCCGTCGGCGGCCGCGTCCACCACGGCGGTCAGCTCGGCGAGCGCCTCGTCGAGGGCCAGCTTGAGCAGCCGTTCCTTGCTCGGAACGTGGTGGTAGAGCGAGGACTTCGACAGCCCGAGCTCGGCGGCCAGGTCGGCCATGCTGACGGCGTCGTAGCCACGGGCGATGAAGAGGTCGATGGCCACCCGCAGCACGGTGGCCTGGTCGTGGCCGGGGCGGCCGCGGCGGACCCGCGTCTCGGTCATGCGTCGAAGTCCACCACGACGCGGTCCGACACGGGCGCGCTCTGGCAGGTGAGCACGTAGCCCGCGTCGACCTCGTCGGGCTCCAGCGCGTAGTTGCGGCGCAGGTCGACCTCGCCCTCGCGGACCAGCGCGCGGCAGGTGCCGCAGACGCCGCCCTTGCAGGCGAAGGGCAGGTCGGCGCGGACCGCCTGCAGGCCGTCGAGCACGCGGCTCTCGCGCGCCACCCGGGTCGTGACCGCGCGACCGTCGAGCACCGCGGTCACCTCGCTCGTCGCCCCGGTCGGCGCCGCCTCGGCCCGGACGACGGCGGGCGGCGGCTCGTCGACGTGGAAGAGCTCGACGTGCACCCGCTCGGGCGGTACGCCGAGGTCCGCGAGCACCGCACGTGCCTCGACGACGAGCGCGTAGGGGCCGCAGACCCAGACGTGGTCGACCCCGTCGACCGGCGCGACCGTGGTCAGCAGCCGACGCAGCCGGTCGGCGTCGAGACGTCCGCTGAACAGGTCCACGTCGCGGGGCTCACGACTCAGCACGTGCACGACCGACAGCCGCGGCCCGTGCCGGTCCTTCAGGTCGGCGAGCTCCTCGGCGAACATCACCGAGCCGCTGGTGCGGTTGCCGTAGAGGAGCGTGACCTCGCCGTCGCCGGACAGCGCGGTCGCGGCGATCGAGAGGAGCGGCGTGATGCCGGACCCGGCGCCGATGCAGAGGTGGCGACCACCCGGCTCCACCCGCCACCGGCCGGTCGGCGGCAGCACCTCGACCGTCGCGCCGGGCGCGACATCGCGGACCAGCCAGCGCGAGAACAGCCCGTCGGGGATCTCGCGCACGCCGATGCGGGGCGGGGCGCCGACGGGGGCGCAGATGGAGTACGAGCGGCGGTGCTCGACGCCGTCGACGACCCGGCGCAGGGTGAGCGACTGGCCGGCCTCGAAGGCGAACACCTCCGCGAGGTCGTCGGGGACGGCGAAGGTCACCGCCACCGCGTCGTCGGTCAGCCGGTCGACCCGGGCCACCTCGAGCAGCGGCATCAGATCTCCTTGACGTGCTGGAAGGGCTCGAGGCACTCCGGGCAGCGGTAGAGCGCGGTGCAGGCCGACGGCCCGAACTCCGAGGTCCGGTCGGCCGCGGCGCCGCAGCGCGGGCAGCGGACCGCCCGCCGGGGCGGGGCCAGGGTGAGGACGACGGGCCCGGCCGGGGCGGGACCCGGCGGGGAGATGCCGTGCTCGGCCAGCGCGGCCCGACCGCGGTCGGTGATCCGGTCGCTGGACCACGGCGGGTCCAGCTCGACCCGGACGCGGACGTCGTCGTACCCCTCCTCGGCGAGGCGGCGGACCAGGTCGTCGCGGATGGTGGCGAGGGCGGGACAGCCGGAGTACGTCGGCGTGATCGCCACCTCGACGCGGCCGCCGACCTCCGCAACAGTGCGGAGCACGCCGAGGTCGGCGATCGTCAGCATCGGCAGCTCGGGGTCGGTGACGGTGGCCGCCACGTCGTAGGCGCTCACCAGCGCCCCTGCGGGTGCGCGCGGGCGACCGACTGCATCTCGGCGAGCAGGTCGGCTAGGTCGTCGGCGAGCTCGCCGCCCTCGTCCGGCCGCTCGAGATCCGCGGCGTCGAGGAGCTGGTCGAGGACCGCCTCCACGTCGTCACGTACGGCGGGGTCGCGGTCCAGCAGCTCGGCCCAGGCGGGGGCGAGCTGCCCGAGCGCGGCCGTCGTACGACGTCGCGACTCCCGCGTCCCGCGGGCCAGCGTGACGACCCAGCGCCCGGACCAGTCGCGGTGGTAGGTCAGCTCCTTGACCCCCTTCGCGGCGACCGCGGCGAGCACCGGGTCGGGGTGGCCGGTCAGCCGCTGCAGCACGGCCAGCCGGACCGTCGAGGCGAGGAAGAGCCGGACGACGGTGTGCCCGAAGTCGCCGTTGGCGAGCGCGGCGGCGCGGGAGCCGGTCCAGGCGGGCGGGTCCCGGAAGAAGGCCAGGGCGTCCTCGGCGGGGACCGGCGAGCCGGCCGGCAGCTCCGGGACGACGCCCGGGTCCGCGACGGCGGCCCGGGCCAGCAGCAGCCGGGCCTGGCCGAGCAGGTCGAGCGCGACGTTCGCGAGGGCCACGTCGGTCTCCAGGTCGGGGGCGCGGCTGCACCACTCCGACAGCCGGTGCGAGAGCAGCAGCGCCTCGTCGCCGAGCCGCAGGCAGAGGGCGGCCAGTGCGACTCGGTCGACGCCGTCGGGGACGTGCGGATCGATGCCGTCGAGCGGGTCCGCGAAGCCGGTGCCGAACGCCCAGTGGGCCGGGTCGGTCGCGTCGAGGCCGTCGTACGGCGATTCATTCACGCGAGCACCCCAGCCCCGCAGGATCTGGGCCCCCGCGGCGTTGTTCGTCGGGGGAGCGAAGCGGAGGAGACGAAGAACGCCGTGGGGTGATCTTAGAGGTGGGGGACATCGCCGACCTCGTAGAACGTCGGGTGCCGGTAGACCTTGTCGCCGGCCGGGTCGAAGAGCGGCTCCTTCTCGTCCGGGCTGGAGGCGGTGATCGCATCGGCGCGGACCACCCAGATCGAGACCCCCTCGTTGCGGCGGGTGTAGACGTCGCGGGCGTTGCGCAGGGCCATCGCGTCGTCGGCCGCGTGCAGCGACCCGACGTGGACGTGGTTGAGCCCGCGCTTGGCGCGCACGAAGACCTCGTAGAGCGGTCCGGTCATCGGCTCGCCGCCTCCCGCACCCAGGCACCGTCGTCGTGGGCCTGCTGCCGGTGGGCGAGGCGCTCGGCGTTGCAGGGCCCGTCCCCGGACACGACCCGCTTCAGCTCGTCCCAGTCGACGTCGTTGCCGGGCAGCGTCACCCCCAGCGCCTCGGCCTGCGGCGCCGTCATCTCGACGAACCTCGCCCGCAGCTCGTCGTTCGTGTGCCGCTTGATGCCCCAGGCCATCGACTGCGCGGTGTTCGGCGACTCGGCGTCGGGCGGGCCGAACATCATCAGCGCCGGCTTCCAGAACCGGTCGACCGACTCCTGCACCATCGCCCGCTGCTCGTCGGTGCCGCGCATCATCGTCATCAGCAGCTCGAAGCCCTGCCGCTGGTGGAACGACTCCTCCTTGCAGATCCGCACCATCGCCCGCCCGTACGGCCCGTACGACGTCCGGCACAGCGGCACCTGGTTGCAGATCGCGGCGCCGTCGACGAGCCAGCCGATCGTGCCGACGTCGGCGTACGACGGGGTGGGGTAGTTGAAGATGGAGGAGTACTTCTGCGCGCCGCTCATCAGCCGCGCCTCCAGCTCGTCGCGGGTGACGCCGAGCGTCTCGGCGGCGGAGTAGAGGTAGAGCCCGTGGCCGGCCTCGTCCTGCACCTTCGCGAGCAGCACCTGCTTGCGCCGCAGGCTGGGCGCGCGAGTGATCCAGGCGCCCTCCGGCTGCATCCCGATCACCTCGGAGTGCGCGTGCTGGGCGATCTGGCGCACCAGGGTCCGCCGGTAGCCTTCCGGCATCCAGTCGCGCGGCTCGATCCGGTCGTGCCGCGCCACCGTCTCCTCGAACTGCCGCTCCAGGTCGTCCACCGCGCCTCCCGCATTTCCCGACCGATCGGTCGGGAAACATGGTGGCACGGCGTGACAGGCGTCACAAGGCCGAGGTCACCGCCCCGTCCACACCGGCGTTCGCTTCTCCGCGAACGCCGCGACCCCCTCGCGGGCGTCGTCGGAGAGCATCACCGGCGTCGCGAGCTCGGTCTGCCGCTCGAAGCCCTCCTCCGCCGACCAGGAGGACGCGTCGTCGACGATCCGCTTGCCGACCGCGACGCTCAGCGGGGCGGACGCGGCGATCGAGGCGGCCAGCCCGAGCGCGACGTCGAGCGCCGTGCCCGGCGGTACGACGCGGTTGACCAGCCCGAGCTCGTGCAGCCGGGACGCCGGCAGCGGCTCGCCGGTCAGCGCCAGCTCCAGGGCGACGGCGCGCGGGAGGCGGGTCCCGATCCGGAGCAGCCCGCCGGCGGCGGCGACCATCCCGCGCCGGGCCTCGGGCAACCCCATCAGCGCGCCGTCCGCGGCGACCACCAGGTCACCGCAGAGCATCAGCTCGAACCCGCCCGCGAGGGCCGCGCCCTCGACGGCGACGACCAGCGGCTTGGTCGGCGGGCGCGCGGTGATGCCCAGCGGACCCCGGCCGTCGGTGATCGGCAGCTCGCCGCGGTTCGCGGCGGCCAGGTCCATGCCCGCGCAGAAGTGGTCACCGGCGCCGGTCAGCACCAGCACTCGTACGGCGGGGTCCGCCTCCGCGTCGTCCAGCGCGCGCTCGAGTGCGACCGCGGTGCGGTGGTCGATCGCGTTGCGCACCGCGGGGCGGTCCAGGGTGATCACCGCGACCGCCCCCTCCCGCGAGGTCCGCACCGGGGCGGGCGGCGGCGCGGGGAGCTCCAGGCGCGCGGACGTGTCGACGGTCAGCCCGCCGCCGTCGTAGGTGACCCGGGTCCGCAGCAGGTCGGCCTCGTCCAGGACGCCGAGGGTCGGCCCGTCCTCGATCCGCAGCAGCACCCGGGCCCCGTCGTCGGCGATCACGCTGAGGATCGCGGCCTCCGCCGTACCGTCGCGGTCGAACGGGCGGGTGACCGCCTCCACGACCCCGGACCCCTCGAGCGTGGTGCGGACCGGGCGCGGGGCGGGGCGCTCGAAGGCCGGGGTGAGGTGGGCGTAGGCCCGCGCGGGCGGAGTCGCCGCGTAGACGCCGATCGCGTGCTTGGTCGCGTACCAGCCCAGTGACGTCGACAGCCCGACCTGCGCGGGCGCCGCCCGCAGCAACGGCACCATCGTGGCGATCGCGTGGCTGCCGTAGTTGTTGCCGGGCCCGCCGCCGAAGGTCAGCCCGCCGGTCACGCTGAGCGGCCGGTCGGGGTCGTCGAGCGGCAGGCCGAGCGCGTGCGCGCCGAGCTGCACCGCGGCCGGAAAGCAGGAGTAGAGGTCGACCAGGTCGACGTCCTCGATCGCCAGCCCGGCGTGGTCGAGGACCGCTGCGCCCGCGGCCGCGATGGCCGGCGAGGCGGCCAGGTCGGCCCGCTCGGAGACGAACCACTCGTCGGTCGCCGACGCCCCGGCGTGCACGAACACCCACTTCTCCTGCGGTACGCCGGCCGCCTCGGCCGCGGCCACGCTGGTCAGCACGATCCCCGTCGCCAGGTCGACCTGGAGGTTGGCGCACATCAGCTTCGTGTACGGGTCGCTCACCCAGCGGTTGCCCGGCGCCGGGTCGGCGACCTCGGCGGCCGTGCGGGCGGTCGGGTCCCAGGCGAACGGGTTGCGCGCGGCCACCTCCGACAGCCGCGACCAGAGCCGGCCCAGGGTGGCGCGGTGGTCGTCGTACGACGTGCCGGCGCGGCCGCGCAGCGCCGACTCGACCAGCGCGTAGGCGTAGATCGGCGCGCCCAGCCCGACCGCGGTCTCGGCCTCGTTGTTGGCCGGCCGGTCGACCCCGATCATCCGGTCCGGGCGCTCGTCCTCGGCGACCCGCGGCCAGTCGGGCGTCCGCCCCGCCGCCTGCAGCGCGGCCACGGTGGCGCCGGCCTCCGCCCCCGTCAGGAGTACGACGTCCGCGTGCCCGTCGACCACCTGCTGGGCCGCGTCGTTGACGACCAGCTGCGCACCGTCGCCGCCGTACGGCGAGGACTGCACGGTGCCGGCCTGCGTCGCCCCGACCAGCTCCGCGACCCGGCCCGCCTGGTTGCCGTAGGTCCAGCTCGCGCTCGGCACGGCGTACACGAGGTCGGCCTGCGCGAGCAGGTCGGCGGTGGCGCCGCTGTCCGCGACGGCCCCGCGCAGCGCCTCGACGGACAGCGCGACCGGCTCGCGCGGGACGCTCAGGTCGGGCTTGCGCTGCACCAGCTGCCCGACACCGACGATGACCGGCGTGCGCGGGTCGAGCTCGCGGCCGGTGGCGTGGTGGCGGACCGGGTCGCGGGACAGCCGGAGCCGCGCGCCGCCCCCGGACACGACCTGCTCGAGCGCGGCCAGCGACTCGGCCAACGCGACCTCGACGCTGCGGACCGCGGTGAGCCCGACCGGGCCGCGGACCGGTGCGCCGTCGAGACCGCCGTCGAGGCGGACCGCCGTACCGCCCTCGGCCGGGGCGAGCGTGCACCACAGCCCGATGACGATGCCCATCGGGCCGGTGCCGCGCAGCGCGAAGCCCTCCGGACCGGCCGCCTCGACGCTCCAGCGTGCCTGGGCGGGGATGTCCATGAGCCGGATCTGCTGGGTGAACTCCTCCCCGGCACGCAGCCGGCCCGGCCGTTCCCCGCGCCAGGCGGCGTGCAGGGTCAGCCAGTCCGCGGTGCGGTCGAGGTCGAGGACGGCCTCGGCGACGACCTCGGGCGGCGCCGGCAGCAGCCGGGTCGAGCTGACCTGCCGCGCGAACGCCTCCAGGCCCGCCGGAGGGGGAACGTCGGGACCGCCCTCCCTGACGGCCCCGACGCCCGATCGAGTGGAGACGGCGGCGCGCGCGACGCTCACCAGGGTGCGGGCCGTGCGGATCAGCTTCGCCATCTCGTCATCACTTTCCGTCTGGTCAGACTGTTTCTGGGACACTACGGTAGCGCCATGGACGAGCGGCCGCGCAGGACCCAGGCCGAGCGCACCGCCGCCACCCGCGCCCTGCTCGTCGACGCGGCCTTCGCGTGCCTGCTGGAGAAGGGGTACGGCGCCACCACCGTCGGCGCCGTCCAGGAGCGCGCGGGCGTCGCGCGCGGCACGCTGCTGCACCACTTCCCGACCCGGGCCGCGCTGATGGTCGGCGTGGTCGAGGACATCGCCGCGCGGCGGCTCGCCGTCCTCGCCTCCGACGCCGGGCCGCCGCCCGGCCACGGCTGGGACGCCGTCGTCGACCTGGTCTGGCGCGACCTGCAGAGCCCGGCCTTCCTCGCCGCCCTGGAGCTCTGGGTCGCCGCCCGCACCGACGACGCCCTGCTCGAGGCGTTGGTCCCCCTCCAGGCCCGGCTCTTCGGCGCCATCCACCGCGCGGTCACCGCCCTGATCGGCGACGACCCGCGCGCGCCCACCCTCGTGCAGTTCACGATCGACCTGCTCACCGGTACGACGATGACCGGCATGCTCGGCCCCGGCCGCGAGCAGACGGCCGTGGTCGTCCAGCGCTGGAAGGAAGCCCTCGTGACGCTGACGGAGACCGGACGATGAGGGAACGACGCCGGCTGCGCCAGGCCCACCACTACGACAAGCCGGCGCTGACGATCACCACGGCCGCGTCGCCGGACGCAGCCCTCGACACCCTCGTCGCCGGTCTGGTCGCCGCCAAGGCCGAGCTGGTCAGGCGGGACCACGGGTCCGCCACGCTGCAGCTCGGCTCCTTCGTCCGGTCCTGGATCTTCAGCGACACGATGCTGCTCGACGTCGTCCGCCCACTCCGCACCTGGGGGATGCGGGCCACCGTGGACCTCCGGGTCCTCGACGTGGCGCCCCCGACGCAGGTCCGGGTCGCCCTGACCAAGGTCGACGAGCACCGCGAGACCATCCCGCACGTGCTCGCCGCGGTCGACGTCGCCGCGCAGGTGCTGCGGGACCGAGGCCTCGTCACCGAGGTCGGCGAGGTCGAGCACGGGCCGTGACCTGCAGAAGGGGGGCGGGCCGCCGCACGGGGGGGGGTCCGGCCCCCCCCTAGGGGGGGACGGCGCCCCCCGGCCCCGAGAACCCCCCCCCCGGGGGGGGGCCCCC
>NZ_JBBBBJ010000021.1:0-19838 GCF_037120545.1 Nocardioides sp. CCNWLW216
AGCCCGGTGGGGGGGCGGCCGGGCCCCCCGCGCCCCCCCCGCCCCCCCCCCCCCCCCCCCCAACTTCTGCTGACTCGGCAGGGAGGGCGGTCAGAACTCGCCGGGGGTGGCCCTCCGGACGACGATGCGGGTCCAGGCACCGAGGTAGACGCGCTCGTCGGGCATCACCTCGTGCTTCTGGCCGGGCGGGACCGGGGACGTCGGGAGACCGCTGACGGTGCCGCCGACGTACGTGCCGTTGGAGGAGCCGAGGTCCTCGACGAACCAGCGGGTGCCGTCGGTCGTGAGCTGGGCGTGGCGGCGGCTGATGCCGTTGTCGGACGACAGGTCGATGTCCGGCGTGATGCCGCGGCTGCGGGAGGCCCGCCCGATGAGGATCGAGGTGGTCCGGAGCGGGACCACCAGCGGGATGCCTGGGGACGGGAGCGGGTCGGTCGACTTCTGGTCGGCGTACCAGTCGGGGTCGATCCAGACCTCGGCCACCCAGGGCTCGCCCAGGGGCGGGGCGGTGCTGGCGGGCCCCGCCGCCGGCACGTCCGGTACGACGGGCGCGGCGACCGTCGGCGTGGCCTCCTGCACGGCCGGCGGCGTGACCGGGCGGGGCATCGAGCCGGTCGTGAAGTCGTAGCCGCAGGCCTCGCAGAAGAGCGCGTTCGGCGGGTTGGCCGCCCCGCAGCTGGGGCAGGCGCCGTCGGCGGCCCCACCCGTCGCGTCCACGGCCTCGGGAGCCGAGGCCGCCGGGGCGGTGCCCATGGCCAGCCCGCAGACGTCGCAGTAGTCGGTGGCGGCCGACTCGTGGCCGGCGGGGCAGGTCACTTCTTGATCCGGGTGGTCTTGGTCGACGCGGTGTCGAGGGCCATCTCGTCGGCCTTGTCGACCGCACGCTTGAGCCGGACGGTGCCCTCCTTCTCGTCGTCGATGTCGACGACCTTGCGGAGCTTGGAGGTGGCCTCGTCGTTGCCGGTCTCGGCGGCCAGCTGGACGGCACGGCCGAGCTTTGTGGTGGCCGTCGCCTCGTCACCGCTCGCCTTGGCCTGCAGGCCCTCCTGGATCATCGCGGCCAGCTCGGTCTGCCCGGTGTAGTGGGCGACCTGCTGGTCGATGCGGGCGGTCAGCCCGGAGTCGCCGGACCAGGTGGCCTTGACCAGCCCCTGAGCCATCACCTGGTCGCCGACGGCGAGCTGCACGCGGGCCGCGAGCTGCTCCTGCCCGATCGCCTTGGCGGCGACCCGGACGGCGACGTGGTAGTCGCGGGACTCGTCGGACCAGGCGCCGGTCGGGTAGGCGCCGGTGAGCGCGTTGACCTCGGTACGGCGTGCGGTGAGGTCCTCGACCGAGGGCGAGACCTGCCGCACGAAGAGCACCTGCGAGCCCTGCGGCGCCCAGATCCGCAGCTGCGCGTCCGCGACACCTCGGGACATCGACGCCCGCATGATCTCCTCGAACTGCGCCTGCATCTGGTCGGGCGTCGGGATGATGTCGACGGTGCCGAGCAGGGCCTGCGAGATCCGTCGTACCTCGTCGACCTGCCAGTCGGTGCCGGCGCCCCGACAGTCGCACTGGAAGTAGCCGGTGGCCCGCTTGATCGCGGCGTCCAGGTTGCCGGGCTGCTCGCGGTTCTCGCCGTCGGTCAGCAGGATGGCGTGCCGCTGGGTGACCTCGGCGACCGAGGCGAAGAGGGTGCCGGCCAGGTCGAGCCAGGTGCTGATGGCGGTGCCGCCGGAGCCGTGGAAGTTCGCGATCGCCCGGCTGGCGGCCTCGCGGGAGGCGGCGTCCATCGGCACCATGCCGGGGCCGGAGGAGACCTGGGGGTAGGCCAGCATCGCGCGGTCGGAGCCGGCGATGACGGCGAAGTAGGTGCCGTCGACGATCTCGGCGAGCGCGGCCTGGGCGGCCTGCTTGGCGGCGGCCATCGTCTGCGGGCCCATCGAGCCGGACGTGTCGACGATGATGATCTCGCCGGCCGAGCCCGCGCCGGTCTGGCCCGCCGTGCCGGCGCCGGTGCAGCTGACGGTCACGATGGCGTTGACGTCGGTCCCGCCGTCGGGCAGGAACTCGTTCTGGTAGACGGCGGCGGTGAACTCAGCCATGGGACTCCTCCTGCGGCGTGGGGGTGGTGGCGGGGGCGGCTGGCTCGAACCGGGCCAGCGCGACGGTGATGTTGTCCTGCCCGCCCTGGGCGTTGGCGAAGGCCACCAGGGCCAGCGCGAGCTCGGACGGTACGACGGTGCCGGCCGCGGCGACCTGCGCGGCCAGCGCCTCCGGGGTGGAGGCGTAGTTCCACAGCCCGTCGGAGCAGACGACGACCCAGCCCGGGGCGTCGAGCTCCAGGGCCCCGAGGCGGGGCTCGATCTCGGGAGCGTCGCGACCCAGCCAGCGGGTGATGGCGTGCGCCTGCGGACCGCTCTCGGCCTCCTCGCGCGACATCCCGGCCTCGATCTGCATCTGAGCCGCGGAGTCGTCGACGCTGAGCTGGCGGCCGGGCGCGCCGTCGGGCAGCCAGTAGACCCGCGAGTCGCCGATGTTGGCGTGGGCCAGCGCGCTGCCCTCCAGCACCGCGACGGCGTACGTCGCCGACGCGGGGTTGCTCGACGCCGGGTCGGTGGTCTCGATGACCGCCTCGTTGGCGGCGACCGCCGCGTCGGTGAGCACCCTGGTGACCGCGGCCGAGCGGCCCTCGGGCGTGCCCATGCCGCGCGGCAGCGGGGTGCGCAGCGCCTCGCGCGCGGCCCGGGCGCCGGCCAGGGACCCGACGTCGGAGTCGATGGAGTTCGACACGCCGTCGAGGACGACGAGCACGGCCCGCTCCCCCGGTGTCGCCGAGGCCAGCAGCGCCATCGCGTCCTCGTTGCGGTGGTGCCGGATGCCGCGGTCACAGACGCCGGCCACCCACGGGGCCGGGTCCTCGCGGAAGTGGTCGCGCTCGCTCGGCGCCTTGGCCCCGCAGACCTCGCAGTAGCCGTCCTCGCCGACCGGCCCCTGGCAGGTCAGGCAGGTCCGCACCGGGGTCGGCGGCGGCGCCGCCGGGGTGCGGTACGTCGGCGCGCTGATCGGGGCCAGCTCGTCGATCTCGGCCGCGGTCGGGGCCGCGGGCGCAGCCCCGCCGAGTGCGGCCCCGCAGCTCTCGCAGAACCGGGCCTCCGGCGGGACCGCGGTCCCGCAGGCGGGGCAGGTGGTGGTGCTCACGTCAGCGTCCAGCTCCTCACGGCGTTCGCCTGGTTGACCAGGCTGACCCGGTCCTGGAGCAGCGGCGCCTCGCGCGCCAGTGCCCGGTACGCCGTCTCCAGGCCGGCCCGCAGGCCCGCCTCGGACGCGGCGTGCTCACCGATCTTGATCCCTGCCCGCGGGTCCTTGCCACCCGCGGTCACGACCTGCAGCGCCTCGGTGAGGATCCGCACGGTGTAGCGCTGCCGCGCGGTCGGGTCCATCGAGACCGACTCGATCGAGCGCATCGCCTGGTCGAGGACGGCCAGGTCGGAGCCGCTGCCCGCGAGCAGCACCTCGGCCCGCAGCTGCCGGCTCTCCGGGTAGCCCCGGCTGGTCTTCGGCACCATGTCGAGCGCGGCGACCGCGCCGGCGGTGTCACCGCGGCCGGCTCGGACGCGGGCCATGCCGAAGGCCGCGGGGGCGACGTACGTCGCGTCGGTGGCGGCGCAGGTCGCGTAGAGCCCCTCGGCCACCTCGGGCAGGCCGCCTCGCTCGCAGGCCACCGCGAGGGCCAGCTTGGGGGCCAGCTCGCCGGGCACCTGCTGGTAGACCGCGCTGAACGCGGACTGGGCCGCCGTCCAGTCCTCCTGCTGGAGGTAGGCCAGGCCGTCGAGCCACAGCGCACGCCAGTCCCACGGGTCGGCGGCCAGCAGCTCGGCGGCGTGCCCGTGCGCGCGGCCCGCGTCCTGGAGGTCGAGGGCCGCGTGGCCGCGGGCCAGGAAGACCTCGGCGGAGTCCTCGGGCGCCTGGGACAGGTTGGCCAGCCGCTCGGCCGGGTCGGTCGCGCCGATCGTCGCGAGGAACGCGTGCTGGGCGTCGGTGGTGTCGGGGCGCAGGTCGGGCAGGGCCGACCAGGAGAGCACCGACGTCGCCGTGGCGGGCGACTCGAAGAGCACCGACGCGGCGCTCGTCAGAGCGGTGCCCCGGGTCCGGGCGGCGACCACCTCGCGGAGCACGCCGATGAGCTGCGCGCGCAGCTCGTCGGCGGACGCGAACCGGTCGGCCGGATCGGGAGCGCAGCACTTGGCGATCAGCCAGTAGAGCGAGTCGTGCTGCTGGAACAGCGGCGTGGTCTCCGGCGGCGGCAGGGTGTGCAGGTAGGTGCCCTGGTAGCCGCGGAACTCCATGCAGAGCACGACCAGGGTCCGGCCGATCGTGTAGATGTCGGAGGCCACGCTCGGGCCGACCTCGGCCACCTCGGGCGCCTGATAGCCGACGGTGCCGTAGATCGCGGAGTCCTCGTCGTCGATGCGGCGCACGCCTCCGAGGTCGATCAGCTTCACCGCGTCGCCGACCTGGATCAGGTTGTCGGGCTTGAAGTCGCAGTAGACCAGGCCGAGGTCGTGGAGGTACTGGAAGGCGGGCAGCACCTCCAGCAGGTAGGCCAGCGCCTGGTCGACCGGCAGCGCGTCGTACAGGCCGTTGTTGGCGGTCATCCGCGCCTTGAGGATCTGCTTCAGCGACTTGCCGCCGACGTACTCCATGACGATGTAGCCGGCACCCTCGTGGGTGACGAAGTTGTAGATCTCGACGATCAGCGGGTGCTCGACCTGGGCCAGGAACTGCTGCTCGGCGATCGCGGCCGCGAGGGCGTCGGGGTCGCCGGAGTTGAGCAGGCCCTTCAGGACGACCCAGCGGTTGGAGACGTTGCGGTCCTTGGCCAGGTAGATCCAGCCGAGTCCGCCGTGGGCGATCGCGCCGACGACCTCGTACTGGCCGGCGACCAGGTCGCCCGGGTGCAGCTTGGGCGTGAACGAGAACTGCTGGCCGCACTGGGGGCAGAAGCCCTCGGTGCGCCCGGGACGGCCGTCGACGCTGCGGCCGATCTTGTTGCCGCACTTGGAGCAGGAGCGCTTGTCCTCGGGCACCTGCGGGTTCGGCTGGATCGCCTTGCTGGCGTCCACCGCCGGCGCCGGGGGTACGACGGTCAGGCCCGCGCCCAGCCGGGCGGCCCGCATCCGCTGCGACCCGCTGCGGGTACGACGGGTGCTGGACGAGCCGGTCGACTGCGCGAGCCGGGACCCGATCGCGGCCGAGCGGACGCTGGCGGCCGAGGTGGCCACCGAGACCTCGCCGACGCCCATCGGGGCGGACTCGCCACCCACCGCCGGCGCGGCCGCGACCGAGGCGGCCGGGGAGCCGCAGACGTCGCAATAGCCGTCCAGGATCTTGCCGGCGCAGCCGGGCTGGGTGCAGGGCGTGCCGTCGGCGCTCGCGGCGACCGAGGCGGCGGGGGCAGCGGCCGCTGCCGGCGCGGGCGTCGCCGTCGCCGTCGAGGCTCCTCCGGGCGCCGCGGCCATGCCGCAGACGTCGCAGTAGCCGTCCTGGATGGTGCCGGTGCAGCCCGGCTGGGTGCACTGCTGGGTGCTCATGCGTTCTCCTTGGTGAGGAGCTGGTCGAGCCAGGTGGAGTAGGTGCCGACGAGGGAGCGGGCGACCGGGACGGGGACCGGCTCGCGGGCCAGCACGTCGCGGGCTTGCCGCTCGCTGGCGGCCAGGTCGGGCTGGTCGGCGATGGCGTGGGCGGCCGCCTTGGCCCGGAGGGCGTCGAGCAGGTCGACCAGCTGGGAGAGCTCGGCCAGCGCGCCGGCGTACTTCTCCTCGACGAGGGCGAAGGCCTGCTCGACACGGTGGAGCTTGGCGACGTGGGCCTCGATCGCCTCGGCGGTGTTGGGGACGGCACCGAGGTTCGACACGTCGGGTACGGCGTAGCGCGGCGCGGGGTCGACCTTGGCCACGCAGCGCTCGGCGAGGGTGCGCAGCGCGGTCTCGCGGGTCTCCAGGTCGGCCTGCAGTTCGCGGGCGTCCTCGAGAAGCTCGCGGGCCTCGCGGCGCCGGGCGTTGCCGACGATCAGGTCGCGCTCGAAGGTGGCCGCCTCCTGCTCCAGCGGGCCGAGCAGGCCCCCGACGTCGGCGCCGCGCTGGGCGCGGGCGGTGACGTCCTGGAGCCGGGCCATCAGCCCGGCCAGCCGGTCGACCGCGGCGTCGCGGCCGAGGGCGGGCTCGAGTCCGACCTGGTCGCGCAGCCGCTCCAGCTGGGCGCGCAACTCCTTGATCCGCGCGGCCGCCGCGTCGGCGCCGGGGGCCAGCGAGAGTGCCGCGCGCAGCTGGCTGACCAGGGCGTCGGAGAGCCGGCAGGCCTCCGGCAGCGAGGTGCCGCCCGATCCGCCGCCGACGGTGGAGTCGAGCCGGCCCCAGATGAGCGCGGTGATCCGCTCCCGCTCCTGCTGGCCGACCCGGCCGCCGTCCCAGGTGGCCCACATCAGCTGCCAGCGGTCCGAGACCGCCTTCCACATCGACAGCGCGAGCGCCATGTCGGAGGCCACCTCGGCCCCGCGTTGCGAGGCGAGCGCCGCCGCGTCGAGCTCGTCGAGCTCGGCCTTGCGGCCGCGCACCCACTCGTCGAGGGCGTGCAGGTAGGCCTGCAGCGCCGCCGGCTCCGGAGCGGAGCCGAGCGGGCCGGGTGGGGTGGGGGCGGTGCTCATGCGGTCATCGAGCCCACGGGTTCTGCCCGTACCGCGGTTCGGGCTGGACACCGGGCACGCCGAGAGGACCCTGCAGCCACTTCTTGTACGACCCCTGCCACCGACCGTCGCGCCGCATGTCCTCCAGCGTCTTGTTGATCAACCGGACCAGGTCCACGTCATCGCTGTTGGCCGCGATGCCGTAGGGCTCTGAGGTGAGGAACTCGGTCTTCAACACGGTCGCGTACGGATCCTGCGCCGCCAGACCGGCTAGCACGGTGTCATCGGTGCTGACGCCATCGGCCTCGCCATTCTGGAAGAGGATCATGCACGCGGAGTTGTCGGTCGAGCTGACCGGGATCGCGTCCGGCTGGATCTTCCGGATGTTGTCGATGCTGGTCGTTCCGGCCGGCGCGCAGATGCGCTTGCCTGCGAGGTCCTCGATGCTCTCGATCCCAGTGTCCTTGCCGACCAGGACCTTCTGGCCGGCGTCGTAGTAGATCTGCGAGAAAGCGACGTCCTGCCACCGGTCGCAGTTGACGGTCATGTTGCGCGAGACGATGTCGATCGGGTGATCCCCGTCCTGCAACAACCGGATCCGATCAGCGGCGGTGATCACCTTCAGCTCGACGCGGTTGGCCACGATGCGCTCAGGGCTCTCGTCGGGCCAGATCGACTGAGCGATCGCGTTGACCATGTCGATGTCGAAGCCCTCGACGACACCGGTCCCGCCGCTGCGAGCACCCAGTAGGTAGGTGTCCGCGGCGACGCCCGCGATGAGTCGTCCCCGGTCGCGGATACGCCGGACGGCCGTACCGTCGAGCGTGCCGTCACCTGGGTCGTAGGAGATCAGCTCCCGGCCGTCGTTCTCGCACTCCTCGTTGTCGTCGGACGGGTTCGGCCCGGCGGCAGCAGCAGCAGACTCATCCGGTTCCGGGACCACGGTCGCGTCGTACCCGCCGCAGCCGGCGAGCAGGACTCCAGCCAGGGTCAGTGCCGCGAGGCGCCTCATGCGTACTCCCTTCGTCGGGTGCCGATACCTCGGCTGGCGGCGAAGGCCGCGAGCAGGGCACCGACCCCGGTCAGCACGATCAGCACGACCGAGAACGCCCCGCCGGCCCGGAAGCCGTCAGCTGCGGCCTGACCGTCGGTCTCGGCTTCGAGGGCCGCGCTGCCGTCGACGGCGTCCAGCAGCTCGGTGGGCGCACCCGCGTCGGGCGACGTCGCGAGCGCGACAGCCGCGTTCCAGTCGCCCGCGTCGTCGGCCTCGCGGATCTTCTGGTGCTGGGCGGCGTAGACCTCCCACTGTTCGAGGGTCAGGCCGTCGGCGTTGTCCTCGACGATGGACGCCTGGTCCTCCCAGCCACCCTTGCGGGTCTCGTAGCTTGCGCCAGCGCCCCGGTTGACCAGCCCCAGGCTCTCGATCGCCTTGGCGTTGTTGGCCGCGGTCCGGGTCGTCGCCGCTTCGACGGCCGACCGGTAGCGCCCGGCCTGGATGCCCTCGTTGCCGTTGTGCTCGGCCTGGGCGTGCCAGGCGGTGGCGATGGTGACGCCGGCGACCAGAACGGCCGCGAGGACCAGGCCGACGTTGTAGCGGCGGTGGAAGCGCCGGGCGATCTGCTGGTTGACCGCGAGCAGCACCGCCAGCGCGACGATGCCGGCGAGCAGGATCCACAGCGGGCTCTGGCCGTCCATCTCGTCGACGGCGCGCTCGGCGTTGGCGTCGACCAGCGCCTGGGTGATCGGGAGTGCGTCGGCGCGCAGCCCGTTGCCGGCGTCGTTGAGGTAGGCGATGCCGATCGGGAACTGCTGGCGGTTGTAGTCGCGGGCCTGCGCCACCGAGGTGGTGTACGACGAGACCGCCGCGTTCAGGTCGGCCAGCACCTCGCGGTCGGCGGGCTGGGCCTCGGCCGCGTCCGCGACGAGCCGCAGGACGGTGTCGATCGAGTCGTCGTACTCGGCCCGCGCGTCCGCGGGCTCGAGGCCGCCGACGAGGTAGGAGTTGGTGGCGATCGCGTCGGCCCGCAGCAGCTCCGACTGGATCTGCTGGACCCGCACGACCTGCTCGGTGTTGTCGGCGGCGCGGCCGTTGGCCTGCCAGCCGAGGACCTGCAGCACGGCGGCGACGACGCCGAAGACCACCAGCACCGCGACCGCGATGACCTGGAGGCTGTTGAGGACGCTGGGGACGTCCTCGGCGAGGTCGCGGCCGGCGGCTGCGGGTGCCGGGGCCGCGGGCGCCGCGGGCGTCGCCGGGACGACCGCCGTCGTCGGGGAAGGGGTCGGGGCGGGGGCTCCCGCGGTCTGGGTCACGCCGTCTCCTCCTGCTCAGGCGTTCCGGTCTCTTCCCCGCCGTCGAACGGGTCAACCACGCCGGCGTCCGTGGGCTGGACCGGCGGGTCGAGCGGCTCGACCTCCAGGTCGTCGGCCACGAGGGTGCGCAGCTGCTCCAGGGTCGGCTGCTCGATCTCGCGCAGCCGCCACGCGTGCCGGCCGATCGCCGCCTCCAGCAGGTTGCGGACGTAGCGGGCGTTGCCGAAGGTCGGGCCACGCTGGACCAGCGCGAGGATCTCGGCGAGCCGGGCCAGGACCGCGTCGTCGACGTCGTACTCGGCGGAGCGGGTCATCACCCCGAAGATGTCGGCGAGCTCGTCGTCGGTGTAGTCGGCGAAGTCGATGGTGGTGCGGAAGCGGCTCGCGAGGCCGGGGTTCTGGGCGACGAAGACCTCCATCGGCTGGGGGTAGCCGGCGACGATGACCACCAGGTCGTCGCGCTTGTCCTCCATCTCCTTGACCAGGGTGTCGACGGCCTCCTGGCCGTACTGGTCGCCGGCGAGCGAGTAGGCCTCGTCGATGAACAGCACGCCGCCCTCGGCCGACTTCACGACCTCGGCGGTCTTCATCGCGGTCTGGCCGAGGTAGCCCGCGACCAGCTCGGAGCGGTCGACCTCGACGAGCTGGCCCTTCGAGAGCAGGCCGAGCGCGCGGTAGATCCCGGCGACCAGCCGGGCCACGGTGGTCTTGCCGGTGCCGGGGTTGCCGTTGAAGATCATGTGGCGGGTGATGGTCGGCGCCTTCAGCCCGGCCTGCTGGCGCAGCCCCTCGACGCGCAGCACCGCCGCCTGCCGGTGGATCTCGGCCTTCACGTCGGCGAGCCCGACCAGCTCGTCGAGCTCGGCCAGCAGCTCCTCGACGGTCTTGGGGTCCTCCTCCGGCTCCGGCTCGTGCTCCTCGGCCGGCGGGGCCGGCTCCGCGGGCGCGGCCTGGACGGGGTCCGGCGTCGCCTGCGCGGGTGTCGCCGGGGTCTGGAGCCCCGAGAGGTCGAGCGAGCCGGCGAGCTTCTGCTGGATGGTGCCGAGCTGGCTGAGCAGGCTGCGGGTGATCTCGTCGCCGACGTCGGGCACCGGCTGACGCTCGATGATCGGGGCCGGGCCACCGCCGGACTCCCCCAGCTGGGCGGCGGCCGCGCCGGCGGCGTTGCCGACGGTGCGCGGGTTCTCCTCGCCGAGCGAGGTGGCGGCGAACGCGACGTCCGCCAACGCCTGGGCGTACGACGGCGCGTGCGCCGAGCGGGTCAGCTGGAGCTGGCCCATGGTCGGTGTGGGGGCCACCCGGTAGCGCCGGCCGCGGGAGGCCGCGTCCATGAACGCGTCAGCCGAGGCGGGCCGGCCGGTCTGGGCCGACCAGTCGACGAAGGCGCCCTTGGCGGCCTCGGCGACGGTGGCGGCCAGCGCCTCCCCCTCGGCCCGGGCGGTGTCGGCGTCGATCCCGGCGGTGGCGGCGGCCTCGGCCAGGGCGGCGAGGGCGTCGGACAGGGACTTCGTGGAGGACGTCATGTGGGTGATCCCAGCGTCATGTCGGTGCCGGTCGACGGCCCGAACTTGGCCTGCAGGAACATGCCGTGCGCGACGAGCGCCTGGGCGTCGGCGCGGTTGGCGGCGTCGAGGATCTTGTCCATCGTCGAGGCCAGCAGCTCCAGCTGGTCGACCAGGACCATCAGCGACGTCTTGTAGCCGTCGATCGGCCGGGTGTCGGCCCAGTCCCGGGGCAGCCGGAGGTAGCCGCCGACGGCCTCGGGCAGGTAGTCGGTCGCGGTCGCCACCACCGAGTAGCTGTCGGCCGAGCCGGCGCCGAGGTGGCGCAGGCGCGGCAGCGTGTCGTTGATGGTCCGCGCGATCCGTCGTACCCGGGAGGTGACGACGGGCGGGGCGTTGCCCTCGACGAGCATCGCGTTGACCCGGTTGAGCGAGGCCAGGATGTCCTGCTCCGTCGGCGGCGAGGGTACGACGTGCGCCGGCTCCTCCTTGCGGCGGCCGAACCACGACCGGATGCCCATCCGGTGCCTCAGCGGGTGGGCAGCGAGGAGAGGTCGAGCGAGCCCGCGGCGTTGCGGGCGTCGTGGGCCTGGACGCGGTCGAGGTAGGCCTTCGACTTGTCGACCTCGTTGCCGAGGACGCCGATCGTCTGGGCCATCGAGTCGAGCGCCTTCAGCTTGAACTCGTCGATGGAGTCCATCGTCGCGTAGATGTTCTGGAAGGCCGCCTGCAGCTGCTCGATGCCGATCGTCGAGGACGCCGCCTGCTCCTGGATGGCCGCGGAGTTCTCGCGGAGCATCTCGGAGGTGCGCTGGATCATCCCGGAGGTGGTCGTGTTCAGCGCGCTGATCTGGTCGAGGACCAGCTTCTGGTTGCCGAGCGCCTGGGCCACGATCACGGCCGTGCGCAGCGCCGAGATGGTGGTCGTGGAGGCGCGGTCGACACCCTTGATGAGCTCGATGTTGTTCTTGATGATGATGTCGATCGCCAGATAGCTCTGGATCGACACCGCCAGCTGGGTCAGCAGGTCCTGGTGCTTCTGGCGGACGTAGAACAGCACGTCCTGGCTGAGCGCCTTGGCGGCCTCGGGGTCGGAGAGCTCGAGCTCGGCGATCCGCGCCGAGAGCTTCGCGTCGAGGCGCTCGGCGACGTAGACGTACTGGTTGAGCCGGCCCATGGTCGCCCACAGGTTGGCCTTCTCCAGGTTGAGCGCGACGTTGTCCTTGGTCAGCTCGTCCTGGCCGTTGCGCAGGCTGTGCAGGATGCCGTTGAGCTGGCTCTGCGCCGACTGGTACTTGCGGAAGTAGTCGGTGATCTTGTCGCCGAAGGGCAGGAAGCCGAGCAGCTTCTTGGAGCCGGTGGCCTCGGACGGGTCCAGGTCCTCGACCGTACGGCGCAGCTCCAGCAGCGTCTTGCCGACCTCGGACCCCTGGGCGATGCCGCCCTCCTTCAGAGCACGCACCGGCTGCTCGAGCATCCGGTTGGAGGTCTCGGCCGCCTTGCGGATGTCGGCGTCGCCCATGGTGCGCACGCTCTCGGCCTGGGCGGCGAACTCGGGGCTGCCGGCCTGGGCCGTGCCGAGCGCGGCGAGGAACGACTCGACCTTCGCGTCGAGCTCCGGGAGCGCCTCCGCGGAGACCTGCGGGGCCATCTTGGGCGCCGCGGTCGTGGTGACCGGGGCGGGCGCCTCGGGCGCGGTCAGGGTGAGCACCGGCTCCGGCGGTGCGAGCGGTGCGACGGCGGCCTCGCCCTGCTGTCCCTCAGACATGTCTTAGTCCCCTCCCGGATCGTGGTGCCGGAAGTCTGTCATGCCTCCGGGTGAGGCGGGAGGATGGCAACCGTGCAGATCGGCAGCAGGGTCTGGGTGAGCGGGCCGATGGCGAGCGCGAACAGCACCGTGCCGAGGCCGAGCGAGCCACCGAGGGCGATCCCGAGCACGATCATCGTGACCTCGAGGCTGGTCCGGACCAGGCGGATCGAGCGGCCGGTACGGCGGTGCAGCCCGGTCATCAGCCCGTCGCGCGGACCCCGCCCGAACTGCGCCCCGATGTAGAGCGCGGTCGCCAGCGCGCAGAGCAGGATCCCGCCGACCATCAGGCCGATCCGGGCCGGCCACGAGGTCGCGTCCCCGAGGACCGCCAGCGTCGCGTCGGCCGAGAGCCCGACGATCAGCGCGTTCGAGATGGTGGCCAACCCCGGCTTCTCGCGCAGCGGGATCCACAGCAGCAGCACCACGAAGCTGACACCGATGACGGCCTGGCCCAGGGTGATCGGCAGGTGGCTCGCCAGCCCGGACTCCATCACGCTCCACGGGGCGAGACCCAGGTCGCTGCGGACCATCATCGCGAGGCTGACGCCGTAGAGGACGAGACCGACGTAGAGCTGCGGGAGGCGACGGGCCAGCCGGCCGGCACGCAGCTGCGTGACGGGGCCGAGGTCGACGAGCGTGGACATGGCTCCAGTCTGCGGTGGATTGGACTGGTTCTGAATAGCCAATTCTGGGACAGTGGTCTGCATGTCCGCCTCGATCTCCGCCGCCCGCGTCGCCACCCTCGTCGGCGACTTCGACCGCGGCCCGGCGTACGCCGGTCTCGCCGACGCGCTCGTCCTCCTCGTGGGCGACGGGCGGATCGGCCTCGACGTACGGCTGCCGAGCGAGCGCGAGCTCACCGACGCGCTGGGCGTCTCGCGGACCACCGTGACCCGGGCCTACGCCGTGCTCCGCGACAGCGGGTACGCCGAGGCGCGCCAGGGCGCCGGCACCTTCACCCGGGTGCCGGGCGGACGGCAGCGGGTGCACGACAAGGCGCTGATGCCGTGGCCGGACACCGACCGCGACACCGTCGACCTGACCTGCGCCTCGGCCACCGCTCCCCCGGGCCTGGCCGCGGCGTACGTCGACGCGGTGGCCGCGCTCCCGGCCCACCTCGGCGGGCACGGCTACTTCCCCACCGGCCTGCCCGAGCTGCAGGCCGCCATCGCCCGGCGGTACGACGAGCGCGGCCTCCCGACCGACCCCGGCCAGGTCATCGTCACCGCGGGCGCGCTCGCGGCGACCGCGATCGCGGTCCGCGCCCTGGCCGGCCCGGGCGACCGGGCCGTGGTCGACACCCCGGTCTATCCGAACGCCTCCGAGTCGGTCCGGCTCACCGGCGCCCGGCTCGTGGGCGCCGAGGTCGACCCGGACCGGTGGGACGTCTCGGCGCTGACCGCCGCCGTGCGGCAGGCCGCCCCGACCGTGGCCTACCTGATCCCCGACTTCCAGAACCCGACCGGGCACCTGATGAGCGACGATCAGCGCGAGGAGTGCGCGGCCGCGCTGCGCCGGGCCCGGACCGTCGCGATCGTCGACGAGTCGCTGCAGGCGCTGGCCCTGGACGGACAGGAGATGCCGCGGCCGTTCGCGTCGTACTCCGCGGACGCGGTGACGGTCGGCTCGGCCAGCAAGGCGTTCTGGGGCGGGCTCCGGCTCGGCTGGATCCGGGCGCCGCACGCCCTCATGGACCGGCTCACCCGGGCCCGGCTCGCCCTCGACCTGGGCGCGCCGGTCCTCGAGCAGCTGGTGCTGGCCCGCCTGCTCGAGCAGGCCCCGGCGCTGCCCGAGCACGTCGTACGGCTCCGCGAGCAGCGGGACGCGCTGATGGCCGCGGTCAGCGACGAGCTCCCCGACTGGCGCTTCCGCCGGCCCGGTGGCGGACTGTCGCTGTGGTGCGAGCTGCCGACACCGCGGGCGACCGCGCTGGCCGTCGAGGCCGAGACCCGCGGCGTCCCGCTCGCGCCCGGGCCGGTGTTCTCGCTCGACGGCGGGCTCGACCGCTACGTGCGGATCCCCTGGGGCCGTCCGCCCGCCGAGCTGCAGGACGCCGTACGACGGCTCGCCGCGGCGTGGGCGGTCGTCCAGGAACGACCGCACCCGCCCGGCCGTACGGCCGGGCGGGTGCTGGTTGCATAAGCGGACCGCGAGAGCAGATCAGGTCTCGACACGGCGGTCGCGACTTCGTTCCTCAGTCGCGCGCCTCGCTCGATCTCGATCAGCGGGTCCGCTGGCGCGTCCCCGCTATACGAGGTTGACCGCGCGCACCGAGGCGGCGTCGATGGCCGACTGGATCTCGCCGAGCACGTCGGCGGGGATCGCGGTGTCGACCGACAGCGCGACCAGCGCCTGGCCGCCCTTGGCGTCGCGCGCGACCTGCATGCCGGCGATGTTGACCTGGGCGTCGCCGAGGATCTGGCCGACGGTGCCGACCATGCCGGGCCGGTCGCTGTAGGTCAGGAAGGCGAGGTGGTCGGTCGGCTCCAGGTCGACGTCGAAGCCGTTGATCTCGACCAGCCGCTCGCGCTGGCCGATGCCGACGAGCGTGCCGCTGACGGAGACCTGCGAGCCGTCGGCGAGGGTGCCGCGGAGCGTGATCAGGTTGCGGTACTCGGGGCTCTCCGCCTCGGTGACCAGGCGCACTGCGGTGCCGCGCTCGGCCGCGAGCAGCGGCGCGTTCACGTAGGAGACCTGCTCCTCGACGATGTCGCTGAACACGCCCTTCAGCGCGGCCAGCTCGAGCACCTTGACGTCGAAGTCGGTGATCTCGCCGCGCACCTCGACGTCGAGCTGCTGGGCGACCTCGCCGGCCAGGCCGGTGAAGACCCGGCCGAGCTTCTCCGTGAGCGGGATGCCGGGCCGCACGTCCTCGGCGATTACGCCGCCCTGGACGTTGACCGCGTCGGGGACCAGCTCGCCGGAGAGCGCGAGGCGCACCGACTTGGCGACGGCGATGCCGGCCTTCTCCTGGGCCTCGTCGGTGGAGGCGCCGAGGTGGGGCGTGGCGACGACGTTCTCGAGCTCGAAGAGCGGGCTGTCGGTGCAGGGCTCCTTGGCGAACACGTCGAGGCCGGCGGCGGCGATGCTGCCGGTCTTGAGCGCGTCGTACAGGGCCGCCTCGTCGACGATGCCGCCGCGCGCGGCGTTGACCAGGACCAGGCTGGTCTTGGCCTTCGCGAGCTGCTCGGCACCGATCAGGCCGACCGTCTCGGGGGTCTTGGGGAGGTGGACCGACATGAAGTCGGACTCGGCCAGCAGGGTGTCGAGGTCGACGAGCCGGACGCCCATCTGGGCGGCGCGGCCGGCCTGGACGTAGGGGTCGTAGGCGATGACCTTCATGCCGAAGGCCGAGAGGCGCTGGGCCACGAGGACGCCGATCCGGCCGAGGCCGACGATGCCGACGGTCTTCTCGTAGAGCTCGATGCCGGTGTACTTCGAGCGCTTCCACTCGCCGTTCTTCAGCGCGGCGTGGGCCGGCGAGACGTGGCGGGCGGCGGCGAGCATCAGCGCGACGGCGAGCTCGGCCGCGGAGACGATGTTGGAGGTCGGGGCGTTCACGACCATCACGCCGGACTGGGTCGCGGCCTTCACGTCGACGTTGTCGAGGCCCACGCCGGCACGGGCGACGACCTTCAGCTTCTTCGCGGCCGCCAGGGCCTCGGCGTCCACCTTGGTGGCGGAGCGGACCAGGATCGCGTCGACGTCGGCGATCGCCGGGATCAGCTCGGCACGGTCGGCGCCGTTGCAGTTCCGGATCTCGAAGTCCGGGCCGAGCGCCTCGACGGTGGCGGGGCTCAGCTCTTCGGCGATGAGTACGACGGGCTTGCTCACAGCGGATGTCCTCAACAGGTCGATCGTTCTGGGTGCGGTGGTGCACGACGCTGTGCCGATCGCCACAGTACCCGAGATATTCGGTGGCACTGGAATCGTCCACGGCCCTACCGTGGACGCCGTCCCACCCCCTCCCGCAGGCAGGTCGCGTTGCTCCTCTGAGGTCGTCCACCCCCTTCGACACCTCATCAAGGAGACCCCTGTGCCCAGCGCACCCATCAGCCTGTCCGCCGTCGGCTTCACCTGGCCCGACGGCACCCCCGTCCTCTCCGACCTGGACCTCCTCGTCCCCGCCGGCCGCGCCGGCCTGGTGGGCGTCAACGGGTCCGGCAAGTCCACCGTGCTGAAGCTCGTCGCCGGGACGCTCTCCCCCGCGACCGGCCACGTGAAGGTCGCCGGCGAGGTCGGCTACCTGCCCCAGGACCTGACCCTCGATGTCGCCCAGCCGGTCGACGAGTTCCTCGGCGTCGCCGCCGTACGCCGGGCCCTGCGGGCGATCGAGACCGGCTCCACCGACCCCGCTCTCTACGACACGGTCGGCGACGACTGGGACGTCGAGGAGCGGGTCGTCGCCGAGCTCGAGCGGCTCGGTCTGCCCGGCGCACTGCTGGACCGGCGGATCGGCGAGGTGTCCGGCGGCGAGGCCACCCGGCTCGGGCTGGCCCGGCTGCTGGTCCGCCGTCCCGACGTCCTGCTGCTCGACGAGCCGACCAACAACCTGGACCGCCCCGCCCGGGAGCGCCTGTACGACGTCGTCGCGTCCTGGCCGCGCACGCTGCTGGTGGTCAGCCACGACCGCGAGCTGCTGGAGCGGGTCGACCGGATCGGCGACCTGCGCGGCGGGTCCGTGCGCTGGTACGGCGGCGGCTTCTCGTCGTACCTCGCCCAGGTGACGGCCGAGCAGGACGCCGCCGAGCAGGCGGTGAGCGCGGCCCGGAGCGACCTGCGCCGGCAGCGCTCGGACCGCGTCGAGGCGGAGCGGGTGCTCGCGCAGCGGCGACGCCAGGGCCGGCAGGCACAGCTGGCCGGCGGACTGCCGAAGATCCTGGCCGGCAAGCGGAAGAACGCGGCCGAGCAGTCGGCGGCGAAGTACCGGCGCGTGCACGAGGAGCGCCTCGACGCCGCTCGCGAGCGCCTCGACGACGCCGAGTCCCGGCTGCGTGAGGACCGGGCGATCCGGGTCGACCTGCCCGGCACCGAGGTGCCCCGCGGGCGGGTCGTGCTGGCCGGCGGGGCGCTCGAGGTCAGCGGCCCGGACCGGGTGGGCGTGGTCGGCCCGAACGGCTCCGGCAAGACCACCCTGCTGGAGGGGCTGGTCGCGCACGCGCAGGTGCCGGTCGCGCTGCTCGGCCAGCGGCTGGACCTGCTCGACGACGACCTGTCGGTCGCGGCGAACGTGTCGCTGCGCGCTCCCGGCGCCGATCGCACCGAGGTGCGCTCGCGGCTCGCGCGCTTCCTCTTCCGCGGTCGCGCCGCCGACAAGCCCGTGGGCGCGCTCTCCGGCGGCGAGCGGTTCCGCGCGACGCTGGCAGCCCTGCTGCTGGCCGACCCCGCACCCCAACTGCTGCTCCTCGACGAGCCGACCAACAACCTCGACTTCGCGTCGTACGACGCCCTGGTCTCGGCGCTCGACTCCTACCGTGGCGCGCTGGTGGTGGTCAGCCACGACCCGGTGTTCCTGGAGGAGATCGGGGTGGAGCGGGTGCTCGACCTCGGCGGGGAGGTCAGTCCCGGGCAATGACCGAGAGGACGTTGCCAGACGGGTCGGTGAACCACGCGATCAGCGGTCCACCCCCGCGGAAGACGCCCTTCGCGTCGGTCTCGGTCGGGGTGCCCTCGTAGCGCTCGAACGCGATCCCCCGCGCGGTCAGCTCATCGACCGTGGCCTCGACGTCCGCGACCGGGAAGTTGAGGATCGTGTACGACGCCGGCACGTGGTCGGGCTTGGGGTAGACGATCGTCGGCGGGCCCTCACCGAGGTGCAGGCGGATGATCCCGCTCATCTCGGCGTCGGTGACCCGCACGCCGAGCACGTCGGCGTAGAAGGCTCGGGCGACCTCGGTGTCGTGGACGGCGAACCCGTGGAACGCCTCGGCTGGATCGAGCATGTCGTGCTCCCTTCGTCAGGGGTGCGGACTTAATCGGGTGACCGGATTCATCGGTCGCTGAGAAGGTGGGGCGGTGCACCTCGAGACCGACCGGCTGCTGATCCGGCCCTGGACCCACGACGACGCCGACGTCGAGCGGCTGCTCGACATCCAGAGCCGGCTCGAGGTGGTCAAGTGGCTCGGCGACGGCGAGCCGGTGCTGATGCAGGACCTCGACGAGGCGCACGCGAAGGTGGACCGCTACACCGAGCGCTCGGCGGCCCCGCCGTACGGCTTCTGGGCGGCGGAGGTCCGCGCGACCGGCGTCGTCGCGGGCTCGGTGATCCTCCTGCCGCTGCCGAACAACGAGAACGGCGAGGTCGAGATCGGCTGGCACCTGCACCCCGACTCGTGGGGCCACGGCTACGCCAGCGAAGCCGCCCGCGCGATCCTCGGCCACGGCTTCGCCGCCGGGCTGCCCGAGATCCTCGCCGTGTCACACACGGACAACTACCCCTCGCAGGCGGTGATGCGGCGGATCGGCATGACCGACCGTGGCGTCGTCGAGCAGTGGTACGAGGGGCCGTCCGCCCTCTTCGGCATCACCGCCGCGGAGTGGCGCGCGTGAGCTCCTCCTGGCTCTTCGCCACCGGCGACTCGGCCGACCGGGTGGAGCCGATGGGCACCCCGGTCCGCGTCGTCGCCCTCCCCGACGGCCGCCTCGGCTTCGCCACCCGCTGGTCCGGCGAGCTGTGCCGCCGCGTCGGCGACGGCACCACCGTCACCCTCCAACCACCGACCGGCCCCGCCGACCTGGTCACCGGCACCGCCACCGTCGCCCGCTCCGGCCGCTGGTACGACGAGGTCCGTGGCCGACTCCGATCCACCGGCGGACCGCTCGATCGGTGGCGGCTGCGTCGTACGGACGCGGTGGTGCTGGTCGAGCCCGGTCAGTCCAGCATCGACAGCACGTGACGCGCATGATCCTCGGTACGACCGGCGGAAATGCGGTCGAAGCCGCGATTGCCGGGTAGCAGGATCACCATCCAGAAGGCGGCCAGGACGCGTCGATGCTCGTCGAGCCGCGCCTGCTGGTCCCGGGTGAGGGGGACGCCCGCGAGCAAGCGCTCGACATCGAGGAGCCGGCGCAGCCGGGACGAGGCGTGCTCGACGAGGTCGGCGAGCTCGTCGGTCAGGTCGGAGACGCCGAAGTCCCCGCAGTCGACGAACCGGCAGCGACGTCCGTCCCACAGGAGGTTGGCCGGGTTGCCGTCACCCCGGACAGGACCTCGTCGACGACCAGGTCGTGCTCGCGCTCACCCTC
This sequence comes from Nocardioides sp. CCNWLW216, assembly GCF_037120545.1. NCBI lineage: Bacteria > Bacillati > Actinomycetota > Actinomycetes > Propionibacteriales > Nocardioidaceae > Nocardioides > Nocardioides sp. CCNWLW216. The sequence goes on from NZ_JBBBBJ010000021.1 coordinate 19,541, forward strand.
GACCAGCCGCGAGCCAGTTGCAGTGCCGCCCCACCATCTGACCAAATCACGACGCGCTTGCACACCACGTCGCCTTCGATGACCAACCGGTGGGTGTGCACGTCCCAGTGTGCGCGCCCGTGGCCCTGAAGGCCGATGGCGATCAGGGCTGCGGGGTGGTGGTGCCGGTGTGGTCGCGAACAAAGGTGAGTCCGTTCGGACTTCGCCAGACGAACGTGGTCTCGTCGATCTTGTCGTAGCGCCAGCGGGTGTGGGTCTTGGCGCGGTGATGTCGTCGGCAGAGTGGGGCGATGTTGCA
>NZ_JBBBBJ010000022.1:0-14144 GCF_037120545.1 Nocardioides sp. CCNWLW216
ACGGCGGTCCCGCCGCCGGCCGACCCGGCGCCCGCCGCCACGCCGCCGCGGACGCGCCCGGAGCGCCCGTCGCCGGCCGCCGTCGTCGTCCCCGTCGTCGACCCCGAGCCGCCCGCCCCGGCCACCACCCCCGCGAGCCCGACCCCGACCCCGAGCCCCACCCCGACCGGGTCGCCGAGCCCGAAACCCACGCGCAGTCCCACGCGCCCGGCCGTCCCGGTGCCGACCCCGACCGCGAAGCCGTCCCCCTCGCCGACGTACGCCTCGACCGAGGACCTGTCGCTGACCGCCGGACTCTTCGAGTACTTCGGGCCGCACCACCACGTCGAGATGGTGGTGACCGCACCGATCCCGGCGGTGGTGACCCTCGACGTGCGTGGCTACCAGAGCCACACCATGCACACCGACGTCGGCTTCCCGACCGCCACCTGCACCCCCGGGCCGACCGTGGACGACCGGACGGTCCTGACCTGCCCGCTCGAGCCCGGCACCGGCGTGCTCGCGGTCGACCTCGTGGTCAGCACCCGGCTGGACCTGCGCGCCCGGATCGCCGCCCCGGGCAACGGCGACCCCCAGCCCGAGAACGACACCTGGACCTACCTCGAAGGGTGACGCCCACCGGCGGCGTCAGTCCAGCAGGCCGAGCGCGTAGGCGCGGGACACCGCCTCCTCGCGGGTCGTGGCGCCGAGCTTGCGGTAGAGCGCCTGCAGCTGGGTCTTGACCGTGTTCGTGGAGACGAACAGCGCGGCCGCGATGCTGTCGCGGGGCAGCGGTCCCCGCAGCATCTCGAGGATCTCGCGCTCCCGGCTGGTCAGCTGCACCACCTCGACCGACGCCGGGTGGACCGGGCCGCCCGGCACCAGCTCCAGCAGCCGGGGCCACGGCGCCCGCAGGGTCAGCTCGTCGCCCGCCGTCCGGGCGGCGGCGGTGCGGTCGGCCCGGCGGTGGGTCTCGGCGGTGAGCAGCAGCGCCTCCATCCGCAACCGGCGCGGGCTCGTGGGCGGGTGGGCGACCGCGGCGAGCTCCGCGCCGGCGACCTCGAGGTCGCCGGCCATCAGCGCCAGCCGCCCGCGCACCAGCCGGGTCGCCGCACTGTCGGTCATCCACTCCAGGACGGTCGCGGCCTCGGTCGCCCGACCGGTGGCGAGCAGCAGGTCGAGCTCGGCGGTGTCGAGGGCGCAGCGGGCCATCGAGCCGACCGGCGCCCGCAGCGCGTGCTCGGCCCGCTGCTGCCGGAGCACGTGCAGGGCCTCGGAACGCGCCGGGGTCATCAGGGCCAGCTCGGCCCCGACGGCGGCCACCAGGTACCAGAGGTCGCCCGCCAGCCCGGTGCGCGACACGGCCGCCAGCTCCCGACCCGCCTCGGCGAGCTCGAGCCGGTCCAGGGCCCCGATGGCGCGAGCCAGCCGGTGGGCGTCCGATTCGTCGGGACCGGCCCAGCCGCTCCAGGTGGCCAGCGCCTGGTGGTCGGCCTCCAGCGCGGCGGCCAGCGCCAGCAGCGCCGCCGCCTCCGTCTCCCCGGCCAGCGCGGCGTGGGCGCGCAGCCACCACCGGCGCGCGGACGCCACGTCGCCGGCCTCAAAGCAGGCCAGGCCGGCCTCCAGCGCGAAGCGTCGTACGACGGCCGCCTCGGGCCGGCCCGCCGTGAGCAGCGCCTCCCCCCGGCGTACGGCGTCGCGCGCGCCCGGGAGGTCCCCGCGGCGGCGGCAGGCGAGGACCCGGACCGTGCAGGCCGCGAGGTCCGGCCGGGTCGTCCCGGGCGCCGGCTCGACCGCCGGGCCGACGAGGCCCTCGACGCGCAGCTGGGTGGCCAGCGGACCGGCCTCGACCGGGTCGTCCGCCAGCGTGGTCAGCAGGTCCGCGAGCAGGGCGGGGTCGTCGCGCAGCAGCTCCCACCACCGCAGCCGGAGCACCGTCCCGACCAGGTCCGCGCCCCAGGCGTCCAGGCCCACCCGGCGGCGCAGCACCTCCCGGAGCGCGGGCGCGGTCCGGACCAGCAGCCCGTCGTCGGCCACCTCGACCGACCCGACCTGCTCGAGGTCCGCGAGCGGGTCGCCGGCGAGCCGCGCCAGCAGCGGGGCCAGGATCGCCGACGGGACCGCGGTGTCCGCCACCGTGGCGAGCACCTCGAGCCCGAGCCCGCTCCCCACCTCGTCCAGGCGTACGCCGAGGGCGGCGCGCGCCCGCTCCCGCGACCAGCCGCCGCCGGCCCCGGGCAGCGGCAGCCCGCTGACGACGGTGCCGACGTGGCCGTCGGTCCAGGCCAGCAGGTCCTGCGGTGCCGGCACGTCGACCAGCTGCAGCAGCTCGTCCGCGTCCAGGGCGAGGTCGGCCCCGGTCAGCACCTGGCTCTCGACCTCGGTGCGCAGCCGGAGCACCGAGGCGTGACCGGCCCGCAGCGCCACCACCAGGTGCAGGGACGACGACCCGCGGACCCGCTCGACCAGGGTCCGGAGCCCGCCGGGTCCCAGGGCGTCGGCCCGGTCCACCACCAGCGCGGTCCGGCGACCGCTGGCGACCAGCGCGGACGTCAGGGACGCGAGAGCGGAGGCGTCCGCTCCGCCGGAGGCGGCGTCGTACCACGCGACGCTCTCGCCGCGCCCGCGCGCGGCCGCCGTCCACTGCGCCGCCAGGGTGGTCTTGCCGGCTCCCCCGGGCGCGTGCAGGACGGTCAGCGGGAGCCACTGGTCCAGCCGCTGCAGGAGCCGGGGTCGCGCACGGGCCGACGGCGGGAGCCGCGGCAGATCGGTCAGCTGGTCGGGGGGCAGCTCGCTCACGCAGCACAGACGGGCTTCGGGCGCTGGGCTTACGCGGCGCCTCGACCGGTCTGGTCCACCGGTCCGGACGCGACGACGGGCGGGAGGCCCCGAGGCCTCCCGCCCGTCGTCGTCACGCCTTCCCGCGGGCTACTTCAGGCGGACCGTCCGCGCCGGCGCCGAGCTGGACGCATAGCTGCCGGTCGCGGTGAAGGACACCGTCACCGTCAGCTTCCTGCCCTGCGCCCGCGCCTTGGTCGGGACCTTCAGGCTGACCTTGCCGGAGGCCGGCAGCGTCACCGTGCGGGTCAGGCTGGCGCCACCCCGGACCTTGACGGTTAGCTTGCCGGTGACCGGCGTACCGGCGACGGCACCGCTGACCGACGCGACGACGGACAGCTTCCGGCCCGCCTTCACGGACGAGGCGACCTTGACGGCCGTCCGGGTCGCCTTCCGGGCGACCGTGTACGGCGCCGACGCGACCGCGGACGCCTCGGCGTCGGCGGAGCCGAGGTACTGCGCCGTGACGGCGTAGGACCCGGCGGCCAGCGTCGCCGGCAGGCGGTACGACGCCCGCCCGGACCCGTCGACCGGGACGGTGACCGTCCGGCCGCCGAACGTGAGCCGGACGTCGCCGCCGCCGACCGCGTCGCCGACGGAGACGCTCGCGGTGACCGCGGACGCCCCGAAGGTGCTCGACCGGGCACTGAGCCCGAGCGCGACCGTCGGCGCCGACTTCGCCAGGGTGAACGAGACCGGCACGGAGGCCGAGCCCGCCGTCACGGCGGTCTGAGCGAAGGTCGCGGTGAGCGCGTGCGTCCCCGCGCCGAAGCCCGGCACCTCCAGCGTCGCGACGCCGTCCACGACGTCAGCCGTGCCGAGCACGACCTCGCCGTCCAGGAAGGTGACGGCTCCGGTGGTGACGCCGCCCGCGACGGTGGCCGTCAGGGTGACGGGCTGCCGCAGCGCCGGGGCCTCGGGAGATGCCTTCAGCACGGTCGTGCTGCTGTCACGGACCCCGAGCGCACCCGTCGACACCCGAGCGGTGGCGGCCGCGGTGGCGGTCACCCGGAGCGCCCCCCGAGCGGCATCCGCCGGGACGGCCAACGCGGCGACGACCGTGCCGGACGCGTTCGCGACCGCGGTCACCGGGGCGACCCCGGTCGCCGTGAAGGTCACGGCCTCGCCGGAGCGGAACCCCGTGGCCGACACGTCGGCGGACGTGCCTGGGGTGGTGTTCTCGGGGACGGCGACCGCGCCGCCGGCGAGCACGCCCGCCAGCTCCTCGCAGACCGCAGCAGGGGCGCCGTACGCCGGGAGCGGCGCCAGCGGCGGGCGAGGACTCTGCGGGTTCTGCGGGTTGGTGACCGGCAGCTGCCCGTCGTCCTCGCGCACCGTCATGAAGGCGAACGCGTTCTTGCCCTGGACCGCGTGCGAGACGTTGATGACGCTCGCACCGAGCACGCTGCCGTTGGTCTCGCTCGGCGCGGTGTCACCCTGCACCGAGGCGGTCACGACCTTGCAGGTCTCGCCGGGCGCGAAGGTCACCTTCTCCATGGTGGCCCCGGCCCGGGCCGAGGTGGACCCGAGCAGCGACACGTAGCCGGTCACCGGGACGGCGGCCGGGGCGTCGAGGTAGACGGCCAGGTCGACGGTTCCCGGTGCGTTGCCCTCCTCGGCGCTGGGGGCGTACACGTTGACGACCCGCTCGGTCTTCGGCGCGGCCGTGCCCACCGAGGAGCGCTCGAGAGCGAGGTCGGACAGGTAGACCCCGCCCGTGGCCACCGCGTCGGCACCGGTGGCGGCCGTGAAGCGCACCTCCCGAAGGTCCCCGGCGTCCAGCCCCGCGCCCGTGAGGGTCGCGAGCGGGACGTTGACCTGCTGCAGCACGACCTTCTTCAGCGTGGTCGTGGCAGCGGAGCCCGCAGAGGTCGGCATCCGCACCAGGGCCAGCGGGTTGAGCGCCGAGACCAGGGAGCTCCAGCTCGCCCCCCGACCGTCGACGACCGTCATGGTCAGGTCGGTCCCGGTGGCCACCGACTCGTCGGCGGCCACCTTGACCGACAGCCGCTCGTAGGCGGTCGCGTTGCGCTTGCCGGCGGGGACCGCGACGCGAACCTCACCGGTGGCGGAGGTCCAGGTCATCCGGCCGACCGGCGTGGCGGGAACGTTGGCGCCGTACGTCGCGGGCGTCCAGTGCGGCACCTGGGCCGAGGCCAGCGTGGTGGCGCAGGCCGGCAGCGACTGCGGGGACGTGCGGCCACTCAGGCTGGCGCACGGGCCGACGGTCGCCGTACCGAACGGACGGACCAGCGAGGACGCGTCCTCGAAGGTGGCGATCGTCGAGCGGGCCGACGACGGCGCGGTCGCGGTGGTGCGCACGTCCTCACCGTTCAGGGCGGCGGGGACCGCACCCGTCCCGTCGAACATCGGCAGGAACTGCTGCTCGGCGCCCAGGGTGAGCCGGAACCAGGCCGTCATGTACGACGTGCCCTGGTCGTACTGCTCCTGCGCCGACATCCGGATCGACGTCGCGGCGGTCGAGGGCGCGGTGCCACAGGTCGCCTCGGTCGCCCGGGCCGACGTCGGGTCGGTGCCGCTCCAGTCGTCGCTGACGGAGTAGCGGTAGAGACCCGGGGTCCACACGGTGTTGTAGAAGTTGTGGTTGGCGCCCATCACCCAGGTGCCGGAACGCAGCACGTCGTCGCCGAACGCATAGCGCGAGTCGTCGAGCATGTGCTGGCCCTGCTGGTTGGAGACGTCGCCGTCGCAGTAGGGCAGGAGCACGTTCATCGGGACGTTCGGGACGGTCATCCGGCCGAAGTCCACCGGGGCGAGCGGCAGGATCGACTTGATGGCCCAGGGCTGGGCGAGCGCCTGGTTGAGGGTGGCCGCGGAGGTGACACCCTCACCACCCCGCGAGTGGCCCATCATGCCGATGGTGCTGAGATCGAACCGGCCGACCAGGTTGGCCGCGGTGACGGTGTCCAGGTCCGGCGCGGTCTCACCGACCCAGCCCGCTCGACGAACGGCGTACGACGCCGCGCCGTCGGTGAGCGCCTGCGCCAGGGTGACGTCGCGCGCGGTGAAGGCGTCGTAGTAGCTGACCGGCTCGCCCTTGGTGGCCTTGTCGAGCATGGTCAGGGTGTCGAGCAGCAGCTGGCCGCGGGCCTGGGCGCCGCGGTCCGGCGCCAGCTCGTTGTCGTTGGAGTTCACGGCGTTGGCCGAGATCGAGACGACCGCGTAGCCGCGGCTGGCCAGGGCCCGCGCGGTGCCGTCGTACCCGGCGTAGCTCGGGATGGACAGCCGCCCACTGTTCTCGGGTGACGTCGTGCAGGGCCACCGCGCGGGGTTGGTCGGGGTCCCCGTGACCGCCGTGTAGCAGGACGTGTGCCGGCCGTGCAGCAGCAGCACGGTCGGGCGGGCACCGCCGGTGGTGGGCAGGTAGATCTTGCCTTCCAGCTCTCCGCGGACCCCGCCGATCGCCGACAGCGGGATGGCCTGGTCCCCGAACTTGTAGATCGACTCGGTCCAGTCGTAGCTGCCCGGCGCGGCCGGGTCGGTCTCGAGGGCGGCCGCCGCGCGCGCCACCTCGGGCACGCTGACGGCCCGGCTCGGCGTCCCGTCACCGGCGACCGACTGGCTGGCCCAGCCGGCGTCGGCCTTGCCGGCCGAGGCGACCTCCGGGTCGGTGGTGAAGACGCTGAGGGACTTGCCGTCGGCGGCCTGGGTCGCCAGGCCGACGGTCTCGCCGTCGACGACGATCGTGGGGGCGTCGGACTTCATCGGCAGCGGCCGGTCGAGGTCGACGGTGACCAGGTAGCCGCCAGGGGCGCGGCTCACGGTCCAGTCGTCGCCGGCGGCGACGGTGCCGCCGGTCGGGTCGGCCGCTGAGGCGGGGGCCGGCAGCAGGCCGGCGAGCGGGGTGGCGAGCAGGGCGGCCGAGAGGCCGAGCCCTACGCGCCGTCGGGCGACGTGGCGCACGATGTGGCTCCTGAGGAGTCCGGTCGCCGCTCGGTCGCGGCTGCTCTGACGCGGACCCGACGGCGAGGAGAGAGACGGGCGCCGTGAACCTAAGGAGGTCTCTTTACGACGGCGCGTCGATCGTGCGTCGGCCGTGTTTCGGGTTGTCAGGTTGCATGACGATCTCCGACGAGCGCTCAGCCCCCGGCGAACGGCGGCAGCAGCTCGACCGACGAGCCGGGCTCGACCAGCAGCGTCTCGGGGTCGGCGGAGCCCACCGGCCGGTCGTCGACCAGCACCGAGCAGGCCCGGACGACCTCCCCGAGAGTCGTGCCGGGGTGCAGCTCGACCACCCGGCGGACCACCTCGGCCAGCCGGACCGGACCGCTCACCGGCAGCTCGTCCTGCGCCACGCCGGCTGCCGCCTTGGCGGCGGCCCAGTAACGAACGCGAATGAGTTCGGTCTCATTTGACCCAACTCCACCCGATGTGTCCGTCACGTTTCGGTATTCTTCCCTAGAGCATCAAGACCGAGGCCCAGCGTTGCGTTTCGGTTCCCGCCCCATTGTCGGGAGGAAACCCAGATGAGCACCCTGCTTCTGCTGACCAGTGCCCTGCAGCCCTCGGCCGAGGTCCTGCCCGGTCTCGCCCTGCTGGGCCACCAGGTCAAGATCCTCCCCGCCGAGGGGAGCGCCCTGCTGGAGGCCCCGGACTCCGACCTGCTGCTCGTGGACGGCCGTCAGGACCTGGCCCACGCCCGCGACCTGTGCCGGCTGATCCGCACCACCGGCACCGACGTACCCGTCCTGCTCGTCGTCACCGAGGGCGGCCTGGCCGTCGTCAGCCACGACTGGGGCATGGACGACGTCGTCCTGCACACCTGCGGCCCCGCCGAGCTGGAGGCCCGCATCAAGCTGGCCATCGGCCGCCTCAACGCCCGCCGCGAGGCCGCCGACCCCGACGCCCACGTGATCCGCTCCGGCGAGGTCGTCGTCGACGACGCGACCTACACCGCCAAGGTGGGCGGTCGTGCCCTTGACCTGACCTTCAAGGAGTTCGAGCTCCTGAAGTTCCTGGCCCAGCACCCCGGTCGCGTCTTCAGCCGCCAGCAGCTGCTCCAGGAGGTCTGGGGCTACGACTACTTCGGCGGCACGCGCACCGTCGACGTCCACGTCCGCCGCCTCCGCGCCAAGCTCGGCCCCGAGAACGAGACCCTGATCGGCACCGTCCGCAACGTCGGCTACCGGTTCGTGCTCCCGACCAAGGAGACCGCCAAGGCCGAGGCCGACGCGCGCAGCACGACTCCGGCCGGGGAGTCCGTCGACGCCTGAGGTTCGATCCGTGGGCCTAGGCTCGCGGACGTGAGCATCGAGGAGATCGCCGCCGAGGCCGAGGCGTACGACGGCGCCGCGCCGCTGGACGAGGCCACCCTGCTGACCCTGCGCCACCACCCCGAGCGGGTGCGCGCGCAGGAGGACGCCGACGGGTTCGCGCTGCTCGTCGACCGCGAGCTGAGCCTGGTCGTGCGGCCGGACGCCCGTGGGCGGGGTCTGGGCCGGGGCCTGCTCGAGCGGGCGCTGGCCGACGCCGGGGACGGCGAGCTGCTCGCCTGGTCGCACGGCCACCACCCGGCGGCCGCGGCGCTCGCGTCGTCGTACGGCTTCACGCAGGTGCGGGACCTGTGGGTGATGCGCCGACCGCTGGGCGACCTGCCGCCGCTGCCCTCGTCGGACGTCGAGGTCCGCGGCTACCGGCCGGCGGACGCGGCGGACGTCGTCCGGGTCAACGCCGCCGCCTTCGCCCACCACCCCGAGCAGGGCGCGATGGACGAGGCCAATCTGGCCGAGCGGATGGCCGAGGACTGGTTCGACCCGGCGGGGCTGCTGATCGCCGAGCGCGACGGCGCCGTCGTCGGCTTCCACTGGACCAAGCACCACACCCCCGCGCTCGGCGAGGTGTACGTCGTCGGCGTCGACCCGGCCGCCCAGGGCGGCGGGCTCGGCAAGCTGCTGACCCTCGCCGGCCTGCACCACCTCGCGGCCACCGGGCACACCGAGGTGCTGCTGTACGTCGAGTCCGACAACGCGCCGGCCGTCCGCGTCTACTCCGGCCTGGGCTTCACCCATGCCCCCGCCGACACCCACGTCCAGTACCGCCGATAGTCCCTGACCGTCGGCAGGCTCCGGGCCTGCGGAAGGTCGGGGACTATCGACTCAGCGCAGGCGCGGGCGGACGTGCAGGCCGACCTCGGGGTCGACCACGACCTCCTGGGCGGCGACCAGGCCGTCGACCTCGAGCGTCGCGTCGAGGGCCACGTTGCGCTTGACGAGCGCGAGGGCGATCGGGCCGAGCTCGTGGTGGCGGGCGGAGGTGCCGACCCGGCCGATCGCCTTGCCGCCGGCGTCTCCCGCCAGGACCAGGTCGGAGCCGACCGCGGGCAGCCGGTTCTCGGAGCCGTCGAGGTGGAGCAGGGTCAGCCGACGCGGCGGGCGGCCGAGGGTGTGCACCCGGGCGACCGTCTCCTGACCGCGGTAGCAGCCCTTGTCGAGGTGGACCGACGGGCCGATCCAGCCGGCCTCGTTGGGAATCGTGCGGGCGTCGGTGTCGAGGCCGTGGCGCGGCTCGCCCCGGGCGATCCGGAGCGCCTCGAACGCCCAGGTGCCGGCGGCCGGGCCGACCGCGGCGGCGTACGTCGCCAGCTGGTCGCGCGGGATCAGCTCGTAGGCGTCGTACCAGCCGGTGCCGGTGGTCGACGACGGCCGCCAGGTGACCGCCAGATCCTCCACGAGCGTGACCTCGACGCGCATCATGAACCGCATCCGGTCCAGCCAGGCGACCAGGGCCGCGCCGGTGCCGGGCTCGGTGTGGGCGGTGAACGACTCGCCGTCGTCGACGCCGACGAAGGCGTGCTCGACGTGCCCCTGCGGACTGAGCACCAGCGCTCCGGTCCACTGCTTCGGACCGAGCGCGTCGAGGTGCTGGGTGGTCAGGGAGTGCAGCCAGGTCAGCCGGTCCGGGCCGGTCACGCGCAGCACGTCGCGGTGGGAGAGGTCGACGAATCCCTCGCCGGCGTCGAGCAGCCGCTGCTCGCCGTACAGGGAGCCGTAGTGGGCCGCCACGGGCGCGTCGATCCCGTCACCGGCCACTGCTCCGGGAAGGTCGAGCAGGGTCATGACGGGCACTCCTCGCAGTCGCCGAACACGGTCAGGTGGCCCACGTCGGCCACGAATCCCTTCTGGGACCGCAGCGCCTCGACGAACGGCCGCACCAGCTCCGGGTCAACCGACTCCACGCGCCCGCAATTCCGGCAGACCAGGTGGAAGTGGGTGTGCCCCGTCACCGCGTGGTACGTCGGGGCGCGGTCCGAGAGGTGCGCGTGCCGCACCAGGCCGAGCTCCTCGAGGACCTCGAGGGTGCGGTAGACGGTGGAGATGTTGACCGCGGTCGAGTGGGTGCGGACCTCGGCGTACACCTCGTCGGGGGTGGCGTGCCGCAACGTCTCGACGGCGCCGAGGATCAGCTCGCGCTGGGGGGTGAGCCGGTAGCCGCTCCCCCGCAGCCGGGACCTCAGGTCGTCGCTCATGGCCGGTCCCCTCAGGCCCGCTGCAGCCGGGCCCAGGTGTGCGGCTGCAGCTCCTGGCCGGCCATCTCGACGTCGTTGGCGTAGAGCAGGTCGCCCTCGACGTTGCCGTACATGCGGTGGGCCGAGACGACCTCCTTGGCCGTCTCGGTGGAGCCGATCCCGGCGGTGCGCAGCTCGATCTTGCCGCCCTCGGCCTGGCCGTACCAGATCTCGCTCAGCCCGGTGTTGTGCGTCAGCACGACCTCCAGCTTCCCGCCGGGCAGCGCCCGCCAGAAGCCGGTCTCCAGGGCGCCCTCGCGGACCTTCTCGCCCTGCTCGTCGATGATCCACGAGCGGGAGAAGTAGTGGAAGAACGGCCGCCCGTCGTGGGTGAAGATCAGCTCCTGGCCGAACTGGAAGCCCTCGATCGTGGGGTAGTCGCCGTGCCCGTTGCCGCGCCAGGTGCCGAGCAGCCAGGCGATCGGGCCGCAGTCGGGGTGCAGGTTCTCGGGGATCTCGAACGGCATGGGGCCAGTCTAGAGTCGCAGCGTGGTCCGTCCTCTTCTCGTCAAGGTCACCTGCGGCGCCGACGACCCCGAGCGCGCCAACCAGGGCTTCACGGTCGCCTCGCTGGCGGTCGCCGCCGGCGCCGAGGTCTCGCTCTGGCTCTCCGGCGAGTCGGTCTGGGCGGCGGTCGCCGGCCGCGAGGACCCGTTCACCCTCGAGCACGCCGCCTCGCCCCGCGCGCTGGTCGCGGCGGTCCGCGCCGCCGGCACGGTGACGGTGTGCAGCCAGTGCGCGGCCCGGCGCGGCATCACCGAGGCCGACCTCGACGAGGGCGCCCGGATCGCCGGCGCCGCGGTCTTCGTCGAGGAGGCGCTGCGCGAGGGCGTCCAGGCGCTCGTGTACTGAGCGCCCGGACGCCGTCGCCCTACTTCACCCGGACGGTCGCCGCCGTCTTGCTGGGCAGCACCGATGTGGTGCCCGAGTACGACACCGCGTAGGTCCGCTTGCCCTTCCGGGGCTTCTTCACGGTGACCGTGGCGACGCCCCGGACCAGCTTCACGCCGGCCCTGACCGTCCGGCCGCCCTCGCGCACCGAGACCGTGCCGGCCGGGCTCGCGGTGCCGGGGACGGCCACCTTCACGGTGAGCGTCACCGCCTTCCTCCGCTTGTTGTACGACGCCGTCGCGGTCGCCCGCGAGGTGTTCCGCACCACCGCGGTGGCCGCCGAGGTGGCGGTGCCGGATCGACCGAACCTCGTGGGGACGGACATCAGGGTCGGTCCGCCCGCGTAGTAGTCCGACGCCCAGTTCGTCACCCGCACGCTGAGCCGGCGGCCCGCATCCGCGACCGTGGGCCGGTAGGTCCGGCCGGTGCCGACGACCGTCCCGCCGCGCAGCCAGGCGTAGCCGAGCTCGGACCCGGCGCTGACGTTCCAGCTGCCGGACGTCGCCGTCAGCGTGCCGCCGACCACGGGCGAGCCGGTGACCGTCGGCCGGGCGAGTGCGGTGACCTGGTCGGTCAGGACCACGTCGATGCCGCTCGTCCACTCGCCGGCCCGTGCGACCACCGGCGTCGCGGTCGTGAAGTTGGCACCCGTCCGCCACCAGGTGCGGATCAGGGAGTGCTCGTCGTCCCAGCCCTCGAAGCGCAGGCGGTAGGCCTCACCCGGCAGCAGGTCGCGGACCTCGAAGACGCCACCGCGCCCGATGCTGTCGCCGGACACCAGGTTGCCGTCGACGTCGTACGCCTCGACCTGGCCCTCGTAGACGTCGCCGTAGACGCTGGCGACCGTGCCCCGGACGCCGCCGTACTGCTGGATCCGGGTGGTGGGGGCGGTGACCGCCGCTCCGGCGCGGGTGCCGACCGTGGTGCTGCGCGTCGAGTTCCGCGTTCCGCCGAGCCAGGTGTCCAGGTAGTCGAGCTCGTCGTCACCGGAGCCGTCCGTGAAGCCCAGGCGGAACGTCGACAGCGTCGAGTCGTAGCCGTTGAGGGCCAGGGACTCGGGGTCCAGGTCGAGGAGTCGGTAGCGCCCCAGGCGGTCGGTGACCGTGTTGTCCAGGAACTGGAGCTCGGACGACGTGCCCGTGGCGGCGACCGCGCCGACCCGCACCCCGCGCACCGGCTGACCGGCCGCGTCCACGACGAGGCCGGTGACGTCCACGCCGGACGGCTCGGTCGAGGTCGACGGCGCCAGGACGACGTCGCGGCCGGTGACCGCCTGGTCGCGCGCGACCACGATCGGCGCGGCGCTCTCGAGCTGGTCCGCGTCCTTCCAGTACTCCGTCTCGTACTCCTCCTCGGGGTCGCTGAACCGCAGTCGGTAGGAGCCGGGGGCCAGGCGCGCGAGGCGGTAGACGCCGCGACGGTTGGTCCGGACCTCGGTGACGTAGTTGCCCTCGGCGTCGTAGAGGCTCGTCTCGATGCCCCGGGCCACCGCGCCCACGGCGTCGGTCACCCGGCCGGTGATCGAGGCGCCGGCAGACAGGCGCACCTCTCCCAGGTCGACGACCTCGGACCCGTCGTAGGTGACCACGGTCGCGCCCGACCAGGTCGGGGCGTCGGAGTACCACTCGGTCGCGTACTCGCTGCGGTCGTCCTCGAACTCGACGAGCCACGGACCGGTGCTGGGCGTCAGGTAGAACCGGCCCTCGCGGTCGGTGGAGGTGTTGCTCCAGTCGCCATCACCCGCACCCTCCGGGCGGTACGACGTCACCCGCACGTCGCTGAGCGGCCGACCGTCGGGGCCGGTCACCCGACCCGTGACCGTCGGCCGCAGGGCCAGGTCGATCGTGCCCAGCGAGACCTTCCCGCCGTTCACGACGACCTCGTCGGCGGTCTCGATCGAGTCGGCGTCGTCGTACCACTCGTTGCGGTAGCGGCTGCGGTCCCAGTCGCGCACCTCGAACTTGTAGACCCCGTCCCCGAGGTTGGCCGAGAAGGGGCCCGGACCGTTGGTGGTGACGCGGGTGAAGTAGTCGAAGGCGGTTCCCTCGGAGTTCTCGCGGTAGACGTGGATCTCGCCCCAGAGCGGACGGCCCTCCCCGGTCACCGTCCCGCTCACCTCGTACGCCGGTGCCGCGGTCGCCGTACCCCCGAGGGCCCCGAGGGTCCCCACCGCCAGGGCACCTGCCAGCGTCCACCGGGCGATCCGGCTCGCGCTCCGCTTGGCTCTGTGTTGCTGCACTGTCACTCCTAGTCTTGGCTCCTACCCCCCACGACTCGTGGGACGGTAGGGCCAACCCGCGGCACGTGTCGGGCGATTGGACGGTCCCGGCGGTCACCGCGGGCATCGGTCCAGACCAGCCGCCTGGGTGCGGGGCCGGCCCCCGTTTGCCCTAGGCTCACGGCCCATGAGCGGCGAGCAGCACCCCGGTGACGACGGAGCCGGACGACGCTGGCGGCGCCGGCAGTCGCCGACGTCCGCGACGCCTCCGCCGGCTGTTCCGCCGCCGTCGCCGGAGGAGTTCGCCGCGCTGATGCGCGAGGCCACCACGGCCGCCGAGCAGGCCACGGCGCTGCGGCGCTCCGCCGAGCTCGCGGCGGCCGAGGCGCACGCCGAGCGGCTGGTCGCCGAGGACGCCGCCCGCGAGGCGACGGCGGCGCGCGAGTCGGCCGAGCGGGCGCTGGCCGACTACCGGGCCACCGTCGAGGAGGCGTACGCCGTCCGCACCGCCGCCGAGGAGGCCACGGCCCGTGCGGTCGAGGAGCGCGGGTCGGCCGAGAACGCGGCCACCGAGGCGGTCCGGCTCCGCGAGGAGGCCGAGCAGGCCGCTCGCGAGCAGGCCGAGGCCGCCGGCGAGACCGCCCGGCTGCGCGAGGAGGCGGAGCGCGCCGCGACCGCGGCGGCCGAGGCCCG
>NZ_JBBBBJ010000023.1:0-3382 GCF_037120545.1 Nocardioides sp. CCNWLW216
TGTCCGGCGGCGTCCTACTCTCCCACAGCCTCTCGGCTGCAGTACCATCGGCGCTGAAAGGCTTAACTTCCGGGTTCGGGATGGGACCGGGTGTTTCCCTTTCGCTATGGCCGCCGTAACTCTAGCGACACCACCTCGACCACCGAAGTGGGAGGTGGAGCCAAGCTTCTGTAGTTGTACACCGATCAATCGGTGGCAACTGGATTCGTGGACGCGAACATCAACAGGATCGTTATAGGTCTAGCTGAGTGATTGTAAGACAAGCCCTCGGCCTATTAGTACCGGTCGGCTAGGCATTACTGCTGTACACCTCCGGCCTATCAACCCAGTGTTCTGCTGGGGGCCTTACCCCGTCAAGCGGGTGGGAAACCTCATCTTGAAACATGCTTCCCGCTTAGATGCATTCAGCGGTTATCACTTCCGAACGTAGCTAACCAGCCGTGCCCCTGGCGGGACAACTGGCACACCAGAGGTTCGTCCATCCCGGTCCTCTCGTACTAGGGACAGCCTTTCTCAAGTTTCCTGCGCGCGCGGCGGATAGGGACCGAACTGTCTCACGACGTTCTAAACCCAGCTCGCGTGCCGCTTTAATGGGCGAACAGCCCAACCCTTGGGACCTACTCCAGCCCCAGGATGCGACGAGCCGACATCGAGGTGCCAAACCATCCCGTCGATATGGACTCTTGGGGAAGATCAGCCTGTTATCCCCGGGGTACCTTTTATCCGTTGAGCGACGTCGCTTCCACATGCCGACGCCGGATCACTAGTTCCGACTTTCGTCCCTGCTCGACATGTCTGTCTCACAGTCAAGCTCCCTTGTGCACTTACACTCAACACCTGATTGCCAACCAGGCTGAGGGAACCTTTGAGCGCCTCCGTTACATTTTAGGAGGCAACCGCCCCAGTTAAACTACCCATCAGGCACTGTCCCTGATCCGGATTACGGACCTAGGTTAGACATCTAGTACGACCAGAGTGGTATTTCAACGTTGACTCCACACCAACTGGCGTCGATGCTTCAAAGTCTCCCACCTATCCTACACAAGCCGAACCAAACACCAATACCAAACTATAGTAAAGGTCCCGGGGTCTTTCCGTCCTGCCGCGCGTAACGAGCATCTTTACTCGTAGTGCAATTTCGCCGAGTCCACGGTTGAGACAGCGCCCAAGTCGTTACTCCATTCGTGCAGGTCGGAACTTACCCGACAAGGAATTTCGCTACCTTAGGATGGTTATAGTTACCACCGCCGTTTACTGGGGCTTAAATTCTCCGCTTCGGTGTTACCACCTAACAGGTCCTCTTAACCTTCCAGCACCGGGCAGGAGTCAGTCCGTATACATCGTCTTACAACTTCGCACGGACCTGTGTTTTTAGTAAACAGTCGCTTGGGCCTGGTCTCTGCGGCCATCACCGCTGCCACTCGCAAGGAGTTTGACGGATCCGGCCCCCCTTCTCCCGAAGTTACGGGGGCATTTTGCCGAGTTCCTTAACCATGGTTCGCTCGATCGCCTTAGTATTCTCTACCTGATCACCTGAGTCGGTTTGGGGTACGGGCGGCGCATAGCTCGCTAGAGGTTTTTCTCGACAGCATAGGATCACCCACTTCACCAAACGGCTCCGTATCGTGTCTCAGGCCCGACATCAAAGTCAGCCATCCGGATTTACCTAGATGACACCCTACGCACTTACCCGTGGACAACCATCGCCACGGCTGGGCTACCTTCCTGCGTCACCCCATCGCTTGCCTACTACCAGCTCGGGTCCCGCGCTCCCCCACAAGCTCTCACCCCGAAGGGATCAATACTCATGGCTTCGGGCGGTTAGCATCACCAGGTTCAGCATGGGCGCTACTTTGCCGGTACGGGAATATCAACCCGTTGTCCATCGACTACGCCTGTCGGCCTCGCCTTAGGTCCCGACTTACCCAGGGCAGATTAGCTTGACCCTGGAACCCTTGATCATTCGGCGGCAATGTTTCTCACATTGCATTCGCTACTCATGCCTGCATTCTCACTCGTGTCGCGTCCACCACTGGATCACTCCGCAGCTTCACTCGCGACACGACGCTCCCCTACCCATCCACACCCCTGAACCACGAAGGCTGAGGTTAATATGTGAATGCCATAGCTTCGGCGGATGACTTGAGCCCCGCTACATTGTCGGCGCGGAATCACTTGACCAGTGAGCTATTACGCACTCTTTCAAGGGTGGCTGCTTCCAAGCCAACCTCCTGGTTGTCACTGCGACTCCACATCCTTTTCCACTTAGTCACCGCTTAGGGGCCTTAGCTGATGGTCTGGGCTGTTTCCCTCTCGACTACGGAGCTTATCCCCCGCAGTCTCACTGCTGCGCTCTCACTTACCGGCATTCGGAGTTTGGCTAACGTCAGTAACCTGGTCGGGCCCATCGGCTATCCAGTGCTCTACCTCCGGCAAGAAACACGCAACGCTGCACCTAAATGCATTTCGGGGAGAACCAGCTATCACGAAGTTTGATTGGCCTTTCACCCCTATCCACAGGTCATCCCCTCAGTTTTCAACCTAAGTGGGTTCGGTCCTCCACGCGGTCTTACCCGCGCTTCAACCTGCCCATGGATAGATCACTTCGCTTCGGGTCTAGATCGTGCTACTCAAACGCCCTATTCGGACTCGCTTTCGCTACGGCTACCCCACACGGGTTAACCTCGCAACACAACGCTAACTCGCAGGCTCATTCTTCAAAAGGCACGCCGTCACCCCTAAAGGCTCCGACGGATTGTAGGCACACGGTTTCAGGTACTATTTCACTCCCCGCCAGGGGTACTTTTCACCTTTCCCTCACGGTACTTGTCCGCTATCGGTCATCAAGGAGTATTTAGGCTTAACAGGTGGTCCTGCCAGATTCACACGGAATTTCAGGAGTTCCGTGTTACTTGGGATCCCGCTCAACAGAGAAGGCCTTACGCATACGGGGCTATCACCCTCTACGGCGCGGCTTTCCAACCGACTTCGACTTCAACCAACTTTTCTTACTGTCTTCCAGTCCGGCAGAACTAGACAAGCGGTCCCACAACCCCACACACGCAACCCCTGCCGGGTATCACACGTGCATGGTTTAGCCTCATCCGATTTCGCTCGCCACTACTCTCGGAATCACTTTTGTTTTCTCTTCCTGTGGGTACTGAGATGTTTCACTTCCCCACGTTCCCTCCACACACCCTATATATTCAGGCGCGGGTAACTGGACATGACTCCAGCTGGGTTCCCCCATTCGGACACCCCCGGATCACAGCTCGGTTGCCAACTCCCCAGGGCTTATCGCAGGCTCCTACGTCCTTCATCGGCTCTTGATGCCAAGGCATCCACCATGTGCCCTTCATAGCTTGTCTCACAAACACTCAAC
>NZ_JBBBBJ010000024.1:0-905 GCF_037120545.1 Nocardioides sp. CCNWLW216
CGATCAGAAGTCGAAGTCGGCGATGTTGTCCTTGTTGAAGCGGAACGGGTCGCCGAGCAGGACGGTGTTGTCCGCGCCGACGGTGAACTCGCCGAGGTCGCCGGCGGTGAAGGAGTCACCCTCGCCCTCGATGTCGCCCTTGACGAGCGCCTCGGCGGCGTAGGCGGCCAGGTAGCCCAGGTCGCCCGGGTTCCACAGGGCGAACTCGGTCACGGTGCCGTCGTTGACGAAGTCACGCATCTGGTTCGGGGTGCCCAGACCGGTCAGCGCGACCTTGCCCTTCGCGTCGCTCGTGGACAGGTAGCGCGCGGCAGCAGCGATACCGACCGTGGTCGGGGAGATGATGCCCTTGAGGTCGGGGTGCTTGTTCAGCAGCGCCGCGGTCGCGTCGAACGACTTCTGGTCGTCGTCGTCACCGTAGACGGTGTCGACGACCTTGATGTCGGGGTGCGAGGCCGCGATCTCGTCCTCCATGAGGCCGATCCACTCGTTCTGGTTCGTCGCGTTGGCCGCAGCCGAGAGGAACGCGATCTCGCCGGCGTCACCGATCTGCTCGGCGATCATCTCGACCTGGACCTTCGCGATACCCGCGGCGTCGGCCTGGTTGATGAACAGGTCGCGGCAGTCGGGGTTGGTGTCCGCGTCGTAGGTCACGACCTTGATGTCGGCGTCACGCGCCTCACCGATCGCATCACACAGCGCGTCGGGGTCGTTGGCCGAGATCACCAGCGCGTCGCGGCCCTGCTGGGTCGCGGTGTTGATGTAGGTCACCTGACCATCCGGGGAACCCTCGGCCGGGCCAACCTCCTCATACGAGCCGCCGAACTCCTCGACCGCCTTCTTGCCACCCGCGTTCGAGGTGTCGAAGTAGGCGTTGCCCAGGTTCTTCGGGATGAACGTCACCG
>NZ_JBBBBJ010000025.1:0-545 GCF_037120545.1 Nocardioides sp. CCNWLW216
CGCCCCACGCAGGTTGAGGTGCGAAGGCCGCCAGGCCTGAGCCTCGAAACCCGGCGAGAACACGTACGGCGCCGAGCATGCCCCCCGCTCGCCCAACGGGCCGCGGCCCGCGCCCCACGCCCCACGCAGGTTGAGGTGCGAAGGCCGCCAGGCCTGAGCCTCGAAACCCGGCGAGAAGACGTACGGCGCCGAGCGTGCCCTCCGCTCGCCCAACGGGCTGCGGGCCGCGCCCCACGCCCCACGCAGGTTGAGGTGCGAAGGCCGCCAGGCCTGAGCCTCGAAACCCGGCGAGAACACGTACGGCGCCGAGCATGCCCCCCGCTCGCCCAACGGGCCGCGGCCCGCGCCCCACGCCCCACGCAGGTTGAGGTGCGAAGGCCGCCAGGCCTGAGCCTCGAAACCCGGCGAGAAGACGTACGGCGCCGAGCGTGCCCTCCGCTCGCCCAACGGGCTGCGGGCCGCGCCCCACGCCCCACGCAGGTTGAGGTGCGAAGGCCGCCAGGCCTGAGCCTCGAAACCCGGCGAGAACACGTACGGCGCCGAGC